>CALOFD010000044.1:0-9597 GCA_942492505.1 Thermoanaerobaculia bacterium
AACCAGAAGCGTCGGAACCCGAGGCTCTCGGCGTGGCGGGCGAGATCTCGCGAGTTGCGTAGCGCATCGGAGGCCGTCGAGCCCTCGGCGATGGGAGACAGATCGAGTACGGAAAGGGGCGTCATCGGAATTCTGGTGGAGAGATCGGCAAGATAGCAGTCGGTACCGCCACCCGCCAGTGAGGCGAACGACGCCGCGATAGGCTTTCCAGCCACCAACTCCATGAAGCACACACGAACACTCGCCGCCCTCGCCCTGGTCGCCGTTCGACTGCGCTGACCGACTTTCGGAGCTTTCCCGCAGAGTCCGTCCTAGAATGTTCCGGATTCGAACCTGAACGACCAAGGAGATTCTTTCCATGATCGGCTACACGACCATCGGCACCCAGGACATGGACCGCGCCGTCGCCTTCTACGAGGCACTTCTCGCAGAGATCGGCGCGAAGCTGCTCTTCGGCATGGACCGGATCAAGTTCTTCGGCAACCTCGACGGCAGCGAGTCGATGCTCTCCGTCTGCATCCCCTACGACGAGCAGCCCCAGACGCCCGGCAACGGCTGCATGATCGCGATCCCCGGCGGCTCAGAAGGAAGGCGTCGACAAGCTCTACGCCAAGGCCATCGAGCTCGGCGCCACGGACGAAGGCCCGCCTGGAGACCGGATTCCCGACGCCTTCTACGGCGCGTACGTCCGCGACCTCGACGGCAACAAGCTCTGCTTCATGGTGATGAACTTCGGCTGAACGGTGGACCCAAGGGTCCATGAGATAAGGCACCAATTGGTCAAGCGGTCCGTCAGCGCGGCGAGAGTCGAAAGACCCTCTGGTGCCAACTGTCCAATCTTCGCCGCGTTGACCGCGTTGCGCACCGACGAGGCCCAGGTGGTTACTCCAAGCGCAACGAGTTCTCGTACCCAGGCAACCCTTTCGACAGACGGAGTTGAGATGAATCTACAAGGCCACCTCAGGCTAGCCCTTTCCCTCACTGCAGCCGTGGGGCTCATGACAACCAGCGGCCTGCTCGCCCAACCGCCCGTCGGGACACCGCTCTCCGAACCCTTCCGTGGCGTTTCAACGGACGGGGATCTCGTTCCCGGCCTCTACACGATCGAGGCAACTGGAGTCTCAACCGAGCCCATCCGCGAAGGCGACCGAGCGCTTCACGGAATTTTCGGCCTTGACCGGCGACCATGCGGCGTCGATCGCCTCTACGCCGCCGACGACATTGAGTGGCGCACCTGGCACAACATCCACCGCGCGCCGCGCCAGGGAGTGTCTTTTGGCGAGATGACCGACCGGCAGCGCGATCTTGCTTTCGCGCTCTTCAACGCGAGCCTGAGTGCCCAAGGAGTGCAGAAGACCCGCAACGTGATGGCACTCAACGAGCACCTGGCTGAGTTGGTCGACAAGCACGACGAGTACGGCGACGAGTTCTACTACCTGACCTTCATGGGTCAGCTCCTCCGCCGCAGAACCCTGGGGCTGGCAACTCGACGGCCACCACCTGGTCATCAACGCTTCGTGCTCGGCGATCAGGTCGTCGCGACGCCCCCGTTCATGGGTTCGGAACCGGTGATCGGCAGCGGCAACTACGTCGGCGTCGAGGTGATGCAGGCCGAGCAGGACAAGGGGCTGGCCTTCATGCGCTCGCTGACCCCGGACCAGCAATCCATCGCCACCCTGGCGTCAGAGAAGACCGGCGGCAACGCCCTCGTACAGGCCTACAACGACAACCTGATCCTGGACTACGCCGGCCTGCAGGTCGGCGATCTGCGCCCCGACCAGATCGGACTCCTCATCGAGGTGATCGGCGAGTACGTCGGGAACCTGAGGCATCGCCACGCTGCGGTCTGGATGGAGAGGATCGAGGAACACCTCGACGACACCTGGTTCGCCTGGGTGGGCGGCGTAGGCGACGAGGACGTCTTCTACTACCGGATCCAGAGTCCGGTGATCCTGATCGAGTTCGACCATCAGGGCCCGATCGCGTTCCGGACCGGTTCACGGACCCCGACCCGCAACCACGTCCATTCGGTGGTGCGGACTCCCAATGGCAACGACTACGGCAGGGATCTGCTGCGCCAGCACTATGAAGACCATGCCGACGACCCCGAGCACGGCCATCGGCACTGAGCCGACCCGACGACTTCAGCGGACCGAAGTGTAACGATCCAGATTGGCCTCGAGAGCGACCTTGTTGGGGCCGTCCCCTACGAGAGCGACGGCTTCCTGCTGCACCTCGACGGCCTCGTCGACGTCGCCGCGCTCGAACAACACCCGCGCCAGGGTGTTGAGCTTCATCGGATCCCGGCGCTCGCTCAACTCGACTGCCCGGCGCGACGCGCGCAGCGCCAGGCCGAGGTTGCGACGTTGGATGCCCGGCGAGAGCAAAACCGCCTGGCTGAGGCGCTCGTTGGCCTCGGCGTCATCGGCGAAGGCCTCGAGCGCGGCCTCGAAGTGCCGATACGCACCGAGATCGTCACCGAGATCGCGAGCCAGTACGCGGTAGCGATTCACCGCGTCGGTCAGCTCCTGGGACTGGGCGGGATTGAGCGTCTTGTCGGGCGGCACGGTGGTCATGCCGAGGTAGAGATCGACGGTCCAGGTCGGCGCGATGATCACCTGCAACGGCGGTGGAACGTCGACGCCCAGCTGACTGGCCTCGATCTCGAAGCTGGTGGTCGCCACCGCCAGGTCTCCCGGGTAGCGGTTCATGCCGTCCATGGTGGCAGCCTGGAACACGAGGTGGATCGGGGCCTCGACCTCGAAGGTGCGACCGTTGCCCTGGACCTCGACCGTCGCATTGAGGTCGAACTCGCGGCGATTGGGATCGTCGCTCGGCAGCGCAACGACATCGCGGGCGCTCTTGAAGGTCACGAGGATCTCGGGATGGGTGTCGATGTCGAAGCCCTCGCCTCCGAACAGGAGCCCGCGCAGGAAGCTCGAGCCACCGGTCAGACTGTGCATGGGGATCCGCACGGCACCGCCCAGGATGGGCTGGCGCCGAGCCTCTTCGGAGTCGAGGTCGAAGGGCGCCACCAGGAATCCGACGGAGTAGGACGAGATGAAGCGATTGCGCTGCAGGGGCGCGTCGGAACTGACCACCACCTGTTCGTCCTCGTGCGGGAAGACGTAGTAGGGCAGATTCGATTCGAGCAGCTCGGGCGGAACCACCAGCGACAGTCCACCCGCCGTTCGTTCGAAGGCGTCCGGGGTCTCGGCTTCGGTGACCCGATCGCCCGCGCCGGACCCGGAGCCGCTGTAGGCGGCGAGATCGAGTGCGGCCATCGACTCGCGGTTGCGAACCAGCAGCGTGGTTCCCACCAACGTCGGCGTCGACCAGGAGACTCCGTCGAGGACCGCATGCTCGGCGAGGATCTCGATCCCCTCCGGCGACGGACGACCGATCGCCAGCACGCCGTCCTCGTCGAGAATCAGCACGTACTCGCCGATGCGCTGCAGGTTCGCCTTCGCGAAGCCTCGCTGGCGGAAGGTCACGTCTCCGGTATCGAGATCGACTGCGGCGAGGAACGTCGGCCCGAAGTCGCCGCTCGACCCGTAGACGTAGCCGTCGAAGTGGGCGACGGTGCCGTGCATGATCCGCATCTTGCGGGTGTACCAGCCGGCCTCGGCCTTCCACACGCCGCCCTCGCGGCTGACGTCGATGACGCGGCTGCCGTCGGCATAGGCCGAAGAAGTGAAGATCCGATTCGGTCCGACCTGGATCGGAGTCGACATCGTGGTGGCAGCCGTGTCGGGAAGATCCAGTTCCCAGAGGAGCTCACCCGTTGCCGGCACCACGCCGGCGCGCTTCGGACCGAGGGCGGCCACCACCTGCTCGACGCCGTCGAGAGTCATCAGGGTCGGCGACGAATAGCCGCCGTTGCCGTCGACGGCCTTCCAGACGGTCCTGCCGGTCGATCGTTCGAGGGCGATCAGGCCCTGCCCTTCTCCGCCACCGTTGACGATCACAAGATCGTTCCAGCCAAGCGGGCTCGGGCCGTATCCGCGGGGTGGGAAGTTGACACCCTCCTCTTCGATGAGGTCGCGCTGCCAGCGCTGCTCGCCGGTCGACCGATCGAACGCCGTGATCCGAACGTTGGCGCTGGCGGAGATCACGAGGTCGCCGGCGACCAGCGGCGTCGAGTGCGGCCCCGGCCCGAAGTCGGCCTGCCAGTTGTCGGGCAGCGGGGCCTCGATGGACGATTCCCAGCGGATCTCGCCCGAGACCACGTCGACGGCCCGGGTCACGTCTTCGTCGCCGCGTCGAAAGCTCGTGTAGAGCGTCTCTCCCTCGACCACGATCGACGAGTGCCCGTGGTCGCCGAGAGCCTGGGTCCACAGCACCTTCGGTCCCTCCGCTCCCCACTCGGTCGCCAGACCGGGGTCGGTGGAGGTCGAGAAGTCACCGTTCGGACCTCCCCACCCGGACCAGTCGCCCGAGGCGGCGAAGAGCGCCGCAGGCGCCAGCAGGGACACGAGCACGGACAGAACGAGGAACGAGCGCAAGGTCTTCATGGGGACTCCAGATTCGGAGGGGTTCGAAGGGCCGGCCGGGAAAGAGAAGGGACGGTACTCAGGGCAGATTCTAACGCTGCGATCTCCACACCGTGCCCCGCAGGTGGAGGGATTTACCAGTTGGTTACGTTCGGCAGGGCCACTCGCCGGAGAGGCGATGCGCGGCAGGCAGCGAGCCTGCCGACCCCGCGCCTAGCCGGCGAGTTCGCGGTGCCAGGCAGTGAAGGCGGTTTCGAAGTACCTCGGGTTGAACAGCACCCACGAGCCGACCGACTCGGGCAGGGTGAAGCCGGCAGCAGCCTCGCTGGGAGTCCGACCGGCCTCGAAGGAAGCACGTCCCTGCCGTTCGATCGCATCCAGGACCGCCTGGAACTGACGCAGGCGGGCGGAGTCGGGCAAGGGGCCGTGGCCGGGAACCCGAATCGTGGCGGCGTCGCCGACGATCGCCGCAACCGACCGGCTCAACTCGGTCGGAATCGCATCCATGTAGTTGGGAAAGAGGTCGTTCCACACCAGGTCACCACAGAAGGTCACCCGATCGTCGACCCGCGCGACGATGTCGCTCGGTGTGTGACCCGAGGTCGGAGTCAGCACGACCGTGCGACCGCCGAGGTCGAGTTCGGTCGACTCGGTCGGAGACAGGATGTTGGCCTTCTCGAGCAGCGCAGCGGCCGCGCCCTCGGCATTCGTGAGTCGATCCCGGATCGCCTGCGTCAGCCATAGCTGGGGTTCATGTCCGCCGGAGGCGAATCCACCCACGCCCGCCACGTGATCGCCGTGATGGTGACTCAGGACGACGTCGGTGGGCCATCGACCGGCGAGAGCCTCGATCTGTTGCCCGACCCACGCCGCTCCCTCGTCCTGGTTGTAGCCATCGAAGGCCAGGACCCGCTCCCGTCCGGCGATCGCTCCGCCGTTGCAGGTCGTGACGAAGGAGCCCTCGAGCGGTTTCGAGATCACGCCCCAGGTGCGATCGCCGAGGTCCAGAACGCTCGCCCACGCCTCGTCGGCCACGACTGCATGCCCCTGTAGCGCGAAGGCACTTCGCGGCAGCGAGGCCACGAGGCCCAGACCGATCGCGCCCTTCAGGAAACCTCTTCGAGTCGCCGTTTGGTTCATGCTGCTGATACTCCCTTCACTCACCCAACCAGACGCCCATTCTGCACATCCGCGAAGATCGGCGCCACTCCGCCTGGAGCAGGCGAAATCCACGCCCCTCAGAGCGCGGCGAAGAGGTCGACGTTGTTGCCGTCGGGATCGAATACCGAGGCGTAGCGCTGGCCCCAGAAGGCGTCGAAGGGCTCGAGGTTCGAGCGGTAACCGGCGGCGACGATGCTGCGGTGCGCTTCGTCGACTTCGGCCGCGCTGGCGCACAGAAAGGCGAGTCCGATGCGGCCGCCCGAACCGGGCGCGGTCCACGACTCGTGAAAGCTCTTGACGACCTCCTCCGAGTCGAGCATGAATCGGGTGCCGCCCGGCAGCGTCGCCTCGACATGGCCTTCGCTCTCGGCCCCGTCAGGGAACTCGAGGCCCAGCAGGCGGTAGAAGGTGACCGCCGCGGCCATGTCGCCGACGACGATTCCGAGTGCATCGGCGGTCGCCGTGCGTCCCTCGCGTGGGCGTCATCGGTCTAGACGTCGCCCGACGCGCCTTCGTCGCGCAGCGTATCCGGATCGGCCAGCTCGCCCTGGGAATCGTCGAAGCGAGCGCCACGCAGGATGCCGCCGAGACCGTAGTTGCCCTCGTGGCACGCGTACTCGTAGATCTTCGCGTCGCCGCCGTTGGTGAAGCTCATCTCACCGCGAATCGGCTGCGTGTAGTGCTTCGGATCGTCGACCGTGAACTCGTAGAAGATCTGCTCGTCGGAGACGCGCGTGAAACGTTCTTCCACGCGGCGCTTCGTCGGAGTAAGTAGAACGGTCCGTTGACCGCGCGCTCTGGATGGAAGTTGCGCGTCTCGACGACCAGGGTGTCGCCCTCCCAGTGGCCGATCGAGTCGCCAAGCCACATGCGACCATCAGATTCAAGATGGTCGCCATCGATCCTGACGACTCTCACATCGTGGACCATCTCGGTCAGGATCATCACGGCGTCGGGTGTCTGCACGATCTCGTAGTAGTTGTTGTAGAGCACGTTGTTCATCGGTGGCCCACCGGTACCACCGAAGCCGATCAGGCAGCGCTCCCCCAGTGACATCGCCTCGGGCCCTCGCGCTCCAGGCGCAGACCACGACGCGCGCTCAACTCCTCCCGGAGCGTCCGTCATGGGCATCTGGCCGTCGGGATCGACGATCCACGACGCCCGGATCTCACCGCTGACCGATCCCGTACCGCGAGCCCGGATCGACCCAGAAGGCGTTGTAGTTGCTGACACCAGGGAGACGCTCCACCTTTTCCGGGGCACCGCGGTCGCCATCGCTGAGTTCCAGGTCCTGCGGCCGCTCGAACGTTGTGAAAATGCCCGCCGGCAGCCTCGGCGGCCTCCTCAGGCGTCAGCACCAGATTCGGGGAAGACTCGCTCCCACGCGTCAACCTGGTCAGGAAGGAGTTGGTCCACACACCCTGCAAGTCAGGCTTGCCATCGGGCGGTACGCGGCGCCTCGTATTCATCGGCGCAAGGCACTGGCGCGCAAATCAGGACGGTGGCGACGGCCAGCACGTTGGACAGAACAAGTTCGGTGTTTCATGAGCAGATTCTACGCCTCTCGTGGAGCCTCGCAATGGCTGGCAACAACCCGCACCAGCGACAACCGGTTACCATCCGCCAATGCGGAAGTCCATGGCCGCTTCTCTGCGCCACCCGGCGGTGCTGCTTGTGCGGCTGCTCGGCGCTGACCCCGACTGCCCGTCCCGACCTCGAACGACCATGAAGGCCGCGGCCCATCCTGGGGAGTTCGATCGATCGAACCTGGGTACCCGGCTGCGGTACCGGCGAGGATCTCTGGAAGCTGCGCGACTCGTCGGTGATCGTCTGCGACCCGGATGGCAGTCGCCCTGCTAGGGCTCGACGACATCATCGAGTGGCCGGTCTTCCTCTCCTCCGATGAGGTCGACGAGCTGGTGGTGGTCGGTGAAGGACTCGAAGACCTGTCGGCCGATCTCTCCTGGACCGACGACAGCCGGGAGTTCGACGACGAGCGTTCCACTCTCCCCCACTCGACGACCGAAACCGAGCTGCGCTTCGATCTCGCGGG
The DNA here is from genome assembly GCA_942492505.1 of Thermoanaerobaculia bacterium. Lineage (GTDB taxonomy): Bacteria > Acidobacteriota > Thermoanaerobaculia > Multivoradales > Multivoraceae > CALOFD01. Next base: position 7,708 of record CALOFD010000044.1, read on the forward strand.
TCTTCCAGCCTGGTCGGGCGAGCAACGTTGGATGCGGCTGCGATGGTCTCGCAGCCGGGAGTCGGCGAGCCGGATCCTCGCGATTCGAGCCGAGAAGGCCACGGTCACGCAGGAGCAGCTCCAGGACTGGCTGCCTCGGGCGCACCCCATCTCCCTGGCGGGTCGTCGCGAACTCGGCTACCGCCTGCTGCGAGGAGGAGGATTCGACCTGACGATCGACGTGCAGGACGAGGCGAAGCTGGTTCTTCTCTACGGCCTCGAACCCGGAGTACGGGGACCGGTCACCTTCGAGGTCCGCGAACGCGGTGCACCGGCGACCCCGCTGCTGGCTGACACGGTCCAGTCGTCGGGCGTCGACCGGGGAACCGGCTGGAAGGAGACGGTTCTCGACCTGGGCCCGTGGGCCGGACAGACCCTGGAGCTCTCGATCGTCGTAGGAGGAGAGAATCCCCTCGATCCGACCCGTGGACTTCCTGCAATCGTCGAGCCGAGGCTCGCAATCGTCGAGCCGAGGCTCGCAATCGTCGAGCCACGGCTCGCAGCGGAAGGAAGTCGGTCTCGATTCGACGTTCTGCAACTGCGCCCCGTGGACTGGAACGAGCGCTCCAGGCACCACAACCAGTCGCGCGCGGAATCACCGGCCAGGACCCTCGAGGTCCGTTGAAGAGTCGGGCGAATCCCTGAAACCCGCAGGAGAGCATCGTGGTGCCAACTTTCAGCAGCGTCCTCTCGCTGTCCGTCTCGGCTCCGTTCTTCTGCTCGCAGTCTCGACCGCACGAATCGACGGCGGATACCGAGGCCGGCCTTGCGCAATGACGTAAACTATCGGACCAACTCCCATCGAAGCCACGGAGGACTCGCCATGAAGTCCCTGCTCACTCTCGCCCTGCTCCTCGTTCTCGCCCTGCCCGCCGGCGCCGCCGACGTCACCTACTATCGTGACGTCGCCCCGATCCTGCAGGAGAACTGCGAGAGCTGTCACCGACCGCTGGCGCAGAACCTCGGTGGCATGTTCGCCCCGATGTCGTTGCAGAGCTACGACGAGGTGAGACCGTGGGCGAAGTCGATCGCCCGCGAGGTCCAGAACCGCGAAATGCCTCCCTGGTTCGCCACCGAGCACACGCGCGGCCAGTTCCACGACGAACGAGTCCTGAGCGAAGACCAGATCACCACCGTCGTCGACTGGGTTCGCCTCGGCGCCCCGGCCGGGGATCCCTCCGAGGCACCGGCTCCTGCAACCCGAACCGAGGACCAGACCGCGGGCTGGTCGGTCGGCGAGCCGGACCTGATCGTCCATCTGCCGGAGCCGTATTTCGTCGAAGACGACATCCCGAACATCGGCATACAGCTTCAGCGTCCAGCTCACCGACGAACAGCTGGCAGAGGACACCTGGATCCAGGGCTTCGAGTTCCGGGTCGGCGGCCCCAACGTGCACCACATGTGCGCCAGCGCCTACGGACCGGGCGAACACCGTGACCCGCTCGCGGCGGGCAAGTTCTCCGCCAACGGCCTGGGCTGTATCGCCCTGGGCGCCGAACCGACCTTCCTGCCCGAGGGCTTCGCCCAACTCCTCAAGAAGGGCTCGCGGATCTCGTTCTCGATGCACTACAACAAGGAAGCCGGCCCCGGCACCGGATTCACCGACAACTCCTCATTGGGCTTCTTCTTCGCCCGTGAGCCGGTGAAGCACAAGGCGGTCTACGACGCGATCGGCAATCTGTCGTTCGAGATCCCGCCGCAGCAGGAATCCTGGAAGGTCGGCGCCGCCAAGATCTTCGAAGAGGACGCCTACCTGCTGGCCATGTGGCCCCACGCCCATCTGCGGGCTGTCGCCACGACCTACGAACTCTTCTACCCGGACGGCCGCCGAGGAACTCCTGCTCAATACC
>CALOFD010000045.1:0-65158 GCA_942492505.1 Thermoanaerobaculia bacterium
CAAGCGAAGTTCCATTGATGGAAGAGGCTTGATCACCATGGAACCAGGGGAGAATGCCGAGCTAAACCGAGAGAAGCCCCACTAGAGACTGGGATCGAGATACTTGGGGTCTCCAAGTAGTAGCGACCGCCGCCCCAAAAACCGAGACGACGTTGACTTCCCTTCGCTCGCCAATGGGTCTCACCAGAGCCCCGAGACAAGCGGGGAAGACCAGAAACCTGAAGGCCGTGAAGCGTGCCCGAGATCGTGGGAGCGCAGGAGAGGCCCACGGAGAGGTAGCGGAGCTACCTCGCACACGGGACTCGACGAGCATTCCGCGAGATTGGGTACGATCCACGGCCGCGCTACGGCAACTCGTGCTCTTCAAAGCCGAAGTAGTGTCCTAGCTCATGAATGACCGTGGCACGGACCTCCCGAAGCAGCTCGCGACGGCTCTCGCAGGCTTCGAGCAGGGGCAGTCGATAGATCACGACCCGGTCTGGGAGGGCGCCAGAGAGCTCGAGACCGCGCTCGGTGATGGGGCAGCCCTGGAAGAGGCCGAAGGGGAGATCGTCGGGGCCGAGACCGACGGCTTCGAGGTCGTCCGCCGTCGGTTCGTCTTCGACGGTCACGACGACATTCTCGAGAGCCTCGAGCAGATCTTCGGGAACCTCGTCGAGCACCTGCTGGACGAGCGCTTCGAATTGGTCTGATGAGAATCTGATCATGGTCGGAGGGGGCCGGTCGGGGGCAACGCTTCGCGTTGCTTGGAAGTTCGCTTCGCGAACTTCTGCTCTGGGGAAGTTCTCTATCGGGGGACGGTGGTTGTCATTCTGCGGGTTCTCGATGCCCTTCGGGAGCTCTTCTTGAATGCGTGAACCCCCCCAACACGGGGTAAGTCTGACAGGCTTGGGGTCGGTTGGCGCTCTGGTGTTCCGGCCACCTTCCTGGGGAGCTCTCCGATGATCCGTTCGTTGCTTTGTTTCGCCGTACTCGCACTGCTGGCTGGTGCACCGGTTCTGGCTGATGACACTGAGGGGACCGATGATGGTTGGCAGTTCGATCTCGGGCTCTATCTCTGGGCCAGCAATGTCAGCGTCGACGTCGGGCCCAAGGAGATCGATGCCGAGTTCAAGGACCTGATCGACAAGATCGAGACGGCGGTCGCCCTGCACTTCGAGGCGCATCGAGGGCAGTTCGGGATTCTGGGCGACATCGAGCTGATCGAGCTGGCCGAGAACCAGACTTTCGTTCTCCACCCCTCGCTTCCGGGTGTACGCCTCGACCTGGTCGTCGACCTGAGCATCTACGAGGTCGGCGGCTTCTGGCGTCCGACGGGCGGGCAGGGTTTCGACCTGATCGCCGGCATTCGGTACGTCGAGATCGGGGACCGGCTCACGCTCACGCTGCCGGGACTGGGGGGCGGCAGCGGTTCGTCCAACCGGATTCAAGCGGCCGATTCGTCCGTCCTCGCCCCCTACATCGGGGGCCGGTTCAACACCTCCTTCACCCGACACATCGGCATCACGGTCCGGGCGGACATTGGCGGCGGCGAGGCCGATCTCCTGTGGAACGCGCTCGCGGCGCTGAGGGTCACGCTCGGAGAGAAGGGCCACTCCAACCTGCTGTTCGGCTATCGGCAGATGGAGATCGAACTCAACGACGACTACCTGGTGAGTCAGTTCTCGATGAGTGGGCCGTTCGCGGCCTACGTCTACGCCTGGTAGTCGCTGCTTCCACGACGATCGGATGGGGTCGCGACCCCACCCAGGCCGCGAGCCTCGTGTGCCGCTCGAGCGCAGGTCGGCGTCACCCCGCCTGCGGCTCCAGAGGAGCAGCCAGGCGCAGACTCGCTAAGATGGCTCTCAAAAGGGAGAGCCGATGACCTGGTGGATGTGGATTCTGATTGGGCTGGTCGCGATCGGCGCCGAGCTGGTGATCCCAGGCGGCGTGGTGCTGGCCTTCTTCGGAGCGGTGGCCTTGCTGGTGGGCGTGCTCTCGGCGCTCGGTCTCGGCGGGCCGCTGTGGTTTCAGTGGCTGCTGTTCTCGAGCCTGTCGCTGATCTCGCTCGTCACCCTGCGCAAGCCGATCCTGCGCTGGATGGCCCAGGGGCCGAAGCCCTCCGATCTCGACTCGCTGGTGGGCCAGGAGGTCCACCTGACCGAACCTCTGGCCGCCGGTGCAGAAGGCAAGGTCGAGCTTCGCGGCACGAGCTGGACGGCCCGCAACGTCGGCTCGCAGGATCTCGACATGGGAACGACGGGAGTGCTGGTCGAGAGCACGGACGGATTGAAACTCAAGGTCAGAAGGAGCTAGCCATGGGTCCTCTCATCATCTTCGTCGCCATCGCCGCCCTGGTCGTCCTGGTTCTCGCCAAGACGGCGGTGGTGGTGCCGCAGCAGAACGCCTACGTCGTCGAGCGCCTCGGCAAGTACCACCAGACTCTCGAGCCGGGGTTCCACATCCTGCTGCCGTTCGTCGACGCGATCCGCTACCGCCACAACCTGAAGGAAACCGCGATCGACATTCCCGAGCAGATCTGCATCACGCGCGACAACGTCCAGGTGGGCGTCGACGGCGTGCTCTACCTCAAGGTGATGGACCCGAGCCGCGCCTCCTACGGAGTCGGCGACTACCTGTTCGCGATCTCCCAGCTGGCCCAGACCACGCTGCGCTCGGAGATCGGCAAGATCGACCTCGATCGCACGTTCGAGGAGCGGACCACGATCAACATCCAGGTGGTCAACGAGGTCGACAAGGCCTCCGACCCGTGGGGCATCAAGGTGCTGCGCTACGAGATCAAGAACATCACTCCGCCCACCGATGTGCTGGCGGCGATGGAAAAGCAGATGCGCGCCGAGCGTGAGAAGCGCGCCGTGATCCTGACGTCCGAGGGCGAGCGCGACGCTGCGATCAATCAGGCCGAGGGCCAGAAACAGCGCGTCATCAAGGACTCGGAAGCCGCCAAGCAGCGCCAGATCAACGAGGCCGACGGCGAAGCTGCCGCCATCCGTGCGGTCGCCGACGCCACCGCCGAGGGCCTCGAGAGAGTGGCCGCGGCGGTCAGCGTTCCCGGCGGCCTGCAGGCGATGCAGCTGCGCGTCGCCGAGGACTACATCGAGAAGTTCGGCCTGCTCGCCAGGACCAGTACGACCACGCTGCTACCCACCAACGTGGGCGACGTGGCCGGCATGATCGCAACGGCGATGAGCGTGATCCAGGCGACTCGGAACGACGAGGCGCCCCCGAGCGCCCCCGACCTCGGCCCGCGACGGACGCCGGATCGCCCCTGAGTCTCGCGTTGAGGCCGGACCACCCGCTGTCTCGCCCACGGGCGACCGCGGGGCCGTCCACGCGCCGCCCGTCTCAGCGATTGGCGCCGAGCGGCACGTAGTACTGGGTGCCGCGGATCGGGCGACGCAGTTGCGTCACCAGTTCCTCGAAGTCCTTGTCGCTGTGGACGATGTCGAGATGGCGGGTGTCCAGGACCAGCAGCGGCGAGGCGTTGTAGTGGTAGTAGTAGTGGTTGTAGGCGTCGATCAGTTCGGCGACGTAGCCTTCGGAGATCGTCTTCTCTTCCTTCATGCGCCGCCGGCGCAGGCGGTTCATGCAGGTGTCGAGGTCGGCGGTCAGGTAGAGGACGAGGTCGGGTTTCGGGACCTGCGGCTCGAGCATCAGGAAGAGCTTGTCGAAGATCAGCAGCTCGTCGTCGGTCAGGTTGAGGTAGGCGAAGATGCGGTTCTTCTGGAAGGCGTAGTCCGACAGCAGCAGACGCGAGAAGAGTTCGGGCTGCACCAGGTCCTGCTGCTGCTTGAAGCGCGACAGCAGGAAGTAGAGTTCGGTCTGGAAGGCGGCGCCGGCGACGTCGCGGTAGAAGTCGCCGAGGAAGGGGTTCTCGATGTCTTCGAGGATCTTGGTGGAGTCGAAGCGCGAGGCGAGGCGCTCGACCAGCGTGGTCTTGCCGGCTCCGATCGGACCGTCTACGGCGAGGTAGCGGAAGGGCAGGGTCTCGGCCACGCTGCTCTCCCCACGGCCACCCCTCAGAGGGCGGCGCCCGCGGGCTGCTCCTGGTAGAGAGTGTCGCGTTCGACCGGCTCGAAGCCGGCGTCGCGCACCACCCGCTCGAGCTCGGGGCGGTCGATGGCCATGCCCGAAACCGAGCCGGCCATCTGATAGATGTTCTCCTCGACCACGGTGCCGTCCATGTCGTTGGCGCCGAACGACTGGGCGACCTGGGCTAGCTTCGGGGTGATCATCACCCAATAGGCCTTGATGTTCGAAATGTTGTCGAGGATCAGGCGCGAGGCGGCGAGGTGGCGCAGGTCGCTCGAGCCGGAGGTGTGGTACTCGAGCCCCATGTAGTTGTTCTCGGGGTGGTAGGCGAGCGGGATGAAGGCGTTGAAGCCGCCGGTCTCGTCCTGCAGGTCGCGCAGCCGCATGAGGTGGTCGACCTTGTGGACGGGCTTCTCGACGTGACCGTAGAGCATGGTGCAGGTCGAGCGGATGCCCATCTTGTGGGCGATGCGATGGACGTCGATCCACTCGTCGGCGTCGAGCTTGCCGTCGCAGATGATCTCGCGCACTTCGCTGTCGAAGATCTCGGCTCCGCCGCCCGGCAACGAACCGAGGCCGGCGGCGCGCAACCGTTCGAGGACCTCGGCGATCGAGATCTTCTCGATGTGGGCGAACCAGCCGATCTCGATGGCGGTGAAGGCCTTGAGGTGGGCCTTCGGGAAGCGCTGCTTGAGACCGCGCAGCATCTCCTCGTACCAGCCCATCGACAGGTCGGGGTGCAGGCCGCCGACGATGTGGAACTCGGTGACGTCGTTGCCGCCCTGCTGTGCTGCGTGCTCGTAGACCTCTTCATGGGTCATCTGCCAGGCGTGGTCTTCGCCCTTCATGGCGGCGAAGCTGCAGAACTTGCAGTTGTAGGTGTAGACGCAGACGTTGGTCGGGTTGATGTGGCGGTTGACGTTGAAGTAGGTCTTGTCGCCATGCAGGCGCCGACGCACGACGTTGGCCAGTCGCCCGAGGTGGAGGACCTTCGGGGTCTCGAAACACAACAGCGCGTCTTCGGCGTCGAGACGCTCGCCGGCTTCGACCTTGGCGGCCAGCGTCTGGAGATCGCGCGGGAAGGTGCGCGGATCGAGGCTCGGTACGACGTTCGTCACCGCAGGAGTATACCAACGGTGGTGGTCACGAAGAGCCACACCGCGAGGACTCCATTGGCCTGGAAGAAGGCCGCATCGAGGCGCGAAAGGTCGTTGGGGCGAAGCACCCAGTGCTGCCAGGAAATGAGCATCACGCAGCCGGCGAAGCCGATCGGATAGCCGGCGCCGATCGGTCCCGGATAGACCGCCGGAAGGATCGCCAGCAGCGCCAGCATGACGCCGTGCAACAGGGCCGAAACGATCAGTGCTCCTGTCACTCCCACCGCGGCGGGGATCGAATGGAGTCCGCGAGTGCGGTCGAACTCGCGGTCCTGGAGGGCGTAGAGGACGTCGAATCCCGCCACCCAGCAGAGCACCGCGCCGGCCAGCAGCAGCGGCGTCGGTTCGGCGTCGCCGCGCACGGCGATCCAGGCGCCGAGCGGCGCTCCCGACAGGCCGAGACCGAGGACCAGGTGACAGAGAGCCGTGAAGCGCTTGGTGTAGGAGTAGGCGAGGATGACGGCGATCGCCACCGGCGACAGCTTCAGGGCGAGCGGGTTGAGCTGCCAGGCGGCGATGACCAGCAGGGCGAGGCTCGCGACGATGAAGACCACGACCGCCGAGGCACTGAGCTCCCCGGCCGGCAAGGCGCGGTCTGCCGTGCGAGGGTTGTCGGCGTCGATGTGGCGATCGGCGAGGCGGTTGAAGGCCATCGCCGCACTGCGCGCGCCGACCATGGCGACTACGATCCAGAAGACGGTGCGCCAGCTCGGCCAGCCCCCGGCGGCCAGCACCATGCCGAGAAAGGCGAAGGGCAGGGCGAAGAGGGTGTGCTCGATCTTGATCATCTCGAGCGTCACCCGCAGGCTGCGGACCGCGCTCACGAGGGCTCTTCTCCTGAGTCGGTCGAGGACGATCCGTCCCCTGCGGTGCCGAGCCAGTCCTCGCGCCAGCGCAGGTTGTCGCGATCCTCGGGGAAGAGACCGAGATGGTCCATCAGGCGCAGGACCCAGGCGTCGACGAAGCGTTCGAGCGTGTCACCGCCGACGTAGAAGGCCGGGATCGGCGGCAGGACGACGGCGCCCTGCCACGCCAGGCGGCGCAGGTTCTCGAGGTGGACCACCGACATGGGCGTCTCGCGAAAGCCGATCACGAAGGGCCAGCGTTCCTTCATGGCCACCGCCCCGGCGCGCCGGATCAGGGTGTTGGCGGCGCCGGTGGCAAAGGCGCCCAGCGTGCCGGCGCTGCACGGTACGACGGCGGTACCGGCGAGGCGGTAGGAGCCCGAGGCGATCGGTGCGTCGAGCTCGCGATCGTTGTGGATGGCGACCTTCTCGAGACCGGCCTCGTCGAGGCCGGCGGCTTCGACCAGCGATTCGGCGGCGGTGCCGGTGGTCCCGCCCTCGTGCAGCATGACCTTCGCCGCCCCGGCAGAAACGACCAGGTGGATCCGATCGACGCGGGGCTCGGCGGCGAGCCGGGAGAGCGTGCGTGCGGGGAGCACCATTCCGGAGGCGCCGGTGACGAGCAGGGCGAGGCGAGTCGGCATCGGTCGATCCTACCGCCGGGGAGGGCGAAACGGGCAGGGCGGATTCCCGGTGCAGAACTCGATCAGGGTCCAATCGTGATCTTGGGGTATGCTCCATACGACATCGGCCGGTTCCACCCCGTTCTCGGACCGTCGATCGCACTCCGGCACGACAATCCGTCGCACGCCAGCTTGTCCCTCACCCCCCTCTCTTCCTGAATCACCTCACCCCATCGGCCACTGCGCCTGAACCCGGGGTTGGAGAACCATTTGAATCCCTGGTGGAAACAGACCTCATCCGAACTGGCGGCCAAGACCGCGGACGCCTCCGCTGAAATCGCCGCCCCCAACAATCCCATTAGCACCTCCGACGCCAATTCCGACACCGACGCCCGGGCAACTGCTCGCAAGCGCCGCACACCGCGCACGAAGAGCGCGGCCCGAACCGAGACCGCTGCGGCCACGGCAGCAGCGCAAGCAACGGCGGCGCCGGCTGCTGCTCCGCGCCGGGCTCGCAGGAAGGTGGAGGCGTCAGACGAGCCGCTCGTGACGGCCGACGACGTCATCACCGAATCGCTCGACGACGAAGGCGACGACGACAATCACGTCGGCACCAACGGCTCGGCTCTCTCGAAGGACGACGACGCACCGAAGCGACGCCGACGTCGTCCGCGCAAGGCGAGAGCCGTGCTCGAGTCGATCGACGAGCCGCTTCCGGAACTCCGCACGCCGGTGTCGATGGAACCCGGCGCCCTCGCCCTGATCGAAGCCCTGCGCGAAGCCCTGCTCTCGACCCAGCAGTTCTCGGGCATCGACAACGACGAGCGCCGCATCGCGCTGTTCTGCGATCTCGAGAACCTGGTGCTCGGGCTGCGCGACGGCGAGCAGAAGAAGTTCGACATCAACCTCGTCCTCGAGCGCCTGCGCGAGAAGGGCAAGATCATCGTCAAGAAGGCCTACGCCGACTGGGAGCGCTACAGCGAGTTCAAGCGCGACCTGCACGATGCCGCGATCGAGCTGATCGACATCCCACACAAGAAGTATTCCGGCAAGAACAGCGCCGACATCAAAATGGTCGTCGACGCCATGGAGCTGGCGAGCTCGAACAACCACCTCGACACCTTCGTGGTGCTGTCCGGCGACAGTGACTTCTCACCGCTGGTCTCGAAACTGCGCGAGAACAACAACTACGTGATCGGAATCGGCGTGAAGAACTCCTCGTCGCGGCACCTGATCGACAACTGCGACGAGTTCATCTTCTACGAGGACATCTGGCGCGACAACCAGCACGCCCCGCAACTCGAGGGACTCGACAAGAAGCAAACCGAGGTCTTCACGCTGATGAACGAGTCGATCAAGGCCCTCGTGCGCGAGAACAAGGACGTCCTTTGGGGCTCCATGATCAAGCAGACCATGCAACGCAAGCGGCCGTCGTTCAACGAAGGCTATTTCGGCTACTCGTCGTTCTCCGAACTGCTCGAGGAAGCGCAGCGGCGCCGGATCATCAATCTGAAGAAAGACAGCCGGTCGGGGAGTTATATCGTCACCGGCTTCGCCCGTTCCTGAGGTGGGGGGCAACCCTTCGGGTTGCGGCAACCCTTCGGGTTGCTTGGAAGTTCGCTTGCGCGAACTTCTGGCATGCGTAGGGAAGGGATCGCCCCGAAGATCGAAGCGCTTCCGAACGTAGCTCACACACGCCTCCGCGCCGCAGTCCTGCGCTGCGACGATTCGACAGACGCTTCCCACATCAAGAAGGACCTGCCGGTTGCCCGCGGATTCGATTGCGGCAACCCGCTTGAGGTTGCCTGGAAGCTCTCCCACGGCCGGCTTCTGAATGGCAAAGCGGGGATCGCCCGCCGACTCGCCGCGACGGTTCGCCGGTTGCCCTGCCTCGGCCCCAGACATCGGGAAACCCGGCGGGTCGGTGAAGGCTCGCGATGCGCCAGCATCTGGGTAGCGCGGGAAGGATCGCCATCGTCCGGGCTCGGGCTAGACTTGCGGCTCTCGGCTCCGACCTGGCATGAAGAACGGCAACGACGCTACCGAACGAGCGACCCTCTCCGAGGAGACCCCGGTTCGGCCGCTGAAGGGAGGGCACGATCGGGTCTTTCTCTTGCACATGAGAAAGGCGGGGGGCACGTCGCTGCGGCGCTGGTTGAGAAGCGTTCACAGGGAACGCGGTCTCGAGGTCGCCGTCAGTGAAGGCCGGCCGCTCGATCTGGGGCTGCTCAGCTCTCCGGGACACAGAACGCTGGCGGTGACGTCGCTGCGGGATCCGATCGATCGACTGCGCAGTCTCTATCTGCACGAGGGACGTTGGGTGCAGATGGATCGGGAACAGCGGCCCGAGGCCGCCGTGCCCTTCGAGACCTTCCTCGAACGACACCGCTCACCGAAAGGAAGGTCCGTGACGACGTGGAAGCTGACGTCGAACTACTACGTCCGAACGCTGACGGGCGTCGGGACGGCCTTCGATCTCGACGAGCCGATCACATCCCGGCACCTCGATGTCGCAAAGAAGACGCTCGCAGCCTTCGACATCGTGCTCCTGACCCGATCGCTGAGCTCGTCGCCGGTCCGCTGGTACCTGCGGCGAACGACCGGTCTGGACGCTCGACTCGGGCACCTGCGACGAGGCGACGAGGCGCGATTCGACACTGCCGTCGACGAGATCTACGACCCTCGGGTTCTCGACCTGGCGCGCCGGCTCAACGAGTTCGACATGGAGCTCTATCGCTTCGCCGTGAAGCTGGTCGGCGACCGGGTCCAGGCGGACGTCTGATGTCGGCCGCGGCCAGCACCGATTCGACGGTTTCCGCGAACGAGAACGCCCGCCGCAAGGTGTTCGGGGTCGGCATGTTCAAGACCGGTACGACCTCGCTGGGCCGTGCCCTGGAGATCCTCGGGTACCGGTCGCGCTATCGCTTCTGGCCGCTGCTGTCGGACCGCGACGCCTACTTCGAGCTCGACACCCGCCAGTGGCAGCCGTTCGAGGCCCAGATCCGCGAAGCGGCCGATCGCTTCGACGCCTTCGCCGACGCTCCCTGGCTCTACCTCTACCGCGAACTCGACGGCTGGTACCCGGGCAGTCGCTTCGTTCTCACCCTGCGCCGCGACGCCGAAGCCGCCGTAGAGAGCGATCTCGAAATGTGGCTGCGACTGCGAATCGGAGGGATCGATCGCGACCCCGACCGGGTCGCCTCGATCCGCGCGCGGATGCTGGAGCGCTACCGCCGACACCGACAGAACGTCGAGGCCTACTTCGAGGACCGCCCCGAGGATCTGCTCGAAGTCTGCTGGGACACCGATCCCGACCCCTGGAGGACGCTTTGCGACTTCCTCGCCGAACCCGTTCCCGACCGGCCGTTCCCCCACCTGAATCGGGCTCCCCGCGGTCGCAGCTCCAGCACGTCCTCCGACGAGCCGCTGCCGGGAGCCACGGTGGTCACGCCGTCGGGTGACCGGATCCCTGTTCCACTGACATGCGGGGACCTCCCGGCCCTCAGGGAGCATCTCGGACGCGAGCTCTGCATGCCGGCGGAAGCCCTTCACTTGTTCGAGGACGAACGGGAACTGATCACCGAGGAGGACCTGAACGAAGCCCTGGCCCGTGAGCCTGCCGTCGAACTCGATCTGGCGGTGGTGGTGGGCAATCGCTACGTCATCCATCGGCCTGCATCGGACCGACGCTTCGACCGTCTGGCGCCCGAAAGTCTCCACCCACCGCGCGCGTCGGCCCAGGGACGCTCGGTCGAGGAGCTCACGAAGATCATTCCGATCCGCCTCTCGAAGCCGATCGGCCGTCAGGAGGGCTTCGAGGAGGCACGCGACAACGTCAAGGAGTGGATGAGGGCGTGGAACCAACGTCGCAGGCATCGGCAGGCCGTCGTCGAAAGCGCCTGCCACCGACTGAGCGGACCGTTGGTGGTCTGCTCGGTCGTCAACGAGGGATTTCTTCCCCTGGCCAGGAACTGGGCGGCGTCCTGCGACCACCACGGCATCGCGAGCCGGGAGTTCACGATCTTTCTCGCCGCCGACGAGGCCAGTCACCGCGCCCTGGGTGATCTGGGCTTCGAGGTCGTCTTTGACGAGGAGAGCGTCGCCTTCGTTCCCCAGCAGGCCTCCCACTACGGCCGCGACGGCTTCGTGCGAAGCGTTCTGGCGCAGGTCGCCTTCACCGCGGAGGTCCTCGAGACAGGCCGCGACGTCCTGGCCCAGGACGTCGATCTGGTCTGGCAGCGGGATCCCCGCGATGAACTCATCGCCCTCGCGAGCCGCAGGGCTCTCGACCTGGCCTTCATGGACGACGGCCCCAACCCTCGCTTCGCTCCCCTGCATTACAACTCCGGTTTCATCCTGTTCAGGAACAGCGAGATCACCCGCGCCGCCTGGCATTGCGTCGTGCGGGCGAGTCCCGCGATCGCCTACCTGCGAAGCGACCAGGAAGTGGTCAACCAGGTCATGGGGACGCTGCGTCGCAGGGGCCTGCTGACCGGCGTCCTGCCCCCAAGAAGGTTCGTGAACGGCCACTGGTCCACGGCCAGGCACAACCCTGACGGGCGACTCCCCGAGGAGGCCCGTGTGGTCCACTTCAGCTGGGCCAGCGGCCTCGACAACAAGATCGAACGGATGAGGGCTTTCGACCAGTGGTACCTCGACTAGTTCAACCCCCGGCCGGCCGGCGGGTCACGAGCCAACGACCGGACCAACCTGCTCGGGGACTCCCCTCGGAAGTCGGTGAAACACGATGATCTTCGACGAACTGCGGGCGGCCTTCATTCAGCTGCCGAGATCGGGAGGCTCCACGATCCGCGAATCGCTGGCGCGACACACACCCGGCCGCCGCCTCGACGCCTTTCCCCACGCCTTCGCCTCCGAACTGGGAGAGATCGCCGACCTGCCGTCGGACTGGTTGGTCTTCAGTTTCGTGCGCAACCCCTGGGACCGGCTCGCAGCCATGTACCGCTGGAGCCGGCGACGGCACCCCGTCGTCAAGGAGACTCTCGAGTCGGCCGGGAAACGAAGGGGCGTGGTGTCGGACTTCGCGGACTGGCTGCAGTGGCTGTCGCGCCTGCGCGAGGAGGTCGAGGAGTTCCCGACGCCGGCCGACCACGCTCGCAGCATTCGACGGCGCCAGTCGGAAGGCCAGGTGATCAGTGCCTTCACCTACATGGCCGCCCTGCCCCAGATCGACAGCCTGCGATGGGGCGACCGGCCCCTGGCGAGTCTCATCGGTCGCTTCGAGAACCTCGACAACGACTGGGCCACCCTCACCGAGCGTCTCGGCGTACCCGACCTGGAGCTGCTCGAACTCGTCCCCAACCCACCTGAGCGCCCGCACTACTCGCTGTTCTACGACGACGCCAGCCGGCGCCTCGCGGCCGGGTTGTGCGCCGCGGACTGCGAGGCCTTCGGCTACGCCTTCGAGGACCGTCGCTGAAAGCGGTTCGCTTCGGCGTAGAGATCGAGGTCGTCGCGGTAGAGCGCCGACAAGCGGCGGATCGTATCGACCCCGAGGTCGGCCTCGGCGAGCCAGTCGGGGCTCAGGTAACGTTCCCGCCTGGCGCTTCGTCGCCGCAGCCGTGGCAGCTTCTCGGCAAGGTCGAACGCCCCGGACGCACCGAGCCGGCGAAGGTCGAGAGCGAGGAACTCGACCCTTCCCAGGCCGTGGTAGCGCAGACCCTTGAGCAGACTGCACTGTGACTGGATATGGACGTTCTTGAAGCCATCCTCGACCGCTTCGATGAACAGGCCCAACCTCTCGACTCCCGGCGACGCCGACTCCCAGGCCTGGCCCCGCGCCTCGATCAGCCCGACCTCCAGACGGTAGGAGAGCTCAGCGTAGCCGGACAGAAAGCGAGTGATCGGGTCTCGGACCACGGTGAACGTGAAGAGTTCACGCGCCAGCTGTTCCTCGACCGCCTCCCTGAGACTGATCTCCTCGAAGCCCTGCCTTGCGAGGACACGCTTGATCGTCGAACTGGCGACCTTGGGCACGGGGACGAAGAGAACTCCCCTGCTGCGAGACAGCATCACCCGACGGAAGCCCGTGACCTTGCCGACGACCTGCGGGATCTCGACTTCAGCGAGCATACGCGGGGGGGGGCGACCCGGGGGCAGCGGGGAGGGAAGGGGGGGGGGGGGGGGGGGGGGGCGGTGCCAGCCGTAGAGCACGAGGCTCGATCCCAGGAGGGGCCGACACATAGACGCCACCTCGGGCTTCCCGACCGACGGTCAGGCGAGTCGCCAGGAACAGGCCCTAAAGGGCCAGGAAGGCGAAGGAGACGAAGGTCAAGCGCGACTATTAGTCGAGGGTCGGCCCGGGGGTCGGCACGACGGTCGGCTCGCTGGTGGTGGGCGCCAGGGTCGGCATGAACGTCGGCGACTGCCGGCTCGTCGGCGTGTTGGTCGGACTGACCGTCGGACGGCTCGTCGTCGGCGAGTTGGTCGGCCCGTTCGTCGGGCTGATCGTCGGACGGCTGGTCGGCGACAGCGTCGGCATCAGCGTCGTCGTCGTGCGGACGGGGGGAGTGGGTAGAGTAGGTCTTTTTGGCGTGTTATATTGTTGTATGGGGGGTCGGCACGCGGTCGGCTCGCTG
This sequence comes from Thermoanaerobaculia bacterium, assembly GCA_942492505.1. Lineage (GTDB taxonomy): Bacteria > Acidobacteriota > Thermoanaerobaculia > Multivoradales > Multivoraceae > CALOFD01. Next base: position 13,257 of record CALOFD010000045.1, read on the forward strand.
GTGGGCGCCAGGGTGGGCATGAACGTCGGCGACTGCGTCGGTTGGGTGGTAGGACCGCCGGTGGGTGCAACTGTCGGCGAGATCGTCGGTCGGCTGGTCGGTGACAGCGTCGGCATCAGCGTCGTCGTCGTGCCGGACGGCGGCGAACCGGTCTGCGCCGAGGCTCCCACGGTCACCACCACCGGCGCCACCCACGCCGTACCGAGCACCTTGCGACGCGAAATACCGCCGCCGTCACCGAAGGAACCCGAGTGTTCCTCTTCCTCCGCCATCGGATCCGTCGAAGCCGAACGCGCCGAGGCGAGCTCCGCACGCAGTTCCTGAAGCTCCGCCAACAGCTCTTCGCGACTCTTGTTCTCGTCCGACATGCCTCAGCCTCCGACCCAATTGAGTGAGCGAGCATCCTAGCAGAGAGCCAGATGACGTCTCAGCGCAAGCGAACCGACCTGTGGAGCCGTCCCGTTTCGGCTACAATCTCTGGCTCCGCCGACGGCCGTCGAAGGGTCAGGCTCCCCGCCATGAAGGACATCCGCGAAACTCCCGAGGATCTTGCCCGCGGGACGGTTCGACAGCAGCAGGTGGCTCGCTACCTCGGCCTCGGCTTCGAGAAGGTCCGGCTGCCGGAAGAGGTCTACGAACTGATGCGGGAGACCCTCGAACGCAACGCTCCCCGCTTCGTCCCGGAGCAGGAGATCCACTACATCAAGACCGACGACACCCGGGCGGCCAGCTCGCTCTACTACGAAGAGCACGCCGTCAACCAGCGGGTTCTCGAAGCCCTCCGACCGATGCACGAGGCGTGGAGCGGCATGGAACTGGTCGGCACCGCCTGCTACGGAATCCGCATCTACCAACGGGGCAGCTACCTCTACAACCACGTCGACCGGCTCGCCACCCACGTCGTCAGCGGCACGATCTGCGTGGACAGCGATCTGGAAGAACCATGGCCGCTCTACATCGAGGATTCCGAGGGCCGCCCCCACGAGGTCGCGATCGAGCCGGGCGAGATGGTGTTCTTCGAAGGCTCGCGCCTGAAGCACGGTCGGCCGTGGCCGATGAAGGGCGAGTACTACGCCAGCATGTTCGTCCACTACGCACCACCGGACTGGGACCTGTCACAGGAAGACGTCCCGAGAGACTCAGGGGAGACCGAGCGTGGCTGACCAGGACGCGCGACAGGTCGAGGTCGTCCTCCATCTGCAGGGGGGGCACCAGCACACGGTCTACCTGCCGGCTGAGTCGGAGCTCCTGCAGGACCTCTGTTCCGCCGTGGTCGCCGACGCCACCGGTGAGCCGCCGAAGATCTTCCAGCTGCCTGCAGACGGCGGAACCATGGCCTACAGCTTCTCGAGCCGACAGCTGGTTTCGATGACCACCCGACCGCCGGTGGTGATCCAGGTGGAGACCCTCCCGGAGGAGAGGGCCGAGGCCGCACCATTCACACAGCCGCTCCCCGACGGCGATCGACCGGCTCGCTGGCTCGAGGTCGGCGACTTTCTCTCGAGCGCCGAACACGCTGCTGTCCTGCAGTGGGCCTGCGATCACGAGAGCCAGTTCGAACGCGGCGGCACGACCACCAACGAGTACGGTTCACGGACCAACCTGGCCAACTACCGCTTTCACCGGACCGAGCTCGCAAGACTCCTGATCCATCGCGTCCTGGTGTATCTGCCCGCCGCCCTGCGTCGGCTCGGTCTCGAGCCGTTCCCGCTCGACGACATCGAGGCGCAGATGACGGCCAGCAACGATGGCCACTACTTCAAGGCCCATCTCGACGGCGGCAGTGACAGCACCCGGGGACGGCGGCTGACCTGGGTCTACTACCTGCACGCCGATCCGAAGGCGTACTCGGGCGGCGAACTGCGATTCTTCGACTCGAGGATCGTCCACGGACAGCGCCATCTGGTCCCCGACGCCTTCGTCGACATCGAGCCCGACGACAACAGCCTGCTCGTCTTTCCGAGCGATCAGTACCACGAACTCCGGCCGGTCGGATGCCCGTCGAAGGCGTTCGCCGACAGCCGCTTCGCGGTCACCGGATGGATTCGCGCCCGACCGCGGGCCGCGGCCACCGCGCGTTTCGGCTGGGGTGACTTCGAAGGCGCGTTGGCCGACCTGAAGCTGGCGGTCGACGCATGATCACCACACTCTTCGTCACCCGCGGATCGGGATCGGCCTGGCAGGCCGAGTTCCTCGAGTTCAGCTTCCGCAAGGCGGAGCAGTCCGGCCGGCTGGTCAATCTTCGAGCTCTCAACGGCGAGGGCGTCGGCCGCCTCGGGCGAACCGCCGGCGCCTTCGCCACGACCTCGTGGGCCGTTCATCCCTTTCTCCGGGACGAATACCCCGCCTACGACGTGCCGGCCGCGCTGCTCGAGTGGTCGCTCAGCGAACCCGAACCGACGACGCTCCTGGTGTTGCCAGCCAACGCGGTCTTCACCACGGCGGTCGAAGTCTCGGTCGAGCCCGGCAACGCCCTGGGTCAGGCCTGGGAGGATCTCGCCCTCGATCCCGAGCAGCCCTTCGGACTGGGGCTGGAATTCGCTCCCCTGCAGGCCTACTCGGTCCAACCCGCCAACGTCCAGAAGGGCGTCCGGGGGCCCTACGTTCTCCACAGTTCCGACCTCGGATCCGTGGCCGCGCGCTGGCTCGAATGGACCGGCCTGCTGCGCCATTCGCTGGCGCAGGCTTCGCAGATCCGACAGGACAGCATCGCCTACGGCTACCTGATGGCCGCGGCCGAACGCGGCATCGGGCACGAAGTCCACGTCCTCGCTGCCGACGTCGGCGGCACCGAGGACGGGTCCGGCAACGGGGAGCGCGCCCTGCTTCTCTACGGAGCACCGGTTCTCGACACCAACGGCAATGAACTGTGGGACCCCATGAGCGAAGACCCCCTGTCCTTCGACGGCGACCCTGCCGACGCTTCGACCGCCGACGGTCGTGCCCTGCTCGGCCTGCTGGCCGAGTTCATCGCCGAACGCCAGGCGCCCTCCCAGGGCCCGGTGCCCCGCCGGCGCGAGAACGTCATCGAAGGCAAGGTCGCCGGCCGCCTGCTGGTCTTCGCCCCCGGCAAGACCGAGGGCGTCTCGTTGGACGCTTCCGACCGCATGGTATGGGACCTCTGCGACGGTGTCCGTAGTTTCAGCGAGATCCTGTCGTTGCTGCAGGAGCGCCGACCCTGGGAAGGCGAGCTCGAACCCCAGCTGAGATCTCGACTCGAGAGCTTCGAAACCGCCGGGATTCTGCACCTGACCTAGTCGGTCTGCGCCCCGCTCACTGCAGGAAGGGTCATCAGGCCCTCTCCGGTGAGCAGATGAACGGCGGGGCGCAGGCGATCGAAAGTGATCTCCCAGGCCGGCACTCGCTGGACGAGTTCGGCGACCTTCTCGAAGACGGCGGCGCGCTGCTCGCTGGGTGAGCGGGCGCTCTCGATCAAGCGAAGCGCGGCTTGCGCAGGCTTGAGTGGAGTCAGTCGGGCCCCTACGTCGGGCCTGAAGTCGGGGAAGACGATCGCCCCGATCGGCGCCCGGCCCGCGGCGATCCTGTCGAGCGGGATACGCCAGCGACGCTTCTTCAGGCGTCGGAAGGTCTGCCAGTTCTCGTCGAACGATTCCTCGTCTTCGAGATCGATCACCACGCCTCGGACCCGTTCGCGGGCCTCGGCCGGGCGGGGAAATGCGGAGGTCGTGATGTCGTCGGTCGAGATCGGCACATGTTCATCGGTGAGGTACTTCCAGCCGTTGCGAACCAGGGCAGCCGACAGCGAACTCTTGCCGCGCCCGGTCTTGCCGGGAAGGATCATCGCCCGACCGTCGGCATCGACAGCGCCACCGGCGTGGAGCCAGAGGACATCCGGCATCTCCCGCACCAGACACTTCAGGCACTCTTCCTCGAGCACGTCGGCGAGTCTTCTCAGCCCGACCTTCGAGCGGTCCTCGGATCCCTCCCGAATCGAGAAACGTTTCGGTCGCAGTGCCTCGACGGTCAGGTGCGCCAGAATCGGCGAATCGGTCGATCGTCCGGCGGCCGGACCCAGTCTGGCCTTCACTCGCTGCAAGGCCGGTCTCGAGGGCAGGTCGACCCTGACACACCCGCCGGCGACTCCGACGAAGACCGTTCGCTCACCTTCTTCGGCGCCTCGCCCAGGGCCGACCGGACTCTCCAGGCCGTGCGACGAAGAGCCTTCGCCGTTCATGCTCCCACCTCGGGAGCCGGCCCCTCGCATCCGTTTGACCGGCCCTGACAGGCAGGCCACAATGTGTCCCCCGGCGCGACCCTCTCCATGCAACCCACGATCTTCATCGCGATCGCCTCGTACAACGACCCCGAACTGCCTCGAACGCTGCTCGACGCCATTTCGATGGCCGCGAACCCCGAAGCGCTGCGCTTCGGGATCTGCTGGCAAGCTGACGAGAGCATCCCGATTCCACTCGAAGACTTCCGGTCGGACGAACGATTCCGCTTCCACGACACCACGGTGGAGGCGAGCGAGGGCGGTACCTGGGCGCGCAGCATCTCACAGGCCCTTTGGGACGGCGAGGACTACACGCTGCAGATCGACTCGCACATGAAGTTCGAACCCCGGTGGGACGAACGGCTGATCGCAATGATGGCCGAGCTTCCGAGCGAGAAGCCCCTGATCACCGTCAACGCCCCCCTCTTCCACTACGACGAAGACGGCCGGCTGCACCGACGCTTCGACATGGGCGTCCCCACGAGCCGGATACGGCATTGGGGGGGCGACGACTCGCCGCTGGCGCCGTGGGTCGATTTCGGGCCACCCAACACCGAGGCCTGGGCCAGGAATCGCTTCATCACCGGCAACTTCCTCTTCACTCTCGGCAAGTGGTGCGAAGAGGTGCCCCAGGACCCAGAGCACTACTACTGGGGCGAGGAACTCAACTTGACGATGCGTTCCTTCAGCTGGGGGTACGACCTCTTCCTGCCGACCGAGATCGTGGTCTGGCATCTCTACCATCGCAAGGGAGCCCCCCGTCGCCACTGGGAGAAGGGTTCAGATGTCGTCAAGGCGAAGAACGCAGTCGCCATGGAGCGACTCCGGATCCTGCTCTACGACGAGGATCGTCACGAAGAACTGGGGCGCTACGGATTCGGCCCGCATCGAGGACGCCGCGACTACGAGATCTTCGCCGGCATGGACTTCGACCGTCGACTGGCGCACCCCGACACCTACACCGGTCGCCCCCCGAGTCCGGTGACCATCCACGGCGACGCAGACTGGCAGCGCTGCATCTCCTTCGAGGAAGCCCGGCGCTCTTTGGGCGTCGCCTGACCGGTATGGGCGTCACCGACGATCTCATCTTCGTCTCGATCGCCTCGTTTCGAGACAGCTTCCTGCCTTTCACGATCGACTCGGTGATCTCGCAGGCTCGCTTTCCGGAGCGGCTGCGATTCGGGATCTGCTGGCAGAACGACAGCAGCGAGACCCTCGACTATCTGGGCGACCCGCGGTTTCGGGTGATCCGCTACCCCTACGAAGAAAGCCTCGGCTACGGCTGGGCACGAGCGGAGATCCAGCGGCTCTACCGCGGCGAGCCCTACCACCTGCTGATCGACTCGCACTCCTGCATGGCAGAGGGGTGGGACGTCGAACTGATCGAGGAACTCCAGCGCAAGCCCTCGCAGAAGCCGATCCTGACGACCAGCTCACCACCGTTTCGCCTCGACGACAACGGCAAGGTGGTCAAACCCTGGGAAGGGACGCGACTCGACGGCGTACCGCGCCTGCGTTCCCGCCAGATTCCACCCGCCTGGATCGACGTACAGATGTCGAACGAGCGCTCGGCCCATCCCGACGAACCCACCTACCTGCTGTGCTTCAATTTCCTGTTCACCCACGGTCGCTGGATCGTCGAAGTGCCCGAAGATCCCGACATGATCAACGCCGGCCACGAAGCCCCTCTCTCCGCACGATCGTTCACCCACGGCTACGATTCCTTCCTGCCGGAGAAGATCTACCTCTGGCACCTCGACTATCGTGAGTACGAAGGCGGCGTCCGTCACAAGGTGTGGGACGAGAGCCCGAAGTCGTGGCAGCAGCAGGGGACGGTCTTCATGATCGACCGCCTGCGGGCTCTCTGGGGTCACGGAGACGCTGCGCTGCTGGGCGACCATGGCGCCGGTCCGAACCGCACCATCGAGGAATGGGCGCGACGGGTCGATCTCGACCTCGGGTTCGGTGAACAGCGGGAGATGAATCCGGACCGCAGCCCGATCAGCGATCGATGAACTTGCGAAAGAGCCGATCGGCCGACGACTCGAGACCGCGAAGGATCTCGAGGTTGTTGCGAACCGCCGGCAGCATCTCGCGGTAGAGATCGAAACTCAGGCTCTCGGGGTCGAAGTCGTCTTCGAGGAAGATCACGCCGTCGAGGTCGAAGATCTCCCCGATCGCCCGGCTACCCCAGTAGATCGGCACCGTGCCGACCGCGAAGCAGTCGGTGAGCTTCTCCGTGTAGTAGAGATCGCAGCGGCAGTTCTCCATGGTGACCGAGAAACAGTAGGGAACGAGTCCCGCGCTCTTGTCACCCATGACGCTGCCGGGGTTCGGCAGGGCGACCTCGCCGACTCGAGGACTCCCCCAGGCGCCGCCGTAGAGGTCGAGCCGGTCCTTCAGGTGAAAGGCGCGACGATGACGCTCGACATGACCGTCGACCATGAGCTTCTTCGAGGCCAACATCGAGCACAGCTTCGATTTTCGCGCCAGCCGATAGTCGCGAGGCGAGACCCAGGGAAACGGCATGTTGGCGCCCGCGGGGTTGTAGTCGAAGACCGGACTGACCTCGCACAACCCGCGGTCGCTGGTGAGGACGACCTCGTAGCTCTCCTCGATCTTGTCGAGTTCGTGAAGAACCCTCCCGGTGGTTCCGAGGTAGGTCGCGATCGATGGAGACTCGCGGATCCAGCCGATCTTGCGGCCGGGCCGGTCGATCTGGTTCAGGATCTGATTGCCGACCATGACGGCCGGTTCACAGTTGGCCGCCTGTGGACGTCGCACCCAGTCGAAGGTCAGCGGGGCGCGATAGCCCCCGTTGCCGGCCAGGAAAACACGATTGCGTTCAGGAATTCGGACTGCGGGAGCGCCCTCCTGCCGCAGAACCCGTTGCGCGATTCGAAGAATCTCGTCGAACTTGAGGCGCATCGCCTGGTGATTGAAGCCGAAGCGTCTCGGACGCGTGGTCCAGTAGGTCAGGTCGCAGGCCTGGGCGAGTCCCCAATAGGACGGGCGAGGGTCTTCGCCGCGAGCCAGCAGTTCATAGATCGGCAGGAACTCCAGCACGTGGGTGCCGGGCTGGGCGAAGATCATGTTGGCCATCGCCCCGCCGTGGGGACCGAGAATCAGCTTCGCCCGATGCACGCGTAGGCTGTCGGCCTCGATGTCGCCCGAGGATTCGAAGACGTCGAGTCGATACGGCGTTCCGGCCAGCATCTGTTCGAGGCGAAGGAGCAGGACCTCCTCGTCGTCGACGCTGCGGATCCTGTGCGACGGACGTCGCAGGTAGAGCACCGTGTCCTGCGGACCAGGATCGAAGGCTCCGAGTCGACGTCGAACCGGGGTCATGCAACCGCGCGGGTGCATGCCGTAGCGACCGAGGTTGGGCTCATGGTGGATCGCCAGGGCGACGTCGGCATGGACCACGAAGCCGGCTTCGGAGTCGATCGGCTTCTGAACCACGCGCTTTTCGAGGCCGAGACGCTTCCAGAACCACCGGGCGACCTTCGAGCGTTCGCCGTGGGAAACGACCTTCAGGTCGACGAATCGGGGGTCGTCGAAAAGATCGATCACTGCCGCCAGCTTCGGCAGGGCGTCGAGAATGAAGAGCTGGAAAGCCTCGCCGCCCCAGGCGCCGATCGAAACGCCGAAGTCGACGTGGCGGACCTCGGTGGTCTGCGAGTAGAGCTTCCAGGAATCCTTTCGATTGCCGAGCCACCAGCGGCCCATGCCGAAGTAGTCGGCCTCGTCGAAAACCACGTTGTCGCCGATGAATCCATCGACCAGCCGCAGAAAGACCATCTCCTCGATCTGCGGATACCAGGGCAGCTCGTCGGCGCCCTTCTGCATTCTGAGCGGGCGTTCCAGCCGGCTGGAGACCGGAGTCCGCACGACCTTCGAGGGATCGATCTCGGCCACCGCAGCGCGGTTGGTCTTCGGCGATGAGGTCACCACTGCCAGACGTTTCTCCTCGGGCATCGGGGCCGGATCCGATTCCTGCCGCGGCAGCAGGCCGTCGGCGACCGGGGCCCAGGGAAGATCGTTGGACATCGCCGGATCCTAACCGTTCGACGAGAATCGATGACCGCGCTGCGGTATCTTGTCGGCCGTCGCATGGCCTACTACTTCGCTGTCAACCACCCCCGCCGCTTCGTCGCCGTCTTCAGCCCGAAGTGCGGCTGCAGCACGATCAAGCGCTGGCTCTCGGGCAGCATCGAGAAGGGCCACCCACGTTACCTGCCGATCATGCTGCGGCCCCGCCTCGATGCGCTCGATCTCGACTATCCGCATTTCTTCTTCGTTCGAGACCCCCTGCGGCGCCTGGTCAGCTTCTACCTCGACTGGGTCGCCACTCCGCGAGTCGGCGATCCCTGGTCCCATGCCGATTCCCGAAAGGAGGTCTCGCTGATCGACAGGACGTTCCGGGAGACGGTGGAGGCTCTCGAGACCCTGAGGGCGCAGGGGCTCGAACCCCAGCACCATCTCGAATCCCAGACTCGCGACGTCTTCGGACTGACCTTCGACGAAATCATCCCGGTCGATCACCTCGACCGCAAGCTGCCCGAGCTCAGCGAACGCTTCGGCATGAAGCCTTGGGAACCCCTGCGAGAGCGCCCCAGCCCCTACCGCGACGACGCGCGGTACTTCGCCGCCGATGTGCGCCCGGCCGAATTGAGGGAGAGAGGCTACCCCCGGGCGCAGTACTTCTTCGACGAAGACCTGGCGCGACGGGTTCAGGCGATCTACGCCGAGGACGCGGACCTCTACCGCAACCTCCCCGGCAGGAGGCTCCTCGAACCCTTCGACCGCAACCCGATCATGGTTCGATGACCGGGTAGCCGAAGCGCTTCATCAGGCCGCGATCGAGGCCCGCATTGATCGCCGCGATCTCCTCGGCGTCGAAGAACTCGCCGACCCTCTCGGGGACATAGAGCGCCCTCGCGTCGTCGCCGAAGACGCAGGCCTCGCCGCCGTGGCGCTTCGCCGGCCTCTGATGGATCGAGTCGATCGTGGCGGCTTCGTCGACGCCCTTCTTGCGCTCCAGCCCCTCGCCCACCGTCGCCAGCGTCGAGGACGGGTCGGCGACCAGGTCCTCGAGGCGCACGAAACGGGTCCGCAGCGCCGGCAGCTCCTCGAGGTAGGCACGGTAATAGGCGTTCCTGAGCACGGAAAGGTTCGCGTGGACGTCACCGTGGAACTCGATCCGACTGGTCAGCGAATCGAGCCGGGTCGAGCGACGGTCGAGGAAGCGCAGCGTGTAGGGGTGCTTGAGGGTGGAGTGGATCCAGAAGTAGGGAGATCGAACCATGCAGACGAAGCGCGCGGCCTTCATCAACCGTCCGATGGGAACGTCGAGCTCAGGAGTCAGGCGGCTCTTCGGGGCGGGCAGGAAGTCGGGCGGCAGGGAGTGCTTCCAGAAGAAGGTGTGGAAGCGAATGGGAACCGCGAAGAGATTCCGATGGTAGACGAACATCAGGTTGGTGCCGGAGTTGAAGGGGCCCAGCACCTGGGCTTCGAGGGTGTTGCGCCGCAGCGCAGGCAAGGGGCCGGTGGAGTCCATCGCAGGGCCATACTGGCGGGGCAGGGAACCGGCGATCGAATCCCCACTCCAGAAGACCCGGGCGAAGCGTTCGGCCCAGTCGTTCCCCACGCCTGCCGAGGGAATCGGAGAAGCGGGACCCCGCCAGTGACGACCCGAGCGGGATGCGGCCAGGACCTCGTGGAACGGCATCGTGTCGACGTCCGGGGAGGTAGCGGCGATCTCGGCTGCGACGCTGGTCAGCAGCGCCTTGCCCCGAGCCTCGGCGACCAGGACGTCGAGACCGGTGCCGGTCCGCTCGAGGACGACCGGCGATGTCACCAGGACGAAGAGGGCCCTCGGATTGCGATCGCGAACGATCTCGAGTGACCTCTCGATCTGTGACTTCAACTCGTCGCGCGAGGGAATCCGCGTAGCGGGACCCGGGTCGCTCTGGTGCGCGTCCCCGCGATCCACTTCGACCGAGTTGAAGGCGAGGACGACGAGGTCTGAATCGAACACCTGTTCAACCAGGGCGAGGATCTCCCTGCGACGCTCGAGAAAACGCTCCCGGCCGACCGGTTTCGAGGCCACACCACGATCCAGGACTCCATGGTCGCTGTCGACCGCCCAGGCCGACGTGTTCTGCTCGGTGGCACCGCCCTTCTCGGCCTCGACCGTCCACTCCAGCAGTCGCAGCCAGTCTCCAGGGGTGTGACAGGCAAGAGCACCGTGTGGACCCCCCTTCCGTTCCTCCGACGGTAGGTCGAACGACGCCATCGGCAGGACGAACCCCAGCTTCGGCAGCCCTTTCTCCAGGACCCGGGCCGACCAATCGCCGACGGTGAAGATCCGACCCGGCGGGCAGATCGCGAACTTTGCCGCCTGCGACGGCCATAGCAGCTCCAGACCCTTCAGCCCCCGCGACCACTCGGCCTCGCGGCTCGACGGGTAGCGGGGCTGCGGTACGGCGAAGACCCGACGAACCGGCTCCGGACTTTCCGCCTGCCCCAGGCTGATCTCGTTTGCCCGTTCGAAGAGCACGCGGTCGAGGGCGTTGCGCCGCCAGAACGACTCGACGAACTCCTCGGAGATCTCCGGGTGCGGCTTTCGGCCCTGGTTGCGATGCGGCAGGCCTCCCCGGATCCCGACCCGGCCGCAAAAGCTCCTGACTGGCGGGCCGGCCCAGGATCGGTCACGACGTCGAACTGCTCGAGGGTCTTGCAGGCACGATCGAGATGCTCGACGCCGATGTGGGCGTCGGCCTCGCGGCCGAGCGCGTTGAGCATCCGCACGTAATAGTTGGGGAAGTTCGAGGTGATCGGGAACTCGCGTTCCGTCCGACGCCTGCGCCACGTCTCGCGAACCCTCGCGTACCAGTTCTCGATCGAGCCGTGGGCCCCGTCGCCACCGGCGATTCGATAGTGGGAGACCACCCGTTCGAGCGGATCTCGGATGCAGGTGACGAGGCGGAACCGATTCCGGCACTCGGCGAAGACCTCCGGTCGCAGGAAGTCCCATTCGCAGGCCAGAACCTGAACGCCCTGGTTCTCGATCCGGTCGAGCCAGTCGTTCAGGCGATCAGCGTCGAAGTCCCAGAACTCGATCAACTCCCTGCGACCGGCGGTCCAGGGGTTGGCATTGGTGTGGGGATCGTGGAATCGAAAGCCCGAGGTGCGAAACGCGTCGACGACACTGGTACCTGCCGCTTTGTGGAAATGCAGGAGGAGGATCATGCTTGGACCATCGCCGGAAGTGCCGTAGCCTAACCGTTCGAGCGCCCGGCAACGGGGCGCATGCTAGCTTCGCGCCCCGACCGCCGCACCACCCATGAGCTCGATCTTCGTTCAACTCGCCTCGTATCGCGACCCCGAGCTCCCTCGTACGATCGCCAGCGCGCTTGCCAACGCCCGGCACCCCGAGGCCCTGCGTTTCGGAGTCTGCTGGCAGCACTCGCAAGACGAGCGAAGGGCGATGCGGCCCTACCTCGACCACCCCCAGGTGCGTATCGACGCGGTGCCGTGGCAGGAATCGAGAGGTTGCTGCTGGGCCCGCAACCGGACCAACGGTCTCTACGGCGGGGAGACCTACACCCTCCAGGTCGACGCCCACAGTCGCTTCCTGCCCTGGTGGGACGAGATCCTGATCGACATGCTGCACATGACCGGGGCGGAGAAGCCGGTGCTGTCGAGCTACCCGCCGAACTACTCACGACACAACGGCGAAGAGAGGCTCATCACCAGCAACGGCGTTCAGCGACTGACCCTCGGTCGCATCAACCGCGACATGACGCTGACGATGAAGACCGAGTACGTCAAGGATCGCAGCGCCCCCGGAGTCAGCCATTTCATCGCCGCCGGAATGCTGTTCACGATCGGGCGTTTCGTGCTCGACGTTCCCTACGATCCCGACCTCTACTTCGACGGCGAGGAGATCAACCTCGCCATCCGGGCTTTCACCCACGGCTACGAGATCTTCTACCCGCACCGCAACGTGATCCACCACAAGTACGGTCACGGGTCGGACAAGCACTGGACCGATCTCAGCGAGCAGTCGGAGGCTCACAGACGGCTGTCGATCAAGCGCCTGAGGGAACTGCTGGTCGGCGACCCGAGCAACCTCGAGCCCTACTCCATCGGCCCCCATGCGACGGTGCGCGACTACGAACGCTGGGCGGGCGTCGACTTCCGGAAACGCTACCGGTTCTTTTCGGACCCGGCCAACCTGATCGACTACGAGGTCGACCTCGAACTCCCCCTCGGCGAGATTCCCGACAGCGACGACTACGAGTTCTTCATCTTCTGTCTGTTCGTCGACGATCGTGAGATCTTCAGGAAGGACATCTACGATCCCGAGATCCTCTCCAAGAAGAAGAAGGTCTTCGAACTGAAGACCGAACTCGACGAAGTGCCCAACCGCTTCATGCTGTGGCCGAAGACCCGCAGCGTCGGATTCGGCAAGCGCCACATGTTCGATCTCCCCGCGTGGGATGGCGGGCGCGCGGCGGCTCAGGACGTACGAAGAAACGATTCCGGCCACTCCCTGAACCAGCCGTAGTACTCGCAGCCGACCCACAGGTCGATCCGATTCCACGAGTACGGGCCTTCCAGGGCCTCGATGAAACGGTTGTTCTCGAAGGGAATCGTTTTCGCGATCGCATGGCGGCCGCGCTCGAGGGGAACCCCGGGATCGGGCACTTCGCACCACAGGAACTTGAAATCTTCGCTCTTGCCGTTGTTGCCTCGGAAGCGATGGATCATGGCCGTGAAGGTGCTCGTCATCGAGCCGACGAAGTCGTCGGACTCGCCGGCCACCAGTTGCGTGATCACCGACATCGCCATGTCGTCGTGGAACGGCAGGTCACGATAGGCCTCGGCGAGTTCCGGATCCTCGAGAATGAAGGTGTCGAGGATCACCAGGTTCGGAAACGACCGACGGAGTTCGCCGAAGAAGGCCTCGTTCTCACTCTCGTCGGTGCAGACCACCAGAGTCTGGCGGCGATCGAAATGCCGCTGCAGGGACTCGACGACGTCGGCGACCGTTCGCATTCGGGTCGTCACGCCGCTGGTCTGGCGAAAGTCGCCGAGTCGGATGTGGACCGCGTTGAACGGGCCGATGCGCTCGACGACCCGAGCTGCGAACTGGAGGTACGGCGCCTTCGGTCGCATCTGCCGCAACAGGCGATGGACCTCGCGGCGCTCCTCGGGGCGGAGATAGAACAGATAGCTGTAGAAGCTGAGCGCATTCATCGTGTCGATCGAGGCGATCTCGGCATCGGAGAAGCGGCTGCCATGGACGAAGTTCTTCGGCAGACGCTTGTGGGCGAAGGCCCTGAAGTCCTCACTCTGGGTATCGACGTCGTCTCCGAAGTAGTAGACGCAGCTGTAGAGGGCTTCGTCGGAGAGCAACTCGAAAGATGCCGTGCCGTCGTCGAGAAGATCGTCCGCACCGATCGAGAACCAGCGCACGGGGATCTCGTAGAGATCGGTCACCGTCGCCTTGCGCGGTTGACCGCTTTCGAGAACCCGCTTGACTCCGCCCTCGGAGCGCAGATTGGCCGGCGGCGAGATGTTGCCTTCGACAGCCAGGGTGCGATCGGTCATGTGAGCGATCACGACGCCACATTCGAGCGACATCAGGGCGTTCGACCATCCGCAGCGGCCACGCTGGTGGAGGCGATAGCGCAGGCACTTCATGATGGGAGAGGGCGACGAGCGTCTCGTGAACCGTGGGCCGGGCGGGCAGTGTACAAGAGGCCCGGCAGACTCACCCGACGTGTGGAAAGTCCCCCGGCAATGCTTCGACGCCGAGAAAGCCGGACAGTCTCTGCCAGCCATGGCCGGCACTCGCGTCGAAGACGAGGAGGTCCTCAGGACGGTCGGCGAAGTGCTCGAGGACTTCTTCCTGGTGGCGCTCGTAGCTCTCACGCAGCCGGACTTCGTCGAAAACCGTGACTCCGAACAGATGCTTCACAGCATCGCGGGCATGGCGGTCCCGTGACCACGTCGCCACGCCGAGGAAGCGACGCATCGACTGCAACCACTCTTCGATCGGACGAGTGGTCATGACGAAGCGGGAACCGGGGAAGTCGCGGTCGAGTCTTCGATACGCCGCCGCGATCGGCGCGCCGACCAGGGCGTCGAAGTCGGCGAGCGACCCGGGGGCGACGACCAGTCGCCCGGCGTGGACCCTGAAGGCCGGCTTGCGGGTCGACGGAAAGCCGAGCGTCATGAGCGCCCGGTGCAGGGAGCGCGTCGCCGTTCGCGGCAGGCCGATCCCGAAGATCTTCGGAAAGCCCATCAGCTCGCGCTTCATGAGATCGCGAACCACCGCGGGAACCGAAGAACGGATCTCGGCCGCCGCATCGGGACGGTCTTCGATCAGGGCATCCTCGACAGCGCGCAGGTCACGACTGCCGTCGCACAACTCCCAGATCGCCGCAGCGCTGACGTTCAGCCGGGCGGCTTCGCCCTGCGGCAATCGCAGCAGCAGCCCGCCGTCTTCGAGGAGGCTGGCATCGGTCCGGCCCGAACGCCGCACGACCGACCCGGAGTAGAGCCGATCGTAGTCCGGCCTACGGTCCGCAACCCGACTGCCCAGCTGCCACACGGATCCGACCGGATGCTCCTCCAGCGACCGCATCTGACGGTCGGAGAAGCTCCAGCGGCGCATTCCCAGAAAGTCGGCGATCCGCCAGCCGACGACCCGAAACGGATAGCCGTGCGGCGAGGCGAAGCATCGGTTGCCGAAGTTGACGTCGGAGCGATGAGGATAGAAGGGAACGTGGAGGTTCTGGAGATTGGTACTGAGGATCGCAGCGGCAAGCGAGAAGGTGCCCGGTGACAGAGCGAGATGGTAGGCGTGCCGAAGGGTATGGAAGTCGTGTTCGACGGACTCGCTCACCAGTTGCGCGTTCGAGTAGTCGGCGAGAAGCGGCTCGACCACCGGATTCAATTGACCGCCGGCCCCGAAGCGGGTCTGGGTCACGAGAAGGATCTGTCGGAAGTCGGACGATTCGATCAGGCGGCGGAACCACGACAGCGGCGGCGTACCGTACTTGGCATTGCAGACGGACTTGAAGATGTCGCCCGAGCGCACGTGGATGACCAGGGTGTCGCGATCGGTTTCGCGAAACTCGCCACGATCGTCGAGAAGCGGCATGAGGTTCTGACGCATCGACCGAAAGTGCTCGCGGAAGCCGAGGCGCCTCGTCTCGGCGTCGCCGTGCACGAAGAACTCCAGCGTTCGATCGGCGAAATCGGGCACGAAGCTCCGGTTGCTCAGATCGAGAGTGACGGTCTCCCGGTTCAGGGTCTTGAACTGGGGCTTCGGTGGAATCTCGAGGACGCCACGCCGAGTCCGGGTGAAGAGCACCGCGTGGTTCAGGTGGAAGAGGTAGTTGCCGATCGCTCCACCGGGGACTGGTTTCAAGGTGACCTTCACGAAACCCGCTCCAGGACGAAGACCCCGACGCCGTTCCACCACCCCGACCGATCGCCTGGGCTGTGGTTGTCGGGCAGTTCTGCGGTGACGATCGGTGTTTCCCAGCGCCAGGCGACACGCTGGGGGATCTTCTCGAGCCCTGCCCGGGTTCCCTCCCGCACCTTGCGCCACAGCCAGTCGTCGATCACCACGACTGCGATGTCGGCGAGGTACGGAGCGAATTCCGTGATGGCGCGCTCGTGGTCTCGGAGTTGGTGTCTGCCGTCGTAGCAGTAGACGTCGT
This sequence comes from Thermoanaerobaculia bacterium, assembly GCA_942492505.1. GTDB lineage: Bacteria > Acidobacteriota > Thermoanaerobaculia > Multivoradales > Multivoraceae > CALOFD01. The sequence continues at coordinate 29,235 of CALOFD010000045.1, forward strand.
AGCGACCGAGCCACTTCTTCGGCACGTCCCAGCAGTTCGACTCCAGCAGCTCCACGTTGCTGTCGCCGCGCAACCGCTCCAGGTTCTCGACACAGTCCTGAGCCGAGGTGGGGTTCCTCACCCAGTTGTCGATCACCGTCGCATCGACCCGATTGCCGTTGACGAAGGCGACGCTCGAGGCCCCCTTGTCGGCGCCGATCTCGAGCAGCCGGATTCCGCGGCAGGCGCAGAGTCGGTTGTAGAAGTGGCGAGTGTAGAGACCGATCGAACCTTCGACCCCGAGAGCGTCTTCGCTGAGTGCGGAGCGCCCATGCAGGGCTTCCTCGAAAGCCGACTCGACATGATCGACACACTCTTCGACCGACTGCCAGATCCGGTCCCTCTGCACTCGCGGCCGCCGGGCGCGATGCGCCGCCCAACGGATCGCCAGCGAGCGATCCATCTTCGCGTCGGCGCCGAAGCCCTCCGGTGTCCGGCCCTCTTCGAATCGGAAGTCGCGGGTCGCGAGGTGGTAGTAGCGAACCTCCGGGTTCGGCACCGTGATCTGGTCCTCCTGGATCCAGTGGAAGCGCATGAAACGGACCTTGCGAGGCGACACGAAGAGCTTCGTCTTGGGCCTGGCGAGCGAGCGGACGTGGGTGAACTCGGCCAGCGGATCGACGATCTCCCGGTACGACTTTTCGCCCTTGTAGAGGCACCAGAGCATCTCGAACGAAACCGCACCCACCGAGTCGGGGTCGTAGGCGGAGAGGAGCTCCTGAAGTCCCGACTCGGGCGGCAGCAGGAACTCGTCGGCATCGAAGAACCCGATCCAGCGGTCGGCGCCGAAGCGGGCGAGCGTGTGGCCTTCCTGAGGCGGCTGGCCGATCTGTTTCTCGTCGATTCGGTTTCGCCACTCGAAGTCCCAATCGATGAGGGTGACCTGGCCGCGAGCCAAGTACGGCCCCAGCAGCATCTCGAGGCCCGCACGATCGCGGGTTCGGTTGTCGTAGAGATAGACCTGGCCGACCTTCATCACCTCCAACCAGTATTCGAGGTAGAACGGCAGCCAACGGTTCTCGTCTCGTACGCAGAGCGCCACCGACGTTTCGTGCTGCAGCGCTCGAGCCGTCGACAGGGTGAAGTCGGCGACATGAGTGCCTGCGACAACCCGTACCGTCAACTGCTCCTGCGACTCGATCAGCTCACCGAGCCGCGGGTCGACGAAGTCGATCAAGATCGACGGCTCCCAGCCCTCGAGTCCGTAGGGCAGGTACTGGCCTCCCACCTCCAGCGAACCGACCTGAAGACGGACGTCCTCCAGGTCGATCCCCGCCGCTTCGAGGTCGAAATCCACGCCGTAGTACGGCGCCACGGCCGTCAACCGGTCGCGCTGCCAGGGCACGAACAGGTCATAGAAGAGGTAGAAGCGCCGTCCCCCGTTCTCACCGACCTGCATCGGGTGGATCGGCAACGGAGAGATCGGCCTCCCGGCACTCATCGGCGAGCTCATCTAGAGCAGGTTGGGTTCCTCGAAGCCCGGGCGGCGCCAGGACAGGCCGTCGGTGCCGAAGGGTTCGAGGCCGATTCGTTGCAGGCGTCGGCCGAGTTCGTCGGTGAGATGGTGGCGACCCTGGACGACGGCGAGATTGAGGAACAGTTCGCGGTCGCGCCGCTTGCCCTCGACGATCACCCGCAGAGACTGGGTACCGAGTCTTGGACTCGTAGCGAGGACCCGGCTGAAGGGGATCCGCTTCGGTCGAAAGGTATGCAGAGGCTGGTAGCCGAGCGTGGCGTCGTCGAGCAGCATGGCGGGAGCGCCGGCGGTCCACCAGATCTTCATGAGGGAGACCTGGAAGAGCAGAGTGTAGGCGGCCAGCACGGCGAAGGCGCGGCCGAAGAAACCGTCGTCGGGGGCCCGCATGTACCAGGCCACGCCGCCGAAGAGGAACAGCACACCGACCCCCCAGATCATCGCGGTGCGACAGGTCGAGCGCACCCACGGCCGGAAGCCGAAGGTGACGAGACCGGTCGGCGGCCCGGCGGGGACCTCGGCGGCCGAATCGGTCTCCTCCGGCAGAGCTTCCTCGTTCATGCGAGGGCCCCGATCGGAATCCGGCTCGAGGCATCGGTGTCGAGGCCGTCGCCCTGCGAGCCGGCGCGACGACGTAGTAGCGCCGAGTGCGCGATCATGGCGGCGTTGTCGCCCGACATCGCCAGGCTGACGAGACGCAGATCGATCGCCTCGGAGCCGGCCCAGGCTTCGAGAGCGCGACGCAACTCACGATTGGCGGCTGCTCCCCCCGAAACGGCGAGCACGTGGATCGGCTGCTCGGCGTGACGCCGACGCAGCCGGTCGAGCAGTTGAGCGACCGCGGCGGCGCGGAAACCGGCCAGCAGGTCGAGGACCTCGACAGCGATCTCGGAGTCGCGATCGGGTCGACCGATCTGCGTCTGGACGCCGCGCTCCTCGAGTCGCTCGATCTCGAGCAGCGCCTGGCTCTTGAGCCCGGAGAACGAGAAGTCGAGGCTGCCGTCGGAGCAGCGGGCGATCGAGAAGCGGTGCTGTTTCGCGTTGCCGCGCTCGGCGAGCGCATCGAGTCGCGCGCCGGCCGGGAAGTCGAGTCCCAGACGCTTGCCGACCTTGTCGAAGACCTCTCCCATCGCATCGTCACGGGTCTGGGCGACGGTCTCGACCTCGAGTCCATGACGGGCGACTTCGACGATCATGCTGTGGCCGCCCGAGACCACGAGGCCGCAGAACGATTCCGGCACGTCGGCGGCCGGCTCTCCCGGAGCCCCCAGGAAGGGCGAGAACAGATGGCCCTCCATGTGATGGACGCCGAAGAACGGCACCTCGAGACCCCAGGCGATCGACTTGCCGAGCGTCAGCCCGACGAGCAACGATCCCACCAGGCCCGGCCCGCGCGTCGCAGCAACCAGGTCGACGTCGCAGAGTTCGACGCCCGCGGCTTCCAGCGTCTCGCTGCTGACCGCCGGCCAGTTACGAAGATGCTCGCGCGAGGCGATCTCCGGGACCACCCCGCCATACGGCCGATGGGGCTCCAGTTGGCTCGACACCACCGAGGCCAGCACCCGCCCGCGACCGTCGACGACGGCGCAGGCCGTGTCGTCGCAGGAGGTTTCGATCCCCAGAACGAGCGGCCGAGCGAGGGCGGAAACAGGCGCCACGGACATTCGCCGAGTCTGACACAGGAGGGCGCTGCGAAGGGCCGCGAGACGGCTTCCGCATGCTAGAATGGAACGTTCCCTCGCGCTGCTCTTCGGCGCCCTGCGGGACCCGCATCGGCGCCCCAAAGCGCGGCAACTTCCGGTCCGCACAGCCGTTCCGACGAATCTCGATCCTCGAAGCCATGCTCGACATCCGCACCCTCGACGACCTCCTCCAGGACGACCTGACCGGCAAGGCGGTCCTCGTTCGGGTCGATTTCAACGTTCCCCGGGAAGGCGACAGGATTCTGGACGACACCCGGATCCGAGCGGCGCTTCCCACCCTCGCCGCCCTGTCGTCTGCCGGCGCCCGCACGGTTCTGGCCTCCCACCTCGGCCGACCCAGGGGCAAGGCCGACCCGAGCCTGTCGCTGGGGTTCCTGGTGCCCGTGCTCAGCGAGCTGCTCGAGAAGCCGGTGATCTTCTCTTCGGCCTGCGTGGGAGAGGTTGCCGAGGCGCATGTCGGCGAGTTGGTCGACGGCGGATTCCTGCTGCTCGAGAATCTGCGCTTCCATGCCGAGGAAGAGGCCAACGACCCGGACTTCGCACGGCAACTGGCTCGCCTGGCGCCGAACTACGTCAACGACGCCTTCGGTTGCAGTCACCGCGCCCACGCCTCGATCGTCGGCGTTACCGAGCACGTCGCGAAGGCCGTTGGCGGGCGTCTGCTCGAGCGCGAACTGAAGGCCTTCGGCCGCCTCCTGGACAACGCGGAGCAACCCTTCGTCGCCATTCTCGGCGGAGCGAAGATCGCCGGCAAGATCGACGCCATCGACAACCTGCTGCCGCGCGTCTCCTGTCTGCTCTTCGGCGGCGGGATGGCCAACACGCTGCTCGCTGCGAAGGGGGTCGAAATGGGCGCTTCCCTGGTCGCCCACGACGAACTCGACGTGGCGCGAAGGATCTTCGCCGACGCCGAGAAGGCCGGCGTCGACATCCTGCTGCCGACGGATCTGGTGGTCACCGACACGCTGAGCGGAAACGAGCGCGTGGTCGAGATCACGAGCGCGGCCAACGTCGCTGAGGATCGTCTGGCCGTCGACGTCGGACCCGAAACCGTCCGCCACTTCGCCGAGGTCGTCTCGACCTGCAGAACGGTGTTCTGGAACGGACCCCTGGGAGTCTTCGAAGTGCCGCCCTTCGACAACGGTTGCACGGAACTGGCCAGGGCCCTCGCCGACAGCGAAGCCTTCTCGGTGGTCGGCGGCGGCGAAACCGTGGCCGCGATCGAGGCCGCCGGAGTCGCCGATCGCATCGGTCACGTCTCGACCGGCGGCGGCGCCTCTCTCGAACTGGTCGGCGGCACGGCGCTGCCCGGTGTGACGGTGCTCGAACGATGAGTCGCCGGGTGCTGATCGCGGGCAACTGGAAGATGCATCTGCGTCGGCCGGAAGTCGTCGGGTTCTGCCAACGCCTGCGCGACGCCTCCCTGCGAGACGAGCCCGAAGTCGCTCTCTTCCCTCCCTTCCCCTTCCTGCAGACCCTCGAAGGCGCGCTCGGCGACACTCCGGTCAGCTGGGGCGGTCAGGACCTCCACGCCGAGGACAGCGGCGCCCACACCGGCGATACCTCGGGCCTGCACCAGCTCGATTTCGGAGCCACCCGGGTTCTGTGTGGTCATAGCGAACGACGCGCCGACCACGGCGAGAGCGACGACCACGTTGCCGCCAAGGTCGCCAGCGCGCTGCGCCAGGGCCTCGAGCCGGTACTGTGCCTCGGCGAGAGTCGCGAGCAACGCGAGAGCGGAGACACCGAGGCGGTGCTCGAACGCCAGCTCACCGCCGCCCTGCCACGCGACGCCGAGCCGGGTCGCTGGGTGCTGGCCTACGAACCGGTCTGGGCGATCGGCAGCGGTCTCACCGCCACCCCCGAGATCGCGCAGCAGGCCCACGCCTTCCTGCGTTCCAAGGTCGAAGAACTCGCCGATACGAGTGTCGCCGACCGGCTTCAGATCCTCTACGGAGGCTCCGTCAAGCCGGCCAACTGCGAGGAACTGCTCGCCTGTCCCGACATCGATGGCTTCCTGATTGGCGGCGCAAGCCTTGATCCAGACTCATTCCTCGATATCATTCGCCGTTGCGGCGCGACCGGTCCCTCGGTCTGATCCGGTCGTACGAAGGAGAACTCCCGTGCTTTACGTTCTGTATTTCGTTCACATCGTCACCTGCATCTTCCTGATCCTGGTCGTGCTGCTCCAGCAGGGCAAGGGCGCCGATCTGTCGGTCTTCGGCGGCGGCTCGACGCAGGCCGCCTTCGGAGCCCGTGGCGCCGCCACTCTGCTGCACAAGCTGACGGTCGGTTTCTTCGTGCTCTTCATCGTAACGACGATGTCGATCGGCATCTTCCAGCGCTCGGGAACCGGCGGATCGTCGGTGATGGCCGACGTCGAGAGCGCGCCGCCGGCGTCCGAAGATGCCGTCGCAGAGCCCGCAGCGCAAGAAGCAGCGATCGTCGAGGAGGCCGAAGACGCCGCCGAGGCCGCTGCCGAGGAGGCTCCCGACGCTCCCTGACGCGCCCCTCGAGGACGTATCGGTGGAGCCCAGGAATTGCTAGACTCTCGCTTCATGCCGAAGTGGCGGAAATGGTAGACGCGCACGGTTGAGGGCCGTGTGGGGGCGACCCCGTGCCGGTTCAAGTCCGGCCTTCGGCACCACTCTCAGATCCCTCATCAGACTTCAGGATCGCAGTTCTCAGATCGCAACCTCGACGAGACTCGAACCCACCTCCAACCCTGCTCCATTCGAGGTCCAGCCATGACCACCGACCCCGCGAAGAACGACGAAGCCGCCGCCGAGAAGTCGAGCGAGCCCGAGAACGAAGGCGTGGAGGAGCAGGCGACGGTCGCGGAGGCGGCGCAGGCCGAGGCTGAGCCGAAGGCTGCCGAAGAGCCAGAGGGGTCCGCCAACGCCGCGACCCCCTCGCAGGAGTCCTCCGAAGCGGCTACGACACCGGAGACGGAGGCTGCCGCGGAGTCGACCGCCGAAGAGCCCGCAGCCGAGAAGGCCGAAGCGGCCGAGAAGCCCAAGCCGGCGCCGAAGCCACAAGAGCCGGCCCGCAACCTGCCCTCGCACGAGGACATCGCCGCCTGGGCCAACGGCAAGGACTTCGACAACATCGGCATCCTCTTCGAGGGCCTCGCGCTCAAGCGCTTCGACACCTTCGTCACCCAGATCCGCGCCAAGGACATGCTGCCGCAGCACTGGCAGATCATCTCCGAGACCGAAACTCCCGACGATTCGGTCTTCGACGGCCTTCCCGAGGTCAAGCACCTCGCCCAGCGCTACGGCAATCGTGAGATCGCCGAGGCGCGAGTCGGAGCCATGAAGGTCGCCTGGCGCGAATTGCGAGGACGTCGACCCGGCCTCTGGCAGGTGCCCGACCTGCTGGCCGCCCTTCGCCGCATCATCGACAAGGGCCACGAGGTCGACTTCAATGCTCTGCTTTCAGGGACTCGAGACCTCTGGCTCGGGATGACCCTGCCGATCGGTCGTGTGCAGGCCGACACTCTGTGGGCGTGCATCGACCTGATCCGTACCGGCACCAAGAAATAGTCCGCGGCGCTAGACTGCGGCTGCCTTGACCCAGCCCGACACCACCGAGCGCCGCTTCCTGCACTCGACGCTGGCGTCCTACGCCAGTCTGGTCGTACGCCTCGGGGTGACCTTTGTCGCCCGGATGGCGCTCGCCCGCCTGATCCTGCCCGAGGGCCACGGTCTCTACGAGATGGCGCTGCGCATCGTCACGGTGACGGCCGCGGCTCGTGACCTCGGCCTGGTCCATCACCTGATCCGAGATCCCCGCCGTCCCTACGGCACGGTGCTGCTCTTCAACACGATGAGCGGCGTGGCCCTGACGGTGGTGCTGATGGTGACGGCGCCCGGCTTCTCGTTCCTCGACCCGGAGCTGCCGAGCGTGCTGCGGGTGATGGCGCTCTGGGTGCTGCTGGACGGTCTGATGATCGTGCCGCGCACCTTCTTCGAGCGCGAGTTGCAGATCCGCAGCCTGCTCATGCCCGAGATCCTGCGCGGACTGACCATGGCGGTCGTTTCGGTAGGCCTCGCCTGGGCCGGCTGGGGCGTGTGGAGCTTCGTCGCGGGAGAGCTCTCGGCGGCGGCGCTCTTCGCCGGCCTGGTGTGGTGGAAGTCATGGCATCGGATGGTGCTCGACGTTCAGCCGCGGTTGATCCCCGACCTCCTGAAGGGCAGCTACCTGCTCTTCCTGATCTGGATCACGATCCAGCTCGTCCAGTACATCGACATCTTCATTCTGGGCGTCTTCACCGACACCGAAACCGTCGGCTACTACTCGCGTGCCTACTGGATCGCCTTCCTGATTCCCACGATCGTCGCGCCGCGCGCCCTGATTCCCGCCCTGGTCGAGTACCGCGACGACGAACCGCGGTTCCGCTCGGCGTTTCGCTACACCACCGTCTTCCTGATGTGCTTCCACGTGCTGGCGGGGTACTTCCTGTTCTTCAATGCACCCAAAGTCGTGTCGATCCTGCTCGGCCCGAAGTGGGACTTTGCCGTCCCGCTGCTGCAGGTGCTGTGCTTCGTACCCTTCCTCGACTTCGCCACCGACGCCGGCGGCGAGGTACTCAAGGTGCGCCATCGTGATCGCGTCTGGTTGGCGACCGCGCTGCTCAATCTGGCCTCGCTGATCCTGATCGGAAGCTGGCTGACGTCGCGCTACGGCGCCATGGGCATGGCCTGGGCCAACCTGCTGCTCTTCGGCAACGTCCTGATGGTGTGGCAGATGTTCCGCGAACTGGGAACGGGAATGACCGCTCTACTGCGAGACCTGGTCTTCGTCTACCTGGCGCCGCTGCCGCTCTTCGCAGCCGTGGCCTGGGCACTGCCGGCCGACAGCTGGGGTCGCCTCGCAGCTTCGATCGTAGCGGGCCTGGCCGGGGCGGCGATCCTCGCCGCCCGCTTCCAGAACCCGGTCAGGGAGTTCTTCGCCCACCCGGAGTCGGCTGCCGATCCGGGCGAGCCGACCTAGTTTCGGGTCACCGACTGGATCGTGACGGTCTCGGTCGGCACGTTGTTGTGCCCGCCCGCGCCGCGAGTCGTCGGCAGCGAGGAGATCTTGTCGACGACATCCATGCCCGAGGTCACCTTGCCGAAGACACAGTAGCCCCACCCGTCCATGGTCTTCGCCGTGTGGTCGAGACCGCCGTTGTCGACGGTGTTGATGAAGAACTGCCGTGGCGCTGTCGGGATCGCTGGTGCGCGCCATGGCGATCGTGCCGCGAGCGTTGGCAACGCCGTTGTCGGCCTCGTTCTTCACCGGGTCGTTGGTGGCCTTCTTGTTCAGCGAGCCGTCGAAGCCGCCACCCTGGATCATGAACTGGTCGATCACCCGGTGGAAGATCGTGCCGCCGTAGTAGCCGGCGTCGACATAGGAGAGGAAGTTCGCGACGGTGGCGGGAGCCTTGTCCTGATAGAGCTCGATCACGATGTCGCCCAGGTTGGTCTTCATGGTGACCGAGGGGTTCTGGGCCACGGCGGGAACGGCGACGAGGGCAGCGAGCAGGACGGAAACGGTGAGAAACTTGTTCAGCATGGAACCTCCAGAGGGCGTTTCGCGAGTCGGAAATCGTAACACGCTGGTACGCCTGAAAATGCCCGCATGACGGACGTACGAGCCCTGCGGCGGGTGCGGGAAGACGGCCCCCTCGGGGTCGTCCTGGCCGGCGGTCGATCGCGGCGAATGGGCAGCGACAAGGCGGTCCTCGAGTTCGACGGCCGCACGCTGCTCGATCGCAGCCTCGCAACCCTGAGCCAGGTCTGCGACGAAGTCGTGATCGCCGTCGGCTCCAGCAGCGCACGGCGCGGGTCTACGGCCTCGGTCGCCGACGCGCCCGGCGTCGGAGGACCGGCGGCAGGCATCCTGGGAGCGGCCCGAGCCCATCCCGGCCGCCGACTGCTGGTGACGGCCTGCGACCTGCCGAACCTCACCTCCGCCCTGCTCGAAGCGCTGTGCGAACGAGACGGCGACTGGGTGGTGCCGCGTCACGGCGACGGACTTGAGCCACTGTGTTCGCTGTTCGCGCCGGCAAGGCTCTCGATGCCTTGCAACGGCGCACATCGCATGGCGACCTGGCGGCCCTCCACCGACTCAGCCTAGGAGGATCTACGCCGTCAAGTATCATCGAAGGTACAGACCTGTCGAGGCATCGGCGACCCGGCCAGCGGCTGTTCCTGAACCTCAACACACCCGCAGGATGTGGTCGAGGCCGGGCGCTGGAACGTAGCGCGACGATCGAGGACTCCGGCCCGAGACGGCACCCGACCGGCGCCGAGAACCTCAGTGGTCGATGCCGTAGGCCGGGGCGATCTCAGTAGGGCGGGTGGGTTCCGTGCTGCGTCCACGGCCCGCAGCGCACGATGCGCCACGCCGAGCGCGCCCCACCCACCAGCGCACCGTGGTCGCGAATGACGGCCTCGGCATAACGACTGCAGGTCGGCTCGAAACGACACCGAGTACCGGCGAGCTTGATCGCCTCGCGCGGCCCGCCCTGGTAGAAGTCGATTCCCGCCAGCAGGAAGCGGGCGCTCCACTGCTGCGCTGGCGGGCGAGCGAAGTCGTAGGACATGGCGAACGTCAGTACGCACAGTACTGACGTCGCCAGCCAAAAACCCCGACCGAATCGACCGCCGAGTGTCACGTCACTCTGATCGCTGCAAACGGATCAGAACTTGTCGGCGTACTCAGAGACCACCGGCAGTGTGAAGCGCTCTCCCTGCAGACCCTTGGCGATGCAAACAACCCGAATAATCAGGAAGATGACCCAGATGATCGGTCCAAGGCCACAGCCCAGGACGAGTCCAAGCCCAGGAACGGCTTGCAGGATGACAATGGCAATCCAGATAGCGATCTCGGTCGCCATCAGAACCAGACCATGCTTGGCGTGCCACTGAACCTCTTTGTCGTCCTTCTCCACCAGGAGGGGGATCAGGGCGAGAATCCAGATGGACGAAAGGATGATCATCAGACCACGATTGCTCGAGTCGCCGCCGCCGGAACTCGCCGCAGGTGGTGGCGGGGGGGAAGATGGGGCGCTATCCGCTGGAGGCGGCGGAGGGGTTTCCGGTTCGGTCATGTCGATCTCCTTCCAAAGTGGACCTCTCCACGAATACTTCGGAGAGGCGATACAAACTGAGGTGTTGACCCGAGTCTATAGAACTCCGGCCTGAGAAGCCTGTTGGGGCCGCTAGCTCGCAATCGCACGCTCATAAAGCGCCCGATAGCGTCCAACTATGTCGTCAATCGAGAACTCGTCTATGGCACGTTGACGAGCCGCCTGGCCGAAGGTTCTGTGCCGGTCGTGGTCCTGGAGCAGCTCAATGGCCGACGCAGCCATCGACGCGGTGTCGCCGACCGGATGCAGGAAGCCAGTCTCGCCGTCGATCACCACTTCGGGAATGCCGCCCGTATTGCTGGCGATCACCGGCACCTCGCAAGCCATCGCCTCCAGCGCCGAGAGGCCAAACGACTCCATCTCCGACGGCAGCAGGAACAGGTCGGCATGGGCCAGGATCTCCTCGACGCCGGCAACGGTGCCGAGAAACCGGACTCGATCGGAGTTGCCGAGCTCACGGCTGCGCTGGTCGGCGTGGGCGAGTTCGGGCCCCTCGCCGACGAGCAGAAGCAACGACGGAGTGTGCTCGTTGACCCTGCGGAAGATCTCGAGCACGTCGGGAATCCGTTTGACGCGACGGAAGTTCGAAATGTGAACCAGGATGCTTTCGTCGCTGTCGGCCCAGCGTCGGGCACCCTGGCCGACCCTGGGACGCGGTCTCGAACCGCTGCGGGTCGATGAAGTTGGGAATGACTTCGATATCGGACCGCGTCGCCGAGCTGTTCGTACGTCGAGTTCGTCAGCGACTCGGACACCGCGGTCACCAGAGATCGCTCTCACGAATGCCGAACTGGGTGGTTTCGAGATAGCTCGGGTCGTTGCCCACCAGGGTCACGTCGGTGCCGTGGAGCGTGGTGATGACCGGCAGTCGACGCGGAGCGACGATCTGACGAGCGAGAATCGCCGAGACCGCGTTCGGAATGGCGTAATGCACGTGCAGCAGATCGAGATCGTACTGACGGACGACTCCGACCATCTTGGTGGTCAGCGCCAGCGAGTAGGGGGCTTCGTGAAAGAGCGGGTATTGACCCGCGGAGACCTCGTGGAAATAGAGACGCGGCCCTCCGAGCGACCAGCGCGCCGGCACGGCGTAGCTCATCAAATGGACTTCGTCGCCGTGATCGGCCAGCGCATGGGCCAGCTCGGTGGCGACCACGCCCGAACCGCCGACGGTCGGGTGACAGGCGATGCCGATCTTCATCGCAGCCCCGGCGGAACGAGGTCGAGCGGATCGGCGATCGCCAGAGGGGTCCGGCTGAGGAAGGGTTCACCACGAGTCGCGGAGATCGCCGTGCCGAAGTGCCGGGCGCGACCCTCGACGGCGCGGCGGAAGTCGGGCGACGCGATCTTGGTGGCGTCGAGCAGCGATGGGTCGGTGTCTTCCCGCCGGGTGAAGAGCTGCGAAGCGTAGGCGTCGAGCGCCGCCATCTTCTGCTCCCACGACGAGGTGACGTCGACGACGAAGGTCGGGTCGAAGCCGTCGTGCAGCATGTACGAGAACACCCTGCCCGGCCGGTGCGGCGGACCGAGGTCGGGCGACCGGTTGACGAGCCCGGAGTAGAAACACGCTGCCATCACCAGGTCGTGGCCGCGACCGTGGTCGGGGTGGCGATCGATCGGCGGCGGTGCCAGCACCAGGGTAAGGCCGCCAGACGCGCAGCCGCTCGATCAGCGCGTCCTCTTCCTGCCCGCCGGTGCGCAGGCCTCCGTCACCGCAGTCGAGAAAGTCCAGCTCCGTCGCGCCCAGAGCGGCGGCGGCGCGCGCCGCTTCCTCGCGGCGAAGCTCCGCGGTGCCACGGGTACCCGCTTCGCCGCAGGTGAGGTGGAGGATACCCACTCGCCGCCCGGCCGCCGCCAGCTTGGCGAGGGTGCCGCCACAGCCCAGTTCGACGTCGTCCGGATGCGGTCCGATCGCCAGCACGTCGAGCTTCATTCGTTGTCGCCTTCCTGTGGAGGGGAGCTTCCGACCGCGAACTGCGGATCGACCACCGAGACCCGATCGCTGTCGACCTCGAGGCCGTCCCAGGCACGATCGATGAAGGCGGGGCCGTAGCGCAGCGCATAGTAGACCGTCGTGACCGTGCGTTCCTGGGGCTTGCCCAACGGCAGGCACTGGCGTCGCACGGCGGCCACGCGACTGCGCGGCGTCTGGTCTGGTGCGGGCGGCAGCCGCTGTCGGCCTTGCCCGAGAACATGTCGAGAGCCCGGTCGATCGTGCGCCAGGGTCTTGCGCGAGCGGCTCTTCGAGTTGCGGATCGATCTCCATGGCCAGCCGCTCCAGCCGGTTCGACCGCCTCGGCGACCTTTTGCCTCGTCTCTGCGGCCTCGCCGATCTACTCGATACCCGCCAGTCGCTTCTCGAGGGTTTCCTCGTCATCGGAGGGCCTCTTCGAGAGTCCACCCCAACTTGCCCAATTGGCGCTTCTGGGTGGCCGGAACGACAATCATCTGCGGACGCAGCGAGGTCATCGGCGGATCGACCCCGATCACCGGGTAGAACGCCGCGGCCTGCGCCATGTAGGCGAGCTCACCTGGGCCCATGAGTTGGAGAGCCGTGCCCAGGACCGCGTCCTGAATCGCCGGCCGGGCCAGGACTCCCGGGCTGATCACGGCTGGATTGTCGTCGAGAATCTCCAGCAACTCAGCCACCGGACGCCCTTCGCAGTCATCATCACCGCGCAGGGTGAAGTGATCCTCTCCGCGCCACAGAATCCTACGGCGACAGTTGCCCTGCAGGCAGAACAGAGGCGGCGCGTCGGTCGGCGACGGCACCTGTACGTTGAAGCCGGCCGCCTCGACTCGTCAGTCTCGCTCTCGAGCGCAGCCGAGACCTCGAAGCGACGCTCAACGATGCGGCGCATCGAATCGGCCTCGGCGATCTTGAGACTGGGCAGCATCGAGTCGAGAACCAGCGGCGAGCGCTCACCGAGCAGCGACACCATGAACTTGCTGAAGGCCTCGCCGATCCTGGCGTCGGGCCGATAGGCGGCACGCAACGAGTCGAGGACCTCCGAGGCCTCGGCACCGAACATCTCTTCGGCCTGTTCGAGCAGCGGCACGATCTCGGGGCCCAGCGTCCGCATGCCGACCGGCATGAGCGGGTGGCGGTCGTCACCCAGGCCACAGATCTCCGGGTCGCCCTGCGGCAGGACACAGCTGGCGATCTCGGCGAAGTCGTGATCTTCGGTGGCCACCCAGAAGACCCCGACGGCAGGAATCCCCTGTGCTTCCAGGTCGGCCGCCCAGCTGTGCCGCGCCCATCATCTTGGTCAGCGAAAACAAGGGTCCACCGAAGAGACCAGCCTGTTGGCCGGCAACGATCACCACCGTCGACGGATCGGCGAACTTGGTCGCCAATTCGGCAGCCCGCGGGTGACCGTACGAAGTATTCGTACGTTCGAGTTCAGCCGCCAGTTCGGCCCGCTGCGCCGGGCGAGCGAGTAGTCGGCTCCAGTCGACTGCCAGGAGCGCGCAGTACCAACGGAGACAGGAGATCGCGGTGCTGGCCGTCGACGAAACGCTGCCGGGTGATCCCGGAAACGAATCGAGCTAGCGGCGGGCGAAGGATTTCGGATCGGGGATGGGCTCACGTCGTGCGACTCGATCGGAAGGGAAGCGGAGCCACTAGAAGAGACGCGGATCTTACGCCATGGAGGCCGATCGAAGGCCGGTCGATCACCGTCGCCGACCGGCACGTTGAAGTCTGCTCCAAGAGAATGAACTCCCATTCGTCGTTTGTACGGTTGCTCGCAGCGATCGGTCCCGCGCCGAATGTAAAAAGGCGGCGGCCGTCCAGCTCACCACCTCGATCCGGGTGCCGAGCAAAACCCCCTGTGCGGGAACGACTTAGGCCCGGCACGGGCGCCTGCCCCCGACGCTGCGATCGGGGATGCACGGTGGAGATCGCAATTCGGACTGAACGATCGGCACATCTCTTGCCGTAAAGGGTTGGCGAACGTGAAGAGGACCCGGGTCTATCGCCATGTAGGTGGCAGACCCGGGCCCGGACAGGTTTGGAGAGCCGGTAGCTCCCTCACCGTGCTTTCCGGGGGGTGGTTTATGGGCCACCCCCCTTTTGCCTTTCTACCAGAAACCGCGCCGATGCGAGTCCCCGGCGCGTCGACCATGATCCCCCAGACGGGCGTCGAGCCGGTAGAATCAGTGGATGTTCTCGATCGGCGACGTACGGGTGGACCCCCCGCTGATGCTGGCCCCGATGGCCGGCGTCACCGACCGTGACTTCCGTCTCTTGGTGCGCCGCATCGGCGGCGTCGGCACGGTGGCGATGGAGTTCATCTCCTCGAGGGCGGTCGTGTCGAACAATCCGACCACCCGTCGGTTGATGCACTACGCCGAGGAGGAGCGCCCGCTGGCGATCCAGATCTACGGTTCCGACGCCGAAACCATGGCCGAGGCCGCGAGAGTCGTCGAGGAGATCGGCGCGGACATCTGCGACATCAACATGGGCTGCCCCGCCAACAAGGTGCTCAAGGGCTGTGCGGGGGCGGCGCTGATGGGCGACCCCCACCTCGCCGAAGACATCATCTCGACGGTTCGCAAGACGATCTCCATTCCACTGACCGTCAAGTTCCGACTCGGTCTCGACGACAAGCGACAGAACTATCTCGAACTCGGTCGCATCTGCGAAGACAACGGCGTGCAGGCCGTGGCGATGCACGGGCGCACCGCCAGGCAGGGTTTCACCGGTCACGCCGACTGGTCGCCGATCGCGCGACTCAAGGAGGCGCTCTCGATCCCGGTGATCGGCAACGGCGACGTCCGCGAGCCCGAGGACGCGGTGAGGATGCTGGCCGAGACCGGCTGCGACGGCGTCATGATCGGCCGTGGCGCCACGGTCAACCCATGGATCTTCCGCCAGACCGCGGCTCGCCTGGAAGGCAACAAGATCTTCGAGCCGACGATCCGCGATCGCCGCGACCTGGTGCTCGAGCACTTCCGCATGGTGGCGAGCCGCGAGCACAACATGTTCGCGCTCCACAAGCTGCGCAAGTTCACCGGCTGGTACACCCACGGCCTGCCGAACGGCCGGCGGCTGCGCGGTCAGATCAACGATCTGAAGAGCGTCGACGACTTCCTGCGGGCCGTCGAGGAGTTCTTCGACGAACTGCTGGAAACCCAGGAAGCCGCCTGAGCGTGGCCGGCTGGCTGCAGGACCATCGCCTGGAGATCGAGGCCCGGGCCGACGAACTGCTCGACGAGGTCGCCGAAGCGGCAGAGATCTGGCAGGCGGAGTGGCGTCGCCACGGCACCGGCGGCAGCCTCACGCTGCCGGTCGACGTCGGCCTGAAGCAGGGTCTGCTCACCGGCGAGATCTCGACGACCCAGAGAGGCGACCGGGTCGAGGTCGTCTACTCGGTCAGCGACGAGCAGTATCGGGTTCGAACGCCGGCTGCCATCGTGCTCCTCTTCGGCGCTGCCGGCGGTCTCCTGCTGGTCCTCGCGCCGCTCTACCCGCAGCTGTTCAAACTGGCTCCTGCCGCTCTCTTGTTCAGCGTTGCCGCCTGGTTCCTGGTCGCCTCACAGATCCGCACTCGCGGGCCCGAAGAGTTCCTCGCCCTCTTGAAGGACTACCACGAGGCGCCGCTGGCCGATCCCGAGACCGGCGAGCCAATCTCCTCCGACCCGGACTGAAAGTGCACAGAGAGGACCGGATGGAAGAATCCGATCGCGATCGGTGTTAGATTGAGAGACCGCCGGACGAATCGTCCGGCCTCTTTGACAACTGGATTCGGGGGCGACCTGGTTTCGACGGGAAACATAGCGTCGCTTGAGTTGCGTGCCGACTTCCGAGCGTTAATCGGAAACCTGTATACACGCCAACGATAACTTGGCCCTCGCAGCTTAGTCGCTGTGACGATTCTTGAACGGTCTTGATTTACGACCCTCTCTGAATCGCTACTTCTGTAGATCAAGGAGCCGTGAGATGTCTTGCGGATCGGCTCCGAGACTTAGCGAGACTGGCCCGATCGTCGGAATGCTTTCTTCCCAAGCGATCGGGTGAGACTTTGAATCGAGAGCTACACACGTAGACGCTCTTGGGACGTGTTTTTCGGACGTGGGTTCGATTCCCACCGCCTCCACCAGTTCTATTGCCATTGGGTCGGCTGGAGATCGCACGCCATCTCGGCGTGTCCTCGTTCGCTCCCTTGTGCGGGGTAGTTCCACTACCCCTCCGCGGTCGGCTCTCTGCGGTACACCGATCTAGCGCACGCTTTCCAGCCTTGGGTGCTGCTTGCGCGTTCCCTTCCCTTGTCTGCAGCCCCTTTCTTGCTGACGGCGTCAGCACTGGGGGCGATTCCTCCGGTAGCCAAAGGACTCGATCGCAAGCCGAAGCCCTGCGCCAAGGCGTTGGGCTGCGACCGCGCCTCAGAGCTTCATGAATCCAGACGGTCGGCCTCCGGGCTGAAGGTCGTTCTTTCGTCCGGCTCGAGCTCCGGGTCCTGGGGAGACTCGGGGGACTTGAGACGTCCCTTGGGGCGATGTCTCTCCGCGGATCAGCGATACGGGGGCCCGCCTTTGAAGGTCTTGGCGCCTTCATGCCGAATCGGGCATAATCGTGTGGGTCTCACGAGACGAGAAGCCCCTCGTGATTCTGGCGGGCGTGATTCGTTCGCCACCGTTGTCGCATTCAGCGCGGCGCGAGGCAGGTTTTCTGATTCGCAAGTTGCAACTGAACCACAAGCTCGAGATGCCTCATTCCAGAGCCATGCCAACCATCGGGCCACGGTGCCACGAACTCCGGATTGAAGATGGCAGCAAGGCCTGGCGGGTGATCTACCGTACTGACCCGGACGCGATCCTGATCGCCGGTGTGTTCCAGAAACGGTCTAGGAAGACACCGAGGCAGGCCCTCGATCTGGCTCGCAAACGACTGGCCCACCACGACCTTTCCTGATCCCACGGAGACTCCGATGCCCATCGACGAGAAGAAGAAGGTTCGAATCGCAGCCCTGGGAGGCCGCTTGACGACTGTCGAGGAATGGCTCGGGCTCGCTCCCGAGGAGGTGGCGGTGATCGACATGAAGATCCGCCTGGGAGAGGAGCTTCGGTCGCGGCGCCGCCGCAGCGGTCTCTCGCAGGAGAGCGTCGCCGGCATCCTCAAGACCAGCCAGGGACGAGTGTCGAAGCTCGAAAGGGGCCAGGCCACCCTCGACCAGTTGGCGCGATCCGTCCTGGCGTTGGGTGGTTCGACCACCGACGTCGGACTGGCGATCGCGGGCTAGCGGCCATTTCGAGCGCCCACCGCCTCGAACCCCCAGCAGTTGCGGAGCAACTGCCAAGCAACGCGAAGCGTTGCCGACCTCTCCCGGCCCACCACCAGCAGTTGCGAAGCAACTGCCAAGCAACGCGAAGCGTTGCCGACCTCTCCCGCCCACCAGCAGTTGCGAAGCAACTGCCAAGCAACGCGAAGCGTTGCCGACCTCTCCCGCCCACCAGCAGTTGCGAAGCAACTGCCAAGCAACGCGAAGCGTTGCCCTCTTCCCAACCGCCAGCAGTTGCGGAGCAACTGCCAAGCAACGCGAAGCGTTGCCGACCTCTCCCGCCCACCAGCAGTTGCGAAGCAACTGCCAAGCAACGCGAAGCGTTGCCGCCGACGATGGGCACGGCCGCTGGGGAGGGCGTCACAGCCGTCGTTGCGATGCGGGGGAGGGGGCGCCGCGGTACGTCGCGCGAACATAGCCCTTTGGTCGTCCGCGCGCTCTCATCGGCAGCGGCCGCTACCGGGATGAGCCTTTGGAGGTCATGGGTCTTGGCCTGCCGAAGAGCCCCCGTCACCCCCTCCCCCGCATCGCAACGACGGCGGGGAGCGTCATAGTGGGCGGCCTTCAAGGCTACGCGGTGCGTTGTTCCCGCTGAAGAACGGACTGGATCCGGCGGCCATCTCGACCGGGCTCAGAGCGTGAAAGCGATTTCGGAAGCACTTCGCGATGCAGAATCCTCGCTCCCATGATCCCGGCGTCCGGTCCGACTGAACCCAGGACCCTTGCGGAGCGCCCACTCCCTCTGTCCTGCGGGCCTCACGTCCACGTCGTCCGGGGTCAGGGCTACCCCAAAATGCCCAAGACTCGAACCCTCCCACATCGAGCAGTTCGCAATGCGAACTGCCAAGCAACGCAAAGCGTTGCCGACCGCTTGCCTCTTCCAACCGCCAGCAGTTGCAAAGCAACTGCCAAGCAACCCGAAGGGTTGCGTTGTCCGATCAAAGGGTTGCCGTCCCAACATTGCCAGCAGTTGCGAAGCAACTGCCAAGCAACCCGAAGGGTTGCCGTTGCCTCGATCCCCGCGCCATGCCGCTCCAAGGGCGGGAAGCGTGCGTCAGATCGTCGAAGCGCAGTGGGTAGCTCTTTCACATCTTCCACCCACCAGCAGTTGCGAAGCAACTGCCAAGCAACGCGAAGGGTTGCCGTTGCCTCGATCCCCGCGCTATGCCGCTCCAAGAGCGGGAAGCGTGCGTGAGATCGTCGAAGCGCAGAGAGCCGACCGCGGAGAGGTAGCGGAGCTACCTCGCACAAGGGAGCGAACGAGCATTCGGCGAGATTGCGCGCGATCCCCGCTCTTACGGTAGAAACCAGATGGGGGAGCTGTACGCCCGCTCCTGGATCGTAGTGGGGATTCCAGGGCGGGGTTCGACTCCGGCTCGGAGGGCATCCCAGGTGGACCAGCGGCAGACGGGGTTCTCGAGGACGCGGACGTAGTAGAAGGAGCGCTGCTCGGGGTCGAAGTCAGGATCGGTCCAGAGCGTGCTCAGTTCGGCGGCGCCGGTGTCTTCGGCAATCCGGCAGTTGCCGATGTCGACCGACGCACCATTGTCGGGGCAGCGGTGGTCGGCGTCGGGAGTGCCACCGTCGGAGCAGGCGACGTCGTAGATCTGCTCGTGGGACTCGCCGTTCTCGAGCCAGCCCTTGACGACCTGGAGGCGTTGCAGGGGAGCAGACATGGCGTCGCGGGCCGCCCACACCAGGAAGCGCGGAGCACGGTCGCCGTCTCGAGCCAGGTCGGAACCCATCGGCAGGCCGCCGGCGTAGGCCCTGGCGATCATGTCGCGATCCTCGAGCATCGACTCGTCGTAGTCATAGCCGGCGAAGAAACGAACCCGGGTGCGGGGACCGGTGGTGGCGTAGGTTTCCTTGCGCCGGAAGGCGGCGTAGATCGACTCGCGGGTGTTCTCCTCGGCCCACACTCCCGTCAGGCCGGCGGCGCCGAACTGGATGAAGGTGTCGGCCTCGGGGTAGGCCGGGCCGCCGTCTTCGGAGCGCCGATCGAGCGGCACCGAACCTCGCCGCTGGGGAGTGCCGTCGTTGACGCCGACCTTGGAGTGGTAGTTGTCTTCCTCGGGGGTGGGTGCGGCGTTGTGGGTGTCGGTGGCGCCGATCAGACCGAAGTGGAAGGGATCCCAGCCCTCGTTCTCGGCCAGCTTCAAACCGTTCAGGTAGGCCTCGCGCACGTAGCCGCCGCTCGGTTCGCTGTAGAGCTGGGTGGCGATGCGGTAGGGAAAGACTTCGTAGCCCGCCCATTCGTCGTTGGGATTGAGCAGCGGATGGGCCTCGGAATCGCCCTTCACCTGGGTGACCTCGACCAGCGGTTCATTGCGCATCCGCAACTCGGCATAGGCGGCGTCGAAGGGTTCGTCTGCGTAGGGAGCGAGCATGAACATCTGGCCGTTCGAACCGTTCGAATTGTGCGGAATGGCGAGACCCTCGATGCCGTCCTCGCGCAGCACGTCGAGCCAGCGCCAGAGATCGGCCGGATTGCGCGAATCGGTCACCGAGAACAGCCTTTCCGGTGCCGCGTCTCGGAAGATGACGTTGCGATGCAGGTTGCCTCGATCGGCCGCGGCGAGGGTGTACTCGTAGCCGACGAAGGTGGTGAAGGTGCCGGGATCGTTGTGGCGCTCGGCGGCGTCCACGATGTCCTTCCACGCGTCGGCCTTGGCGCCCTCGGTCTCCAGGGCAGCCAGTTCGCCGCTTCTCAGTGCCTGGAGAGCACGCGCGAATCCGCCGAGTTCGAGTCCCCGCAGTTCCTCGGCGAGGGGAGTGTCGTAGAGCGGGTTCCCGGCAGTGTCCATGGCCGGGAACGCTCCGAGGTAGAGGCCGTGGTCGGTCACCGCCTGGAAGTCGAGCGGTCCGCTGGCGAGCTGCAGGGTGTGGCCGCTCGGATGGGTGAGCGGTTCACCCTTGGCATAGCGATAGGCGTCGTCGGGAGTGCCCCGAACCTTGAAGACGTAGGCGTCGAAGGAATGCAGGGTATGGACGTGGAGATCGCCGAAGTAGGCGTTGCGATCCGGGTTGGGCGCCGTACCGCGACTGTCTTCGCCGGTCGACTCGGTCTCGACGGCGACTTCTGCGTCGGATGGCGACCGCGAACAACCCAGGCCGAACAACGCGAACACGACGACGAGCCACGAGGCAACGCGGATGAATCTCATGAAAAGGCTCCAGAGAGAGGACTGGTGAGGTCTTCGAAGGCTAGCACTCCCCTCGGCGTCGACCGCGTGGATCGCAAACAGCAGAACCGGGAGTTCGGATCGATGCCGTTCAACGCACGTAGCCGAGAGCCCGCAGCGACCGTGCGGCTTCTTCCTGGTCGATCGCGGCACCGGGCCGGAGGCTCGCCGACTCGCGATCGGCGGCTTCACGGTAGTTCTGGAACGCCTCGAGCAACTGCGCCTGGACGGCAGATGAGTCGTCGACTCTCGGCCCGAGCAGGGTGCTGCGCCCGGCGTCGAAGTCGATCACCAACTGGTGGTGCCCTCGGCGGACGCTCGACTGCTCGGCGAGATAGAGCTGATAGTCGGCGAAAAGGGTACGCGGCACCGCGGATTCGGCCAACAGCGAGTGCCCTTCCATGCCGCCGGCACCGAGGCCGGCGAGGTCGAGAAGCGTAGGGGCAACGTCGAGCAGGCTCACCGGGGTCGAGACTCGCCCCCTGGTGACACCGAGGCTTTCGGTCGCCCAGACCGCGAGCGGCACGCGCAGCAGGGCGTCGTCCATCGAATGGCCGTGTCCGACCGCTCCGTTCTCGCCGAGGCCGGCGAGAAGCTCACCGTGGTCGGAGAAGAAGAGCACGGCCTGGGGTCGGCTTCGCCGACGGTCGAACCAGTCCGCGAGGAGATCGTCCAGGAACTCATCGAGTTCCGCCACCGACTGCCGATAGGCGGCTGCAGGGCTGAGCAGATCGGCACCCGACTCGCCGTCGGCGTCGACCGGGCGGCGGCGATGGACCCACTCGTGGGGTTCCATGTAGTGGACCCAGAGCAGGAGCGGCTCCGATCCCTCGAGTTGGTCGAGAAGACGGGAGGCCGTGCCATTGACCTGATCGCCCTTCGGCAGACCGAGATCGACGATCACGTCGGACCCGGCGGCACTGAGCCCGGAAAGACCGTAGAGCGGATTCCCCGGGACCACCACCGTCGTGTAGCCGGAGGCCGCCAGCCGCTCGGTGACGGTGGGAAGGCCGGCGGGGAAACCGCGAAGGATGTAACGATCCTCGGCGACCTCGAAGGCGAAGTGACCCGTCGGAATCTGATACTCGTCGAACGTCTCCGGGCCGACCTTGTCGATCCGCTGACCGGTTCGATGGAAGCGCGGCGACATCCCGCTGAGAACCGAGGCGAGGGACGGTAGCGTCCAGGTGGCGGTGCTGTAGGCGCGCTCGAAGACTCTTGCATCGGCAAGACGTGCCTGCAGTCGCGGCATCGGGCTGCCGGTCACCGTATCGGTCGAGACGTCGGCGCGCAGGGTATCGGCGCACACGACGAGGATGTCGGGAGCCTCGGCGGCAGCAGGGCGGAGACGCAAGCCGGTGAGCTCGACCACCTCTCCGGGCTCGGATCGGTCGAGGAGAGTCCAGCGGACCGTCACTTCCCGGCCCGCGACGGGCGACAGGTCGAGCGACATCGTCGGACGCAGCAGGTGGATGGGAAGCAGGGCTCGTCCTCGAGTGGGGCTCACCACCTCGACCTCCGACTCGGCGATCAGGGCCACGCTGTCGTCCGCCGTAGACCTCCATGCGAAGGGTCAGCGGACCCTCGAGTGGCATGGGACTCCAGGGATTCAGTTCGAGTCTGTCTCCGGGACGGACGACGAACGGAGCCACGGTTCGGACTTCGTCTCGGATCGCGACTGAACGCAGCCGAATACGACGATCGGCACCCGGCACGGCAATCAACCTCGACTCGGCATCGAGGGCCAGATCTCGACGATACTCCCTGCGATCCGTCGACCGGCATCGGGGGCTGACTCGCAGGCCCACGAAGAGAGGACTACGAGAACCGTGAGAAGAACCTTGCAGGTGAAGACCAGAACCGTTCTCTCGGACATCGCGCTGGTAGCCTTCTCGTGAGTGACGAACGATCGATACAGGAGGGTCCCGAGGGCAGCGGCGGCGCGTTGGTTGACAGGCTGCTCGACGGCGCTGGTGTTGGTCGTTTCAGCCTGCGGCGGCAACGGGCTCGATGGTCCCGGGGAACCGAAGGTTGAGACTCCAGGCTTCATCGAACGCACGGCGGAAGTGGGCCTGGATCTTACTTCGCCGGGCTTCGACGCCAGCCTCGGAGACTTCGACGGCGATGGCGTCGTCGATCTCTACATCGCCAATCACGGTTGGCCGGCCGTTCTGATGGCCAGGGGTAGGGGGGATCGCTGGAGGAACCGACTCGACTCAGCCGGGATCGACCCGACCGGTGATCAGCACGGCGTGACGGCCGGCGACTTCGACAACGACGGCGATCTCGACCTCTACGTGACCGTCGGCGCGGTCCGAGGGACGCAGGAGAAGGCCAACCGGCTCTACCGTAACGAGGGTGACGGAACCTTCGTCGATGTCGCCGTGGACCTCGGCGTCGAGGATCCAGCGGGCCGCGCCCGCTCCGTTGCGTGGCTCGACGTCGACAACGACGGCAGTCTGGACCTGCTGATCGCCAACTTCAGGACCCCGGCTCGACTCTTCCGAGGGCGCCCCGGCGAAGCTTTCGTCGATGCCACCAGGGATCTGGACCTCGACTACGCACCCCATCTGCTGGCCTGGGCCGACGTCGACCGCGACCTCGACCCGGACCTGTTGATCGGTGGCTCGAACGGCGTGCGCCTGCTGATCAACGAGTCCGGCCGTTTCGTCGACCAGACCGAGGCCTCCGGACTCGCCGATGCCCGGACCGACGTTGCGGCCATGGCCTTCGCCGACTACGACGGCGACGGCAATCTCGACCTCTACCTCGGAAGCGGGGGTCAGTACCTCGACAGCGCGATCGAAGTCGACGGCGAGGTCCGGTTCTCGTTCGCCATCGGTGATCGGCCGACGGGAATCCAGTTCGACTCGGCCGCCGAGGCCGTCGGGCTCGAGGTGTTCCTGAATCACCGTCCGCTGACTGCTGACGAGATCGGCTGCGGCTCCGCTCGTTCGGTCGCGACACCGACCGGCGGCGCGACCTGCTCGGCGGCGACGGCGCGCACCGACGGAGCGCCCGCCGGCGAAGGCCTCTTCGTCTGGAAGAAGGCCGGGGTCGGAAGGCCCGATCGATGGAACCTGCGCTGGCGCGGCGTCGGCGACTACGAGATCTCTGGGATCGTCCGTCCCGCGTCGAACCCGGAAGGCGTCCGCCATCGCGCCTGGCGGCCGGCCGGAGGCGACCTCTACCGCGGGTCACCGTCAGGCGAGTTCTCCAGGGTCGACGACGCGGGACTCGCGCACGACGCCAACGTCCAGATGGTCGCGTGGCACGATTTCGACAATGACGGCTGGCTCGACCTGTACGTCGTGGACGGCGGCCTGCCGGGCGCGGGACGGCCGAACCGCCTCTTCCTGAATCAGGCCGGCAGGGGCTTTGCACCGGGACCCGTGAGCGCGGCGGGACTGCCCACCCCAGAGGGCCATCAGGCCTCGGCCGCCCACGCCTTCGACGCCGATGAGGACGGTCGACTCGATCTGCTGCTGCTCAACGGGCTCGCTCAACCGCCTTTCGATCGGGGTCCCTACCGCCTGCTCTCGAACTCGCTCGAACCGCGCCACTGGATTGCCATCGCGCTCGAGGGCGACCGCTCCAATCGCCAGGGTCTGGGAGCCTGGGTCGAGGTCGAGGCCTGCGGCCGTCGACAGAGTCGCTACAACGACGGGGGGCGCGCAAGCATGTCCCAGTCGGCACTGCCGATCCACTTCGGGATCGGCGACTGCGCCCGCATCGAGTCGGTCGAGGTGCGTTGGCCGTCGGGAGTGGTCCAGCGTTTGCCAGGACTGGCAGTGGATCGGATGCATCGAGTCGTGGAACCGTCACGCTGACCTGGAACCGGCCGTCCGGCAACGTCATACGACGGCCGGGCGCATCGCGGTGGCGGCAAGCTCGGTCCCTGGCGACTCCGGGCTCCTCGCCCGGCGACTGTGTTTAGATCAGCACAACAACCATGGAATGCAGTGGTCCGGACGCCACACCGATCGATCGGTGGGGCCGGAGCTTTCGAATCGCGATCGTCAACAGGAGGGGGATCCATGAGTCTGATGAAAGACTTCAAATCGTTCGCTCTGAAGGGCAACGTCGTCGACCTGGCAGTGGCGGTGATCATCGGCGGTGCGTTCGGCAAGATCGTCGCCTCGCTGGTCAAGGACGTCATCATGCCGGTGGTCGGTCTGGCGATGGGCGGCGTCGACTTCTCCGGCCTCTACGTCAATCTCGGCGAGGGCAGCTACGAAAGCCTCGCCGCCGCCCAGGAAGCGGGAGCCGCCGTGCTGACCTACGGCGTCTTCATGCAGAACGTCGTCGACTTCATCATCGTCGCCTTCGTGATCTTCATGATGGTGCGGGCGATCGCCAAGGCCCAGAAGGCCGAGGAAGAGGCCCCCGCTGCGCCGCCGGAACCCAGTGAGGACATCGTCCTGTTGCGCGAGATCCGCGACAGCCTCGCCGCGAAGCCCTGAAGTTCACGGGAAGGCCGGCCGTCGAGACCGGTCACCCATTCTCGTCATTGCGTTCGCGGGATCAGACCCTCGGCGAGGCCGATGCCTCGTGAGTCGGCGGCTCCCACGAAGGCGGAAGGCCGGCCTTCGGCGTCGTAGTCGAGGGTCAGGCCGTGGGCAACGCCGATCACCGACTCGTGGACGTTGTGACCGAGCAGCGCGAGGCCTTCGACGACCTCAGGCGGCAGGGTCGGGTCGGCCAGCAGGCGGTCGGGGTCGTCGAAGGCCACGCGCGGTGCATCGAGGGCAGCCTGCAGGGGCATCTCGAACTCGATCAGGTTGAGCACCATCTGGGCGAGCGACTGCGGGATGGTGTGTCCGCCAGGCGTGCCGATGGCGGCCCACGGACGTCCATCGCGCAGGATGAGGCCGGGGCTCTTCGACGAATGCTTGCGGTTACCGGGCAGGGCGTCCATGGGATTGCCGGCCGGGTCGAAGGTGCAGTAGGCCAGGGAGTTGTTGAGCCAGAAGCCCGCACCCTCGACCATGACCGCGCTGCCGAAGGCTTGACCGAGCGTGATGGTGGCCGAGACCACGTTGCCGAACCGATCGGCGACCACGAAGTGGGTCGTATCGGCGCCCGCCGCCGGTACCTCGGACGGCGGCTGGAACTCGCTCGCCCGAGTCGCATCGACGGCATCGGCCTGCTCCTGCCAGTACGACTCCGAGAGCAGCACACCGAGCGGTGGAGGATCGATCTCGGGACCGCCCGCGAACTTCAGACGAGCCCAGAAGGCGTGCTTGGTCGCCTCGGCGAAGCGGTGCAGGTACTCGACGCTGTTCTGACCCGACACCCGACTGTCCCAGCGACTCATGATGCCGAGGGCGACCAACGCGGCGAAGGAGTTCGACGGCGGACCGGCGGTCATGACCTGGGCACCGCGAAAGTCGATCGAGATCGGCTCGAACCACTCGGCGCGATGCGCGGTGAGGTCGTCCATCGCGAGGAAGCCCCCGCGACGCTCCATCTCGGCAACGAGGGCTTCTCCGAGTTCGCCGCCATGGAGGGCGTCGGCACCGTCCCTGGCGACCGCGCGGAAGGAGGCAGCGAGGTCCGTCTGGATGAGTCGGTCCTCAGGACCGAGGGGTCGATCGTAGCGACCGTAGAAGGCGCGCGTGTAGTCGGAGAAGTGCGGCCAGACACTGGCGATGTTCTCGGCCAGTCGATCGCCCACCAGAAAGCCGTCTTCGGCGAGTCCGATCGCCGGCGCCAGGAGTTCAGCCCAGGGGCGCGATCCGAGTTCCTGCCACAGCGCCTCGAAGCCGCGCAGGTTGCCGGGAGTCGAGACCGCCTGCGCCGTGCGCATCATCGAACGACGATCCTCGGCTTCGCGAAAAACACTCGCGTCGGTCGCAGCCGGGAAGCGCCCGTTGTTGTCGAGATAGCGCACCGATCCGGTCCCGGCGTCGTAGACCATCAGCGTGCCGTAGCCGCCGAAGAAACTCGACATCATCGGCTCGACAACGGTGAGCGACGCGGCCACGGCCACGGCAGCGTCGAAGGCGTTGCCGCCTTCGGCGAGAACCGAAACACCGGCCTGCGTGGCCAGAGGGTGGCCCGAGCTCACCATTCCGGCCGTTCCCCGGGACGTACCGGTTCCCACCAGTTGCGACGGCTCATCGACAGACCCGCCGTCTCCGCAACCCCAGAGCAGGGCGAGGAAAAACACCCACCATCCTGTCGCTCGACGCACGATCGTCACCACCTTCCGTTGCTCGAAACCCATCGGGGAGTTGCCGCGGACGCTAGCATGCACCCCTTCCGATGGCCGCCAGTCGCGCCCCACCGGGCCGAACGAGGGTCCGGCCCGTAGAGTGGGAGACGTGGACGACCGACTCAGCTTCGAACCCTACCGCCGCGAAGACCGGCAGGCATGCCTGGCCCTGTTCGACGCCAACTGTCCGGCCTACTTCGCTCCCAACGAGCGCGTGGACTACGAGGCCTACCTCGACGGACCCCCGATCGGCTATGAGATCTGCCGACGGGCAGGAGTGGCCGTGGGCGGCTTCGGTATGGCCCGACAGGGAGGGCACCGCCACGGCCGCCTCAACTGGATTCTGATCGACCCTCGCAGTCAGGGAACCGGCATCGGAACGAGGCTCATGGAGCGGGCTCTCGAAAGAGCCCGGGAGCTCGGCCTCTCGGTCGTACATATTTCTGCGAGTCAACACTCCGCCCCGTTCTTCAGCCGCTTCGCAGCCCGGATCGTCGAGGAGATCCCGCACGGATGGGGGCCTGGAATGCACCGCATCGAGATGACGCTCGAACCCCCAGAAATGTAGCTGCCCGGACCGAAATCCCAACAAATGTGTCGGCGCCGGCCGTCGGAAGTCCCGAATGTGCAGGCTTTCGGGCAGTCGGCACTGGCACAGCGCTTGCGACAACCGAGGGCATGCTTTTCGCCATACTGCGCCCTGCCGGCGCCGGCACGCTGACGCTCGGGCGGTTTCCATGAGCCGGGGATTCGTTCTCGAACTGCTCGATCCCGATCAGGGAGAGGCTCTCCAGACCTGGGAGCTGGATGGCGGCACGGAGATCTCGATCGGCCGCGCCCGGGAATGCGACATCCAGGTGGGCAGCAAGTACGTCTCGCGCCTCCACGCCCGCATCGTGCCGAAGGAGGTCGGCTGGATGCTCATCGCCGAGAGTTCCCAGGGAGTTCTCATCGACGAGATGCCGTCCGGAGACCAGACTCTCGACGACGGAGCGGTTCTGCGTCTGGGTAGCGCGGGACCCATGCTGCGATTCAAGCGAACTCCCGACAAGGACTTCGCGAAGGACGCCACGATCGTCATCACGGCCGACGAGATGAAGGGACTCCAGCTCGACGAACAGGAGCGCGACCGCGAGGTCGCCGAAGTCGTGGAGTCGGACTTCTTCCAGGAACTCAAGGAGAAGGCTGAAGCCCTGCGAAGGGGTCGCTTCCAGAGCGGCGAGTGAAGGGGCCTCCGGACCGAGCCAATGAAGACCCCAGGAGACCGGCGACGATGAGCATGAACGACGAACAAACCGAAACCCTCCTTTCCGAGATCGAGGAGGTCGCGCCGAAACCCGATTCGGAACCGCGATCCCAGATCCTTTCGATCCATTCCTTCCGCGGCGGGACCGGCAAGTCGAATACGACCGCGAATCTCGCCGCCTCCATCGCAAGGAGGGGCAAGCGAGTCTGCGTGATCGACACCGACATCCAGTCGCCCGGCATCCACGCCCTCTTCGGTTGCGCCCCCGATTCGTTCGACCACACCCTCAACGACTACCTCTGGGGGCGCTGCCGAATCGACGAGGCCGCCATCGACGTCAGTTCCGTTCTCGGCGAGCAGGACGAGGACGCGAGCGGCAAGCTGTTCTTCGTTCCATCGGCCTTGAATGCCGGCGAGATCGCACGGATCATCAAGGAAGGTTTCGACGTCGCCCAGCTCAGCGAGGGCTTCCACAAGCTGATCGAGTCTCTCGAGCTCGACTACCTCCTGATCGACACCCATCCGGGCGTCAACCAGGAAACCCTGCTCTCGATCGCCTTCTCCGATGTCTTCGTGCTCGTCCTGCGTCCCGATACGCAGGACTTCCAGGGCACCTCGGTCACGATCGAACTGGCTCGAAAACTCGGCGTCACCGACATCGCCGTCATCATCAACAAGGTGCCACCCGGAGTGGACCATGGCGCACTGATCGCCCGAGTCGAGAAAGCCTACGGAGCTCGCGTGGCGGCGCTTCTGCCGATGAGTCACAGCGTCGCCCGCATGGCCAGTGCCAATCTGATGGTGGTGCAGCAACCCGACCACCCCTTCTCGCGAGGGCTGAAGGGGCTCGCCGACCGCGTGCTTTCAGGAGTGACCGTATGACCACGACGAAGGATCGCGGACCGAAGAATGGGGCCGAGAGCTATGTCGACGACCTCGTGCGCGACATGCGAACCGCCGCTGCTCCGTTCCGCCAGACGCTCAAGCAGATCCACGCCTCGCACTGCGACAACGACGGCGGCGCGGTCGCCACCTACATTCCCGAACTCGCCAACGCCGATCCGAAGTGGTTCGGGATCAGCGTGGTGACCGCCGACGGGCAGGTCTTCGAGATCGGCGATTCGGCCCGCCAGTTCTCGATCCAGTCCGTCTCGAAGCCCTTCGTCTACGCCCTGGCTCTCGCCGACCACGGACGTGAGGGGGTCCTCAGGAAGGTCGGAGTGGAGCCCTCGGGGGAGGTCTTCAGTTCGATCACGCTCGATCCCATCCAGCACCACCCCTTCAACCCGATGGTCAACGCCGGCGCCATCGCGGTGACCGACATGATCGAGGGCAAGGACTACCCGGACCGCGTTCATCGCCTGATGCAGTCGTTGGCCGACTTCGCAGGCCGGGAACTGTTCGTCGACAACGCGGTCTTCATGTCGGAGCGCTCCACCGGGCATCGCAATCGCGCGATCGTCGACCTCATGCGCCATTTCGAGGCCGTCGGCGAGAACTTCGAGGACAGCCTGGAGCTGTACTTCCAACAGTGTTCGACCCTGGTCAGCGCCAAGGATCTCGCCGTCATGGGCGCTACCCTCGCCAACGGCGGAGTCAACCCGCTGACAGGCACCCGGGCCCTCGAAGTGGAACTGGTTCAGGACGTCCTGAGCGTCATGCTGTCGTGCGGCATGTACGACTACGCGGGCGAGTGGATCTACAGGGTGGGACTGCCCGCCAAGAGCGGCGTCTCGGGAGGCATCGTCGCGGTCGTCCCCGGTGTCATGGGAGTGGCCTTCTACTCGCCACCGCTCGACGAGAAGGGCAACAGCGTCCGCGGACTGGCAGCCTGCGAGGAGCTCTCGAAGCGATTCGGACTGCACCTGTTGGCAGCGGCGGGGAACGGCGAGGACCTCCGCCGGCAGCTTCAACCGCGCTGAGCGACCCAGGGTCGCAACCTCGGACTCGAAGGAGGCTCGGCATTCGCCTCGAGGACGCGCGAGGTAGTCTTCCTGCCGTGAAGGCAGCTCTGAATCTCACCCTGATCTTCGTGATCTCCGGACTCGTCGGTCTGGCAGCGGCAACCGGCGGGGCGACGTACGCGGGACAACCCGTGCTCTTCTGGTGCGCGTTCATGATCTTCGCGATCCAGTGGGTCGCCTTCGTCCCTGCCTTCCTTCGACAGACGGAACGGTTCTACGACCTGACGGGCAGTCTGACCTACGTGGCGTCAGTGCTGGCGGCCCTCGTCCTGACCGGCGAGTACGACCCCCGGTCGATGCTGCTCGCGGCGATGATCCTGATCTGGGCGGGGAGGCTGGGGACGTTCCTCTTCCGTCGTGTCCACCGCGATGGCGGCGACGGGCGATTCGACGACATCAAGCCGAACGCCCTGCGCTTCCTGACCGCCTGGACCCTGCAGGGAATGTGGGTCCAACTCACTTCGATCGCCGCCCTCGCCGCGATCACCGCCGGCTACGAAGTGCCTCTCGGGCCGATCGACGGGGTCGGGTTCGCTGTCTGGACGGCCGGATTCGCGATCGAAGTCGTCGCCGACAATCAGAAGAGTGCCTTCCGCAGCGACCCCGCCAACCGCAACCGGTTCATCTCCACGGGTCTGTGGTCGTGGTCCCGCCATCCCAACTACTTCGGCGAGATCCTGCTCTGGGTGGGCATCGCCATCATGGCCGTTCCGACCCTCGAGGGGATGCGATGGGTGGCCCTGATTTCGCCCGTCTTCGTGTTCGTCTTGCTGACCCGGATCAGCGGAGTGCCGATCCTGGAGAGACGCGCTGGGAAGAAGTGGGGTGACGACCCGGAGTATCGGTCCTACAAGTCACGAACCGCGATCCTGGTTCCCTGGCCTCCGCGTAGTCCCTGAGAGCGCTCGTCGGCCGGAAGGACGGAAAGCGCCAGCGAAAGCCAACCCCTCCACAGGGTCGGTCTCGAAGGACCGATCGACGAGTGGCTCGGGTTCGCAAAGATAACTGCACGCGTCAGCGCCTGCGGCGACTATGATGAACCGTGAAATGCCCCGCTTGTGACCGGGAGGCGAAGCCCGGCAACGCCTTCTGCGCCGGCTGTGGGCACGGGTTGCCGTCCTGCTGTGGGGCCTGCGGTCGACCGCTGGAGGAGGACGCGGCCTTCTGCGGCGGCTGTGGGGCGCCTTCGGGCCCGACCCCAGCGCCGGTAGACGCAGTTCCAGGGAACAGCCCCGAGGCCCCCACCCTGATCCAGCCCAGCGTCCCTGTGTCGACGTCGCCCCGCGAGGCCGACCCGAAACAGGCCGGCAGTGGGCGCTACAAGGTGATGCGCTTTCTCGGTCAGGGCGCCAACAAACGAGTTCATCTCGCCCACGACGAGCGTCTCGACCGCGAGGTCGCGCTGGCCGAGATCAAGTCTTCAGTCCTCGGCAACGAGGGCCGCTCGCGGCTGCAGCGTGAGACCCAGGCGATGGCGCAGCTCGGCGACCATCCCGGCATCGTGACCGTCTTCGACGTGCTCCACGAGGACGACCACGTCTACATCGTCAGTCAGTTCATGGCCGGCGGCGATCTTGCCGATCGCCTCGGCGATCAGCCGGAGGGCCGGCTGCCTCTCGATCAGACCCTGGCCATGGCGTTGCAGATCGCCAGCGCTCTCGAACACGCTCATGAACGCAAGTTGATCCATCGCGACATCAAGCCGAGCAACATCTGGCTCACCGCCGATGGCACCGCCAAGCTCGGCGACTTCGGACTCGCCTTCGCTCTCGATCGCACCCGCCTGACCCAGGAGGGCATGATGGTGGGCACCGCCTACTACATGCCTCCCGAGCAGGCGCTTGGTCACTGGCCCGACACGAGGAGTGACCTCTACGCCCTCGGTGCGACCATGTACGAGATGGCCACCGGGCGTCCGCCCTTCCTCGGCGACGACGCCGTCGCGGTGGTCTCCCAACACATCAACACTCGTCCGGTCGCGCCGCGGCTGCTCGCTGAAGGAATTCCCGAGCCGCTCGAGCGCCTGATCCTGGACCTGCTCGAGAAGGACCCGACCGCCCGACCCGCCGGCGCCGGCGTCGTCCGAGAGCGGCTCGAAGACATGATCCGGGCGCCGACACTCGACCGGTCCGGGACGACTCCAGGCGCCAATCCGCTCGACCGACTGGCGAGCGGCGTCTTCGTCGGCCGCGAGGCGGAGGTCGAGCGCGGTCGCGCCGTCTGCGATGAGGCCTTCGCCGGTCAGCCGCGGGTTCTGCTCCTGGTCGGCGAGCCCGGCATCGGCAAGACCCGGATCTCGGAGGAACTCACGACCTACGCCCGACTGCGTGGCGCGCGGGTCTTCTGGGGGCGCTGCCACGAGGGCGAAGGCGCGCCGCCCTTCTGGCCCTGGGTGCAGATCGTGCGCTCCTTCGTCCAGGCCAGCGAGCCCGAGGCGTTGCGGCGGGCCTTCGGCTTCGGGGCCGCGGACATCGCAGGACTGGTCTCAGAAGTGCGCCAGGCACTGCCGGATCTCCAGGAGCCCGCGAAGCTCGACCCCGAGCAGACCCGCTTCCGACTCTTCGACGCGCTGGTCGGCTTCCTGCGCAACGCGGCCCGGGAGACGCCGCTCGTGCTCGTACTGGACGACCTCCACTGGTCCGACAAGCCTTCCCTGCTGCTGCTCGAGTTCCTCGCTCGTGAGCTGGGACCGGCGCGCTTGCTGGTGATCGCGACCTACCGCGACGTCGAACTGCGCCGCCAGCACCCGCTGTCAGAGACCCTGGCAGAGCTCACTCGCCTCCACCTCGACGAGCGCGTTCTACTGCGCGGTCTCACCGAGGCCGACGTGGCCCGCTTCATCGAGCAGAGCGCCAACATCGATCCCCCCGAGGGACTGGTGGCAGCGATCCATCGCGAGACCGAAGGCAATCCCTTCTTCGTCCACGAGGTGGTGCGCCTGCTGACCTCGGACGGTCGGCTGACGAAGGGAAGCGAGGCCGCGTCGTGGAGCCTCGAGATCCCGCA
The DNA here is from genome assembly GCA_942492505.1 of Thermoanaerobaculia bacterium. Lineage (GTDB taxonomy): Bacteria > Acidobacteriota > Thermoanaerobaculia > Multivoradales > Multivoraceae > CALOFD01. Next base: position 62,487 of record CALOFD010000045.1, read on the forward strand.
GGGGGTGCGTGAGGTCGTCGGCCGCCGACTCAACCGACTGTCGGAGGACTGCAACGAGCTGCTCCTCATCGGCTCGGTGCTGGGCCGCGAATTCAGTCTGCCGGTGCTAGAGCGGGTCAGCGAGATCGATCTCGAGTTGGCGCTGGTCGCCCTCGACGAGGCGCTCGGTGCGCGGGTGATCAGCGAGGTCGCCGGACCGGTCGCCACCTACCGCTTCTCACACGCCCTGATGCGCGAAACGCTCTACGAAGAACTCTCGACCCCGCGCCGCGTCAAGCTGCACCGTCGGGCCGGAGAGGTGCTCGAAGAAGTCCACGGCGAGGAGGCGGGATCGCACCTCGCCGAGATCGCCAACCACTTCTTCTGCGCTGTCCAGTCGGGTGAGCTCGAGCGTGCCGTCGGGGCCTCGGTGCGGGCTGCCGAATGGGCCGGCGAGCGGCAGGCCTTCGAGGAGGAGGCCCAACACTACCTGCGCGCCATCGAGGTGCTGGAGATGGGGGCCGCCTCCGACGACCGGCGGCTCGCCGAGCTCACCGTCCGTCTGGCTCGAGCCCAGGCGGTCGGCGGCAACCCCGAGGCAGCCAGGAAGAGTGCCCTGCAGGCGGCCGACCTGGCCCGTCGGGTCGGTTCGCCGGAACTCCTGGCGCAGGCCGCGCTGGCCTACGGAGCCGGCTTCCTGTTCGTCGAGATGGGCCGCGTCGATGCTCCCATGGTCGACTTGCTGCAAGAGGCGCTCGACGGTCTCACGGGCCGCGATGACCCTGCCAGCCGGGCGCTGATCGGTGAGGTGAGCGTGAAGCTCTCCCATGAACTCTATTTCGGCGGCGACCAGGCACGCATCGGAGCCCTGGTTGACACTGTGGACGAGATCGCCGAAGAACTCGACGACGATCGGCTGCGGTCGGCGGCGCTGCAGGCGAGAGCCACCAGCTCCAGCTGGAACCGGCTCGAGCTCATGCCGGAACTGACAGCGCGAATGCGAAGCCTGGCCCGGACCTCCGGCGACGTCCAGAGGGAATCCACGGCGGTGAACTACAAACTCACCACGGCGTTGCGTCGAGGCGATCGCGCCGCAGTCCATCGGGGTCCGCAGATGCGGCGGAGCGGCTCGCATCAGGCAGCCGCCTTCCGATGGTGCGCTCGTTTCCGGTCTGGGCTCGCGCCACGCGTGTGCCTCCTGGAGGGACGCTTCGCCGAGCTGCGACCTCTCATCGCCGAAGCCGTCGGTCTGATGTCGCAGGGCAGCGGCACGAACGCCCGGCAATGGGGCGCGATCCTGCTCTATCTCGGCGGCCGGCACCTGGGACAGTTGCGGGTCACCGAGGAGGTAGTGGGGTTTGTCGAACGCTTCCCCGACTACCTGCTCTACCGTGCCTACCTGGCGGCAGTCCAGACGGCAACGGGCGATCTCGACGCCGCGCGCATCAACCTCGAGCTGCCCTGGCCGAAGACGACTTCTCGACCGTGTCCTTGCTGGCGAGTGTGTGCATGGACAGAAAGGTCGCGGCGCCGAAAGAGACGCGAGAGGTGCCACCAATGACGGTGAAAGAGAGGTGCTTGGAGTGACAAAAGCTAGCGAACAAGTCATTCTGTTGCACAATCAGATAAGTAGGGCAGAATTAAGGTCAATGTACAGGTCTAGCGTTGAAGCAAGTGGTCGAAGGAAATTGTGTTCAGAGCAAGCGTTTTGACCATCATGGCGTGAGAGCAGGGCGCCGATCTTTTGCTTGGTTGAAGTTTGATAGGTTACGAGCGTCAAATTTGATAGGTTACGGGCGTAGTCATTTACAAAATATCAATAGTCACAACTAGCCGTTAGTTAGCGCTCTGCTCGCTCGCTCGGGCTTCGATTTTCGTCCGAGCGTTGCCGCTCACAAAAAACGCATCGTCGTCAATAATAATACCAACAACAACAACAGCAACAACAACATGGACAGCCGAGACCACCAAAGAACGCAATCGCGGGGTTCATGCCATGGTTTGTAAAGGCAAAAAGAATTTCGAAGATGCCAACGAGAGTCTCACAAAGGCAGAAACAGCGGTTTTTGTCTATCAAACTGTGGGGGACAAGAAAGGAGAAGAACGTGCGATGGTTGAATGCGAACGCGCTACTGCTGATTACGAGAAGGCCAGGAATAAGTTCAATCCAATGTGTGGTACGTACGAGTATCCTTTGTTTGTGCAATCTCTGCCAGTGTCGTTTTGAATGCGTGGTTCAGGTATCCTCGTTCTCCTTTGTTGCTTTTGTAGATCATCTAATAGTACAGTATGAATATTTCCGTGAAGAGGTCCAACAAAATGACGACTATCATCAAGAGACTAGTGTGGAGCTGTCGAAAGTAATGGAGCAACAACTGACGACATCTCACAAGAGCAAGGTTTCGCAATCGCAACACACGCCGTGGACGGCGCCTGCAGAGGCTGTTCTCAAGTCTCTGAAAGAAAAAGCCGCTCGTTCCCAAGAGCCACGCATCGGTTGATGCATTGTCTCCAGCACGTGGAGGGCCACGCGACTAGTGGATGATAGTGAGGAGTGTCGGTGGGGAATCGGTGTGTAGCTTGGAAACGCGACGAGCTCAAGGGGGTCGAGTTGTGTCGTCGAATGTGTTGGGTTTTTAGTTTGGATGTGTAGAAAATACGACGAGCTTCAAGGGAATCGAGCGGAGTCGTAC
>CALOFD010000046.1:0-23808 GCA_942492505.1 Thermoanaerobaculia bacterium
GCGAAGTCCGCGTGATCGGCGTTCCCTCGATGCGCTTGATGAAGCGCATTCCCGTTTTCAATACCGATCCCGGCAGCGGCTGGGGCCTGACCAACGAGAGCAAGGAGATCATGGGTGATGGACCGTTCGTCGGTGACACCCATCATGTCCACGGTTCCTACACGGATGGGACCTACAACGGTCGCTACTTCTTCGTGAACGACAAGGCCAACAACCGCGTCGCTCGGGTTCGCGGCGATCTGCTCGAGGTCGACAAGATCACCGACATCCCCCACACGCAGGGATCACACGGGATCTTCCCGCAGCGCTTCCCCGAGACCGAGTGGGTGGTCCTGAACTCGGAGTTCCGGACTCCGCTGAAGAACGACGGCCGCGGCGATCCGCTCGACGCCTCCCTATACGGGGGTGTCCATACCGTGATCGACGCCGAGTCGATGGAGATCATCGCCCAGGTCATCACGCCGACGAACCTCGATCTGGCCGCTACCGACTACGGAGGCAAGTACTCCTTCGCTACGGCCTACAACTCAGAAGGTGGCGCGACGATCTCGGAGATGCTGGCTGCCGACAGCGACTTTCTTGTCGCCTTCAGTTGGGATGCGATCAAGCAGGCCCTGGCGGACGGCGACTACACCATGGCCGACGGCATCAAGATGATCGACGGCACTCCGGGGAAGGGAATCGCTGCCTACGTGCCGGTTCCGAAGAACCCTCACGGAGTGAATGTCTCGCCGGATGGCAAGTACGCGATCTGCTCCGGCAAGGTCTCTCCGACCGCGTCGGTGGTCTCGATCGAGAAACTCGACGAGGTCTTCGCCGGCACCATCGACGCCGCCGATGCCGTGGTCGCTCGACCGGAGCTGGGATTGGGACCGCTGCACACGACCTACGACGGTCGCGGCAACGCCTACATCGTCGCTCTTCATCGACTCCCAGATCGTCAAGTGGGACATCCAGGAAGGCCATCGACCTGCACAACAACCCGGTCGAAGGTGAAACGGCCGTGCTCGACCGTCTGGACATCCATTACCAGGTCGGACACACCATGGCTACGATGGCGGAGACCAGGGAGGCAGATGGCAAGTATCTGATCTCCCTGAACAAGATCTCCAAGGATCGGTTCATCAACGTCGGACCGCTGAAGCCGGAGAACGACCAACTGGTCGACATCTCGGGCGAGAAGATGCGACTGCTCTTCGATGAGCCGGCCTACATCGAGCCGCACGACACGATCCTGGTCCGTCGCGACATCATGGAGCCGATCGTCAAACACCGGCCGCGTCTCGAAGAGCATCCCCTGGCGGTGACCGAGAGCTCGATCGAGCGCAACGGCCGCAAGGTGACTGCTCGGGTTACCGCCATGGCGCCGGTCTATGGATTGCAGGAAGTGGTGGTCAACGAGGGCGACGAGGTCACCTTCATCGTCACCAACAACGACGAGATCCCGGACCTGGCTCACGGCTTCGCGATCTCCAACTACGGTCTGAGCTTCGTGGTCGGACCCTTCCAGACGCGTTCGGTGACGTTCAAGGCCGACAAGCCTGGGATCCACTGGATCTACTGCACCAACTTCTGCCATGCCCTTCATCTCGAGATGAGAATGCGGCTGGTGGTCAAAGCGCGGGCCTGACGGCGGGCTGATGAAACCGAAGGGATCTGAGAATGAAGAAGTGTGTCGCCAAGGTCGTCACGGTGGGGCTCTGGCTCTGTCTCGCGGCGACCGTGGTGGCACCCCTCCAGGCTCAGACCCGCTTCGGTGAGGTCAGCTACGAGTATCAGCTGGCCGACGTCCTGCCCGGTGCCACGGAGTTCATCCGGGAGGGGATGTACTGGAAGGGTACGAAGACCGACGGCGAGGGCGAGTCTCTCGTCGTCGGCTACGTGCTACTCAGTGATGACCTGGTCGATATCCCCGGCTACTCCGGACACACCCTGAACACCCTGATCGGCATCGATCCACAGGGCGTCATCACCGGAATCAAGATCGTCCAGCACGCCGAGCCGATCGTGCTGATCGGCCTTCCCGAGTCGACGATCCACGCCTTCACCGACCAGTACCGGGGGCTGTCGCTCACGGATCGGGTTCTGATCGGCAATCGGCCGCGGGAGGGCTATACGGTGGTCGACGGCATCAGCGGCGCCACAGTGACGGCCGTTGCCGAAAACGCGACGGTGATCGAGGCAGCCCGTCTGGTGGCCACCGAGGTCGGGATCGTCGAGCCCTCTGCGATCCGCGTGCGGCGCCCGAGCAAGGACTTCGAGGTGCTCGGATGGAAGGCGCTCGTACGATCTGGAGCGGTGACCACGTTCGATGTCGTCCCCGGCGACCTGGTAGGTGAGAACGAGCCGCACTCGATGAGGCTCTACTATGGCGTTCTCGACCCGCCGTCCGTCGGGCGGAACCTCCTCGGAGATCGCTACTACGAACTCGTCGAGAACCGATTGGCGGAGCAGGGTGGGAGCGCCCTCTTCATCGCATCGACCGGGAACATCTCCTTCAAGGGCCCCGGTTTTGCTCGTGGCGGGATCTTCGACCGCTTCGTCCTCGAACAGGCGGGCAGCCTTCACGTCTTCGAGGATCTCGACTATCTGCACATCGCCGGACTCGAGGCCGAGGGTGCGCCGGCGCTGCCGGAGAGTGGGGTGTTCTTCATCGGCGAGTCGTTCGACCCGGCGGCGGCGTTCACCTTTCAGCTCACCCTGCCGTATCGCCGCGGTGCCGAGCGCGCCTATTCCACCTTCACGGCCGACTATCGCCTGCCCGATCGCTTCGTCGATGCCGACGAGCCCTTCTGGGTGACCCGCTGGAAGCAACTGGCGCCGGCGGCGATCCTGCTGTCGGTGCTGTTGGTGGGAACGATGGTGTTGTTCTTCTTCCAGCGCAGACTGCTTCGCTGGCGGGAGCCGCTTCACATGTCGGTCGGCCTGATCGCGGCGGTGGTGATCGGCGGTTGGCTCAAGGCGCAGCCCTCGACCACCCAGATCCTCACCCTGGCCGGGTCGACCAGCCGTTTGGACTTCCCGTCAGCGGTCTTCCTGTCGGAGCCTCTGATCTTCATCTTCTGGATCGTGATCGTGGTGACCCTGGTGATCTGGGGGCGCGGCTTCTTCTGTGGCTGGGTGTGTCCCTACGGCGCCTTCCTCGAGTTGCTCTACAAGGTGTGGCACAAGCTCGCCCCGAAGAAGGTGTTCGAGTACTTCGAGAGTCTCCAGGCCCCTCTCCAACTGCGCTGGCTGAAGATCGTGGTCTTTCTGGCGATCCTGGCTGTTTCTTTCTGGTCGTTGCCCGCAGCCGAGGCGATGGACGAGATCGAACCCTTCAAGACCTACGTCCTGCATCTGATGAGACCGAAGGCCTTCGTCGCCTACTTCCTGGTCATCTCGCTCGTGTCGGTCCTGAACTATCGGTTCTTCTGCCGCTTCATGTGTCCATTGGGAGGGGCTCTCGCCATTCCGTCGAAGCGGCCTCTTCGGCCCCTGCTGCGCTTCGATGTCTGCAGCGAATGCAATATCTGCGCGAAGGGCTGTGAGCCGAAGGCGATCTCCTTCGAAACGGGTGAGATCGACTATCGTGAGTGTCTGCAGTGCTGGGACTGCCAGGACACTGCCTTCGACCACGACCGATGTACGGCACAACTCCTGGCCGATCGTGGAAAGCGGCCGCTCAAGGTGATCATCGGATGAAGAAGCTGTTGTCAGTCGGAGTCCTCGCCACAGCCCTGTCGGCTCCGGCGCCGGTCGAGGCCAAAGTGTGGACGGTGTCTCCCGGGACCTCGATCACGGCCGCCATCGAGCAGACGTCCGACGGCGACGTCGTGGAGGTTCTGGCCGGGACCTATCGCGAGAACGTGCTGGTCGAAACGTCGATCATTCTTCGAGCGCAGGGTGAAGTCGTCGTCGATGGGGGAGGTGTCGGTCACGTGATCGCGGTCACTGCCGCCGGCGCTCGCGTCGAGGGCTTTCGTCTGCAGGGCTGCGGGCTCGAGAAGGACCTCGCTCCGGCAGGCGTGTGGCTGGGGCAGGACGCTGCCGCAGCCCAGGTGGTGGGCAATCACATCAGCGGTTGTCGCTTCGGGGTCTGGCTCCACGGGCCGGTTGGTGCTGTGGTGGAGGACAACGAGATCCACGGCATCCTCGAATTCTCCGAAGAGGATCGCGGCGACTGCATCCACCTTTGGAGTGCCGACGAGTTCCAGATCTCGAACAATCGAGTCAGCCACTGCCGAGACGGGATCTATCTCGAACTCAGCCACGACGGAGAGATCGCCGACAACGAGGTCACGAAGAGCCGCTACGCCATCCATACGATGTGGTGTGATCGCTCGAAGTACGTCGGAAATACCCTGTCGGACAATCTCGTCGGGCTCGCTCTCATGTTCTCCTCGCGGGTCAGCGCGCTCGACAACACTCTGCATGCGAATCGCACTCACGGATTGCTGATGGTCCAGGTCACCCATGGGAAAGCGATCGGCAACCGCGCGGTCGGCAACACCAAGGGCTTCTTCCTCTACAACTCCTTGTACAACGAAGTGAGCGGGAACCTGCTGGCACGCAACCATCTCGGCCTTCACTACTGGGGCGGTTCCGAGGAGAACCGGATCGCCGAGAACGCATTCATCGAGAACCAGATCCAGGTCGAGTTCGTTGCGGCTCGCGACCAGGACTGGGCGGGCAACTACTGGAGCGACTACGACGGTTGGGATGTCGACGCCGACGGCGTGGGAGAGGTCCCCTACCGCTCGAACACGCTCGTGGACGCCCTGCTCTACAAGTACCCGGCAGCGAAACTCCTGCTGACGAGCCCTGCCTTCCAGGTCCTCGCGCTCGCGGAGCGGGAGTTGCCGGTGATCCGGGTTCCGAAGGCCGTCGACGAGCGGCCGTTGATGGAACCCTCGATGACCGACTGGCAGGAGACCCTCCTCGCGCTGCCCGCCGAGCCGTCGCGGTACTTCGGCGACATCCAGAAGTTGCCTCATCTGCCGGGAGCTCCCTCGTGATTCGGCTCGAAGGTGTCTCGAAGAGCTTTGGAGACCTGCGCGTCCTCGAGGCTCTCGATCTGGACGTCCGGGTGGGGGAGTGGATGGGTGTCTTCGGTCGAAATGGCTCGGGCAAGACGTCGTTGCTCCGAATGATGGTGGGCTTGTCGGCGCCATCGTCGGGCCGGATCCTGATCGATGGACACGCTCCCGATGCCGACGACTGGCGCTCGTTGCACGCTCGCATGGGCTTCATGCCGGAGAGGATCTCGTTCCACGAGCATCTGACCGGACGCAAGACCCTCGAGTTCTTCGCCAGCCTGCGCGGAGAGAGCCACGAAGATCTCGAGCAGTTGCTGCGGCGACTCGATCTGATCGAGGCGGCAGATCGCAAAGTCGGCACCTATTCGAAGGGGATGCGCCAGCGTTTGAGTTTTGCTCAGGCGCTCGTCGGTGATCCCGAGCTGCTGATCCTCGACGAGCCTCTCGACGGACTCGACCCTCACGGCGCGAGGCTCTTCTTCGACCTGTTTCGGGAGGTTGAGAATCGGACCGTGATCTTCACATCGCATCTGCTATCCCGGTTCTCGACGGCCGTCGATCGGATCTGTGTCCTCAATGGCGGCCGGCTCGAGGCTCTGGGACGAGCCGACGAGTTGAGGGCTTCCCTCGGGTTGCCCTTGAGGGTCGTCTTGCGGGCCTCCGAGAGTTCGAACGGAGCGTTGTGGAAGACGCTCGAAGAGGGGGGGCGCTGCAAGCTGGAGAGGCTCGGCGGGAGCATCGTCGCGCGCGTCGCACAGGGCGAGAAGATCGCTTTCCTTGCTTCACTGCAGGACCTCGGAGAGTCGATCGCAGACATTCAGATCGAAGAACCCTCCCTGGAGGAGATCGTCCTTGAATCAACGAGTTGATCGGATCTGGGCGATCGCCGGACGGGAGTTCGGGGACCGGCTCAGCAATCGCTGGATCTGGACCGTGAGCGTCCTTTTCCTGCTGTGCTCCGGAGCCATCGTGTTCTTCGGAGCCGTCCCGGTCGGAGTGGCAGGGGTGCAGCAGAGCGGCATGGTGCTGGCCAGTCTGATGAACCTGACGGTCTATCTGGTGCCCTTGCTGGCTCTGATGGCGGGCGCCGGCGCCGTGGTCGACGACGCTCGCCGCGGAACTCTCGATCTCGTGCTGACGCATCCGGTGTCGCGGCGGGAGTACTTCACCGGCGCTTTTCTGGGGCACTCGATGGCCCTCGGTGTCGCCCAGCTGTCGAGCCTGTTACCGCTCGGTTTCTTACTGCGGACGCGGGCGGGTGTGGGAGCCTCGGAGTTCGGGATGATGATGTTGCTGATCATGCTCCTCGCGGCTGCGTTCCTGGCTCTCTCCTTCCTTCTCTCACTGCTCTCCCGTGATCGAGGTCGAAGCATGGCCTCTTCGATCCTGGTGTGGATCGTCACCGTCTTCGTCTTCGACCTGCTGCTGGTCGGCGCCCTCACGCTCTATCCGGGGCAGATCCCGACACGCTTCTTCGGCGCCATCCTGCTCTTCAATCCAGTCGATGTGTTTCGTCTTCTCAGTTTCCAACTGGTCAGCAGCACAGCCGCTCCGCTGGGACTTTCGACAGTCTCCCTGCCGCTCTCGGCGCCTGTCCTGTTGGCGGTTCTAGGGGCTTGGATCGTCATTCCCCTGCTTGTCGGGTATCGCATCTTCAGCGGCCGGTTGTCAGCCGACCGCCTCATCTAGGAGTAGTCATGAGAGTTTCAAGGAGCATCGGTTTTCAAGCCGCCATCGTTGGCCTGCTCTCGGGTATCGCCGCATTGCCGGCGAACGCCGGGGAGATCTCAGGGCGTGTGAAAGGAGCCGAGAGATCGCCCGCGGTGGTCTATCTGGTGGGTGTCGAGGGTGAGATCCCGGCCGGCGCGGAGACGTCCATCACCCACGTCAAGGGGGGTCGCTTCGAGCCGGCGGTGGGAATCGGATTCGTCGGTGGTGAGTTCGTGCTTCGCAACGAAGACGATCAGATGCATACGACGCATCTATACATGCAGCTCGAGTACCAGAAGGAACTCTCCAAGCGACCGTTGGAAGAAGGTGCGACGCTCTACAACATCGCCCTGCCGATGGTGGGGATGGAAGTGCGGCGCCCGATTCGCAGCTACCACGAATCGACGAGCGACACGGGCTTCATCGACGTGCGTTGCAACCCGCATCCCGACGAGCATTCAGCCCTGCTGGTGTTCAGTCATCCCTACGCGACGGTCACGGGGAAGGATGGACGATTCTCCCTGGCCGGCGTGCCGGAAGGGACCCATGAACTGTGGGTCTGGCAACAGGGCAAAGCCCAAAGGTGGAAGAGCGTGTCGACGGGCGCCAGACTGGAGATCGACCCCGGAGAGGGATGACCGGGTCGAGACCGCTCGACCTGGATCCCTGAGGTTCCTGGTTCCGAGGTCTCGACGATCCGGTTGAGGGTTCAGTTCTCGTCGACGGCGTCGTCGATCGCCTCTTCGGCGTCCTCGGCCAGCTGCTTGGCCTCTTTCTTGGCCTTCTTGGCTTCCCTGCGGGCCTTCTTCTCGGCTTTCGAAAGGGCTTCCTCGGCCTGATCGGCGACAGCTTCGCCGAACTCTTCCATCTCGTCAGCGACGTCTTCGATCGCCTTTTCGATTTCGCTCGAGTCGTCGGCACAGCCGCCGGAAAGAAGGGCGATCGAGACGACGAAGGCCGGTGCGAGACGTCGGAGGGTGATTGAATTCATGAGGGTCTTCCTTCTCAGGTATCTGAGTTGAGTTGGGGGATCAGTCGGCGATCGCCGGATCCTCTTTGCGGATCAGGCGGCCGAGGGCTTCGCGATCGCTGGCGAGCAACTCTTCCACGCGCTTCTGATTGACGTTGGCCACGATGATCTGACCGACCTCGTCGTGGACTTCCGAGAACAAACCGTGAGTGCTCATCTTCTGGGTCTGGTAGCGGTTGTCGTCCGTGGGGCTTACGTAGTGCAGCTGATCGGCGTCGTAGCGGTGGATCAGCCAGAGGTGGGTGAGGGTCATCAGGCGACGTTGGCGGAGCGCCTCGTCGAACGTATTCTGATCACGAATCGACAGAATTCGCTTGCCCTGGCGATCTTCCATCGGAGCGAAGACCACGTTGGCCTCGACTTCTCCGGAAGGAGCCAGAACCGTCAGTTCCATCAGTTCGGCGCCGGCGGTGTGCGGACGCAGGCCGATCTTCAGGGGGGCGATCAGATCGTAGTGCGAGGTCCAGATCTGGAGCCACTCCTCGAGCAGTTTCGTCGGTACCTCGGTCTGGATGACGTGCTGGAACTGGGTGGATCCCTTGCCCATCGCCTTGGTGGTCGCAGTTCGACCCGACGAGGCCATCAGGGCGGCATCGAGGCGCGGGCCGCCGACCAGGGTCTGGGGCGTGCGGTAGGGCGAATCGAGCAGGCGGAACTTGCGCTGCAGACGTGCCAGCGCGAGCATGCCGTCTTCCTGGAGGGCGGTGGCGAACTCCTCGGCCGCCAGGCCGTCGATCTGGTGACCGCCATAGGTGATGAAGTTGAAGACGAAGCCCATCTTGCCGAGTTCCTCGGGGAAGGCTCGCATCTCCTCGTCACTCATTCCGGTGGTGTCCCAGTTGAAGGAGGGCGACAGGTTGTAGGCCAGCATCTTGTCGGGGAAGACCGCGTGGATGGCTTCGGCGAAGACACGGGCGTCTTCGAGATCGGCCGTCTTGGTTTCCATCCAGAGGAGATCGCAGAAGGGCGCCGCTGCCAGCGACTTGGCGATCGCGTAGGGGATGCCGCTCGATAGCTGGTAGTAGCCTTCCGGGGTCATCGCCAGATCGGCGTTCCAGGTGACGTCGGCGTCGAGTTCACGCGCTCGCCGGCGAGCATCGTAGAGCGACGCGGTCTTGGCGAACTCGGTCCAGGCCTCGACGTCGACATCGAGGCCGTCGTCCTTGCGGACCGCCAGCACGTCGGCGACGGCGGCGCCGTAGGTCGCGAGTCCGGCGTCGGTCGACCAGAGATCGACGAAACGGGTCAGGACGATGTCGAGAATGGCGTCGGCGCCGAGATCGTTGTCCTGCTTCCAGTCGCTGGCAGCCTTCTCGATCTCCGCGATGAGTCCCTGCTCGTCCAGCCAGCCGAAGGCGTGCTGGATCTCACCTTCGGGAATCACGTAGAGGTGATGACCGAGGATCTCGTCGACTCCGGCCTCGTTGAGCTTGCGCAGGATGGCGAGTGTTGCCGTTCGGTAGCTGGGGACGGTCGGGTTGGTGACTCCGAGGATGAAGGGCTGATCGCGCTCGTCGGAGTTGGTGTCGAGCAGGGTCGCCGCCTCAGCGTCAGTGCGCGCCACGATCAGTCCGGCGACGCCCATCACGTCGAGTTGGAAGCGTGCCGCGTTGAGGCGCTTGATCTGCTCGTCGGAACCGACCAGCACCTTGCCTCCCTGGTGTCCGCACTTCTTCACGCCGGGCTTCTGGTCCTCGATATGGTAGCCGGGAACGCCGACCTCGACGAAGCGCCGGACCAGGTTTCGCACGTGGGCGTCGCCGCCGTGACCGGTGTCGGCGTCGGCGATGATGAACGGACTGAAGTCCAGCTTCGGAGTGGTGGCGCGCTGCTTTTCCGACATGCGCGAGCGCGCGAAGGCCTGGTTGCGATCGGCGGCCAGCAACGCGCGCACCAGCGGAGCCGCCTCGTCCGGAACGCTCGACAGCGGGTAGCTGGCGAGATCGGCGCCGGGATCCTCGCCGATCGATCCCTTCGCCGAGGTCGCCCAGCCGCCGAGATAGATGCCCTCGATGCCGAGCCGCTTCATGGTGACGACCTGCCCGGGTGAGTAGGGTCCGAAGGTGGTGATGGAGCGGCGCTCCTCGAAGAGCTCGCGCAACCTCTTGTAGAAAGCTTCGGCGGCGTCGCGGGCGACCGGATACTCGGCCAGGACCTGTCCCTTCTGTTCGGCGATCTGGCGGGCCGAGTGCAGGCGGGTGATGCCCTTGAAACGGTCTCGGCTGATCCACCCGCTGGCGGCGGCTAGCTGGTCGTCGAAGTTGCTCATCGGATTCTCCTGGTTCCTCGGCCTGAGGCCCGATACTCCTGAGGTGTCCTCGAAAGTCCCCTCAGGCCTGCGTCGATCCCTCCGAAGGCGATGTGGCGACGCTCCGGGGGGCGCATTGTAGCTTGGAAGGGACGCGACGGAAAGACGCCGAAAGACGGGGTGGCTCGAGCCCTGCCAGACCGTGGGATCGCGAGCCGCGCTCAGCCCAGCGCAGTGCTGAAGCGGACCAGTTCCGAGGCCAGGGTCGAGACACGGCGGCGGATGCGGTCGTCGGTGAGTTCACCTTCGTCGAAGGCGGAGCGACTGGCGTAGACGAACCGCGGCACGATGACGCAGCGGAAATCGAGCATCAGGGAGTTGGCAAAACCCATCACCGACATGTAGGACGACTGCCCACCGGCGGCACACACCAGACCGACCACCTTGTCCTTCCAGGCGTTGCCGGTGAGGGCGATGAGGTTGCGCGTGGCGCCGCCGACTTCGTAGTTGTAGATCGGGGTGGCGATCGAGATCGAGTTCGCCGACTCGATGCGCTCACGGAGGTCGACGACTTCCGGGTGGTCGTAGCATGCGCCGTCGTCGCACATCGGCAGGTCGAGGACGGCGAGCTCGATGCCTTCGACCCGGGTTCGGTGTCGATCGCCCAGATGGTCGGCCAGGTCGTCGCGAAGCAGGCCGGCCAGAACCGCGCTGTGGCTGCCTTCACGAAGACTGCAGCCGATCACCAGGTGGCGGTGCTGATCGTCATGATCTCGCGGGGCGTCGCGGCGTTCCTCGCTCACCATGGGTCGGCAGCGTACCAGGGTCGGGCGGATCCGACTCCGCTCTCAGGCTGCCGACGAGTGCCAGCCGGCCATGCGCGTGTCGATGTGGGCGGCCAGTTCCTCGGCGTCCTGTCCGACTCCGTTGATGAAGCTCGAACGACGACGGCGCTGGAACTTCAGTCCCATCGCGTAGAGGCCGGGAGCGGCGGTCACACCGCCCTGGTGGCGGATCTCACCGTGGGAGTCGAGGACCGGAACGTCGAGCCAACTGTAGTCGCGCTTGAAGCCGGTCGCCCAGAGGACGGTCTCGATTCCCTCGGCCGCCAGGTCGAGTTGGACGGGGGCGGGGTTGGGAAGGACGTGGCGCAGCGCGGGCTTGGCGGCGACGTCGCGGGTCAGGCCGGCGCGTTCGATGAAGCGATCGACGTGGGTCAACATGGCGCCCATCCGCCCGTCGGCCTGGCGAGTCGTCTGCTCGAGATCGTCGGCGAGTCGGACCCCGGTGCCGTTGGTGTCGACCACTCGACCCACGAGTCGAACTCCCAGCCGCTGCAGGATGTCGAGGTCGAGGTCGCTGTGGTCGGGACGACCGACGAGCTGGAGAGAGGGGGCTCGCATGGCCTCGGGGTCGTCGACCAGCTGCTCGGTGGTCTCGTCGAAGGTGCCCATGGCGTCGAGCCACCACAGGATGTCGCGGCCGCGGTAGTTGCGCGGAAGCCGGATGTGGTCGCCGACGGCCAGGGTCACCGGACGGCCGGACCGGTGGATCTCCTCGGCGAGCTGGGCGCCCGAGGCCGAGGCGCCGACCACCAGGACTCCGCCGTCGGGCAGGCTGTCGGGGTTCTTGTAGCGCGTCGGAACGGTTTGGGTGATTGCGCTGGCGAGACCGCGGGCGACGGCGGGAACGTGCGGGATGTCGCAGTAGCCGGTGGCCAGCACGACGTTGCCGGCCCGAAACGTTCCTCGGTCGGTGGCGACCCGGTAGGCACAACCGTCGGGCCGGATGGAACGCACCCGGGTTTCGTCCTGCACCGGAGCGCAGAACGAACATGCGTAGCGTTCGAAGTACTCGATCACTTCGGGCATCGAGAGGAAGCCGTCGGGATCGTCGCCGTCGTAGTGGAACCCGGGTAGCGAGAGCTGCCAGTTCGGCGACAGCAGTCTCAGGCTGTCCCAGCGCTCGCTGCGCCAGCGCTCGGCAACGCGGCCGCGCTCGAGGATCAGGTGGTCGATACCGAGTTCGGAGAGGCTGTGGCTCATCGCGAGGCCGGCCTGGCCGCCGCCGATGATCAGGGTGTCGATCCACTGCATGGTCGGATTCCTCGAGGTGGAGATGGGGTTCGTGGAAGTTCCTGGAAGTCCGGGACCGGAGGATCGTCCGGCCCGTTCAGGGGCCGGACGATCTCCTGGGTGGTCTCATGGGTCCTGGGTTCGTTCTACGAACCGTTGACCGTGATCTCGACCGGTACGCTGTTGGTGATGACGTCGAAGACGGCGGAGCGGGCCCGCGACTGCTCGACGATCTGCTGCAGCTTCTCGGCGGGTGCGTCGCCCTCGATCTTGAAGTCGACGCGGATCTGCTGGTAGCCGTTGCGGACCTCGTCGGAGAGTCCGAGGATGCCCTGCAGGTTCATGTCGCCCTCGATGTTGGCCTCGACCGAAGTCAGGTCGACGCCGCGAGCGGCGGCGATGTTGGCGATTCCCGCCGTCAGGCAGGAGCCCAGTCCGTGGAGGAGAACCTCGACAGGGGTCGGGCCGTTGTCTCCACCGACGAGGACCTGCGGGTGGTCGCCGTCGAACTCGAAGGCCCGCGAGTGGCTCTGCTCGCCGCCGGCTCCGCTGAAGGACTCGATGGTGGTCTTGCTGTGGGTTCCACCGATCCACTTGTTGGTGGCGCGCCACTGGAACTTCGCGAGCTCCGGCTGATCGGCAACCGCGTTGATGGTCGCGAAGAAGGTGGGGACGTCGACACCGTTGCGAGGCGTCGCTTCTGCTTTGGTCATGGGCTGGGTCATTTGGATTTCTCCTCGTGCTTCGGCTGGTTGATTCCAGTCCGTTCATCCCTTCCTAGGGTGAATCCGTGACGGGGTTACACACGAATGAAGAGAAAGATGAATTCTTCCGGCCGTCCTCACTTCGCGGTGAGGGCTGCAGCCTCTCTCGGGGTTGCTAGTCTCGGGCTCGTGGCCCGCATCGTGTCCATGGCCGTGGTCGGCGTTCTGGCGCTGGCGACGGCCGGCGTCGCCGAGAAGACCTCACCGGCACAGCGACTGCTCGAACGAGTGGTCGATGCCTACGGGTCGGCGGAGGTTTTCGAGGAATCGGGGCCGATCCTGGTGCTGGCCGGCGAACCGGGAATCCAACCACGGCGTTGGGATTTCACTGCCTCGCTCAGTGAGGGTGGTTACGAGATCGAGGTGGCGACCGGCAGCCGCAGGGACATTCTCTGGCGGGATGCCCAGGGTCGCTACTGGAGACGCGACGACAACGTGCTCTCAGGCGTTTCGAAGGTCGAAGACGCAGTCCGGTCGCTGCCGGACGGAGTGCTGGTGGCGGTGCCGTCGATTGCGCTGCGCCTCGGAGTGCCCTTGGAGATCGATGCCGACAGTCTGACGCTGGGCGGAGAAGGGGACTGTGAAGGCCGGCCCTGCGATCGCCTGCTCGGTCGCGCCAACGGGATGAACTTCCGGTGGTGGATCGATCGCGCCGACGGTCGGCTGTGGAAGAGCGAAGTGGAGGTGGCTTCGACTGACGGCGACCGGCTGCTGCAGGTCGATCTTCGGACCGGGCCGGCCGAACCCTCCGCGGAGGAACTCGCCGACGATCTGGTGTTCGGCGAGGTCGTCGACGTCGAATTGGCCAGCGCCATCGTGCGAGTCGGCAAGGCTGGAGGCGGGAACCCGATCCCAGGACTCGGGCCGGAGCACTTCTTCGTCCGAGTCGACGGCCGGCCGGCGAAGATCGAGGCCGTCGACTTCGTGACCGGTGGTTCGACCGAACACTTCGCTCCGGCACCGAAGGACGTCGTTGCGCGGCCTCGATTCGTCGAGGACTACCCGCCTCGCCTGGTGACCTTCTTCTTCCAGAGCGACCTCACCCACTCACGGCTCGTCGGCCAGACCAAGTTCCGCGGCGAAGTCCACCAGCTGCTGGGCGCTCTCCACGACCGGGACTGGGGAGCGGTCGTGTCGTTCGACTCGCGATTCCGGCTGCGCCAGGACTTCACTCGCGACCGCGAGCTTCTCGCGGTGGCAGCTTCGCAGTCGATCTTCCGCAGCAAGTCGAAGAGTCTCGGCTCGATCTCGCCGAGCGGTCCGTCACTGCTGCGAGACGTCGACGAGAAGGCGGCTCGGAGGATCTCGAACTCGGCCCAAGCCATCGAACGAATCGCCGATTCGATGGCCGGTTGGGAGGGGGAGAAGATCCTCGTCTTCGTCGGCTATGGGCTCGGCGACCGGTACCACGACCTGGAGAGGATGAGGAACGCCGTCGAGCGAGCCGATGTGACGGTGTGGGTCCTCGATATCACCGTGGCCAGGGACCACGGTCTGGAGACGGGTCTGCGCCAGATCGCCCTGGAAAGCGGTGGGACCTACCAGAAGACCTACCTGCTGCCCGGAGACTCCGCCCGCCGTCTCGCCAACCGCCTCTCGGCCTACTACGTGGTGTACTTCGTCCGACCGGATCTGCCGCGCGGGCGCTTCTACCCGATCAGCGTGAAGCTCGACGCGGACGTGGTCGAGAACTCCTGGATCATTCAGCAGACCCAGGAGATCCGCTAGGCGCCGACCTCGGCTCGCGGCGGCGTCCGATGGCGTGAGTAGGTCATGCGGACCCAGTCGGCTCCGGGATGGTTGGCGAAGTCGGCCATCAAGGCGGCGATCGGCTCGGGGATCGGTCTGGGCTTGACCATGTCGGGGTGATCGACCGCGATCAGGGGTGCGAGAAGGGCGGCGCAGGTCAGGTCGGCGAGGCTGAACCGCTCACCCACCACGCAGCCCGTGTCGCGCCCCTTCTCGGCGACGAAGTCGAGGGCCTTCTCGGTGGTTGCCCTGCATTCCGAGACGAACTCCGCGTCGTAGGCTCGATAGAACTTCGCGATCCTGCCGCGGACGGTGGGAAACATCACTCGGTACAGCACGCGTTTGGGCAGCGGGTGGGGAGAGGCGAAGAGGTTGCGGACGTAGGCGCCCTCGGGCAGCATCACCGAGTAGCCCAGAGTGCGGACCGCGGGGCCGACCTCGCGGTCGAAGCGGGTCTGGACCTCCAGCGCTGCACCACGAAGCTGGGGATCGTCGGGCAGCAGCCTGGGACTGTCGGGGTAGCGCTCTTCGAGAACCGCGAGGATCCGATCGGAACCGGCGAACACGTCTCCGTCGATGACGAGCACGGGCGTTGAAGTCTGGCCGCTGAGCTTCTTCATCGCGGCCATGTGCGGACCGGGCAGATGACTCACCCGACGGTGTGGAATTGCCTTCCAGTCGAGAGCCCACCGCGCCTTCTCGTTGAAGTGCGAGAAGGGGAACTGGTGCAGGACGACGTCGGCCATGTTGTGGGTCCCTTCGAAAGTCGGACGAACTCTGCCTACTCCAGGATCGGAAGTTCCGATGCGATCTGGAGATCGATCAGGTTCCCAACGGCGCTCTCGATCTGCAGAAAGCGCGCCGCCACGAGCGCGCCGACGGCCTTCTTCATCTTGCGATAGGTCGACTTCTGCAGTGCAAGACGATCCTGGTGGATGGCGAACCATTCGCCGGCGATCTCGTCGGCCGCGTCGTCGTCGAGGGCTCCCCACTGCTCGGCATAGGAACGGATCAGCTGCAATCTGCGATCCGAGATCGGAGCGAGTTCGTCCTCGTAGGCGCGTTGCAGGGGCCAGAACGCCTCGGCGTCGGCGCGGCTCAGCCCCATGTCCTCGGTGAGGAGTGCGACCTTCTCGGCTCGAATGTCGGAACGCAGCAGTTCGATGAAGCCCGCCATGTCACCGTCGTCCTGGGTAGCCGCCTGACGACCGCGGGTGCTCTGGTGGACCTCGACGCTGCGGGCGCGGGCATTGCTGCCGGCGTCCTGAGCGAAGCTCGGCACGGAGGCGGTGGAGAGGAGGAGGGCGAGAACGAGGGTGACGCTTTTCATGGGATCTCCTTGAGGAGGATTGGCTTGTCGAGGCTCTACGGGTCGGGATCGAAGACGTCAGAGAACGAGATCGGCCAGGTGGGTTCGATGGTGGCGTGAGTCGCCGAACTGGTATTGGAGCCACAGCGCCCTGCGCAGGAAGAGTTGCGCGTCGCATTCATAGGTGAATCCGAAACCGCCGTGGAACTGGATGGCTCGGTCGCCGGCGAACGCGAAGGCGTCGGAACTCGAAGCCTTGGCCATTCGCACCGCGACCTCGGCCGGTTCTCGATCGACGGCCCCTTCGCCGACCCGGGCGTCGCAGACCGTCGCAGCGTGGAAGACCAGCGATCGGGCCCGCTCGAGTTCGCACAGGATGTCGACCGTCGGATGCTTGAGGGCCTGATAGCTGCCGATGAGTCGACCGAACTGCTTGCGCGACTTGAGGTATTCGAGGATCACGTCGAGGACGCCCTGAGTGCCGCCGACCGCCTCGGCGGACTGAAGCAGCAGGGCGGTTTCCCGGATGGCCGCGAGGGCTTCCAGGGCGGCGTCTGCGAGGATCAGCCGATCGCTCGGGAACTCGAGGTCCTGGAACGAAATGCGGTAGCTGCGCCGCGTTTCGTCGATCACGGTCTGGCGCACGATCGTCGCGGCTTCGAGCTCGCTGCGGGTGAGAAGAGCGACGGCCGGTCGACCCTCCGCAGTGGCCGAGACGACGGTCAAGGCAGCGTTCGGGGCGTCGAGGACGTAGTGCTTCTCACCGCGAAGCGACGCTCGCGAGCCGTCCACGGTCACGCTTGCTTGAGCGGCCTCCAGATCCCAGGAGCCGTCGGCCTCGGTGAGGGCGACGGTGCCGACCTCTCCCTCGGCGAGCTTCGGCAGCCACTGCGGACCGCTGGGCTTCGGAGCCGCCGTCGAGAAGCGCCCGGATGGCGAGTTGGGTGGAGAAGAACGGAGAGGCGAAGAGGAACCGGCCCATCGGCTCCACCAGGGTCACGAGCTCGGTCATTCCGAGGCCGGTGCCTCCGTACTCCTCGGGGATGACCATGCCGTTCCAGCCGAGGTCGACCATCTCGTTCCACAGCGCGAGGTCGTGGCCGTCGTCGCGGGTCAATCGTTCCCGCACCGACTCGATCGGCCACTTGTCCCGAAAGAACTGGCCGCTGATGCGCAACAGCATGCCCTGGGCGTCGTCGAACTGGATGGCTCTCATGACGATGTTCAGCTCTTCGGCAGGCCGAGAACGCGCTCCCCGAGAATGTTGGCCTGAACCTGGCTCGTGCCGCCCCCGATCGTGGCCGAGAAGGAATTGAAGTAGGAGCGTTGCCAGCGCCCGTTGTCGGTGGCGTTGGGGTCGCCGACGAAGAGAGAGCCGTGAGCGCCCATCAGGGAAACCGCGAACTGGAACAGGCGTCGGCGGTGCTCGGTGGTTCGCAGCTTTCCTGAAAGCGGGATCGCCTGGGGTCGCTCGGCAACCAGTGCCGGGATACCGGCCCGAACGCTGCACAGGCGGTCGGCGTCGGCTTCGATCTTGAACTGCACCAGGCGGTCGCGAATCAGCGGATCCTCGATCGCCGGCCTGCCGTCTCGCAGGACGCGGCGCGCCATTTCGATGACGTCGTCGATGCCGACGTACATCGACGACAGACCGCCGGCCTGGCCGCCCTCGGCGCCGCGCTCGAACTGGAGGGTGGTCATGGCGATCTGCCAGCCCTGGCCCTCCTCGCCCATGAGGCAGTCTGCCGGGATGCGCGCGTCGTGGAAGAAGGTCTGGACGAAGCCGTACTCGCCGGTGAGCTTGCGGATCGGAAAGGTCTCGACGCCGGGCACTTTCATCGGCGCCAGGAAGAAGCTCAGCCCCGCGTACTTGTTGGGCGCATTGGGAATGCTGCGCGCCAGCAGGATCATGTAGCTGGCGTAGGTCCCCAGACTGGTCCAGATCTTCGAGCCGTTGATCACCCACTCGTCACCGTCGCGCACGGCGCGAGTCTGCGCGCTGCCCAGGTCGGAACCGTGGTCGGGCTCGGAGAATCCCTGGCACCAGATGTCCTCGGCACTCAGGATGCCGGGGATGTAGCGCTTCTTCTCGTCCTCGGTTCCCATGTGCAGGATCAGCGGGCCGGCCCAGTTGAGGCCGATCGTGTTCGGCATGAACGGCACTCCGAGCCGAGCCATCTCCTGGTTGACGATGTCCTGGTAGATCTGGGGTCGGCCGCCACCCCCGTATTCCGCCGGCCATGCCATCCCCAGGTAGCCGGCCTCGTAGACCCGTCGCTGCCAGTCTCTGAGGTATTCGAACTGGCGATCGGTCCCGACCTCCATGAAGGTCTCGGGCAGCAGGAAGTCCGGTTCGGGCGGCCGATGGGCCTGGAGCCAGTCTGAAACCTCGGCGCGGAATTCTTCGAGTTCAGTCATGGAGTTTCATCCCCGTCGGGGACCTCCAATGCTACGCGAGTTCGAGCACCGATGGGCAGCCTCCAGGGCGGTTTGCGGGTCGGGATCGGGAAGCCGGGTCGGGCCGCCGATCGAGACCGGCTCGAGCTTCGGCCCGGCTCAGTCGACGTATCCGAGAGCCTTGAGGTGCTCCAGGGTCGCCGGGTCCTCGACGACTCCCGTTTCGGAGTAGAGGGACGGGGCCCGGATGTTCGATCGGAGCTGCTCCTGGAGAATCGGCAGGTGATCGCCTTCGAGCGGCAGGTCGATCTCGCTGCCGGCCTCGAGTCCGAAGAGTTCGAGGGCCTGATCTCCGGCGCTCGTCGGTGGATTGCGCACCAGACGCAGGCTCTCGGAGCGCAGGGCGTACTGGCCGGTTTCGGGCTTGTCGGCCGAGCGCAGGTAGTAGGAGAAGTGATCGCGCGCTTCGACCCGGCGGACCCCCGGCAGGCCTGCCAGCAGCCTTCCCGTCGTCCCTTCGAGCGGCGTTTCGAGAACTGCCGCGATGGTCGGTGCGATGTCCATCAGCTCGACGGGATCCTCGATCTCGAGGCCCTCCCGCCATCTGGGGAAGCGAACGATCAGGGGTACGTGAAGCAGGGGTTCGTAGGTCTGCCCGTGTAGCAGCATGCCGTGTTCGAGGAACGATTCCCCGTGGTCGGAAGTGACGACGATCAGGGTCTCGTCGAGGAGGCCCTGGCTGTTCAGGGACTCGAAGAGGCGGCCGAGTTGTGCGTCGACGGCGGCGATACAACCGTCGTACAGGTCGATGATGGCCTGGGTTCGAACTTCATCGACGACGCTTTCGACCGGACGACCGGAGCGGATCGCGGAGTTGATTCGCGTCAGGTAGTTGGTGCCGCCCGCCGCCGCGAGGGTTTCGACTCCGAGGGCCGCTTCGATGGCTTCAGCGTCGCTGAACTGAAAGCGCCAGGGTCGCGGACAGTCGTAGGGCAGCACGTGGTCTTCTTCGGCGATCGCATTGGAGGGCGCCGAGTGGACGGCCTTGGTGTGCAGGAAGAGGAAGAAGGGACTCTCGGGGTCGCGCTGCGAGAGCCACGCCTCGGCTCGGTCGACGGTCTCGGTCGCCGAGTAGACTGGTCGCGCCTCGTGAACGCTCTCATGGGCATGCTCGTAGGTGTCGAAGCCGGTCGCGAAGCCCCTCCCAGCTCCCACGTAGTCGAGCGGCGCGGAGTCGACGAAGGCGGCGGTCTGATAGCCGAGACCGGAGAGCAGCGCGGCCAGTCGCGGGGCACTGTCGGGCACCGCTGAACTGCGATCGCGCATGTCCATCAAGTAGGGGTGGGTGCCGGTGAGCATGGCGGCGTGCGACGGCAGCGTCCAGGGCGTCGGAGCGTAGGCTCGGCGGTAGACGACACTGGTTTCGGCGAGGGTGTCGAGATGGGGCGAGGTGTCGCGCTCGTAGCCGTAGACTCCGAGATGATCGGCTCGCAGGGTATCGATGGAGATCAGGATCACGTTCGGGCTGCCGCCGCGCCAGGGAGTCGGGTCGTCGCCTGAGCAGCCGAGGACGATCAGCAGGGTGGCAGTCAAGAGGGCGACTGCCGGGGAGCGGGCGCTGAGGACGGGCCGTCGATTGCGGAGGACTGTCACGATGCTCATCGACTTTCGATCGCCGAACGCTCACGCACGAGATCGGAACGCAGGTCGTCGATACGGGTAGTACCCAGCAGCGCCATGGTTCTCTCGAGTCCCGCGCGCAGGTCCGACAGCACCCAGTCTACGCCGGACTCGCCGGCGGCTCCGAGTCCGTAGAGGTAGGCGCGGCCGGCCATGCAGGCGGTCGCCCCGAGGGCCAGGGCCTTGGCGATGTCGCTGCCCCTGCGGATGCCGCCGTCGCAGAGGATCTCGATGCGGCCGCCGACCGCGTCGGCGACCCGCGGCACCAACTCGATCGGCGGTGGAGCGCCGTCGAGTTGACGTCCTCCGTGATTCGAGAGCGCAATCGCATCGATGCCCGTTTCGGCCGCGAGCTTGGCGTCGGCGACGCTCTGGACGCCCTTCAGCAGGATGGGTCCGTCCCAGCGCTCCCGGAACCAGTCGATGTCCTTCCACGACAGGGCACTGTCGAACTGACGGTTGACGTACTCGGAGAGTGAAATCGGGTCGGACCCGTCCATGACGGATCGACCCGAGAGATTGGCGAAAGCGATCGGCTCGGAACGAACGAAGTTCCAGGTCCACGAAGGGTGGCGAGCGCCGTCGAGCAGGGTCCCCAGTCCCAACTTCGGCGGCAGGCTGAACCCGGATCGGACGTCGCGCTCGCGCCGTCCGAGAACGGCCGTATCGACGGTGATCACGATCGCCTCGTATTCGCAGTCGCGCGCTCTGTGCAGCATCTCCTCGACCAGGCCGCGGTCGCGCCAGACGTAGACCTGGAACCATTTTCTTCCGGGGTGGACGGCTGCGACTTCCTCGATGGATCGGGTGGAAAGGGTCGAGAGGGTGTAGGGGATGCCATGGCGATGAGCCGAACGGGCGACCGCGAGCTCTCCCTCGGGGTCGGCGATGCGGGTGAATCCGGTCGGCGCCAGGACCAGCGGCATGTCGAGGGGTTTCCCGAGCAGGGTCGATGCGGTCTCGACAGCCCCTACGTTGCGAAGGATTCGGGGTCTGAACTCGAGATCGCGGAACGCCGCTTCGTTGCGCGCCAGGGTGATCTCGTCCTCGGCCGCACCGTCGATGTAGTCGAAGACTCCCCGGGGCAACCGACTCCTGGCGATCGTTCTCAGATCGGCCACGTTGGCCACACCGGCCAATCGTCGCCGCACGGGATCCAGTTCGAGACGCCGGAACCGAAGGACCGATCTCAGGGTTCTGAACATGGGTGCTTCAGTTCGGAGGGGGTTGTCGGTTCGACGATCCGGAAGGCCCCTGGCGGCTCGAGGTCGTGGAGTCCGAAGGGCTACGGTTCAACAGGATGCGTGCTCGCGGATACCGCTCAGCTAATCTACACTGCGGTCCGCCCCTCGGGCCGTCGGGAATCCGTCGGCGGGGAATGATGAAGGAGAGAACGATGATGATCACTCGAAGCCTCACCATGATCTTGCTCGTCTTGCTGGCGAGTCCGCTGGCAGCCCAGAAGGTGCTGGTCGACTACGACCGCGACGCCGACTTCCCCAGTTACAAGACCTACGCCTGGCTGGAACCGGTGGAGGCTTCGCTGGCGGATACGGATCCCCTCATGCACACCCGGATTCGCAACGAGATCGAGATGCGCATCTCGGAGGGAGAGAACGCCCTGCAGCGCGTCGATTCCGACCCCGACATCTACGTCACCTACCACGCGGAAGGGCAGGAAGAGGTGCGTTTCTCGACGACCTCGGTCGGCTATGGCTATGGCGCCGGGTGGGGTTGGAATCCCTACTGGGGAGGCGCCTATGGCGGTGGAATGAGCACCACCACCGCCCACACCTACGTTCAAGGTTCCCTCGTCGTCGACTTCTACGACGCGCGGACGAAGAAGGCGCTGTGGAGAGGAACCGCCGAGAACATCGTTGCTTCGAATCCGGCGAAGACCGACAAGCAGATCACCAAGGTCATCGGCAAGATGGCGAGCATCTGGCGCAAGGAGTATCGCAAGCGGTTCTGACCTGTGGGCCGAGGGTCCGGTCGAAGGGTCCTGTCTCCTCCCCGAACGGCATGAGGCGCGGCCGTGGCCGCGCCTCCCGTTCTCCGGACTCGCTCCAGGTTGCTCGAGCGAGTCGGGCTACTTGATCTTGGCGTATTCCTTCTGCCACTTCTTGGTGATCTTGGCGATCGCCTTCGAGATCAACTTCTCACCCTTGCGCGGGTCGGACGGAATCGTGGCCTCGGCGCTGCCGCGCCAGATGACATTCTTTTCCCTGGCGTCGATGATGTCGATGATCAGGGTGCCGCGGGTGTAGGTGCTCGCCGTGGTCGTACTCATCCCGCCGCCGTAGGCGCCTCCCCAGTAGGGACTCCATCCCCAGCCGCCGCCGTAGCCGTAGCCCATCGACGTGGTGCTGAGCTGCAGCTCTTCCTTCTCGTTGGTGTGGTAGGTGACCAGCAGGTCGGGATTCTCGCTGACTCGGGTCAGGTTGGTGCTCAACGCGAGCTCGATCTCGTTCTGGATGCGGGTGTGCATGAGCGGGTCGGTGTCGGCGACCGAGGTGCCTTCCGAGGACAACCAGGCGTAGCTCTTGTAGCTCTCGAAGTCGGCATTGCGGTCGAAATCGACGTAGACCTTCTGCGCTGCGACCGGAACGGCCGCGAGCAGGGCGACCAGGCAGACCAGGGTGATTCTCATTCTTGGACTCTCCTCTGAGGACGACATGGGATGGGTTCGATGGGTACTGAGTCGGCGCACCGATTTTCTCTCGCAAATGCCCTTGTCGAAACCACTTCCCAAGGCCGATTATTCCTGGTTCATTGGCCAGAGGGCCGCAAGAGTATCGGTCTCTGCGGGTGGGTTCTCGGGCTCGAGAGCGTAGCCGCCGGAGCCGCGACCGTTCGGCTGTTCGCCGAAACTAGCTCTCGAAGTCCATTCTTCGCGAGATGAAGGAGCCGACTCGGGCGGTTCCGTCCCACAGGCCGGCGGCGACCTGATTGTTGCCCTTCGGCAGGACCAGGCTGATCCTGGCTCCGAAACTCTGCCGGCGGGCCTGTTCGAGATCCGCTTGAGGAATCTCGAGGGGGAGGTCGATGATCTGAGGCGGCGTGATCTCACCGTTGCTGGTCTGGGCCACCAGGACCAGCTGACAGTTGGCGCGAAAGACGCCTGCATCGGGAGTCAGTTCGATCTCGCCGAGGCCGAAGGTGACCATCAGGGTCACACCGTAGGTGCCGTCGTCCTGTGGGGCCACCTTGTCCATGCTGAAGGCGAGGCGGTGGCTGTTTTCCTGCCAGTCCAGAACGATACTGGCGAGGGTGCGCTCGGCGAGAAGAGATCGTGGATCCTTGGTGACGTAGCTCTGCCGATAGGTCATCGAGATCTTGCGGCCCTTCGCCTTTTCCTTGACTCGAATCCGGTGATCGCTGCCGACGGGATGATCGGCGGGAACGAAGGCGTTGGAGTAACCGGCGCTGGCGCGGTGGCCGATCCTCTCCAGGAAAGCGCCGACGTCGCGCCCCGACACGAAGGCCTCGCCGGCGGTCTGGTCGGCGAGCATGAGCGGACCCTCGCGGAAGTTGGTCAGGCCCTTCTTGCGGTCGCTGGAGCGGTTGCCGAGGTCGGCGCTGGCGGCTTCGACGACGGGCGGGCGGATCGGGAAGAGCCGAACGTGGCTCGAGTTCGACTGCGCAGTGAGGGCTTCGAACGCGGCATGCGCCTGTACGTCCTGGGCGTCTCGTTCGAGTTTGGACTGGACGCCCAGACCGCTCGTGTCGCCGGGGTCGGGGGCCCGCTGATCGGCGTTTCGAGTCTGGAACTGGACGGGCTGTGAGGCATCCTGACCTGCTGCGTACTGGGAGTCACCGACCGCCCCG
>CALOFD010000047.1:0-5820 GCA_942492505.1 Thermoanaerobaculia bacterium
CGTCTCTCTTCAGCGACAGGGTCAGGATGTTGTCGGCAGGGAACTCGTAGTAGCGATGCAGGTCGAGGCCGATCCAGCTCTGGAGGACGCTGCCTGCGACATGATGAGTCACACGCTGCTCCTTCGGCGTCAAGGTCCAGGTGCCGAAGTAGGCGATGTATCGACGGTTTGCCGCCCACTGTTCCTCGGCTGACGAGCCCGGTGCAGCGGGTTGCCGGTCTGTCGGCATCAACTGGGCTGTGACGCCACCGGAGCGATCGTAGGTCAGGCGACCGATCATCGGTCGGTCGAGCTTCTCGCCGTCCGGGGAGATCTGGGTGAAGCCGATCAACTCCCAGCTGCCGAGGAACTTCTTGAAGATGGCCGGCTGAGCGTCGATCGTGTCGTGCGTCAGGCCGACGGCGAGAATAAGCAGGAGTCCCGACAGCACGAGCCCGCGACGAGACCGGCGGAAGGGCAGAGGTGCTCGCGTCGGGGTCATGGTCTCGGAGGATTTCCGTACTGATAGCCACGGCGGCCGCGGACTTTGTACTGAGGATCGCGAGTCGAGATCTTCACGCGCCGAAAACCGTTCTCACCGGACGGCACTCTGGCCTGGTACGAGAGGAGATAGTAGCCGCTGTTCTCCTCGGCGACCTTCTCGATCAGGTTGCCGAAGGAGACGATGTCCCAATAGGGGCGGCCGTCGGTGTCTCCGGACAGCATCGTCAGGGACTGGCGGGTGGAGGTTCGGGCGCCGATCGGGGCGAGATCCAGGCTGTAGACCGCGATGGTGTGGGAGTTCAACGACTCCATCGCACGCGGGTAGTAGCGTGGATCGGGCCGGTATTGTGCGACTCCCGAGGGAAACCCCTCGAAGCCTTCGCTGATGAAGTAGAGGACCTTTCGGCTGGTCGAGACCTCGCCGGTGGCGTCGCTCAGAACCCACAGGGCATCGAGGACGTTGGTGGTCTTGCGACGGAGTTCCTTGCCTTCCGGGAGATGCCTGAGGAGGGAGGGGCCGGCCTCGGGTTCGGGCATTCGCGACGGCCAGTTGCCACCCGGATCCTTGCCCATCACCGCTCGCTTGGCTCCCTCGACCAGGGCCTGGGGATCGCGCGTGAAGTCCTGCTGGATCTTCAGCTTGTAGTCGAAGCTGACGATGGCGGCCCAGTCGTTGCGGAGTTTCCTGGTCTCGATCCAACGTTGGACGTCTCGCCCAGCCTCCATGAGACGCGGCCGTTGGCGAGGATCGACGTAGGCCCGGTCGTGGAAGAAGAAGATCAGGTAGCGTCCGTCGGGCCCGAGGTCCGATCGCGAGGCGTCGCGCTCTGGATCGAGGTTGAGCCGGTTGCTGTAGAACGAGACGCCGGTCACCTCGACTTCCTCGCCGTCGTCGAGAACGATGAAGTCCTCTGGGCCGAGGCCGACGGCGACACTGCCGTCCCGGTTCGTGACGATGGCATCGAGAAGGACCTCGGTGACGAGGATCTCCTCGTGGAGGATGGGAGCGTTGGGAGGATCGGACTGGCCGGCAACGACAGAGGCCGCCCAGAACAGACCGGGGAGGAGAAAGAGGGTGCGCACCATTGGATTCTAGCTCTCCACGTCGATACGCGAGCGGGGGCCGATTGGATGGTGTGATCTGGTTGCTGGTTTTCCGAAGTCTCCTTCCGGGAGCGCCCCCGGAGGGCTCAGAGGGTATGATCGGGGTTCCGCCATCGTTGCCCGGTTCTCCCGAAGCCGGGTCCTGGCGGCCAGACTCCGAATTCCGATTCGACCCCCGCCCAACGAGTCAGAGGACTTCCCATGACGGTCACGATTCAGGAAGACAAGGGACCCCTCCCCGAGGCCGAGACCCTGGAGCAGGAACTTCTCCGCCGGATGATCGGCGCGCGGGTGACCTCGGGACGGTGCTTTTCGCTGCAACGTCAGGGAAGACTGGGAACCATGGCGCCGATCGACGGCGCAGAAGCGGCCGTCGTCGGCTCGGCCATGGCCCTGGATCCCGAGGCAGACTGGGTGCTGCCTCAATACCGCGAGTACCACGGGCTGCTGAACTTCGGCGAGGAGCTCCTTGCTCGATTCGTCCGCTACCTGCGTGGCGATCCCGAGGGGGGACATCCCAGAGCCGATCCGCGTCTTCCCCCCCCAGATCGCCCTGGCAGCCCAGGTTCCCCAGGCCGCTGGGCTGGCCTGGGGAATGAAGCTGCGCGGTGAGAAGGGGGTCGTGCTGTGCTACTTCGGCGATGGCGCGACGTCGGAAGGTGACTTCTACGAGGGGTGCAATCTGGCCGGTGTCCTGGACCTGCCGGTGATCTTCCTGTGCTGTAACAACGCCTGGGCGATTTCGACCCCCGTCCACTGGCAGACGGCAGCGGCGTCCTTCGCCGACAAGGCCGCAGCCTTCGGCTTCCCTGGAGAACTCGTCGATGGCACGGACGCCCGGGCGGTCTACGAAGCGACGGACAGAGCGCGAAAGCGGGCAACCAGTGGAGGAGGCCCGTCGTTGATCGAGGCCCGCTGCTATCGCCTCGGACCCCATACGACGGCCGATGATCCCGCACGCTACGTTCCGAAGGAAGAACTCGAGGAGGCGCGACGCCGCGATCCGATCGATCTTCTGCGCAACCAGCTGGTCGAGCAGGGCGATTGGAACGAGGCTCTCGAGGAGGCGGCGCGAGTGCGAGCCAACGATCTGATGGATCGCGCCATCGCCGAGGCCGAGGCGGTGAAGATCCGGGCGGAGGCGCTCTTCGATCACCTCTATGAACGGCCGACGCCGCGGATGGAGGGTCAGCGTCGGCGGCTCCTCGAGGAACTCGAGGCCAGGAAGTCGCGATGACCGAGATGACCATGCTCGAGGCGATCAACGCCTCCCTGCGCGAAGAAATGGAGCGCGACGATCGGGTCGTGGTCTTCGGCCAGGATGTCGGCGTCAACGGCGGCGTCTTCCGGGCCACCGACGGTCTCTACGAACGTTTCGGACGGGACCGGGTCGTCGACACACCGCTCTCGGAGGCGGTGATCGCGGGCGCAGCTGTCGGCCTCGCGGCGGCCGGCGCCGTGCCCGTCGCCGAGATCCAGTTTCTGGGTTTCGCCTACCAGGCCTACCATCAGATCGTCGGCCAGATCGCTCGACTGCGCTACCGCACGCACGGTCGCTTCGCGGCCCCGATCACGATCCGGGCTCCTTTCGGCGGAGGCATCCGCACCCCGGAGTTGCACTCCGACTCGCTCGAGGCTCAACTCGCCAACGTTCCGGGTCTCAAGATCGTGATGCCGGCCTGCGCCTCCGATGCGAAAGGCTTGTTGGCGACGGCCATCCGAGATCCCGATCCGGTGATCTTCCTCGAGCCGCTGAGGGGCTACCGAATGCTGCGGGACGACGTTCCGGAGGGCGAGCATCTCGTGCCCTTCGGCAAGGCCCGAACGGTACGAGAAGGCGACGACGTCGTGATCATCGCCTGGAGTTTCATGGTGGAGATCGCGCGTCGTGCAGCCGAGGAACTGGCCCGCGAAGGCGTTTCAGCGCGGGTCCTGGACCTCAGAACCCTGGTTCCGCTCGACGTCGAGGCGATCAGCGAGGCGGTCGACAGCTGCGGTCGGGTCGTCGTCGTCCAGGAGGCGCCGGAGACCAACGGTTTCGCTTCGGAGATCGTGGCGACGATCAACGACGAGGCCTTCTACTCCCTGGAAGCTCCGGTGCAGCGTGTGTCGGGTTGGGACGTTCCCTATCCGGTCGGTCTTCTCGAAGACCACTACGTCCCGGACAGCGACCGGGTCGTTGCAGCGGCGCGTCGAGCCCTGGCGAACTGAAGCCATGAGCATCGAGTTCAAGCTCCCGGACGTCGGCGAAGGGATGGAAGAAGCCGAGATCGTGCGGTGGCTGGTCGCCGCCGGCGACGTCGTGTCCGCGGATCAGATCGTGCTGGAGATCCAGACCGACAAGGCGCTGGTGGAGATTCCCTCGCCGGCGGCCGGCACGATCGAGAAGCTGGCCGTCGAGACCGGAGCGATGGCCAGGGTCGGTACGGTTCTCTTCGTCCTCGACGATGGCGGCAAGGGTACCGCTCAGAGGGAGTTGCGGCTGGCAGAAGAGGAGAGGGTGTCGAGCGCCGTGGAGCTCGAGGCGCCGCAGAATCCGGCGGGCGAAGGCCGGCTGGAAGCCGCGATTCCACCGGAGCGATCGGGTCGGCGCGCTCGTGCGGCGCCTTCGGTGCGACGCCGGGCGAGGGAACTCGGACTCGACCTGCGAACGATCGCCGGCAGCGGCCCGGGCGGCAGGGTGCTGGCCGAGGACGTCGAGAACGCACGTCGTAGCAGGGATGCCGGTCCGGAAGCGCCTGCCGGTGGCTCCTCGGTGCCCCCTTCCGGCGCGTCCGGAGATTCTCGCTGAGTTGCCGCTCCGGTCCTCGGCACTCGACCGCTGCGGGGCCTCCGCCGGGCGACCGCCCGAGTCATGGCGCAGTCGTGGTCGACGATTCCCCACATCCACAGCTTCGACGAGATCGATGCCGGGGGCCTCCTCGCTGCTCGCGATTCCCTGCGCCGGACGGCCGCGGATCGCGGCGACGTGATCAAACCCGTCGCCTTTTTCGTGGCGGCCGCTGCGAGGGCCCTGCGCCGCTTCCCCGACGTCAATGCCTCGATCGATCTGGAAGCGGAGACGCTCACTTTGCACGAGCGAGTGTCGATCGGCGTTGCCGTGGCGACCACCGAGGGCCTGATCGTACCGGTAGTGCACGACGCCGATCGGCTGGGGCTGCTGGCTCTGGCTACCGAGATCGACCGTCTGGGTCGTGCCGCTCGGGAGCGCACGGTGACTTCCGAAGAACTGAGCGGAGGCACGTTCACGGTCTCCAACTACGGCAGCCTGGGAGGCCGCTTTGCCGCCCCCATCATTCGGGCGCCGGAGGCGGCGATCCTGGGCTTCGGCGCCGTCAAGGAGCGTCCCTGGGCCGAGAATGGAATCGTCGTAGCGCGACCGACGCTGCCGATCTGCTTCGGCGCCGACCATCGCCTGATCGATGGCGATCTGTCGCAGGCCTTTCAGGAGTTCGTCAAGGAACTGCTTTCGGATCCCGTTCGACTCCTGCTGGGAGAGTAAATGGTCGTCGGAGAAGTCGCGTCGCCGACGGACGTCCTGGTGATCGGCGGCGGCCCGGGGGGGTATGCCGCAGCGCTCCGGTGCGCCGCCCACGGCCTCAAGACGACGCTCATCGAACGCGATCGGATCGGCGGCACCTGCCTGAACGTCGGCTGCATCCCCTCGAAGGCCCTGATTCATGCGGTCGAGATCCTGTCGCAGTCGACCGACGCCTCGGCGTGGGGAATCGACATCCGCGCGACTCTCGACATGGAGCGACTTCAGGCTCACGTGGCCTCGGTGGTCGAAGGGCTGACGTCCGGGATCGAGTCGCTCCTCGAAGCGGCCGGTGTGGAGTGCCTGCAGGGCGAGGCGCGCTTCAGCCGTGAAGACCGGGTGGCCGTGGAGTCCGGTG
The DNA here is from genome assembly GCA_942492505.1 of Thermoanaerobaculia bacterium. Classification (GTDB taxonomy): domain Bacteria; phylum Acidobacteriota; class Thermoanaerobaculia; order Multivoradales; family Multivoraceae; genus CALOFD01. Next base: position 5,484 of record CALOFD010000047.1, read on the forward strand.
ACGCGGTCCGCCATTTCGAGTTCCGACACGCCATCGTTTCCACCGGATCCCGGCCGCTGGAACTCGATTCGCTGCCCTTCGACGGCGACCGGGTTCTCGACTCGAGCGGTGCGGTTTCACTGGCTCGACGACCGGAGACTCTCGCGATCGTCGGCGCAGGCTACATCGGCGTGGAGCTGGGGATCGCCTTCGCCAAGCTGGGCTCGTCCGTATCGATCGTCGAGTCGATGGATCGCGTGCTGCCGGCGATGGACCCGCGTTTCGGGCGGCTCGTCGCCCGACGGATGCTCGAACTGGGAATCGACCTGAGGTTGTCTTCCGGGGCCGTCGGCCTGGG
>CALOFD010000048.1:0-27905 GCA_942492505.1 Thermoanaerobaculia bacterium
TCTGTGCGGATCGGACCGGGACCTCCTCGGCGCCTGTGTTCAATCGCACGGTGACCCTGCGCGATACCTGGGCCCGGCTGCTCAAGCAGATGGAGCAGTGAACCGGATCCGTTGAAGCCGGAACTGGAGGCCTGCGACCGACGACGCGGGCTTCGGTATGATGCCAGCCCCCGCCACGACGTCCCTGTCACGACGCCGAAGAATCGCTGAATAGGAGCCCCCGAAAGCATGAAAGCCGCTGTACTGCACGAGGTTGGAAAGCCGCTCGAGATCGAAGACGTGGCGATTGCCGACCCCGGTCCCTTCGAGGTTCGGATCCGGACGTCGGCGACGGGGGTCTGCCATAGCGATCTCCACTTCATCGAGGGTACCCTGGCCTCACTTGATGCCGGTCGTTCTGGGCCACGAGTCGGCAGGGATCGTCGAGGCGGTCGGCGACAGGGTCGAGCACTGCCGCCCGGGCGATCATGTGATCACCTGTCTGTCGGCGTTCTGCGGTCACTGCAACAACTGCCTGTCGGGATCGCCGAACCTGTGCGGCGGCCGCGCCACCATGCGTGGCAAGGACGACGCGCCGCGCCTGTCGCAGAACGGCCGGCCGGTGTATCAGTTCGCTCACCTGTCGGGCTTCGCCGAGGAGATGCTGGTGCACGAGAACGCCCTCGTGAAGGTGCGCGAGGACATGCCCATGGACAAGGCGGCGCTGATCGGTTGCGGGGTCATGACCGGTGTCGGCGCCGTGTTTCGGACCGCGGCCATCGAGCCGGGTTCTACGGTGGCGGTGATCGGCTGCGGGGGAATCGGACTGTCGGCGATCAACGGTGCGGCGATGGCGGGGGCCGGACGCATCATCGCCATCGATCTGGTGCCGTCGAAGCTCGAGCTCGCTCGGCGATTCGGGGCGACCGACACCATCAATGCCGCGGATGGCGACACCGTCGCCAAGGTGATCGACATGACCTCCGGCGGCGTCGACTATTCCTTCGAGGCGATCGGACTGCCGCAGACCGCGCAGCAGGCATGGCGGATGTTGCACAACCACGGCACTGCGACGGTGATCGGCATGCTGCCGGTGGGGTCGACGGTCGAGATCGCCGGTCAGGATCTGCTCAGCGAGCGCAAGCTGCAGGGCTGCATCATGGGGTCGAACCGCTTCCGGATCGACATGCCGCAGTTCTGTGATGCCTACCTGGCCGGCAAGCTGAAGCTCGACGACCTGCTTTCGAGTCACATCCGTCTCGAAGACATCAACGGCGCTTTCGACGAGATGAAGCAGGGCGTGGTGGCCAGACAGGTCATCCTCTTCGATTGAAGCTTTCGAACCAGGGCGTTGAAGAGACGCCGGGAGACACCGATGACCGATGACAAGCGCGACCGGGACGACTTGAAGGCGGATCGCCGGGACTTCCTGACCTTGACCGCCGTCGGAGGCGCCGCGGCCCTGCTCGGGGTGGTGGGTTGCGCGCCCGGAGAAGAAGCCGGCTCCGAGGTGGCCGTGGGAGAGGCGTCGCCGTTCGATCTCGAAGAGACCTCGATCCGCGAGCTCCAGAGCCTGATGGAGACGGGGCAGTTGAGCGCCCGCGAGATCACCCAGCGCTACCTCGATCGCATCGCGGCTGTCGACGGGCGTCTGCGCAGCGTGCTCGAGACCAATCCGGATGCGCTCCAGATCGCCGATCAGCTCGACCAGGAGAGGGCGCAGGGCAGCGTCAGAGGGCCGCTGCACGGCATCCCGATCCTCCTCAAGGACAACATCGATACGGCCGACCGCATGACGACGACCGCCGGTTCCCTGGCGTTGGAGGGGTCGATCGCTCCCGCTGATTCGCACGTCGCCGCTACGCTGCGCGCCGCCGGGGCGATCCTGCTCGGCAAGGCCAATCTCAGCGAATGGGCCAACTTCCGCTCCGAACGTTCGTCGAGTGGCTGGAGCGGACGGGGAGGACAGTGCGGCAATCCCTATGCCCTCGACCGGTCCCCGTGCGGCTCGAGTTCCGGGTCGGGCGCTGCTGCGTCCGCCAATCTCTGCGCAGCGGCGATCGGCACGGAGACCAACGGCTCGATCGTCTGCCCGTCGTCGGCCAACTCGCTGGTCGGCATCAAGCCGACGGTCGGCCTGTGGGGCCGATCGGGCATCATTCCGATCTCACACACCCAGGACACTGCCGGGCCGATGGCGCGCAGCGTCGAGGACGCCGCCGTTCTGCTGGGTGTCGCGACCGCACAGGATCCAGAAGATCCTGCCACCCGTGATCGCGGGGAAGTGTTCGACGATTACACCCAGTTCCTCGATGCGGCCGGCCTCGACGGAGCGCGGATCGGCATCCTGCGTTCGAGTTTCGGCTTCCACGAGAAGGTCGATGCCCTGCTCGACGAAGCGATGACGGCCATGACCGCGGCGGGCGCCGTGCTGATCGATCCCGTCGAGATCGATCTCTCCGAGATGGGGAATGCCGGCTACGAGGTTCTCCTCTACGAGTTCAAGGCAGGCCTGGAGAAGTATCTGTGGGACCGCGGTCTGGCGGCGCCGTGGAAGAGTCTGGCCGAGATCATCGCCTTCAATGAAGCCAACCGGAGTCGGGAGATGCCCTACTTCGGGCAGGAGATCTTCGAACTGGCAGTGGAGAAGGGCGACCTGACGAGTCCCGAGTATCTGACCGCTCTCGCCAGGGCCCGACGGCTCACCGGACCCGAGGGCATCGACCGGGCGATGGACGAGCACCGTCTCGACGCGATCTTCGCCGTCACCGGAGGCCCGCCGTGGAAGATCGACCTGGTCAACGGCGACCATTTCGGCGGCGGCAGTTCGACGCCGGCCGCGGTCTCGGGCTATCCGAACATCACCGTCCCGGGGGGCTATGTCCACGGTCTGCCGGTGGGGGTCAACTTCTTCGGTCGAGCCTGGTCCGAGCCGACCCTTCTTCGCATCGCCTACGCCTTCGAGCAGGCGACCCGGCACCGCGTCGCGCCGACGCTGCCCGATACGCTCGATCTGGGGGCACCGATTACGCCGCCGGGCCCGACCGCCTGACGACCGCCTGCGGGTTTCAGTGGATCGACGGCGGCCGGAACTCGTCGGTCCCGAACTCATAGCGCGCGCCGCAGAACGAACACTCCACTTCGATGTCCTCGTCGCCGTCGAGGATGTCGGGCTCGCGCTCGACCAGGGCACGGATGTGGTGTTCGAAGCGCTCGCGTTCGCAGTCGCACTTGAGGGCGAGTTCCGATTCGTGCAGCGACTCCGGTCCGAATCCGCCGAGGATGCCGTGCAGCAGACCCTGGCTGCCGCCGCTCTCGAGCAGCGCGCTCACGGGCTCGGACTCGGCGATCACCGATTCCAGCAGCGCGAGCGCGTTGGGATCCGCGCCCGGCATGGCCTGGACGATCAGGCCGCCGGCCGACGCGATACCCGACGGACCGGCCTGCACTCCGAGCAGGACGGCGCTGCGCACCTGCTCGCTGATGTGCAGGTAGTTGGCGACGTTGCTGGCGATTCCGCCGCCGACCAGCTGCACCTTCGACTCGTAATTGTCGTCCTTCTCGGTCTGTCGGATGACCTTGAGCATTCCCGTCCCGAGGGCCACGTTGCCCGAGAGATCTCCCTCGGCGAGGGGGTTCCCCACGAGGCCCCGCAGGTGGCCCAGGGTGTCCGCCTCGGCGCGGATCGTCCTCAGGGGACCGTCGCCGGCGATTTCGATCAAGAGTCGGGTCGGGCGCTTGGCGACCAGTCGGGTGATCATGACGGTCGCCGCCATCAGTTGCCCGAGGCCGATGGCGGCCAGCGGCGACAGATCGCGAGACACGCGAGCCTCCTCGAGCAGCGAGGTGATGTCGACCATCGCCCAGCGAAACTGGCTTTGGGCTGCGTGACCGAGTTCGAAGGTGCCGCGGCTGATGGAGGTCAGGGGGCCGTTCATGCACCGATGATCTCAGAAAAGGGGCGCCCGTCGGGGGTGAAGCCGGGCGATCCGGGGTGAAAGCGGTCGAGCGATCGGCAGTCCATCGGGGATCTCGATGGGAAATGTACGCTGCGAACGATCTGGGCCTCGACCGCGTGGGTAGGGCCCTCGGGTGTCCCCAGCCGTAGAGGGCATGAATCGAGGAATCGTGGCCGAGGTCGGAGGATCCCCTGGATAGAGTCACGCGAACCCTCCGGGTCGCAGAGAGAAGGAGAAGTCGATGAAACCGAGCCCCCATGGATCCGTCGCGATGCTCGCCGTAGTGCTCGTTTCTTGTGTTGTCGGTCGTGCAGGCGCCCAGGACCTGAGGATCACGAACACTCGAGTGGTCGACGTGGTCGCGGGATCGATCGGCGAAGCGACGGACGTTGCCGTGCGTGCAGGCAGGATCGCCGAGATCGGACCCGGCGCCGGCGGCGACTGGGGTGGAGAGTCGATCGATGCGCAGGGAGGCTTCCTGCTGCCGGGGCTGTGGGATGCCCACGTCCATCTCGCCAACCGGCCCGACCCACCGCTGGCGCCCGAGCGCCAGTTGGAGATCTATCTGTCGTACGGTGTCACCAGCGTCCGTGACATGGGCGGCGATCCGGCCGTGCTCGTTGCGCTGCGGCAACGGGCTGCGTCGGGCGAGATCGACTCCCCGCGCATCTCGATGGCGGGCCCCTTCCTGGACGGCGCCGGCGAGCCTCCGGTGTTCCGGGCGATCACGACTCCCGCGGACGCGCCGTTGGCGATCGCGGAACTCCGCGAGCAACGCGTCGACTTCGCGAAGGTCCAGGCGAGATTGGGCGTCGACGAGTACCGGGCGGTCGTGAAGGAGGCGCGGGCCGGAGGCCTCACGCTGGCCGGACATGTTCCGGACGCCGTGTCGGCCCTCGAGGTCATTGCGGCCGGTCAGCGGACGATCGAACACGTTTCTCCCGCCCTGCCCAGCGACGCCGGTCTGCTGTTCGCGTGCAGTCCGCGCGAGGCCGAGTTGCGGGAGGAGCTGGAGTCGATCGGTCGATACTCGAGAGCCCCGACGCCGACCGCACCGTCCTTCTCGGCCGCATCGCCGATCTGCGGATGGCCCTGCTCACGGAGCGCACCGAAGCCAGTTGTCGAGGTCTGTTCGAGGCGCTGAGAGAGCACTCGGTCTTCGTCGTACCCACCCTGGTCTGGTCACAGGGCGCCCTGACGCGCGGCGTCGACGACGTACCGCCCTCCTCGGCGCTCTCCGTGTTGCCGGCGGACTACAGGACGCGTCTCGTCGAGGGCCGGGTTCGCTATGCGGAGGCCGCGCCCCGGGAACGCCTCGTCCACCACCAGGCGGTGGCGCGCGAATCCCAGCGCTTCGTTCACGATCTCCACCAGGCCGGCGTCACGGTGGTCGCCGGGACGGACTCGTTCGACGGCTCCGTGCTGCCGGGCTTCAGCCTCCTGCAGGAGCTGGAGCTGTTCGTGGGCGCCGGCCTGACTGCCGAGGAGGCCTTGCGTTCAGCCACGATCGACGCCGCCCGAATGGCCCTGAGGGAGGCCGAGCTGGGAAGTGTTGAAGTCGGAAAGTCGGCCGACCTCATCCTGGTGCGGTCGAATCCGTTCGCGGACATCGCCAACCTGGGTGATCTCGAGGCCGTGATCCGGGATGGACGCCTCTACACCTCCGCTCGACTCGATGCTCTGCGTGCGCCCGGCGCTGCCGACCGCGCGCCGTAGATCACGAACGGCCGGCCGAACCGCGCCGGCGGGGCTGGACTCGATCGTCGGGTCGCGCTACCAGTCCCAGCGGCTCTCAGCCTCGATCCAGTAGGCCCAGCACTCCTGGCCGAGGCCGCGGTCGAGGAAGGGCTTCGGCAGCGCGGTCATCGAGCCGAGGTAGGGCACCACCTCGCCGTCCGCCGACCACTCCGAGGTGACCCGGCCGACCCAGGGGCGCTGCTGGTCGAACTCCTGAGGCTCGACCAGGGAGGTTTCGATGCGGACCGTCCACGCGGCTGTGCCGCCGCTCTTCGCAGGGCCGGTGAAGCGCAGCTCGTCGCCGTCGCGCTGGAAGTCCCCGATGAAGTCGCTCGACTCGATGCGGGCAGCGAAGGAGTCGCGCAGACCGGCTTCGGTGGCCTCCTCGGCCGCGCAGCCCGCGCAGAGGAGGGCGAGGGTCGCGAGGGCGAGCATGCCGATGGAGGGGGATCGCTTCATCGCACCGAGTCTACCGGCGCTCGGCGCCGGCCTCCACCACCCGATCGAGGGGGGAGGGCGATGGCCCGGAGTGAGGTACGCTGAACCGCAGGAGCCGCCTGCGTCCCGGGATCGGAGCCGGCCGCGCCGGCCCTTCCCGTCCCGAAACCGTGGAGGCAGTACCGATGAGTCGTTCCCTCGTTCCCCTGATCGGAAGAAGGTCCGTCTACCCGGGGCCGCCACGTCGCGTCGCCTTCATCATGGCCAGCCTCGGGCTCGCGCTTCTGGCGGCGGCTTGCGGCCCGGCGGACGAGACGAAGACCGACGCCGTCCAACTGCGCCCCACCGCCTCCATCCAGGACATCATGCTGTCGGTCATCGACCCCGCCGCTGACGCGATCTGGGAGTCGGTGGCGACGATCGTCACGCACGACGGCACCGAGGAGCGCCGTCCCTCGACCGACGAGGAGTGGGAGATCCTTCGTCACGAGGCCGTGCGCCTGCTCGAAGCCTCCAACCTGATCCTCATGGACGGGCGCCCCGTCGCCCGTCCCGGCTTCGAGTCCGAGAATCCCGGCATCGAGTTGGAGCCGGAGGAGATCCAGATGCTGATCGACGAGGATCGCGAGGCGTGGATTCGCTACACCGGCGACTACTACACGGTAGCTCTGCGCATCCTCGCCGCAGTCGAGGCCAAGGACGCTGACCGGCTCTTCGACGAGGGAGGTCCCTTGGACCAGACCTGCGAGGGCTGCCACCGCCACTACTGGTACCCCGACGACGACACCCTGCGTCGTATCCACGAGGCCGAGGGTCGAGATCTCGAGGAGCCGAGCGGCGTCGACGTCGCAGGCGGAACCCCCTCACCTGCGACCGAGGCCGCCACCGGCACGATCCGCGGCCGCGTTCGATTGGAGGGAGAACTTCCGGGCAACGCGGTGATCCGCATGGGTGTCGACCCGCTCTGCGCCGAGCTCACCCAGGGGCGCCGGCTCGTGCAGCAGACGGTGGTCACTTCGCCGGCGGGCGACCTCGCCAACGTCTTCGTGCGGCTCGCCGGCGACTTCCCCGAGATGCCGATTCCCGCAGAGCCGGTGCTGATCGACCAGGCCGACTGCCTCTTCGTCCCGCGTGTCGTCGGGGTCCGGGTTGGCCAGGTGGTGCAGATCCGCAACAGCGACCCGCTGCTCCACAACGTCGATGCTCTCGGCTCCGAGGTCAACGGTTTCAACGTCTCCCAGCCCCTCCAGGGCATGGTGTACGAGACGCGCTTCGAGCCTGAGGAGGGCATGATCCGCCTGCGCTGCGACCTGCACCGGTGGATGACCGAGTACATCGGAGTCGTCGCCCACCCCTGGTTCGCGGTCACCGACACCACGGGCACGTTCACCCTCGCAGGCGTCCCCGTCGGCACCCACAGCCTGACCGCCTGGCACGAGGAGTACGGCCTGCTCGAGGCCACGGTCGTCGTCGAGGCCGGCGGCGAGGCGTTGGTGGAACTGTCCTATCCGGGCAGCGGCTAGACGCCAACTGCTACGCAGTCGACGCCAACTGCTACGCAGTTGGGGCGGTGGCGGGCAGGGGAGCCGGCGGCAGTCGTCTGGCGGGGGTCAGCAGGGGGATCAGGAGCAACGGAAGGAAGGCGAGCAGACCGTCCACCGCCAGCATGTTGCCGTAGCCGAATTCGGCGGCTCGAGGGTTCTGCCACAGGCTGGAGTAGGTGTACACCAGGTTGTTCAGGGCCATGTAGGCGGTGAACTGCGTGCCGGCCACCTTCGGATTGGTCAGACTCATGTAGATCGCGTTCTTGGTGCCGTACTGGAGGCCGAAGGCGAAGTAGTAGGCGATTCCCGCGCCGGTCAGGATCCCGACCGTGATGCCCTCCATTCCAGCTCCGGCGAAGCGCGACGCGAGCCACAGAGTGGGGATCGCGTTCATGGAATACCAGACTGCAAGACAGCGTCGGTGGCCCCAACGGTCCGACAGGAAACCGCCCAGGAGACTGCCGACCGCAGCGACCAGATTGGCGACGAAACTCAGCAGTGCGATCCGACCCTCGGCCATTCCCAGGTCGACCTGCATGGTCGTGAAGGTCGAGAGGCCGAGAGCCATGGCCCCCATCGGCAGCAGCGCGAAGAGGACTCCGACGGCGGGACCCCGGCCCGATCGGAACAGCCCCACCCCGACCTCGCGAAAGAACGCCGAGAGGATGTCGGCGAACTGCCGGAGGATCGGTTGAGCGAGGGTTTCCGCGCTGACCAGCTTCTCGGGATCCGGCGGCTCGCGAAGCGGTAGCGTGACGAACAGCAGCAGGGCCGTCATGGCGATCAGGCAGGCCGCGAAGGCGCCCTGGAAGCCGAGCAGGGCGGCGACCCCGAGTGCGCCGCTACCGCCGAGGGCGATCCCGAAGTACTGCGAGCCGAACATGAAGCCGTTGGCCGTGCCGAGTTCCTCCTTCGGTATCACCCGCACTGCCAGCCCGTCGATGGCGACGTCCGAGGTGGCTGCGAAGGCGTTGTGGACGATGGCCAGGAGAGTGAGGGCCTCGACCTTCGTCGAGAGATCGAAGAACAGCATCGCCGCCAGCGAGACGATCATCATGAGCTGGCACACCACGATCCAGCTCCGGCTCGGTCCGTAACGCGCCGGTCGGACGAGATCGATCAGGGGGGCCCAGGCCCATTTGAAGGCCCAGGGGGCGTAGAGGGCGGCCGTGAAGGCCCCGATCTGGGCCAGGCCCATTCCCTGCTGGCGGAAGAGCGCTGCCAGCGCGATCGAGGTGAAGCCGAAGGGAATGCCCTCGGAGAGGTTAAGGAGCGAGAACACCCGCAGGCGACCTCGCCGCGAATCGAGGGGATTGATTGAGTCGCATCGGGTGGGCGCATTGTAGCCCCGCTGGAAGACGCCCGGGGCGATGGACTCAGATCCTGTAGACGCGGCGGGCGGTGTCGCGGAACAGGGCGCTCTTTTTCGTCGTCGCCGGCACCCTCGGCAAGACGCTTGAAGGCATTCCAGAGCAAGGTGTAGGAGCACGAGCGGCGATCGACCGGGAAGTTGCTCTCGAACATGCACCGATGCACGCCGAAGAGCTCGATGCACGGCAGGATGTAGGGACTCCAGGCGGCGGCGAGAGTTGCCGAATCGGGGGCTGCGGGGCGTTTGTGGAAATCGAAGCCGCAGATCGGCATTCCCAACCCACCGAGCTTGACGCTCACGTTGTCGAACTCGGAGAGGGCTCGAATCGATCGAAGCCACTCACGACGGACCTCCTCGCGGTGACCGGCGTAGGGGCCGATGCCGAGGGGACCGCCGACGTGATCGAGGATGATGGCGGTGCCTGGGAACTCCCGCGCCAGATCGATCACAGTCGGAAGCTGATGGTGGTACAGCCAGGCGTCGAAGCTCATTCCCAGGGGTTGGAGCTGGGCGAATCCCTCGCGGAAGGCGGGATCGAGGTAGAGATCCTTCGGCGGGTGGGTGTGCGAGTTGCGCACCTGCGGACTGTCGTCGAAGCCGGCGGCATGACGAATGCCGCGAAACCGCTCGCTTGCCGCCAGGTGGGCCTCGAGAACCTGCCGAACGGAGGAGCCCTGGAGATCGGCATACCCGACGATGCCGTCGGCGACCGAGTTTCCCTGCGCCGCCGCCTCGTCGGCCTGACGCTCGACGAACTCGGTTTCACCGACCGGTCGCAACGCCTCGGGTCCTTCAGTTCGGTACTCCGTCCCACATTCGACGAAGACCGTGCCCATGATTCGATGTCCGCCGGAAAAGTCGTCCAGGAGGTCGCCCTGAAGGTAGGTCCCGTCGGGAAAGTCCCACAGATGATGGTGGGGATCGAAGATCTCGAGGCCCGGTTCCAGGGCGTCTTCCGGGTGGGCGTAGAGCCATTCATCGGGTTGCATGGTGTCTCCCTGGTCGTCCGTTACACGGTGGTTCTCCGCCATTCTGTCGCGCTCGCGTCTCGCTGTCGGCGCGGCTCTGCCGCGTGGGAGCCGGCGCCCCTGAGTGGCAGTTCGGGGGCGCTCCGCGACGAGAGGCCGGAAGCCACTGAGAGCAAAGGAGTTGACAGGTCGCAGGCGTGGGCCTAGAGTTCGCCCAGTCATTCCCGACTCTCGATCCGATTTCCAGGAGGCCTGCATGCGCCGTACCCTGATCTGTCTCGTTGCCACCCTTCTCTGCGTGGGGCCCGCCCTTGCGGCCGCGAAGGATGCGCAGGTTCCCGAAGCTCCCACGTTCACGAAGCACGTGCTGCCGATCCTGCAGCAGAACTGCCAGGACTGCCATCGTCCGGCCGGCCTCGACATGGGCGGCATGGTGGCGCCGATGTCGTTGCTGACCTACGACGAAGTCCGACCGTGGGCGAAGTCGATCGCCCGTGCGGTCCAGAGTCGAGAGATGCCGCCCTGGCACGCCGCCCGCGAGCAGTGGGGACTGTTCGAAGCGGAGCGCTACCTGTCGGACGCCGAGATCGCCACGGTGACCCAGTGGGTGCAGACCGGTGCACCGATGGGCGATCCCGCCGATGCCCCGGAGCCCATCGACTTCTCCTCGACCGGCGGATGGGCGATCGGCGAACCCGATCTGATCATCGACATGCCGGTGAAGTACGTGGTGAAGGACGAGATCGAGGACGAGTACGCCACCTTCCGTCAGGTCCTCACGGCGGAACAGTTGCCGGAGGATCGGTGGATCAAGGCGGTCCAGTTCAAGCCGACAGCGAGCTTCGTCCACCACATCATCCTGCGCCCCATCGGCGGGATCGCTCCCGGCTACGCGCCGCGGGTGTTCCGCGACGGCTACAGCCAGAAGCTGCAGGCGGGCTCCGAGATCGGCTGGCAGATGCATTACCACAAGGAGGCCGGCGAAGGCACCGCCGTCGTGGATGACTCGACCCAGGTCGGAATCGTCTTCTACGAGCCCGGCGAAGTCATCACCCACGTGATGCAGGGCGACGGCCTGGCGACTCGTGGGTTCAAGATCCCGGCGGGCGATCCCGACTACTCCCACACGGGCGAGTACGTCTTCGAGGAAGATTCGCTGATCGTGGGCTTCAACCCCCACATGCACCTGCGCGGCAAGGCGGCGAAGGTGGTCGCCACCTACCCCGACGGGCGCGAAGAGGTCCTGCTCGACGTTCCGAAGTACGACTTCAACTGGCAGCACGACTACAGCTATCGGGAACCGGTCCGCGTTCCGGCCGGGACGAAAACGAAGTTGACCCTGTGGTGGGACAACTCGCCGGAGAACCCGAACAATCCCGATCCGACCCAGGATGTGGTCTTCGGACGTCCGACGACGGCTGAGATGGGGTTCGGGTTCATGAAGTTCGTCAGCGTCGAACCTGCGAACATCGTGGTGGGCGCTGAGGCGCCGACTGAGACACCGAGCGCCGGCGGTCCCTAGCGCCACGAAGAGCGTCGAGATCGCGCTCCGCTCGACGGCCGTCTTCCGAAGGGGAGACGGCCGTTTTCGGTTCACGCCTCCCGGGCGCGTTCAGCAGCGCCCCGAGGCGTACTCGAAGACGCCGCGGGCGATCTGGAGCCGCAGAAGGTCGTTGGCGCCTTCGCCGAGGCGGAGGGTCCGCACCTGTCGGTAGAGACGCTCGAAGGGGTGCCCGACGATCAACGCCTGGCCGCCTGCGAGCTGAATCGCCTCGTCGACGACGCGAGACGCGGTCTCGGTGCAGAGCACCTTGACCGTCATGATCTCGTTGACCACGTTGTCGTTGCCGTCGGCCAGCCGAGCCGTGCGATAGAGAGCCGATCGGGCGGCGTAGGCGGCGATCCGCAGGTCGGCGTAGCGCAGGCGGATCGCTTCGTGATCGGCGAGCGGGCTGCCGCTGCGGTGCGGGCGACGGAGGTGTTCCGCCAGGTGCTCGAGAACGAAGAGGCAGATGCCCGAGGTTCGGGCTGCCACGGCCAGCCTGATGTCGGAGATGTTGCGTAGGGCCTTCGGCATGCCCTCTCCGATGCCGCCGAGGAGACAGTGCTGCGCAACCTCGACGCCGTTGAAGGACAGGGCGAGATGGTGGCTTCCGTCCAGCGACTCGAAAGCGCGCTCGATCTCGATTCCGGCAAGGTCCCTGTCGATCACCAGGAGTGCGGTACCGGCCTCGTCCGGCTCGTCCGACCGCACGTTCACCAGGGTGATGAAGAAGTCGGCGTCGCCACCGTTCGTGACGTAGCTCTTGCGCCCATCGACGCGGTAGCCGCTGCCCCCGCGGCGCGCCTCCGTCGGGCGGGTGGCATCGCGGGGCTCGGTGAAGGCGAAGGCGGCGCGCTTGCGGCCCGCGAGAAGTGGCTGGAGATGAGATTCTTCGAGGGGACCGGTGGCAAATCTGAGCAGTCCGGGATCGGGGCCGAGAACGGCCTCGGCGCTCTCCAGGCCGCTGGCCGCCAGCGTTTCGGCCACCGCGACGCGGGCCAGGTGGGAGAGAGGCTGTCCTTCGTGGCCGGTCTGGTTGAGAGTCCAGAATCCACGCTGCTTGGACCGTTCGCGCACTTCGTCGCGGGTGTTCCCGGAACCTGCTTTCTCGAGCGCAGCGACCTCGTCGCGAAGAAACGCGGCCAGGCGGGTCTGGAGGGACGCGACCTCTGGAGGCAGGAATTCGGGCATGGCGGCGAGGGGGAGGGGCTGAGCCAGCATAGCGCAGGGCCTCGGAATCCTTGGTACGGCGTGGTCGGGGCCGGGTTAGGATTCAGGTTCGTGAACTCGACCCGAGGAGGCAAAGGATCATGGGGAGAAGTTTCGTTCGTCACATCACTGTCTTGTTCGTCGTACTGGTGTTCTCGACCGGTGGAGGGCTCTGGGCGGGGACCTACTTCGAGGCCACCTCGACGGCGAGAGACGCCGACAAGAAGAAGGCAACCAGCACCACGCTGGTTCACGCCTGGATCGACGGCCTGAAGGCGAAGGTCCTGTTCATCGATGGGGACGAGGGGATGATGAAGGATGGTTCCTACCTGCTCACTCCCGATGGCGGCGAGACCCTGTTTCTGGTCAACCCGAAAGAGGAGAGCTACTTCCGATGGACGATCGACGGCATGTTCACGATGATGAGCGCGACCTTGCAGGGGATGGGTCCTCTCTTCGACATGGACCTCTCGGCCCCGAAGTTCAAGGAGTTGGGTGAGGAGCCCGGAGGCACGCTGCTCGGCCGTTCGACCCGCAAGGTCACCACCCTCACCGGCTTCACCATGGACATGAAGGTCATGGGCATCAAGCGCCACGCCGAGATCGAGACGGTTCAGGAAGCGTGGATCGCGGAGGGTCTCGACGACCTGGGTTTTGGAGTGTGGTTGCGACGCAAGCCGCCATCGACCGGCGACGCCGAGTTCGACGAGCTGATGCTCGAAGGCTGGAACGCCCGTCAAGGCTTTCCCTTGAAGACGATCGCGACGACGAACTCGACCAACAAGAAGGGCAAGACCGAGGCGACCATCTCGGAGATGGTGGTCGACGTTCTGCGCGACGAGTCGATTCCCGCCTCGACCTTCGAGATTCCCGAGGGCTACGAGGAGGTCGAGATGCCCGTCCTGACGGCCGAGGGCGGAGAGTCGGCCTCGGACGCTGAGAGCGAAGAGGAGTCGGGTGGCAAGAACCCGTTCAAGCGCTTCGGCTTCGGCAAGAAAAAGGATTCCTGACCCGGCTGGCAGGTCACGCTAGGCGGTTCCCGGAAACCAAACAGCCCTCAGGCCGTACACCTGGGTAGCCGATGCTGAACGACGCCTGGATCGAAGTGCGCCGGATCTTTCGCGGTCTCGCTCGCGAGCCGGGCTTCGCCGCGGCTGCGATCGTCATCCTCGGATTGGGAATCGGCCTGAACGTGCTGACCTTCGGGGTGGTCTCGACCATCCTGGAGCAGCCGGTGCCCTACGAGCAGCCGGACGAGATGGTTCGGCTCTACGTCACCAACGCGGAAGGGGTGCCTCTCGGCGTTTCCTACCCGGAGTTCGACGATCTCCGATCGCGCCAGGACCTGTTCAGCGATGCGGCCTTCAATTCAGACGTCGGGATCTTCAATCTCGTCAGCCGGGATGGAGCGGAAACCATCCTCGGCGAGATGATCTCGGCGAACTTCTTCTCGTTCGTCCGACTGCCGCCGGCCCTCGGGCGCGACTTCACGGCGGAAGAGGGGCTGGAAGGCTCCGAGAGGGTCGTCATGCTGAGCTATTCCGCCTGGCAGCAGCGCTACGGCGGCGATCCTTCGATCCTGGGCGAGCGGATCCGGATCAACGGCGAACCGCTGACGGTGATCGGGGTCGGGCCTCGCGACTTCGAGGGCACCATGACCGGACTGAACAGCGAGATCTTCCTGCCCTGGGGGACGGCCCTGGCGATCGATCGGCAGGCACGGGAGACCCGCGATCAGCGAGACGAGCGCCTCATCTTCATGCTCGCCAGGTTGAATCCGGGCGTCAGTTTCGAGTCCGCCCGGGCGGCCCTGGAAGTCCAGGCGCGCAGCTTCGCAGAAGACCACGCCGAGTTTGAAGCGACCGACTCGATCGGGATCTGGCGCGCCTCGCAGGTGCGGATGCATCCGATCATCGACCGGGCCGTCGCCCCCGCCACCGGTTTCCTGCTGGCGGTTGTGGTCCTGGTCCTGCTGGTCGCGGCCTCGAACCTGTTCGGCCTCCTGATGGTTCGGGCCTGGGCCCGACGACGCGAGGTCGGGGTTCGCCTCGCCCTGGGCTCCTCGCGCTGGGCCGTCGTTCGACGCATGGTGGCGGAGACGGTCGTTCTGTCGTTGCTGGGAGGACTCTTCGGCGTCGTCCTGGCGAGTGCACTCGGTCGCTTCGCCGGCGCTGTAGCCCCGCCGCTACCGGTACCCTTCGATCTCGGAGTGGTGGTGGGTCCCGGTGAACTCCTGCTGGCGATCGGCCTGTCGATCGCGACGGGTCTGCTGCTGGGACTCGTGCCCGCCCTGCAGGCCACCGGCGGAACTCCGGTGCAGTCGCTCAGGCACGCCGGCAACGCCGGGGAGGCGCCTCGCGGGGGCTGGATGAGGCGCGTCCTCGTGATCGCCCAGGTCGCCGGTTCGTGTCTGTTGCTGGTGGTAGCCGGCTTCTTTCTCGAGAGTCTGTCCGCCAGTCAGAGTCAGGATCTCGGTTTCCAGACCGAGGCCACCGCGCTGACCTTCGTCGACCAGGGCATCGCCGGGGTCGACCTCCCGACTGCACAGCGCCAGTACGTCGAGATGCTTCGCCGGGCTCGATCCCTTCCAGGGGTGGAGTCGGCGGCGTTGATGAGCCGCGTTCCGCTTTCGATGTTCGGCGGTACTTCGACCCGGATCCAGGGAACGGGTGGAGACTCGCGAGAGCGCGGTCTCCTTGCCCAGGACACCGCGGTGACTCCCGGTCTGTTCGAGACGCTCGACATCCCGCTGCTCGCCGGCCGCGCTTTCCGACCCAGCGATGATGCTTCGGCACCCCCGGTCGCGGTCCTGGGTGGCGGCCTCGCCAGGGCCCTCTTCGCGCAGAGCAGTCCGATCGGACAGAGGCTGCGGCTGGGAGAAGAAGGGGCCTGGCGCGAAGTGGAGGTCGTTGGAGTGGTCGCGGGAACCCGATCGTCCTGGGGTACGCAAGCCGAGGACAGCCTCCAGATCTATTTGCCGTTGGAGCAGTCGCCACGTTCCGGAGTGGCGATCGTCGCGCGCGGCCGTGGCCAGGTGGGGGGCCTGCCCGAGTCCTTGAAGGGGGTCGTTCAGGCCGTGGCTCCCGAGGCGCCGATCCTGCAGTCTTCGACCCTCGACCAGAGTCTCTCGCTGCTTCTCTATCCGGCTCGTTTCGGCGCCATTCTGTTGACGGCAGTGGGAGCGCTCGCGTTGATCCTGGCCAGTTTCGGGCTCTACGGGGTCGTGGCCTATACCGTGGCACGTCGCAAGCGGGAGCTGGGAATCCGCTCGGCTCTCGGGGCGGGCAAGCGCCGACTGGTCCTGCTGGTTCTGAGCGAGGGCCTGATCCTGTCTGCGATCGGAGCGGCCCTGGGTCTGACGGTCTCGTTGGCGATCACGCGGGCCCTGCGCTCGGCTCTCTTCGATGTCCAGTCGACGCTGCCGCCCTGGATCCTCGCGATGGTGGGCCTCCTGCTGGCAGTCACCCTCCTCGCATGCTGGATTCCCGGTCGTCGGGCAGCAGCCGTCGATCCCGCCAGCGCCCTGCGCTCCGAGTAGCCGGCCAGCTCGCGGAGTAACCGCCTAGCCCGTCGGTTCGCCGGCCCTGGGAGCGAACTCTCGGCGGATCGCCGCGCCGTGCTGGTCGAGGTCGGGAATCGGTCCGGCCTGAAAGTCCCTGCCGTCGATCCTGGCCGGCGGCGCCGGCATGGAAAGCAGGCCGCGAGCACTCGCCACGTCGATCCTGCGCAACTGCGGATGCTGGGACAGGGCGGCGAGGTCGTTGACGAAGCCGTAGGCCAGGTCGGCGCGCTCCAGGATGGCAGAGGCCGATTCCCGGTCGTGCCTCCGCAGCCGATCGCCCACCATCGAGTCGACTTCGCCGCGATTCGCCACTCGAGCCGTGTTGTCCCGAAAGCGAACGTCGTCGGCCAGCGACTCGTCCTCCAGCAGATGCAACATCAGGCGACGGAACTCGGCGTCGTTCTGGACCGCCACCAGCACCGGCTCACCCGTCCGGAGTTCGAAGACACCGTAGGGTGCGATGGTCGGATGGGCCAGTCCGATCCGCTGCCACGGCCGTTTCGAATAGTCCCAGCCCAGCAGCGGCGTCGCCATCCAGTCGGCGAGGCTGTCGAAGAGCGAAACCTCGATCCGGCAGCCGACCCCGGTTCGACCCCTGGCGATCAGTGCTTCGAGGATGGCGGCGTTGGCGTTCATCCCGGTAGCCACATCGCAGACCGAGACTCCGACTCGTCCCGGCTGGTCCGGGCTGCCGGTGATCGAGGCCAGCCCGCTCTCCGCCTGGATCAGGAGATCGTAGGCCTTGCGGTGGCGGTAGGGACCTCGAGAGCCGTAGCCGGTGATGTCGCAGGTGATCAGGCGGGGATTCAGCCGGCGGAGTTCCTCGCTCCCCAGCCCTGCCCGCTGTGCTGCGCCCGGCGCCAGATTCTGCACGAAGACGTCGGCCTTCATGAGGATGCGCTCGAGAAGAGCCCTGTCCTCAGCGTTCTTGATGTCGGCCACCAGCGATTCCTTGCCCCGGTTGGCCCAGGCGAAGTAGGCGCTGATGCCGCCGGCGGCGCTGTCGTACTGACGCGCGAAGTCACCGCTCACGCGCTCGACCTTGATCACGCGGGCGCCGGCATCGGCGAGGCGGCAGGTGGCCAGGGGCGCAGCCAGGGCCTGCTCGATGGCGACCACCAGGACGCCGTCGAGAGGTCGGGTTGGGTTGGAATCGGAGAGCGGGGCGTCGGCGGAGGTGCTCATGGGGACGCCTCGCGGAGTCGGAGGAGGTAGCGCTGGTCGCCCTCGAGGCAGAGCTCGCCGTTCTGGTTGTGGATCTGGGAGCGGAGCGTGACGACACCGGTCGTTCTCTGTTTCTCCAGCGCGACGATCTCGAGGGTCGGAGTGAGCGTGTCGCCGGGATGGACGGGAGCGAGGAATCGGCTGGACTGGTCGAGGAACGCGATGAGGGCGTCGCCGACATGGTGGGGGAAGAGTCCGGCCCCGGCCGTGGTGTGGAGCAGCACCTGGAAGCCGTGAGCGAGGAGGTCGCGGTGACCCTTGTGGCGACAGTAGTCACGGTCGTAGTGGATGGGGTGGTTGTCGCCGCTGAGACCCTGGAAGGCGACGAAGTGCGCCTCGCAGACGGTTCGACTCGGAAGCGGAAAGATGCGGCCGACTTCCAGGTCCTCGAAGCCGAGTGCCTCGACCAGGGGCAGTGGGGAAGTGGGCTTCGGCATTCGCGACGACTCGGGAGTCGTGAAATCTACCACCGGGGCGGTGTCCCTCTCCGGAGGGGGCGATCGGGAGTCCAGAATCGGCGCGATCGGTGCGTCTTATCTGGCACAATGACGCCGTGCGTAGATCCCCACTCAAGAGTCTCCTCTCCCTTCCGATCCTGCTGGCCGCCTGCGGCCCCGGAGGGGGCCCGGGCGACACGATGACCGACGGCTCCGGCGGAGAATCCATGTCCTTCAAAGATCCCCATTCGTACTCCCGTCCTTCCGAAGTCGTCGTCACCCATCTCGATCTCGAGCTGGATGTCGACTTCGAGGCGCGGGTGCTCGAGGGGGTGGCCGTCCTGAGTCTAGATTCCCATGCCGACGCAGTCACCGAGGTGGTTCTCGATACCTGGCAGTTGGAGATCGACGCGGTCGAAGTCGACGGCGCCGTGGTGGAGTTCACGCTCGGCCCCGAAGACCCCCTGTTGGGTCGATCGTTGTCGGTTCCGGTGACGGCGGGCTCGAAGGCACTGACGGTGCGCTATCGGACCTCGCCGGAGGCGCGGGCGCTGCAGTGGCTCGAGCCCCAGCAGACCCTCGGCGGCCGGCGCCCCTTTCTCTTCACCCAGTCGCAGGCGATCCTGGCGCGCACCTGGATCCCGCTGCAGGACAGTCCGGGTGTTCGTTTCACCTGGTCCGCAACGATTCGGGTTCCCGCCGACCTGATGGCGGTCATGAGCGCGGCAAATCCGAAGGCGCGAAACGAGGACGGTAGCTACTCGTTCGAGATGCCGCAGGCCGTCCCGTCCTATCTGATGGCCCTGGCGGTCGGGGATCTGGCGTTCGGTGAGTTGGGACCCCGCTCCGGCGTGTACGCCGAACCGGGGTTGCTGGAGGCGTCACTGTGGGAGTTCGCCGACACCGAGGCGATGATCGCCGCGGCCGAGGACCTCTACGGTCCCTACCGCTGGGAGCGCTACGACATCCTGGTGCTGCCGCCGAGTTTCCCCTTCGGAGGCATGGAGAATCCCCGCCTGACCTTCGCGACCCCGACCATCCTCGCCGGCGATCGTTCGCTGGTGGCGCTGGTAGCCCACGAGCTGGCACATTCCTGGTCGGGCAACCTGGTGACCAACGCGACCTGGGAAGACTTCTGGCTCAACGAGGGCTTCACCGTCTACTTCGAGCATCGGATCATGGAAGCGGTCTACGGCCGCGACTACTCCGAGATGCTCTCCCTGCTGTCGCTGCAGGGGCTCGAGGCGGAGATCGCCCAGATGGGAGCCGACAGTGCAGATACGCACCTGCGCCTGGTCCTGGGAGGTCGAGATCCCGACGACGGCATGACGGCGATCGCCTATGACAAGGGCTACTTCTTCCTGCGAATGCTCGAGGAGGCCTACGGCCGGGCGGTCTGGGACGACTTCGTCGAGTCGTACTTCGACCGGCACGCGTTCGAGTCGATGACGACGGACGGCTTCCTGGTGGAGTTGCAGCAGCGCCTGATCTCGCAGCATCCCGAAGTCGATCCTGCGACCCTGCAGATCGAGGCCTGGGTGGACGGCCCCGGGCTGCCCTCGAACCTGCCCGCGGTCGATTCCGATGCGTTCGAGCAGGTGGCGACCGAGGTGGAGCGTTTCACGGCCGGAGTCGCTGCCGGCGATCTCGCTACAGACGCGTGGGAGACCCAGAGAACCCTGCGTTTCCTCGGACTGCTTCCCGAATCCCTGTCGGTCGAGCAGATGGCCGACCTCGACGCCGCCTTCGGTTTCACCGCGAGCGGCAACTCCGAGATCCTGGCGGCCTGGCTCAGGCTGGCCGTGGCCACCGACTACCGCGGCTCGGATGCGGCGCTCGAGGACTTCCTGACCCGCCAGGGGCGGCGCAAGTTCCTCGTTCCCCTCTACCGCGAGCTGGCGAAGACTCCCGAAGGAACCGAGAGGGCTCGACAGATCTATGCCGTCGCCCGCCCCGGCTACCACCCCGTCGCGACCCTGACCCTGGATTCGACGTTGAACTGGGAGTAGCGGGGCGTGGACTACGGCTGGCTGTCGATCTTGCCGCCGCTGATCGCGGTCGCCAGCGCGTTGATCCTGCGCAGTGTCGTGCCGGCGCTGCTTCTCGGCGTCTGGAGCGGTGCCTGGATGCTTCGCGGTGAGGGCGTGCCGGGCCTCTTCCTCAGCCTGCTCGACGTTTTCGAGGTCTGGGTGCTCGGAGCGCTGGTCGATGCCGATCGTCTGTCGATCATCCTGTTCAGTTTCATGATCGGGGGCACGGTCGGCGTGATCACCCGCAATGGAGGCATGCAGGCGATCGTCGAGAGGGTGGTGGTCTTCGCCCGCGATCGCAGGCGTGGGCAGGTGGCCACCGCCGTTCTCGGCACGGTCGTGTTCTTCGACGACTTCGCCAACACCCTGGTGGTGGGCAATTCGATGCGGCCGGTCGCGGATCGACTCGGGATCTCGCGGGAGAAGCTCGCCTTCCTGGTCGATGCAACGGCGGCCCCGATCGCCTGCATCGCCCTGGTGTCGTCGTGGGTCGGCTACGAGGTGGGGCTGCTGCGGGGTGCCTTCGAGGGCATCGACGGTCTGACCGTGTCTCCCTATCTCGCCTTCATCCGCTCGATCGCCTACAGCTTCTACCCGATCGCCATGCTCTTCTTCCTGTTCTCCGTCGCGGTCTCGGGTCGTGACTTCGGGCCGATGCTGAGGGCCGAGCAACGCCAGAGACTGGAGCCGTCCGCGGACGACAACAAGGACGAGGAAGCGCAGGCGCGCCCGAAGGACGGCATCCCGCACCGGGCGGTGAACGCGCTGCTGCCGATCGCCGTGCTGGTGGTGGGCGTGATCGTCGGCATCCTCGTGACGGGAGAGGGCGACACGCTCAGCGAGATCTTCGGCTCGGGCAACAGCTACAAGGGACTCATGTGGGCCTCCTTCGCGGCCACCCTGACCGCTGGGGTGCTGTCGCTGGGGCAACGGATCCTCGAGCTGGAGGAGGTCGTCGACGCCTGGTACCGCGGTGCTCGCCAGATGTTCTTCGCGATGATCATCCTGGTGCTGGCGTGGTCGCTCGGCCAGGTGGTCGACGATCTCCAGACCGGTTCCTTCCTCGTTTCGGTCCTCGGCGACACGCTACCGGTGGTCCTGTTGCCGGCGCTGGTCTTCCTCCTTTCGGCCGGAGTGTCCTTCGGCACCGGTAGCAGCTGGGGGACGATGGGGATCGTTCTGCCGCTGGCGGTTCCCCTGGCCTGGTCGCTTCTCGGCGGAGCCTCCGCAGGTGCCGCCGACTCCCCGGTCTTCTACTCGACGATCGCCTCGGTGCTGACCGGAGCCGTGTGGGGCGACCACTGCTCACCGATTTCGGACACGACGATCCTGTCTTCGATGGCGTCGGGGTGCCACCATCTCGATCATGTGACGACCCAGATGCCGTACGCGATCGTCGTCGGTGCCCTCGCCGTACTCCTCGGCAGCATACCGACGGCTCTCGGGGTGCCATGGTGGTTGGCGCATCTCGCCACGCTGGTCGCTCTCGGCCTGGTCGTGCGCTTCGTCGGACAGCCGGTCGAGCCCCGGGCGGCGCTGTCGCCCGATCGGAGACATCGTCGTGAGCAGGGTCGGCGCTGGGAGGGGGATGGACCTCCGATCCCGGAGCGGGTGGCGGCCGGTGATTGTGGCCCGTTGATGACTACGATGAAGTCGCCCCTGAACCTCGCCGGCAGCTGCTATCGCGACCCATCGCTCTTCGAACGCGAGCAGGGCGAGATCTTCGGCGCGATGTGGCTGCCGGTCTGTCGTTCCGCCGAAGTGGGGCAGGAGGGCGACTACAAGGCGTTGACTCTCGGTCGCGATCCGATCGTCCTGACGAACGACGGTTCGAGTGTTCGCGGTCACTACAACGTCTGCCGCCACCGGGGTTCGTGCCTGGTCGAGGACGGACAGGGCAGGCTCGGCGATCTGGTTTGTCCCTACCACGCGTGGCGCTATTCGCTGTCGGGCGATCTGCAGGTCGCGCCGAAGATGAACGCCGTCGAGGGCTTCGATCGCGGCGACTTCTCCCTCATTCCGGTGCGGGTGGGGAGCTGGCAGGGTTTCGAGATGATCTGCCTCGACGAAGGCGCGTCGCCGCTCCTCGAAGCCCTGGCGGATGTGCCTGCGATGGAGCCCTGGTCGTTGCCGGAACTCGAGGTCGTCGAATCACACTCCTACGAGGTCGCGGCCAACTGGAAGATCCTGGTCGAGAACTACAGCGAGTGCTACCACTGCGCCCGAGTCCATCCGCATCTGCATCGGATCAGCGACGGCGGAGGTCCGCGTGCGCCTCACGAGGGCAGGGCCTTCAACGGCGGTCCGATGAATCTCGGCGACGGCTTCGAGACGATGTCGAACTCAGGCCGGAGTCCGTGCGGTCCGCTGCCGGGCATGAACGCGGAAGATCGCCGCCTGGTTCACTACAACCACGTCTATCCCAATCTGCTGCTCGCGCTCCATCCAGACTACGTGCTGGTTCATACCGTATGGCCGCTGGCGGTCGACAGGACGCGCGTGGATTGCCAGTGGCTCTTCCATCCCCAGCAGATCCAGGCGGGTGACTTCGACCCGAGTGAGGTGGTCGATTTCTGGGACCTGACCAATCGCCAGGACTGGCAGCTGTGCGAGCGCGTGCAGCGCGGTGTCTCGTCCCAGGGACATCGTCCCGGCAGGTACCAGTCGACCGAGGATTGCGTCTTCTTCTTCGATCGCTGGTACCGGGAGCGCATGGCTGTGGACCTCGACAATGAGTGAGAGCCTTCAACGCGACAGGGGTCGGCATGGCAACGAGAACCCAGGAGCCGAGATCTCGGCTTCTCGCACCGATTCAGAACAGGAGATTCCAGTGAACCCAGGAAGGGCAACCCGTGAACTCAGCGTCAGGAGAACCAGCGCCATCGTTCGAGCCGACGATCAGGAGGTGGCAGGCCGGGCCATGGAAGCCGCGATCGCGGCGGGCTTCACGGTCGTGGAGTTCACCCTGACGGTGCCGGGGGCCGTCGAACTGATCGGGGAGTTCTCCCAGCGCCCGGAGCTGGTCGTCGGCGCGGGAACGGTTCTGACGGTCGAGCAGGCCGACGCCGCAGTCGAGGCCGGCGCGGAGTTCCTCGTCTCACCGGTGGTGGACCGGGCCGTCATCGCCCGGGCGCTCGAGCTCGACGTCGACGTGATCCCCGGCTGCCACACGCCGACCGAGATGCTGATGGCCTACGAGGCCGGCGCCCGGCTGCAGAAGCTCTTTCCGGCGCCGGCCGGCGGCGCGGCCTGGCTGCGTTCGCTGCTCGGTCCGTTGCCGTTCCTGAAGGTCGTGCCGACGAACGGCGTCGACGAGCACAATGTCGCCGACTGGTTCGCGGCCGGCGCTCACGCGATCGGCTTCGCGGCTCCGCTCTTCCAGCCCGAGTTGCTGTCCCAGCGCGACTACGACGGCATCCGCGCGCGGGCCGACACGCTTCTGCGAGCCGTGGCCGACGCAGGCGAGAGCCTGACGGCGCAGTGACACGGCCCTCGGGTCAGAGCAGGCTCTTCAACAGTTCCGCAACGGCCAGTCCCGAATAGGTCCCGACGGCATAGCCGAGCAGGCCGACAGCGGCACCAGGGAGGGTGAGCGAGGTCCACCCCCTGGCGTTGGCCAGGGCGATCGCCGTGGACGGTCCGCCGATCGCCGCCTGCGAGGCGACCGAGAGCGTCGGAAGGTCGAGTCGAAGGAGCCGTCCACCGGCATAGAGCAGTAGGCCGTGGACCGCAACGACGGTCAGCGTGATCCAGAGGACGTCCAGTCCGACATCGAGAATCCTGTCGAGTCGACTGGCGGCGCCGATGGCGCAGAAGAACAGATTCAAGGCGAGTCCCCCGAGCAACAGGCTGCCGCGCAGGTTCTGGACCGCCTCCAGCTGGGCGCAGAGCAGGGCGGCGGTGGTCAGCCAGACGATGCTCGGACCGGGCAGCAGCGGCGACAGCACCTCGATTCCTGCCACCAGGACGAGACCGAGGGCGCCGAGCAGGGCGAGATCGATCGGCCTGAGCTCCACGCCGTCCTCGATGCCCGCAGCGGTGGTTGCCTTCTGCGCGGCACGCTTCGGTTTCGGATACCAGCCGGCCAGCCACAGGGGCAGCATCAGGGTCGCCCCCATCCAGAGCGAGGTCACCACGTTGTCGGCGGCGCTGGCGGCGGCGAAGAGATCTTCCGGCAGGTCGAGCGCCCTGCCGACTCCGACGAAGTTGAGGCTGCCGCCGGAGTAGGTGCCGGTCAGGACTCCACCGAGCTTCCAGCCGTCCTCGGGGAAGGCCGACGAGAAGAGCAGACTCGCCAGGATCGCGCCGACGGCCGTGGCCGCGATGGCCAGGGCGAAGGCGCCGATCATGCGCGCTCCGGCGACTCTGAGGTCACTCAGCCTGACGCCGAAGAGCAACCAGACGATGGCCAACGAGGTCACCGGTCCGCTGAAGGCGGAGTAGACGGGTGACTGGTCGGGGATGAATCCGAGGTTCGATGCGAGAGCGGTGGCCGCGATGATCAGCAGGGAGGCGCCGACCGAGGCAGCCCACTTCCAGGTCGCAGCAGCCGCGTAGGCGGCAGCCACGGTCATGAAGAGCACCCCGCAGAGCAGGAGCGGTGAATCGATCATTGTCGTCATGCTATCTCGTGCACGCTGCCGGTGATGGGCGAAGCAAGAAGGGAGGTCAGGTATGCTCCGGGTCTCTCGTCAGGCACACACTTCAGAAGGACGACGGACCGCCGGGTCTGTCGCTGGGGGGCGATCGTGGTCAGCGTTCAGGTGATCGGATGCGGCGATGCCATGGGAAGCGGCGGCCGCGGCCAGACCGCCTTCCTGCTCGAGCACGCCGACGGCTCGTTGCTCGTCGACTTCGGAGCGACCGCGATGGCCGCCATGCGGGCGCAGGGTGTCGATCCCGCCGGCGTGGATGGAATCGTTCTCTCCCATCTGCACGGCGATCATTTCGGTGGCATCCCGTTCTTTCTTCTCGATGCCAGATGGGTGAGCGGTCGCGATCGTGCTTTGGTCATCGCGGGGCCGGAGGGGACCCGGGCCAGGGTCGAAGCGGTGTGCGAGGCGTTCTATCCGGGCCTCTCGAAGCAGGAGATGGGCTTCCAGATCGACTGGCGAGTGCTCGAGTCAGGGCGCCGGTTGCGGGTCGGGGGCGTGGAGGTGGTGGCCTTCCCGGTCGACCACGGCAGCGGAGCCGATACCTACGGCCTGCGGCTCGGGGTCGACGATCGGGTCCTCGCCTACTCCGGCGACACCGAGTGGACCGCGAGCCTGCCGGACCTGTCGGCCGGCAGCGACCTGTTCATCTGCGAAGCGTCGTTCTTCGAGCGCGAGATCCCCCATCACCTCGCCTACCGAACCATCCTCGAGCATCGGGAGGAACTCGGCGCCAAGCGACTCCTGCTGACGCATCTCAGCCAGGAGATGCTCGATCGTCGCGACGAGCTGGAGATCGAGGTCGCCCACGACGGTCTCCGGATCGAACTCTAGAGGCCGGGTAGAACTTCAGCCCGACGAACGCGGCCCGGGCGTCGATCTGTCTGCCGCATCGCCGATCCGGGGGAGCCGGCACTCGAACATCACGACGTCCTTGCCGTTGGCTCGCTGCTCACCGACTTCGAGGAACCCGAAACCCCGGTGGAAGGACATCGAGGTGGGGTTGGGTGGATCGCTGTTGACTTCGCAGGCGAGAACGTCGAACTCGCCACTGCCGAGGTCGCAGGCCGCCCGGTAGAGCCGGGTGGCGAGTCCGCGTCGGCGGTAGCCGGCGTCGACGACGATTCGGTCGACGTAGAGGAATCGCGGATGGCGCTTCTGGAACCAGAGGAAGTTGGGGCTCGTGTAGTCGGCATCCTGGTCGAGGAGAAGGACGAAGGCGGCAATTGCGGGGTCGGCGGATCCCCGTGCGTCGCGCACGACCAGCAGGCCTCGGGACTGGTGATGGAGGTGCTCCAGTTCTCTCCGACTCAGGCTGCCGACGTGGGGGATGGCGGCTTCGTTGAGGCCTCGAACGGCCTCCAGGTCGTCGAACTGCGCCGGCGCGATCTGGAGGCTGGGCTCCGACTCCGATCGGAGTGCCGGCGGGGAGTCGGAGCGCTCGCGCATCGATCGAGGCTATCAAGGGCCTCGCCGTGAGTCCTCTTCACGACAGTCACTCCGAGAAGGCATAAATTGATAAAGTTCTATGAACCATGCCTCCTCCGACGAAGATCGGAAAGTACGAGGTGCTCGAGCAGGTCGGCACCGGTACTTTCGCCACGGTGTACAAGTGCCGCCATCCGTTCCTCGATCGGACTCTGGCGGTCAAGGTCTGCACCGCGCAGGACGAGACGCTGCGTCGTCGCTTCACCCGCGAGGCCGAGATCGTCGCCGACCTGGATCATCCGAACATCGTTCGCGTGTTCGATTTCGGCATCAGCGACGAGGGTCCCTACATCGTCCAGGAGTTCCTCGACGGAGAAGACCTGAGAGCCAAGATTCGCGATCGCGAACCGATGACCTACCTGCAGCGGGTCAGCTATCTGCTGCATGTCGCCCAGGGACTGGCCTACGCTCACTCGAAGGGTGTCGTCCACCGCGACATCAAGCCCGGGAACATCCGCATCCTGGGTGACGACCGGGTCAAGATCATGGACTTCGGCATCGCCAAGCTGGCTCATTCGGAAGAACGTCTGACCAAGGCCGGTGCGATTCTCGGGACGGCCGGCTACCTGCCTCCCGAGCAGGTCCTGGGGCGTCCGGCCGACCAGCGGGCCGACATCTTCTCCTTCGGCGCCATGGCCTACCACCTGCTGACCTTTCATCGACCGTTCCCTGGGGACAACGTCAAGGAACTGTTGCGGCAGGTCCTGAAGGTCGATCCCGAGCCCCTCAGCACCTACTGGCCGGGCTGCCCCGACGAACTGCAGGCGGTTCTTTCGAAGTGCATGGAGAAGGAGCCCGGCGACCGCTATTCCAGCTTCTCGAGCGTCATCTCCGAGCTCGCCGGCGTGGCAACGCAGCTCAACCCTTTCGACGGTGCCGAACGAGACATCTCCGACGAAATCCCGTCTCCGTCCTACGAGATCTCGCGGGCCGACGGGGACACCCACGGCACGATTCCGCTCGACAGTGGCCCGAACCGCCGCAAGGAACGCTGGTGGCGGTGGCTCAGTGGCCTTCGCTTTCCGAATGTGCCGTCTCGCAAGCTCAAGAAGGCTGCCGGCAGGTTCGACCTGTCGTTTCTGGATCGCTTCTTCGGTGGTCGTGCGGCAGGTCTGGCGCTTGCGGTGGTGACCGCTGTCCTCCTGATCGCCGTGGTGATCTGGGCGGCGGGTCGCCGGACCCGCGCCGAAGACGTGCTTTCCGATCTGCCCCAGGTGGCTTCAGACGGCATCCAGGCGGATCGAATCGGGGAAGAGGGCGCGATGGTGGTGGCCGCGACGCCGTGGGGCGTGGTGTCGAGAGTCACCACGGCTGACGGCACCCAGGTGGCCCTGCCTCCGGAGCGCGTGACGCCTCTCAGCCTGGCGGTCGGACCGGGACGTTACCGGGTCGAGATCTCGAATCCCTACTCCGAGACGAGCGAGGTCTGCCTGGTGGAGGTCGTCGCGTCGTCGGTCGGCCGCTGCGACGTGCGCTTCTACGACATGGACGCCGTCGAGTACTTCAAGGAGGGTGGGTGGTGGCCTTGCAGAAGGCGCTGGCTCCTCGGCTTCCCTGATCCTCGCTGCGGTTTGGCGGCTGCCGGCAGAGCGCGCAGGGGTTCCTCAGTCGCTACAAGGATGGTCTGGAGGCGGTCGAGACTCCAGGACTGGGACATCGGCGGCACGCTCCATGCGTAGCGCGCTCGACGAGCGCCCGGAAGAACGCCTGCGTCTGCCGCTGAACGCCTACTTCCGTCCCTACGTTCCGCACTTACTACTACG
>CALOFD010000049.1:0-25096 GCA_942492505.1 Thermoanaerobaculia bacterium
CTGCATTGCTGGCGCCGCAACCGACGATACAGACTTTCATGCCGGACTCCCGTGTGCGATTTGAGTGGCTGGCCGGCGCTGCCAGCTTGTTTCCCGTGCCTTGACCAGCCGGTACAGGGTTTCGTGGATCGGAGCCGCTATCCCCAGCCGCTGCGCTTCACGCACCACGGCGCCGGTCACGTCGACCTCCAGGCCGATGGGCTCCGGCACGTCCTCGAGCATCGAGAAGACGGTGCGCAGCCCGTCGTCGCCGGTCTGCCCATGGCTGACGGCCTCGATGTTCATGGCCCAGGGTGCGGTACAGCTCGATGCCGAGCCCGCTTGCCACCTGCCGGCCTTCGGCCATCATGGCGTGGACCAGGTGACCGAGGTCGGTGAGGCCTTCGCGTTTCGCAAAAGCCCGTACATGCGGCAGGTCGGTGAGCGCGCCGATGCTGTTCACGCAGGAGTTGAACAGCAGCTTCGACCACTGCGCCGGCAGCAGATCGGGAAAAGCCTTGGCCTTGAGGCCCGAGCGCGCGGCGATCTGCTGCACGTCGGCGTAGCTGGCCTTGCCGCCGGCCCACGGACCCATCCAGGTTGCGGTATCGAGCTCGTACTCCACTTCGGTATCCGAATGCCGGACACCGCTCATGAAAGTCACGGCTGAAACGACCGGCCAGTTGCCGTGACGGGCCACGACGGCTTGCAGCCCAGACCGTTCTGCACGGTCATCACCGTGGCGGACGGGAAGTGGCCGGCAATCAGTTTTGCGCTGTGCTCGACGGCGGTCGCCTTGGTGGCGATGATGAGCAGATCGACATCGCCGAGTGCTGCCGGATCGGTGTCGGCCCGCATGTTTGCGCAGTGCAGACTTGCCGCGCACCTTCAGACCGCAGGCGTTCAGCAGTGCCGCATGCTCTCTGCGCCGCGTCAGCACTTTCATCTGCGCGACGGTTCCCAAGTGGCCCGCAAAGAGGCTACCGATGGCGCCGGCGCCGACTACACAGACCGACTGGATTTCCTGCATGTTCAACGTCCAGATAGCCGAACGCAGCCGAATCCGCACGGACTGGAATGGCCACGGTGAAGTGAATGTAGCCCAAGGATCCCCGGCTGGCAAGCCCGGCGCTTCGAGCAGCTGGCTTGGCAGAAGCAACGTCTCCGGACGCATTGCGAAACGGGCCTCCGTGCTGCGGCTCGGGGATAGTCGCTCCGGGCCCCGGTGCTATGATCCGGCCATGTTATCGCCCGGCCACCTGGCCGGATTGGCCCACCGTCGGTTGATATACGAGGGTTAAAAATGGCCGCCAACCCAGACGCAGTTCATAACCCATCAAGCCCGGTCGCTGGGTGCGATCCACCCTGCAAGATGCGCCTGCACTCCTGCACCAACCTCATCCACGTCACCGACGACGGTGTCATCACCAAGGTTGAGGGCGATCCCACCAATCCGTCAAATCGCGGCAAGCTTTGCCCAAGGGCAACTCGGCGATCATGCGGCACTACGACCCGAACCGCTTCCGTCAGCCGATGAAGCGCAGCAATCCGGAGAAGGGTCCCAACGTCGATCCGAAGTGGGTGCCGATCAGCTGGGATGAGGCGCTGAGCCGCATCGTCCATGAAAGGCAGATCGTCGACGATCAACGACGCGGCATGCACCATCTCGAGGGCGCAGGCCGGATCGACGGCGAGTTCTTCGTCGCCTCCAAAGGCCCGCGCCGACAGCACGGTCAGGAGCGGCCGAATCCGTTTGCCGGGGGCCAGCAGACTGTAGCGGATCGACCGATGGAGCTTCTGGGGCGGCTCTGAGGACGACGGCACCAGTTCCGCCAGACGACCGTCGATCCGCTCTACGAGCGGCTGGACGTCGAGGGGACGCACGGCGGTCTCGACTAGGTTGATCATGCTCCCTCGACTTTCCACGGCACCCCCTGTGTACCGCCATCCTACTCCCGCACCGGGGGCTGGGGAATCCGCCCCGACTGTCGCGCCGATGAGGCCCATCGCTCTCCCGAGGCTGATGGTGATCTAGGTACGCGTCCGCCAATCCGCTGGATCCCCGACGGAAGCCCTGGTTTTCACTCCAGCCGTAGTTCTCCTCCGGTGAACGCCAAAACGGCACCCCTCGTGGGTCCATCAGGCGCGCGCCGGCCGCCGCACCCTCGGTCGAGCCCCTGAATCCGGACCTTCCGGCGGGAAGGACTGGCATTCGGTTCCGGCACGGGGATTGCAGTCGTCCAAGGCAGTCATGTACCGACTCACGGTCCAGTCCTTCACCGGACAACCCACGGAGCATCTGATGGAAGGCGACGAAGCCCTGATCGGACGATCCACGGGTGCGGACATCACGCTGCCGAGCAAGTTCACTTCTCGCCGCCACGCGAGACTCTTCCTCGACAACGGCGTCCTGCACGTCGAAGACCTCGGGTCCCACAACGGCACGCGTCTGGACGGCAGTTCAGTCGAAGTCCCCACTGCGGTCGAGAACGGCAGCGTTCTCGAGATCGCCCATTGCCTGATCACCATCGAAGAGATCGGCGTCCCGCCGGCTTTCGTCAGTTCGGCACTCAGTCGGTCCTCGGCGTCGCTGAGCGGCAGCGCCCGGATCCTCTGAACCTCGCCGGCAGATTGCAGACCCGATGACTGGTGCTCCTGACGCACCGGCTGCGTCCCCTTCCATCGAGTCGGACGAAGCGGTCCCCGGTTCGCCTCGGGGCCTCGGCCTGAACCGAGAGGTCCAACCCGCGATGCGCCCGGCGATCCTTCTCCTTGCGACTCTGCTTCTCGGGGCGCAGCACGGCCGCGCCCAGACCTGGAACGGCTTCCGAGGTCCGAACGGCGACGGCAGCATCGAAACCTCCGAAGCGACAGCGCCCTCCGATCTGAGAGTGCGCTGGAAGATCCCTCTCGGCAGCGGCTACTCCGGCGTCAGCGTGGCGGAAGGGTTGGCCGTCACCATGGATACGGACGGTGAATCCGACCGCCTGATCGCCTTCCACACGAGCACCGGTACGGAGGCCTGGAAGATCGTCGTGGCGCCGAACTACCAGGGGCACGACGGCTCGGTCGACGGGCCGGTTTCGACTCCGGCCATCTCCGAGGGCCGGGTCTTCGCTCTCGACCCGGGAGGACGCTTCCTGGCGGTCGACCTCGAGACCGGCGACATTCTCTGGGAACGTGACCTCTCCGCGGACCGAAACGCCGACGATCCCTACTACGGTTTCGGCTCCTCGCCCCTGGTCTTCGGCGACACAGTTCTCGTGCAGGTCGGGGGGTCCCACGGCGCCCTGATGGCGATGCGAGCCGTGGACGGTCGGGTGCTGTGGAGCGACGGCGAGGGAGTGATCGACGAGCAGTCTCCCAAGAGACTGTCGGTAGACGGCTTCGAACAGATCGTCTACGCCACCAACGAGTCCTTGCGCGGGGTCGACCCAGGCTCCGGACGGCTGCTCTGGGAGTGGGAGCACGACGGCGGCAACGCCGCCTTCGGATCCAACACCACCAGCCCCCTGCCGCTGCCGGACGGCAGGATTCACTTCACGGCGACCAACGACGAGGGCGTCCTCCTGAGGGTACCTCGCGATTCCTCCGAGGTCGCTGCGCCGGTGCCGGCACCCGAAGAGCTGTGGCGATCGAAGGCGATGTCGCGGACCTACAGCCCACCGACCCACTGGCGGGGCGACCTCTACGGTTTCACCGCGAGGCTGATGACCTCCTGGGATCTGGAGACGGGGCAGATGAACTGGCGATCGAGAGACCCCGGCGACGGCTTCGCGACGCTGGTCGACGGCCACCTGATCGTCGCCACCAAGTCCGGATCGCTTCACCTGGCTCCGGCCTCGGAGCAGGGCTGGCAGGAGATCGCTGCTGTCGAACTCTTCGACGAGTTGGTCTGGACGCCGCCGACCTACGCCGATGG
The DNA here is from genome assembly GCA_942492505.1 of Thermoanaerobaculia bacterium. GTDB lineage: Bacteria > Acidobacteriota > Thermoanaerobaculia > Multivoradales > Multivoraceae > CALOFD01. The sequence continues at coordinate 3,902 of CALOFD010000049.1, forward strand.
AGCGATCTGGGCGCGCAGCATCGGGGCCATGGCTCGAGTCGATCTGATTCGCGGACCGTCCGACCCGACGCTGACGTCCACCGATCGCGGCGACTCCGAATCGCCGGTCCTAGCCAAAGAACTCGTCGCCCTCCGGGCGTCGGTCGACGCGGCCGCCGACATCGTCGCCACCGTCGACGAATGGATCGCCGAGCACGACTGGCCGGTCGTCGACGGCGATCGCGTGCTCTTCGTCTGGCGCGGCGAGGCCGACGACGTCGGAATCACCGGCGACTTTCTGGGGGTGCGAGTCGAACAACCCCTGAGTCGTGTCGAGGGAACCGATCTCTGGTGGTACGAGACGCGCATCGACCCCCGCGTCCAGGTGGCCTACGTCTTCCACGTGGACTACGTTCCCCGACTCGATCCGCTCAACGCGGACTCCGATTTCGACACCATCATCGGCTACGACGCCAACTGGCTCCAGGCCGACGAGGAACCCGTGGCTGTCTCGGTCCTTCGGATGCCGGACCACCCTCCAGATCCCGGCTACCTCGAGCTGCCCCCAGGCGGAACGATCGACCGCTTCGAAATCTCCGTCCCGGCGGGTGACGAAGGCGAGACACCTGGACGCTTCCGGTGGTGGTCTGGCGTCCCAGCCGATTCATGCCCGGCGTGGAGTACCGATCCGTCTACGTCCTGAGTGAGGGAGCGCGCGCGATCGACGACGACTTCGGAGCCTGGTCACGGGCGCTGACGGCAGGCGGCGACTCCGCTCCGACGATCGCGGTCTTCGTCGGCGCCGACGAGCCCTTCCCCTCGAACCCTTTCCCAACGCTGGTCGAGATCATCGACGAACGCCACTCCACGAGCCCGAACCGCCGCGACCGGGGAATCGTAGGGATCGGCTTCCCGGCGATCGAAGCCCTGATGAGCGCCTTCGATAGTCCGGAACTCTTCGGCAGCGTCGCGACCCAGAGCTTTCTCGGCTTCCACGACGAGATCGCGGCAGCACTCTCCGCGGCCACGGCAGAGTCCGCCGCCCTCCATCCGATGCGAGTCCACATCGAATGGGGCGAGCTCGACATTCGCAGCCCGAGCGAAGGTTGGGACACGCGCGAGTTCAATCGGATGCTGGTCGATCGGCTGCGAGCGCTGGGCTATCGGCCCACCGGTGGCCCGATCGCCGACAGCACCGATTGGCGGAGCTGGCGGACCCGCACCCACGAGATCCTGCAGGCCCTGTTGTCGACTTCGCCCTAGAACAACAGCAAGGCGGTCAGATAGATCGCACCGTTGACCATCAGGGCGATCACCGAGTAGCCCATGATGTCGCGGATATGGAGCCCGGCGATCGCCAGCACCGGGACCGCGTAGAGCGGCTGGATGGCGTTGGTCCAGACCTCGCCTACGGTCACCGCCATCGCGACGCGCGGAATGTCGGCGCCCAGCTGCAGCGCCGCTTCCGTCATGATCGGCCCCTGGACCGCCCACTGCCCGCCCGCCGAGGGGATGAAGATGTTGAGCATCGCCGCCGAGGCGAACGTGAACAACGGCAGCGTTTCGGCGGTCGAGACCGCGACGAAGCCGCGCACGAAGAGCTCGGCCAGCCCGGACGACGCCATCATCCCCATGAGACCAGCGTAGAGCGGGTACTGGATCAGGAACGGCCCCGCGACCTTGGCGGCGTTCGACAGCAACCGCACATAGTGTCGCGTGGAGTCCGCGAACAGCAGTCCGAGAACGACGAAACTCATGTTGAGTGAGTTCAGGTTGAGCGAGCCGCCGATCACGAAATAGCGGATCGCGTAGACCGCACCGAAGAGGCCGAGGGTCAGGGTGTAGAGCCTCGAGTTCTCCGCCCTCTGCGACGGCGTCATGATCCGACGTGCGGGTTGGTCGGCGTCCTCGTCGACCACCGGCGGCGACTTGGGCATCTCCTGAATGCCGTCGGCGTCGGGAACCGACAGACTGAGGGCGATCGGCAGGAAGATCATGATCGCCACGACGATCGACATGCTCCAGACCGAGAAGATGGTCTGGTCGAGACCGATGAGGCCGATCTTCTCGAAAAGGAAATGATCCGGGGTGTTCAGGATCAGCGGGATCGAAGCCGACAGCCCCTGCATTCCAACCACCGATCCCGAGTAGCCGCATGCGACCAGCAGGGGGAAGTGCACCCTGATGCCGCGTTCCCTGCAGTTGTCGGCGACGATCCTCGCCAGGACCGCCGGCACGATCAGGCCGATGCCCCAGGAGATCAGCGCGCAGACGCCGGCCAGCAGGGTCAGCCCGATGTAGGCGAAACGGGCCGAAGTCACCCGACCGGCGACCCAAACCAGCGCCCGATTCACCGGCCGCGTGTGCGCGACGACATGACCGAGCGCCAGAATCAGGATCATCTGGCATGTGAACGTCAGCAGGCTCCAGTAGCCGACGCCCCAGGCGTCGATCGTCTCGATGGGGCCGAAATCGGTGAAGGCCACCGCCGCCCCGAAGCAGACCATCGTCAGCGCGATCGCGATGACCAGCGGATCGGGCATCCAGCGCTCGGCGAGACCGACGAAGAAGTTGCTGATGGACTTGAGCATTGGCGTTCCCCAGTTCCTGGCAGACGTTCGGTGGTTTGGCTCCGACCCCTGGGAAGACTCCGAGCCGCTGGTCCACGTCGCCCGACACTCGGGTCGGGACTCGAGACTCGAGAAGCCGGAGCCACACAGAGAGCAGAGGTGGGCGGAGTCTATCCGGCCGGGCCCCGACGTGTTCGACCGGATCGCAGGGTCGCAGGCGGCGACTCGCGACCGATCGATCCGATCAGCACGTAGAATCAGCTCTGCTCTGTAGCTGTAGGTCCGCTGCCGCGGAGTACCTCCATGAAGACATCCACGATCCTCGCGATCCTCACCCTGCTCGTCGCCTCTCCGGTCCTGGCCGCGGAGGGTGACGGCATCGCCGATCCACAGCCACGCTTCGAAGCGGAATTCGAGCTCGGCCCGGTGTGGCAGACCTCGAACGACGTCGAGATCCCCAACGACGGCACCGCCACCCGGTTCTCGCTTCACGACCTCGCCGGGACCGGTCCCGTGGCCGGCAGGGCGCTTCTACCTGACGTGGAACATCAACCAACGGCACGGCCTGCGGCTGCTTCTGGCGCCTCTCTCCTACACCGAGACCGGCAGCCTCGACGGACCCGTGCGCTTCGCCGGCGCCACCTACCTGCCCGGCTCCCCCACCGAGGCCACCTACCAGTTCAACTCCTGGCGATTGTCCTACCGCTATCGGGTCAAACGAGGGGAGCGTTGGAACTGGTGGGTCGGTTTCACGGCGAAAGTCAGGGATGCGAAGATCGAACTCGCCCAGGGAGCCACGACGAGCCGCGACACCGACCTCGGCTTCGTGCCCCTCTTCCACCTGCGTGGCGACTACCGCTTCACCGATCGCTGGCACTTCATCCTCGACCTCGACGCGCTGGCCGGCGGCCCGGGCCGCGCCGAAGACCTGGCGTTGAAACTCGCCTGGGACGTGAGGGACGACTGGACCGTCGCGTTCGGATACAGGACCGTCGAGGGCGGCGCCGACGTCGACCAGGTCGACAACTTCGCCTGGTTCAACGCCGCTGTCGTCTCCGGCTCGTACCGCTGGGGCAAGCCCTGACGACCCTCGTCGGCCGATCGCTCCGGCGAACCGTTCAGTTCGACTGCCGCTCCAGCACCGCGGCCGAACGAGTTCGCGACCACCTGGATTCTGGTCGAGGGTAGGCCTTCGGGTGTTCGTGGAGTGCCAATACGTTGCGCTCGTCGGCCGGCCGTCCGGGTCGTCGAGCCAGCCGAGACCACGAGCAAAGGGCGGCGGATCGAAGATCCTGCCGCCCCTGCCGGGTGCCTGAGAAGCGCGCCGAGACAACTCCGGCGCGTTCCCATCCAGTTCCTAGTAGACCGGGACGAGGGCGTAGCCCGCGCGCTGATAGCCGATCTCGGATACCCAACCGTTCTCGATGCGGCGAATGTCCTGGTGGAAGTTCTGCGCCGGAATCCCCATCACGTTGGCGGCGAAGAGGCAGACCTCGAGGTCGATCCCGTCGGCGGCCATCGCGCTGAGACGGCTGGCGATCCGCTCGTGGGCCGCCTTGTCTTCGGCGCTGGCGTCGGCGGCAGGCGTCGAGATCAGGCGCAGCGACGGTCCCATGAAGACGACGGCGAATTCGGTCGAGCCCTGGCCGTTCGAGAAGGCCTCGTCGCGCAGGGTGTCGTGGATCAGGCCCAGGAAGATCTCGGCGGTCTTCGCGGTGCCATGACGGAAGTCGTAGATGGCCCGCACAGGCTCGGAGCCCTCGTAGCCGGTGTAGCGGTCGGCAGCCAAGGCCGGCCCGACCAGGGCGAGGGCCAGAAGCGTGAGGCAGAGGATCGATCGAATCGTCTTGGAATGGTTCATGTCGTTCTCCATGAGGGTTGCGTGGCGCGGAACCGATTTCATGTCCGCTTGCCCCTTCCTAGGGAGTTCGACGACCAGGGTTACAACCCCGCTCCACGAACGTCTCGAACGGATCCTCCCTGGACACGCTCGCTCGCGCATCTCCAGCCCGCAACGAGGGCCGCGGCCACAGACCGCCGCCATGGTTCACTCTCCCCCGGCGTGACAGCATTGCGCCGATGACCGAAACGACAGCTTCCGAAGCGATCTTTCACGGCCTTCGGGTGATCGACGCGGCCTCGTTCATCGCTGCCCCCACCGCCGCGATGATGCTCGGCGATCTCGGCGCCGACGTGATCAAGATCGAGCCCCCCGGCGAGGGCGACCCGTACCGGGTGATCCAGGACGATCCGGCTTTTCCGCAGGGCGCGGCCGAACCCTTCTGGATTCTCGACGGACGCTGCAAGAGGAGCCTGAGCCTCAACCTGAAGCACGAGGAGGGTCGACGAATCCTCCTCGAACTTGTGAAGGGATGCGACGTCTACATCACCAACCAGCCCTTTCCGGTCCGCAAGCGCCTTCGACTCGAGTACGAGGACCTGGCTCCGCTGAACGAGCGGATGATCTTCGCCTCGCTGACCGCCTACGGCGAAACGGGGCCGGAGCGCGATGCCAGCGGCTTCGACGGCGTCGCCTACTGGGGCCGTTCCGGGCTCGAGGACCTGGTTCGCGCTCGTGGCGCCGCACCCTCGCCCTCGTTGGCCGGTCAGGGCGACCACCCCACCGGCGTCTCCCTCTTCGCCGCGATCGTGACCGCCCTCTACCGCCGAACCCAGACCGGGCGCGGCGGTCACGTGCATTCTTCACTGCTGGCCAACGGCTACTGGTCGAACAGCTGTCTGGGGCAGTCCGCCCTGGCCGGAGCCGACTTCGAAACCTGGCGCCGGCGACCGGAGGACGCACCGGGACCCTTCGTACGCGGCGTCCACGAGACCTCGGACGGTCGCTTCCTGCAGTTCATCATGGTCCGCAGCGACGAGCACCAGGAGGAACTGATGCGACAGACCGGGATGGTCGACATGATGGACGACCCACGGTTCGCGACGCCTGAAGCACGTGCCGAGAACCCCCTGCCCCTGATCCGCGCCCTGAGCACAGCCATCCGTGGCGCAACCGCCGCGGAGTGGCTCGCCCGCTTTCAGACCGCGGGCCTCGCCGTCACCCTGGTACGGCGGACCGAGGAGATCGGCGACGACCGACAGGCCATCGTCAACGACGTCCTGATCGCGCCGCCCCCCGACGGACCCGACGTGCCCTGGGTGATCAATCACCCGGTGCGCGTCGACGGCGCACAGACCCGCGGGGCCGTCCGACCGCCGAAGGTGGGCGAACACACTGCCGAGATCCTCGAGGAACTCGGTTTCGGCCCAGCCCAGATCGCCGAGTTCCGACGTACGGGAGTCGTCTGAACGTCGTGACAGCAGGGCGCCGCGACCCGGAGAGTCGTCACGGTTGATGGAAAGCATCCCAGGATCTTCGAACGGACCTCGATGACTTCCGCCAGCCCGTCTCCTGCATCGAGCGAGCCCGACCGTCGCGCTCGGAGAGCGCTGTTTCGAGCGCTCACGATCAGCGCCGCGATCCTGGCGGTGTTCCTGATCGCGGAGCTGGGCCTTTCGCCTCCGTCTGAGAAGCGCACCCTACCACCTCGTCGCTACTTCTACGCCTCGGACGAGGTCCTCGGCTACCGCCTCAACCCGGGCTGGAGCGGAACGATCCGTCTCAAAGTCCACGAATCGACGGCGAGCATCAACTCGATCGGCCTACGCGGCCCGGAGCCCCGACTCGACCCCGCAGCCATCCGAATCCTCTGCCTCGGCGACTCGTTCACCTTCGGACTCGGTGTCGATGACGATGAAGCCTATCCAGCGGTCCTCCAGAACCTGTTGGGAGAGCGCTTCGAAGTCTTCAATGTCGGGGTTCCCGGCCATGGCAACGACGAATCGCGCGTCATGCTCGAGCGACTGGCGCCGACCCTCTCGCCCGACCTGGTCATCGCCGCGTTCTTCCCGGCCAACGACTTCATCGACAATCGCCGACCGGCCGTCGAGTATCGCCGCGTCGTCGACGGCTACCTCGTCGGTCGCCCGACCAGCACGATCGATCGATCCTTCGTGATGCTCCCCGTCCTCTGGTTGTCCGACCGGCTCTACGTGGTCGGCGCCGCCCACGGCGCCCTCGCCAGGATTCTCGACCGGAGCGCCTGGTGGGCCGACCGCGCCGGCACCGGCAACTTCGAACCCGAGGACTTCACCAACACCGTCTCGATCCTCACCGACCTGGTGCACGACATCGAGAAGACCGGCGCCGAGCCGCTCCTGTTCTTCGTGCCTCCCCGTGTCGACATCCTGTCGCAGCCGGCTCCGCCGATCGCGGCCAGCTCGGTCCTCGAGACCGTCTCCCGCCGTACCGGCGCCGCCTGGGTCGATCCGACTGGAGACCTGATGGTCGGAGGCGGCGCACAGAACTACCTGGAGTTCGACGGTCATTGGAGTGCCGAGGGCCACCAGGTGGCGGCTCTTCGGCTGGCCGAAGCGATCCGATCCCTCGCTCTGGAGAGGAACGACCACGTCCCCTGAGGTCGCGCCCTCCCGGCGGCTCGCATTCCCCTTGGGATGCCGTCGCAGCTGGGTGTCGCAGAGCGCCAACGTCGCGTTTCACCGCGGGCGGTATGATCGAGATCACCTCATGACCAACGAATCAGGCCTCACGCCGCATCTCCACGCCCGCCCCACTCCGATGCCGGGTCGGCAGCCGGATCGCCCCGCAGGCGCCGTCGAGACGCCCTGGAGTTCCCTCCAGTGGCCCTAGACAACGGCACGGTCCTCGGTCCCTACGAGATTCTCTCGCCGCTGGGAGCCGGCGGAATGGGCGAGGTGTACCGGGCGCGCGACACCAAGCTCGATCGTGAGGTGGCGATCAAGGTCCTGCCCGATCGCATCTGCGCCACCTCGTTCAGCTTGAACGACGGCAAGGTCAGCGTGCGCCAGGGCGCCGACGACGGCCGACTCGCCAAGCTCGAGTCCGAAGCGCGGCTGCTGGCCTCCCTCAACCATTCGAACGTCGCGACGCTCTACGGCTTCGAGACCGAGGGCGATGTCTCGTACCTCGTGCTCGAGATGGTGGAAGGCATCACCCTGGGAGAGAAACTCAAGCAGGGGCCGCTTCGCATCCGCGAAGCCCTGCGGCTCTTCATCCAGATCGCCGAGGGAATCGAGGCCGCTCACGAACGGGGGATCGCCCATTGCGACCTCAAGCCCCAGAACATCATGGTGACGCCCCGGGGCACGGTGAAGATCCTCGACTTCGGAGTGGCGCGGGCGCTCTCGCCTGCCTCACCCACCGACGTTGTCGATCCGACCGAAGCGCCCACGCTGCCCGAGATGAACCTCGGCAACGCCAGTCACACCGGGACCGGGACGATCGTCTACATGAGCCCGGAACAGGCTCGCGGCCAACGCGGCGACCTGCGCGCCGACATCTGGGCCTTCGGATGCTGCCTCTACGAGAGCCTGGCGGGTCGCCGAGCCTTCGCCGGGGACACCGTCTCGGACATCATCGTCCAGATCCTCGAGCACGACCCGGATCTCGAACGGCTGCCCGCCGACACGTCACGCCGAATCCGAGACCTCCTCAGACACTGCCTGAACAAGGAGCCGACCGAGCGGCTGCGCAACATCGGCGATGCCGCTCTCACCCTGCGCGACGTACTGGCCGGCCCCGAAGACGAAGCCTTCGTCGCCCTTCCTGAGGCGACCGAGTCCCCTTCGTGGCGGCGCTCACTGCCGGCCCTGGCGGGCGGTCTGGCGCTCGGACTCGCTACAGCGTGGCTCCTGCTCCCGCGCGCCGACGCTCCCCGGGAGGGTGTCCGACGGCTGTCGATCAACCTTCCGGTCGAGCATCCGCTACAGCCTTCCCTACCGATCTCGCCCCATCGCGCCATGGCCCTGTCGAACGACGGCCAACTGCTGGTCTGGGTCGCCCGTAGCGGCGAGACGACCCAGCTCTTCAAGCGTCGCCTCGACTCGGTCGAGGCGCAACCGATCGAAGGGACGGAGGGAGCCTGGTACCCGTTCTTCTCGCCCGACGACCGCTGGGTCGGGTTCTTCGACCGCCAGAATCGCTCGCTCGAGAAAGTCGCCCTGAGTGGCGGACTGCCCGAGGTCCTCAGCGGCCTGGTGCCCTCGGGGGTCGCCGGCAATACGGCAGGACTCGGTGGCACCTGGCTCACCGACGGCACCATCGTCTACTCCCCGGCGGCCGGACCGGGGCTTCTGAGGATCTCTGAGAACGGCGGGGAATCGATTCCCTTCAGTCCGCCCGAAGGCAGCCAACTCTACCGGGGCTTCCCCTTCGCCCTGCCGGGGAACCGGGGGGTCCTGGTGATGTTCGGCGACAGCGTAGGGCTGGGCAGGACCCAGGTCGGCTACGTCGATCTGACGAGCGGAGACCTGATCCCCCTGTACGAACGAGCCAGCATGCCGGTCTACGTCCCCACCGGGCACATCGTCTTCTCCCAGCAGGGTCAGTTGATGGCGGCGCCGTTCGACCTCGACAGCGCGAGCGCCACGGGTCCGCCGGTCAGGATCACGGAAGCCGCCATGCACCGCGGCGTCGGCGACATCTGGGAATGGACCTTCAGTCCGACCGGGACCATGATCTACGCCACCGCCAACGACACCCTGGGGACCGGCCGGGAGGCGCTCTGGGTGGACCGGTCGGGAACTCCCTTCGCTCTCGGCACGCTTGGCGTGGCAGGCGGCGACTGGGCTCGTCTGTCGCCCGAGGGAGACCGGGTGGTCTACGGCTCGGTCGACGAGGGCGGCAACTGGGACATCTATCTCTACGACATCCAGACCGATTCCAATCGCCGCCTGACGGTCGACCCGGGACTCGATACCACGCCGATCTTCCACCCCGACGGACAGCGTGTCTTCTTCTCCGCCGTCCGGCCGCAGGGCCGCTACCTCTTCGAACTCGACCTGGAGAACGGAAGAACCGCCCAGATCGGCGACGAGCCCCTGGGCTTCCCGCGCTCGTTCTCGGCCGACGGCGAGACCCTCTTCTTCGAACAACAGGCCGACGCCGAATCGAAGGAGAACTTCGGCAGCTACTCCCTGGCCGATGGCAGTCATCGGGTGCTCATGGCGACGCCCTCGGCCGAACGCTACCCGACCCTGTCGCCCGACGGCCGCTGGCTGGCCTACGAATCCGACCAGTCGGGCCGCGATGAGATCTACGTTCAGCCCTACCCGGCTCTCGACGCTCCCCGCCAGTTGTCCGAGAACGGCGGTAACTTCCCGCTCTGGAACGCTGCCGGCACGGAGCTGTACTTCCGCCGCGGAAGAGCCCTGTTGGCCCTCCCGGTCGCCCTCGACGAGGTCGCTTCCTTCGGTCAGCCGAAGGTTCTCCTCGAGAGCGACTTCGGGGTCCAGAACGACGCGTTCGACGTCACCCGGGACGGCAGCAATTTCCTCATGCTGAGCCCGGCGGCCCGCGGCATTCCCGAACTCGTCGTGGTCGAGAACTGGTTCAGCGAACTCGAACGTCTCGCTCCTCTTCCCTGACGAACCACCCCGCGGGAGGTGGGCGGCGCTCGCCATCCGGTCTAGGCTTTCAGACTGAAGGACGAAGGACTCTCGATGGGCGAGCTACGACAGGACCTGCTCGATTCAGGCCTCGAGCTGCGCGAAACCCATATCTCCTGGGTCTTCCTTTCCGAGGATCGGGTCTGGAAGATCAAGCGCCCGGTGGCCCTGGGCTTTCTCGACTTCTCGACCCTGGACCGAAGAAGGGCCGCGTGCGAGGCCGAGATCGAGCTCAATCGGCGATTGGCGCCTGACGTCTACCTCGGACTCAGTCCGATTCGCCGAAGCGACGACGGCCGACACCGGATCGACGGAGATCGCGGCGAGATCGTCGACTGGGCGGTTTCGATGAGGCGGCTGCCCGATCGTTCGCGAGCCGACCAGTTGCTGGAAGCCGGAAACCTGGACGAGGACCGGATCGACCAACTCGCACAGCGGCTCGCCGACTTCCACTCCCGATCTCCCACCTCGGAGGCGATCACCGCGTACGGAGCTCCGGATGCGATCGCCGGCAACGTCGAGGAGAACTTCGAGCAGACCCGCGAGTCGATCCAGCACTATCTGGAAAAGGACGAGGTCGCCGAGTTGGTCGAGGATCAGCGCAGCTTCCTGAGCGATCACCGCGAGGCCTTCGAGGATCGGATGAGAGCGGGACGCATCCGGGACGGCCACGGCGATCTTCGGTTGGAACATTGCTACTTTCTCGACGACGGCCTGGCGATCATCGACTGCATCGAGTTCAACGATCGCTTTCGCTACGGCGACGTGGCCATCGACCTCGCCTTCCTCGCCATGGACCTGGACTGGCACGGTCGGGTCGATCTCGGCGAACGATTGCTGGCCCGCTACGCCCTGCTCTCCAACGACTACGACTTCTATCCGCTGATCGACTTCTACGCCGGCTACCGGGCCTATGTGCGCGCCAAGATCGCCTCGCTGTGCGCGATCGACCAGGACCTCGACTGGTCGGAGCGGCAGTCTGCCGACCATGCGGCTCGTCCCTACTATCTGCTGGCCCTCGCCTGCGATCGGCAGCCCCTGCTGGAGCCACGCGTCGTCGCGGTCGGGGGGTGGATCGGGGCCGGCAAGACCACGGTCGCGAACTGGCTCTGTTCGGAACTCTCGGCACCCCGGGTTTCGTCGGATCGGACCCGCAAGTTCATCCTCGGTGAGTCGCCTTCGACCAAGAACCTCGACGATCCGTTCTCGGGGGCATACACCGCGGAGATATCGGAAAGGGTCTACGAAGAAGTCCTGCGGCGTGCCGACGCCGTCCTGCGCTCCGGCAGGTCGGTCGTTCTCGACGCGAGCTTTCGCACGATCGACGACCGACGCAGGGCCCGAGACCTGGCCGCCGAGCACGGGGTGCCCTTCCATCTCGTGGAGTGTCGACTCGACCGCGAGGAACTGCGAGCGCGGCTGAAGCAGCGGGATCTCGCCAACGAGGTCAGCGACGGCCGCGCCGAGATCCTCGACTCCTTCATCGAGGGCTGGGAAACGATCGACGAACTCGCGACCGGCGAGCACCTCGTCCTCGACACTTCGATGCCGAAGGACGCGGTCCTCGAGCGACTCCGTCGCGCGATCCCGACCTGGCCGCGCGGGCTAACCGCCTGACAGTGCGACCGCGCCGCGCGGCCGACCGCCCTACTCGGCCTGCTTCTCGGCCTGGAACGTCCCGCTGCCAAGCGGTCCGTACACGCACGTGCCGGACATCGCGGCGCCGTCGACCTTGCCCTGGTAGCTCACCTTGCCGATCTGATCCGCCTCGAAGCCGAACTCGACTTCGTTGCCATCGACCTTGCCGGTCAGCTCGTGTTGACCGAGAGCCCCTTCGTACGTTCCAGTGAGCGCCCCGCCGTCACCCTCCTCGAGAGTGATCCTCGCGCTTCCGCCCTGACCGTCAGCCAGTTCGACCGAGACACTCCAGGTACCGTTGACATGGTGGGCTGCCCACCCCAACCCTGCGAACAGCGTCAGCAGGGCGAAGATCGCGAGTACACGACGGTTCTTCATCGGATCCTCCTTCTTCAGACTGGATGAAGGGCCGAATCGACTCGGCCGTCGATCATGCTACTCCTTTCGCCGTCGCCTACAAGGGCCCTGCCGCTCGCCAGCCGACGAAGGAGCCTTCAGACGACCGTCCCCGGCGCTTCACCCGCTGGCCTCCTCGGCGTATCCTGGATCCCCCTTCGAAACCTCGGCCCTCCGGTCGACGGCTTCGACCCAACGACTCTCAAGAGGAAGACATCCAATGAGCACCCTGATCTACGACCTCTCGATCGCGCCGATGTTGCGCAGCCTCAAGAATCTCGACGCCATCGTCACCAAGGCCGAAGCCCACGTCGAGGCCGACGACAACATCGACGAGTCGACGCTGGTGGAGGGGCGCCTCTACCCCAACATGCGCCCTTTCGTCTTCCAGATCCGCGTCGCCACCGACACCGCCAAGGGGGCGGCGGCGCGCCTGACCGGTTCCGAGCTGCCCTCCTGGTCCGACGATGAGGTCACCTTCGCCGACATCCATGCCCGGATCCACAAGGCCATCGACTACCTGTCCTCGTTCGATGCCAGCGACTTCGAAGGCACCGAGGATCGGGCCATCAACCTGTCCTTCGGCCCGATTTCAGTCGACTTCACGGGCACCAGCTATCTCGCCAACTTCGTCCTGCCCAATTTCTACTTCCACGTCTCGACCGCCTACGACATCCTGCGCCACAACGGCGTGGAACTGGGCAAGATGGACTTCCTCGGCAGGGCCTGACCTGATTCCGTGAGCTCCGGCTCACGGTGCGGATGCGAGACGAGGATGGAGCGATCCGCTGCCGCTCAGGAAGTTCGAATCCGCTCACAGTAGACTCACCTCCACTCGAAGCCCCAATTCGGTCGAACTCCAGCCACAGTCGGAGGCTCCATGTACGCCAGCAACGCACGAATCATCTTCGCTTTCATCGCTACCATCCTTCTCGTCTCTGCCGTCGCGCCTGTGGCTGAGGCGTTGGAGAACGACAACTGGCCCTCGTTCCGGGGCGGCGAGGCGGCAGCCGTCGCCGACGACGATCCCCGACTTCCGATCACCTGGTCGACGACCCAGAACGTCGCCTGGAAGGCCCCGATCGACGGACTCGGATGGTCATCCCCGGTCGTCTGGGGAAACCGGGTGTTCGTCACCACCGTGGTCAGCGATGGAGAGATCGAAGAACCCAGGATGGGTCTGTACTTTCCGTACGGCTCGCCGGAATCCGGCGGAGCCCCCACGAAGGACGGCGTGCTCAAGGAACGCGATCCCGACGTCCACCACTGGATCGTCGTCGCTCTCGACTTCGAGACCGGGGAGCAGGTCTGGCAGCAGGAAGTCCACACCGGCGTGCCGGACTTCGATCGTCACCTCAAGAACACCTACGCCTCCGAAACCCCCGTCACGGACGGCGAGCGGATCTACGCCTACTTCGGCAATGTCGGCGTCTTCGCCATCGACATGCAGGGCGAGCCGGTCTGGGAGAGACGCTTCGAAGCCCGCAAGACACGTCTCGGCTGGGGCACCGCCGCGTCCCCGGTCCTTCATGGAGATACCGTCTTCGTCGTCAATGACAACGAGGAGACCTCGTTCGTGCTCGCACTCGACTCGGCCACCGGCGAAGAGCGCTGGAGGGCTGAACGTGAGGAGGGATCGAACTGGGCGACGCCGTTCGTCTGGGAGAACGAGCTGCGGACCGAGCTGGTCACCGCCGGCAGCGACGAAGTGCGCTCGTACAGCCTCGACGGGGGTCTGCTCTGGCACTTCCGTGGCATGGACTCGATCGCCATTCCTCAACCCTTCAGCGACCACGGCCTGCTCTACGTCACCTCGGGCTACGTCGGCGATCGCATCAAGCCGGTCTTCGCCGTTCGACCCGGCGCCAGCGGCGACATCACTCTCGAAGAGGGGATGCAGAGCAACGAATTCATCGTCTGGTACCAGGACGGCGCCGGCCCCTACCATCCGACCCCCCTGGTCTATGGAGACGCCTACTTCACGCTCCTCGACATGGGCTTCTATACCGTCCACGACGCCAAGACCGGGGAGGAGCTCTACTTCACCGACTCGCAGAAGCAGAACCAGGAAGTCCGGCGGCGAATCGGCCGCGGAACCGGCGGCTTCACCGCCTCACCCTGGGCCTACAACGGCAAGATCTTCATGATCAGCGAATCGGGTGACACGTACGTCGTCGACACGGCGAACGACTTCGAGGTCGTCGGAACGAACTCCCTGGACGAGGTCGCCATGTCGACGCCCGGCGATCGCACGCGGCAGTCCTCTTCATCCGCACCCGCTCGCACCTCTGGCGACTGACCAACAGCGGCGCGACCGGAGACAGACCGAGGCGGAAGGGGATCGGGGGAGCGGACGCGCGGGGCCCGCCCGCGCGGCCGCCGGCGCCCGCAGCGCGGCCCGGCGCCGAGCACGGCGGCCGACCCGCGGCGACCCCGGCGCGCGGGGGCGCGGGCCAGGGGGCGGGCGGGGACCGACGAGATCCCCCCCAGGTCCGCGACCTGCCAGGGGGGGGCCCAGCCGTCGCTTTCCGACTGCTCACCACGGTTTCCAACCGTCACCTCCCTTCCCGACCGGACCCTCGACTCAGGCCGACGGTCGTTCCAACCCCAGGAGATCCCATGCCCCACCTGCTCGTCGAGATCGACAACGGCATCGCCACCCTGACCATGAATCGCCCCGAGGCACGCAACGCCCTGTCGATGGAGATGCGCGCCGAGATGGAGGCCGCGCTCCTGCGGGTCGAGACCGATGACGACGTTCGTTGCGTCGTGTTGCAGGGCGCCGGCGACCATTTCATGGCGGGCGGCGACGTCAAGGGATTCACCGAGATGTTCGAGCACGATCCCGAGGAAATCCGCCGCCGCTTCCTGAGCCGCATCCACGAACTGCACCCAATGCTCTTCGCGATGCGACGGATGGCCAAACCGATCGTCGGCAAGGTGAAGGGAGCGGCCGCCGGAGCGGGCGTGTCCTTCGCCCTGGCCTGTGACCTCCTGGTCGCCTCGGAGGACGCCTTCTTCACGCTCGCCTACGTCAACATCGGAACCAGTCCCGATGGATCGTCGACCTTCCAGTTGCCGCGCAACATGACGATCAAGCAGGCGATGGAGATGACCCTGCTGGGCGACCGCTTCCCGGCCCGTCGCGCCCAGGAAATGGGCTTCGTGAACTTCGTCCATCCGAAGGAGGAGGTGGATCGCGAAACTCGAAAACTGGCCGAGCGCCTCGCGTCGGGCCCGACCTACGTGATGGCCCAGGGCAAGCGCCTGCTCTACCAGTCGCTCGACACCCAGTGGGAGTCACAGCTGCAGGCAGAGGCCGAGGCGTTCGCCGCCTGCGCCGCGCGCCAGGACTTTCGCGAAGGCGTCACGGCCTTCGTGGAGAAGCGGAAACCGAGCTTCACCGGCCAGTAGTCGCCGCGGGCAGACGCCGGCCGCGGCGGCCTCATGGACCGACCTAGTTGGCTGAACTGGGGGTACCCAGCACGTCCGCCTCGAGCAGTCGCGCCCCTCGCATGATGTTGCCGAGAGCGTAGTTGCCTTCGTGGCAGGCGTATTCGAAGACTTTGTCGTCGCTCGCCGCCCAGATGTACTCGCCGGTCCAGGGAGCCGTCCACGTGCTGTCGTCGCGCACCGTGAAGTTGTACAGGACGTTGCCGTCCTCCTGCATCGTCAGGCGTTCGACGACATGCAGCGTCTCGGCATTCGCGCCACGGGTTCCACCCTGCGGGTGATAGTTGGTGGTGTCGATCACCAGCGTGTCGCCCTCCCACCAGCCGATCGAATCACCCAGCCACTTGCGGATGTGGGCGGGAGGATGCTCGGAGTTCATCCTGACGACCCGAGCGTCGTGCACCATTTCGATCAGGATGACGATGGCGTCCTCGCCCTGCACGATGGTCTTGAAGTTGTTGTAGAGACTCGGGTACGACGGCGTCGCGCCGCTGAAACCGAGGAGGCAACGCTCGGCGTTGTTGCGGATCTCCATGTCGTCGTAGGGGCCGGCTCCCGTGCCGTCTTCTCCGAGCCAGTAGGCCGTGCCGTCGTTACCGCGACGGAAGCCCGAGAAACGGCTTCTGCGCTCGGCCATGGCCTCCGGCGTCATCGGCGGCATCTGACCGTTCTTCGGGTCGATGATGATCGAGGTACGGAACTTGCCGTCGACCAGGAACGCGTCGGTTCCCCGGTCGATCCAGAAAGTGTTGTACCCGCCGACGTTGCCGGCCGCTCCCTCGGAACCGTCGCCCCCCTCGGGCGGCGCTTCGCGATCGGGATCACTGGCCTGCGAGCGTGCGGCGATCGTCTGCCGCTCGGCCTCGGCGATCGCTTCGGCCTCGGCCGGCGTCAGGTAGAGGTTGTCGCCGTACTCCGACGGTCGCACCAGCGGAGTGAGCGTCGCGCCATCGTAGTTGCCGGTGAAGTCGGGACGCCCCGACGCCGTGCGGGGAATCTCCCCGGCAACGAGCGCCCCTGCCGACGCGAGGATCAGCAGTACGCCGAGGGCCGTGGGCGTTCGAGGGAAGCGGCGGATGCGATGGGACTTCATGGCTGTTCTCCGTAGGCTGGCGGAGCCGGCTCACCGGCTGCCGCCTGGAAGATCCTGTCGGGATCGAGATTGGAAGGCGATGCTAACAGGGTTGTCCAGTGGCAAGAACCGCCGATCAGAAGGTGTATCCGAACCCCGTCATCAGGGTGAAGTCGTTCTCATCCGCATCGGCGCTCGGTGGCCTCGTGTCGTAGTTCTCGTTGACCTGGACGTTGAACGAGAAATTGCCGACGACCTTCCAGGTGATGCTGGCGGTCAAGGCGAGTCGAAGACGCGAGTCGTCGAACACCGTGCTGAACGTCTGCAGGCCGATATTGATGCTCGGGGAATGCGAACCCCGCTTGAATCTCTGGAAGACCAGACCGACCAGGACCTCGGCGCTGCTGTCGACCGAAGAACTGTCGGTGACCTCCTCTCGAGTGTAGACCGCGCCGAAGTTGAGTCCGAGGACTTTCTGGGCACTCCCGATCAAGAACTTGCTGGCTCCTCCGCCGAGGATCGATCGTAGATCGTAGCCCTGGAACGGGTTCGACTGGACCTGGCCCATCTGAAAGAACCCCCAGCCTTCCGAGAACAGTCGAACATGCACGAACTCGAGGTTGTGCTGGTCGTCGGTCGGCTGGCCATCCTGGGCATTGAGGATCGAATATCCGGACAGCGTCGCCAGGGTCTGGCGAGCGCGAAAGGTCGCACTGCCGTTGGTGTTGTACTGCAGCGAGTCACTCGACTGGGTGTAGGTGAGGCCGAAGTTGATCGAGCCGTCGAGTTTCTTCCAGAAGCCCTGCTCGATCGGCATGATCGAGAACACTTCTTCTTTCGGGATGTCCAGCGTCCCTTCCGCGGTCACGAGACCGATGTGTCCCTCCTTCTCACTCTCCACCAGCGATCCGAAGTGACGGACCCCACCGCCGACCTCGAGACGGTACTGGTGGGTGCTGGTCATCGACACGATCTTGCGCCACGGGATGTCGATGATCCCGGCCGGGTCCGTGTCGAGCGTCAGGGTCGCCAGCTGAACAGCTTCGATCTCGCCGATGTAGGTCGCACCATCGGTCGTCCGCACGACGTCGACCTTCGGATGGTCAGCGAGGATCGGAACCGCCGAAAGGATCCCCAGCAGTCCCCATGAAACGAGGGAGCGAAGAGTTCGCGTACTCGACATGACGATAGAGAGGCGAGTTACTCCGAGGACTTCAACGACCGAGGGGCAACCCGAATTCAGGACCGGCAACCAGGCTCAGGAGATCGGCGTTCGCGGCGAACCTCGCCTCAGTCACGCAGCCACTGGAGCGCGTCGTCCATCTCCTCGGGCTCGAAGAACTTCTCGTGGGCATGGGTGAAGGGACTGACGATCAGGGTCGCGAGCTTCTGCCAGTCGAGTTCCCCGATGACGGCGATCTTCTCGACTCCGTCACGGTTGGTCGTCACGAACTTGAACTCTTCCCAGAGCGTCTTGAAATCTTCGGCTCCCTCGTAGTGCCGCATGTCGACCATCACCCGGGCGTTCTCCAGTCCCTGGAGCTTCTCTTCGACGAGGTCATTGGCTTCCTGGAGGTGACCGTGCTCCAGAACGCCCGTCAACTTGACGACCAGGATCTTGCCGCGTGTCTGAACTGAAAGCATGATTCCTCCGCGCTGAGACCGGCGAGTTCTCGCCGCCCCGATGGATTTGGTTTCCCAACCGAACGATCCGCCGGCCGGAATGCCGGTCGAGGTGATCCGGTTCCTGCAACTGTATGCGAACCCACGCTTCTTTTCTCCTGTTCACCCTCTGCGCCCTGACGATCGCCTGCAGCGGTTTCGCCAACCCCGACGCCGTCAGCCACCACATTTCCGATCTCTCCGGCGTCGAGTTCGAGCGCGAGGGTGGAGCGACGGTCGGCAAGACCGCTCTGCGCCTGACACGCATCGGCATCTCAGCGGCAAACGCCCAGGCACCCGAGATCCTCGACAACCTGAAGGACTTCCAGGTCGGTGTCTACCGACCGGTCGGATCGGAGGGATCGGGAAGACATCTCACGGACTCCGATTTCGCTCGCTACGCCACGGTCGTCGCTCTCGAGACGCAGACGGGGGAGGACATCCTGCTGCTCTCGCGCAGTTCCAGAGGGCACGTCCGGGAACTGCTCGCGGTCATCGACGGTCGTCGGCAGCTGACGGTGATCCAGGTCCGCGGCGACCTCGAGGAAGTTCTCGAAGAGGCGATCCGCATGGCCTTCTCGCGGGCCGACCGCGATGACCTGGCGACACCGGTCCTCGATTCGATCGACGAATCGATCGGGCCGATCGACGAATCGATCGGTGGGCCGATCGACGACGTCTGACCGCCCGACGCCCGACCGACCGAGGAACTCAGTACCAGCCTGGAGGGTGCTCGAAAACGAAGCCGCCACGGGCCATCACCAGACGATGGCGATCGCCGTCGGCATCGGCATTCCAGTCCTCGTACCCCGAATCCCCGTCCCAGATCGCGACTCGGACGCCATCGACCCGCTCGGCCACATGCGTCTCGTAGACCCGTGGTTTCTCTCCGGCGAGCCGCTCGATGGCCTCCTCGGATCCCTGGAAACGCGACAGTCGGTACAGGGACACCCAGGTCGGCGGAGCCAGGTCGATCTCGCCGAGAGCGTGCTTCTCGAGGGCTTCCTTCGGCGGGATCCAGCGATGTTCCAGGATCTCTCCACCGTCGACCGAGACCGACTCCAGCGACCGCGTCCTGGCCGCGAAGAAGTAGGTGGCGAAGCGCCGCGGGGACGTCGGCGGGGGCGACCAATGGGCGAACCAGACGAAGTCTGAAGTGTCCGGCCGCACTCCAGCCTCCTCTTCCGCCTCTCGAGCCGCCGCAGCTCGCGCCGCCGCCTGCAGGTCACGATCTTCAGGGAAGTCGTCGGCGTCGATCCGCCCTCCCGGAAAGACCCACATCCCCCCGAAAGAGATCTTCGAGTTCTTCCGCAGCATCAGCACGTCGAAGCCGGCCTTTCCATCTCGCAGCAGGACGACGGTGGCGGCGGGAATCGCCGGCGCCACACCCCGAGCACCCGTCACATCACCATAGATGTCGTTGCGGTGTGGCTTCGTCAGCTTCCCAGGCCGCGCGCCCGAGGTTCCGGTGGTCTTGCGACGGTCGCCCACGGCCGCGCTCAGACGGGCTTCTTGCGCTTCGACGGCGGCGTGACGATGGCTGCCGAGATGATCATCTTCATCCCGTCGTCGACGCTCATGTCGAGAATGATCAGGTCCTCGCGCGGCACGAAGAGGAGATAACCGGAGGTCGGATTGGGCGTCGTCGGCAGGAACACGCTGACCAGTTCAGCATCGGTGTGGTCCTGCACCAGGCCACGGGTCGTCCCCGTCACGAATCCGAGAGACCAGATCCCCTTGCGGGGATACTCGAACAGCGCCACTTCGCGGAAGGCCTCCGACTGATTGGCCAGCAGGGTCTCGACGATCTGCTTCAGGGCCGAGTACATGCCGCGGACGATCGGCACCTGCGCCATCAATCGATCGCCCATTCCCAGGGCCCAACGCCCGGCGGCGCGATTCGCGAGCCAGCCGGCGAAGATCAGCGCGCTGACGACCACGAGCAGACCGACGCCGGGAATCCCGTAGGGCTCGAGGGCCTCCGGCAGGACTCGTCCCGGGTTGAGTTGATCCGGGAAGAGCGGCAGCACCCTGCGATCGAAGAAGCGGATCAGGAGCCACGTCAGATAGAGCGATACGACGACCGGCATCGTCACCAGCAGGCCGCTGAGGAAGTAGCGGCGAAGGGCGGCGAAGACTCGTTGCCGGGGCGTCTGGTCGCCCCCGAGCACGGCGCTCAGGGTGACCTCTTCAGGAGGTTGCGTGGGCTGGCCGCTGGGGTCGCTGGGATTCGAAGATGACAAGGGCGTCTCGCGGACGATGGGCTCGGATCGAGGGACGCGCACACTCTACTCGTTCACCCCGACCGAGCGAAGCCCGTGTGAGAGAGTTGCGGTCTCACCACGAAGGAGTCCGACATGACCGACTCGAATCCCCTCGCTCGCGGCGCGGCAGCGGCACTGTTGCTCCTCGCCCTCCTCTCGCCCGCAGTCTTCGCCGCCGACGCCTCCGCAACCGTGCGGCTCCACTCGGGAGAGATCTCGGGCGAAGCGCTCGAAGGCGGCATCCGGGTATTCCGCGGAATCCCCTTCGCCGCCCCGCCCGTCGGCGACCTGCGCTGGCGGCCACCCCAGGATGTCTCGTCCTGGGAGGGCGTCCGACCGGCCACCGAGTTCGGTGCCGTCTGCCCTCAGCCACCGACCCTGGCGCAGATGACCGGCGAGAAGCTGCCCGACTTCAGCGAGGACTGCCTGTTCCTCAACGTCTGGACCGCCGCCGACAGCGCGCTGACGAGCTGCCCGTGATGGTCTGGATTCACGGTGGCGGCCTCAGCCTCGGCTACAGCCACCAGGCGGGCTACGACGGCGTTCCCTTCGCCAGGCAGGGCGTGGTCCTGGTGAGCATCAACTATCGACTCGGACCCCTCGGCTTCCTGTCCCATCCGGGTCTGTCTAGAGAGTCCGAGCGAGGCGTTTCGGGCAACTACGGGTTCCTCGA
>CALOFD010000050.1:0-2600 GCA_942492505.1 Thermoanaerobaculia bacterium
CAAGATCACCGACCTCGGCGCTGCGACAGCCAGCGGCCTCTAGGTGTCGATGCGCCGCTGCTCGGCGGCCGCGGCGATCCTCGTGAGCCTGGCCGCTCCCGCCTCGTCTCAACCGACCTGGCAGGACGGCGCACGAACGATCCTCGCGAATCACTGCGTCGGGTGCCATCGGGCCGGTGGCGCGGCCCCCTTCGCCCTCACTTCCTACGACCAGGCTCGTGCCTGGTCGCGTTCGATGGCGCGCCAGATCGAGACCGGCTCCATGCCACCGTGGCATGCCGACTCCCCGGCCGGCTACTTCAGCAACGACCGTAGACCCCCCGAGCGACCAACGAGAACGACGTCCTGCTGGACTGGCTCGAGGCTGGCAGTCCACGCCGGCACCGATCGCCGACGTGCAGCGATCGAGGCCGAGAGCGACCGACGGCTAGCGGATCGGCACGCCAGACCGGATCTTCAGCCTCGAACCGATCGAGATCGCCGCCGAGGGCGAGATCCCCTACACCTACGTGCGGGTCGATCCCGGCTTCGAGGAAGACGTATGGATCCAGTCGGCCGAGGCCCGCCCCGGCAATCCGGCGGTGGTGCATCACATCATCGTCGACTTCCTCGATCCACAGGGGCGTCTGCGGGCCGCCGGCGTCGACGCCCGCACGGCCGGCAGCCTCGGCAGCTATGTTCCAGGCGACGAACTGCTCATCCTTCCGACCGGAGTCGGCAGAAGAATTCCGGCGCGGAGCGATCCCGCTCTTCCAACTGCACTACACCGCCACCGGGCAGCCTGAGACCGATCGATCGAGCCTCGGTATCGTGTTCACGAAGACACCTCCCCGCCGCGAGTCGCGAACCGGCCTCGTCTCGACGCCGTTCATCCACATCCCGGCCGGCAGCGCCGAGCATTCGATGAACGCGAAGATCGAACTCGCGCAACCCATCGACCTCGT
The DNA here is from genome assembly GCA_942492505.1 of Thermoanaerobaculia bacterium. Taxonomy (GTDB): domain Bacteria; phylum Acidobacteriota; class Thermoanaerobaculia; order Multivoradales; family Multivoraceae; genus CALOFD01. The sequence goes on from CALOFD010000050.1 coordinate 945, forward strand.
GTCGATGACGCCTCACATGCACTTGCGAGGGTCGGCTTTCAGGTACGTCGCCCACCTCCCGGACGAAGGCAGCGAACGAGTCCTCCTCGACGTTCCCCGCTACGACTTCGACTGGCAGACGACCTACCGACTGGCCAGGCCGGTGCGCCTGCCGCGAGGCACGGTGCTCGAATGCATCGCCACCTACGACAACTCCCCCGCCAACCCCCGCAACCCCGACCCCACGAAGAATGTCGGCTGGGGCGAACAGACCTGGCAGGAGATGATGATCGGATTCTACGACTACCTCGTCGTCGGGGACTGACAGCGCCGTCGACCTCCGACAGGCCTTCGATGGAGCCGAGCCACGTGGTACCATCCCGGCCGCCGAAGCCTTCTCCTTCGGCGCTGAAATCGAGGGAAACTCATGACTGAACCCGTCCGCGTCGCCGTCACCGGGGCCGCTGGTCAGATCGGCTACTCGCTGATCTTCCGCATCGCCGCCGGCGAGATGCTCGGCCCCGACCAGCCCGTCTCGCTCCACCTTCTCGAGATTCCTCCGGCCATGGATGCCCTGGCGGGTACCGTGATGGAGTTGCGCGACTGCGCCTATCCACTGCTTCACGAGATCGTCACGTCCGATCAGGCCGACGAAGCTTTCCAGGGGGTCGATATCGCCATGCTGGTCGGAGCTCGTCCGCGTGGGCCGGGAATGGAGCGCAAGGATCTCCTGGAAGCCAACGCCGCGATCTTCTCGGTCCAGGGCAAGGCTCTCAACGACAAGGCTTCGCGCGACGTCCGAGTGCTGGTGGTGGGCAACCCCGCCAACACCAACGCGTTGATCGCTTCGGCCAACGCGCCTTCGCTCGACCCGCGCCAGTTCACCGCCATGACCCGCCTCGACCACAATCGCGCCAAGAGCCAACTCGCCGACAAGACCGGCACCCACGTCAACGACATCGAACGCATGACGATCTGGGGAAACCATTCGGCAACCCAGTACCCCGATATCTCCCACTGCACCGTCAAGGGCACCGCGGCCACCGAACTGGTCGACGAGGACTGGACCCGCGACGAGTTCATCCCACGCGTCCAGCAGCGCGGCGCGGAGGTCATCGCAGCTCGTGGCGCCTCGTCGGCGGCCTCGGCGGGCGCCGCTGCCATCGATCACGTCCGCACCTGGATGCTGGGTACGGCCCAAGGCGACTGGACCTCGATGGCCATCCCCTCCGCCGGCAACTCCTACGGCGTCAAGGAAGGAGTCATCTACTCCTTCCCCGTGACCTGCAAGGACGGCCAGTACACGATCGTCGACGGTCTCTCGATCGACGAGTTCTCGCAATCCCGGATGGATGCCACCGAGGCGGAACTGTTCGCCGAGCGTGACGCCATCGCCGAACTGCTGTAGATCGCGACTCCGAGCAGCCGTCCGGTCCGCGACCGGACGGCGATCGGCTCGCGGCATCGCTTCGAGCCCCGGGAGTCGCCGGTTCGGCCAAGCTTGCTAGGCTGCGAACGGTACGACCTGCGATGTCCAATCCCCTGGCCCGAATCGAAACGCTTCGCGCTGAACTGCGACGCCACGAGGATCTCTACTATCGCACCGGCAAGCCGGAGATCTCGGATCGCGACTTCGACGCCCTGGATAGCAATGGCTGCAACTGAAATCAAGGCTAC
>CALOFD010000051.1:0-73440 GCA_942492505.1 Thermoanaerobaculia bacterium
TGCGGTTGTGCATGTCGCCGAACGGATCGCTGTAGAAGACCTGCGTGGTGTGGTAGATGCGGTCGGCGAGCTCCTGCGCGGTGGCGAGGTCCTTCGCCTGCACGGCGCTGAACAGCGCGGCCTGCAGATCGGCGATCACCGAGCCGGCGCCCGACAGCAGCCCGTCCGCGCCCATGACCAGCGACGACATCAGCCAGGCCGAGTTGGTCGACAGCACGTTGATCGCGGCGCGACAGGGCATGCAGCGTCTTGATGTGGCGGTCGTGCGTCTGCGCCGGCGACCAGTCCTTGATCGCCTTGACGTTGGGCACCTCGGCGCAGATCCGCACCAGCGTATCGAGCGGGTAGCCGAGCTCGTTTCCGTACTGGAAGACGATCATCGGCAGGTCGGTCGCATCGGCGATCCGCTGCATGTGGGCGATGCCCATTTCGGGGCGATGCTGGATCCGCCCATGCCCAGCGAAGCCGGCGGGAAGACGAGCAGGGCGGTGGCGCCGTGCGCCTCGGCCATTTTGGCGATCCGTACCGCCTCGTGGCTGCCATCGGCATAGACGCCGGCGATCAGCGGCATGCGGTCGCCGATCTCCTCGCCCGCCTCGTCCATCATCCGGGCCTGTTCGTCGACCGTGCAGGCATGCACCTCGGAGGCATGGCCGTTGACCGTGATCGCGGTGACGCCGTCGACGTCGGCGACGAATGCGAGATGGCGGCGGGTCTCGGCCCAGTCGAATTCGAAGTCCGCGTCGAAAGCGGCGAGGGTCGCGGGGATAACGCCCTGCGGCACGTAATTCTTGAAACGCGACATTCGGACAGCTCCTTCAGATCCGGGTGACGGGACCCGGCGCAAGTACGGGCCTGCACAGCGGGGCAGGCCGGAACCGCCTCCATTATGCCGCTTTCGCCGGGCCGCTTCAATGCGCGGCTGGCACCCGCAGTTCCGCGAGGATGTCGGACGGCCCGACCGGGATGTTCAGCACCCGCATGCCCGCGGTCGGACAGCGCGTCGTCGACCGCCGACGCGATCACCGCCGGCACCGGGACGAGGCCGCTTTCGCCGACGCCCTTGACGCCGAGCGGGTTCAGCGGCGACGGCCGATTCGATATGCTCGATGGTGACCGTCGGCATCTCGCAGGCGCGGAAACCTGCAGATATTCGGCGAAATTGGTCGTGAGCGGCTTGGCGTCCGCGTCCTAGCCCATCCATTCGAACAGCGCATTGCCGATGCCGTGGGCGACGCCGCCGAACACCTGGCCGTCGACGATCATCGGGTTGATCAGCGTGCCGCAATCGTGGCCGATGACGTAATTCAGGACCCCGACATCGACCGGTCTCGATATCGACCTCGACCTCGGCGACATGCCGTGCCGTTGGCATAGGTCAGCGCGTCGATCAGGACCGTCTGGTTCGCTTCCATGCCGGGGGCGATCCCGCCGGGCAGCGCATAGCCCGGCGCACCGGCGACCGCCTTGGCGATCTCGCCGAGCCCGACCTTCAGGTCGGGCACGCCCTTCACGCGGATCGCGCCGTCGTCGATCTCGAGATCGTCGTCCGCTGCCTCCAGCACATGTGCAGCTACACGCAGAGCCTTGTCGCGCACCTTGATCGCCGATGCCCTGGCCGACGAGCCCGCCGTTCACCGTCTGGCGGCTCGAGGGCCGCCCCCATGCCGTAGGCGATGGTCGCCGGTGTCGCCGATGACCACGTCGATATCGTCCATGGCACCGCCGAGCTGCTCGGCGACGATCTGCGCCAGCATGGTGCGCGTCCCCTGGCCGATCGCGGCGACGCCGGTATAGACCATGATCTTGCCCGACGGGCCGATGCGCACCATCGCGATCTCGAACGGGCCGCGGCCGGTGCCCTTGACGAAATTGGCGACGCCGATGCCGATATAGCGGCCCTCGGCGGCGGCGCCGCCTTGCGCGCCGGGAAGCCGTCCCAGTCGGCGATGCGGAGCGCCTCGTCCATGCATTGTCGGGAAGTCGCCGCTCGTCGATGACGATGGCCGGGATGCCGCCGCGCGGCTTGAGCGGGCTGGTCGTAGGGCATGTTTTCGGCTGGATCAAGTTGCGGCGGCGGATCTCGTCGGCTCGATCCCGAGGGTTTCCGCCGCCCGGTCCATCAGCCGCTCCATGGCGAAGCATCCCTGCGGATGGCCGGCGCCGCGCACCGGCGTCACCGGCACCTTGTTGGTCAGCACCAGCCTTATTCAGCTTGTAGGCCGGCATCGTAGGGGCCAGCGGCACGTCTCGCCGGCGTTCTAGCGCGAGGTTCATGCCGCGCGCGGTGTAGGCGCCGTGGTCGTGGATCATCGCGCCGCGCATGCCGAGGATTTTGCCGTCGGCGTCGACGGCGATCTCCATGTCCCAGTACTGGTCGCGTTCCTGGGTGGTGATCGACGAAATGCTCGCGCCGGTCCTCGATCCATTTGATCGGCCGGCCGAGGATCTGGCAGGCGAGAGTTAGCGTCACGTCCTCCTGATAGACCACCAGCTTCGGGCCGAACCCGCCGCCGATGTCCGGCGTGACGACGCGGGTGTTGGTCTCGCTGCGGCCGAGCAGGCCGATCAGCATGCGCTGCGCCATGTGCGGCATCTGGGTGCCGAGCCAGACCACGAGCCGGTCCTCCACCGCATCGTAGCGCGCGACGAGGCCGCGCCCCTCGATCGCCATGCCGAGGCCCTTGTGGATATACATCTTGTCGGCAACGACATGCGCGGCGCCGCGGAAGGCGGCGTCGACCTCGCCGTAGCCCATGGAGAATTCGGCGAGGATATTGTGCTCGGCGTCGGCGTGGGCGAGGGGGGAGCCCGGCTGCGCGGCGGCTTCCGCGTCGGCCGATGCCGGCAGAACGTCGTACTCGACCTCGACCAGCGCGGCGGCGTCCTCGGCGATGTAGCGGTCGTCGGCAATGACCACCGCGACCGGCTCGCCGACGTGGCAGACTTCGGTGCGGGCAAGGATCGGCCGGTCGCGCGTCTGGCGGTAGGCCTTGCTCGGCATGCCGACGCTGAGCCGGTCGGAGGAGAGATACGGTGCAAGATCGTCCATCGCGAACACCGCGCGCACGCCGGGCTGCGCGGCGGCGGCCGCGGTGTCGATGCCGGTGATGCGTGCATGGGCGAACGGGCTGCGAACGAAGGCGGCCTGCAGCATGTCGGGAAAATGGATGTCGTCGGCGAAGCGCGCCCGGCCCGTGAGCAGGGCGGGATCCTCGATCCGGCGGACCGGCTGGCCAAACGGGCCGGGCGTTACGGTGTCGTCGAGTGCGGGATGGCGGGTCAGGGGGGATGGTCCACGGGTCGATGTCTCCTCTTGCCGGGAATATACCGGTAAAGAAGGCGAATGCATCCCGTCAGTTGCGGGAGCCTGCGCCGCATTTGCGCGGCGTCCGCGACGCACAGGAGGCCTGTCGGCGTCGGCGGGGTCGGTGTGCCGGATCGCGGGTGCGGTTGGTGGGCCGCAGGGCCGTCATTGCGTGCGGATGCACGAAAATGTGCCGTCAGGCGCCGCGACGGGCCCACTCGTAGAGCGCGACCGCGGCGCTTGCGGAGACGTTGAGGCTCTCGATCGGTCCGGCCATGGGAATCCGCACCATGATGTCGCAGGTCTCGTGGGTCAGGCGACGAAGGCCGCGGCCCTCGGCGCCGAGGGCGAGGACGCAGCGGTCGGGCAGGTCGGCCTCGGCAAGGGTCTGCGGCGCGTCCATGTCGAGTCCGACGATCCAGAATCCCGCGCTTTTCAGGCTCGAGCGCGCGGACGAGGTTTGTAGGCCGTATCACCGGTACGGTTTCGAGAGCGCCCGAGGCGGTCGGCCAGCGCGCCGGTGGCTTCCGGAGCATGGCGGTCGGGGACAACCAGCGCCGCGGCCCCGGAAGCGGCGGCAGAGCGCAGGACGGCGCCGACATTCTGCGGGTCCGCCTGGGCCTTATCGAGCGCGATGACGACGGTGCGCGGACGGCTGGCGGCGATCGCCGCGAGGTCGGTTATGTCCCATTCCGGCAGCGGCTCGGCGAGCAGCGCAATGCCCTGATGGACGGCGCCCGGCGGGAGGACGGCGTCGATCAGGTCGGCGTCTCCCACGATCTCGGCGCCGATCGGCGAGCCCCTCGACCTGCGTGGGCGACGCTGTCGGTGACGAGAAGGCGGGTCAGCCGGCGGGCTGGATTGGCAAGCGCCGCCCCGACCGCGTGCAGGCCGTATATCCATCTGCGCGATCCGCCGCCCGTCATGCCGCCGGCGCGGGAACCTGCCCGGTAGCGGTGGCCGCGGTGGTGCGATGCGTCGCGATGCGCCGCACCGCGCCGCTGTCCGCCTTTTGGTCCGCCCTTGCGTTGTGCCATGGTGAAACCTATACTGGCCTTGTAAGACGGGTAAACCGGCTGTTATCTTTTTGCGGCGTTTGGCGCTGGCAAGCGGATAAGGCCTGTTGCGCGTTTTTGGCGTTGACAACCGGCGCCGAGTCCCATACTCCCCGCTCGCTCTGTGAAGCGTACGGCCTGTAGTGTTCGGAGGGGTGCCCGAGTGGTTAAAGGGGACGGACTGTAAATCCGTTGGCTATGCCTATTGGTTCAAACTAACCCCTCCACCAGGCTTGCGCCGTTTCGGGGGCTGACGCGGCGGAGCAGGCGACGCCGGAGAGTGTCTGGAAGGCGCCGGTGACGGAAGTTCCGGGTCGGCGAGGAAGAGGTGAAGGCGTCGGGACGGAGGGTGCTTATTACAAGCGGGTGTAGCTCAATGGTAGAGCAACAGCCTTCCAAGCTGATGACGAGGGTTCGATCCCTTCACCCGCTCCAGTTTGCGCGGTCCATGACCGCACACGACGCGCTGTGGAGCGCAGCAGTTTTAACCGACGCACCGCGTGTGTCACTGAAAGAACAAGGGTTCCAGAGGTGTCTTGAGCGGCGATCACTGCAAGAGCGCCAGCGATCTCGGCGTCCCGATGGTGGCGCTCGGACTGCTGTATCGGCGCGGCTACTTTCGGCAGACCATCGACGCTGATGGAGTCCAACAGCACTCCTATGCGGTCAGTGACTTCGCCCGGCTGGGAATGCTTCCGGTGGCGTCGCCCTCGGGCGGTGAGCTGACCGTCTCGATTCCCTTCCCCGATCGGGAAGTGAAGGCGAAGGTATGGACGATCGACGTCGGCCGCGTTCCGCTCCTGCTCCTCGATACCGACACCGCTGACAATCACCGCGCCGACCGACCGATCACCAGCCTGCTCTACGTCAGGGGACGCGAGATGCGTCTCGCCCAGGAGCTGATCCTGGCGGTCGGCGGGGCCCGGGCGCTGGATGCGCTGGGCATCACTCCCTCGGTCTGGCACCTCAACGAAGGGCACAGCGCCCTCCTGCAGGTCGAGCGACTGGCGCGACGAGCGCAGGCCGACGGTGGCGAGTCCCTCGAGAAGGGACTGCTCGAGGTGCGGCGATCGACGGCGTTCACGACCCATACCCAGGTTGCCGCCGGACACGAGACCTTCGACGAGGAACTGGCGACGAGACACCTCCGTGCCCTGGTCGAGGGTCGGAGCCTGTCGGCCGACGCCTGTCTACGGCTGGGCTGGGCACAGCCCGGGCAGGCATCCCAGAGCTTCAACCTGAGCGCGCTCGCACTGCGAACGAGCGCCTGGGTGAACGGCGTCAGCGAACTCAATGCCGAGGTCAGCGACGAGGCCTGGAGCCATCTCCGCGCCCATGCCGACGTGCCGAAGATCGAGGCGATCACCAACGGCGTTCATGTGCCGACGTGGCAGGGCGGCGAGATCGCCGAATTGCTCGCCCCGGCGATCGCCAACGGCTCCGGCGTCCTCGAGGCTTCGGCGCAGGAGCGGATTCTCGAACTCTCCGACCTGCGGGTGTGGGATGCCCATCGCGCGCAGAAGAGCCACCTCGGTGCTTTCGTTCGATCGCGGATGCTGCGTCAGTTCGGGCGCCACGGCCGTTCGCCAGAAGCCCTGAGAGACGTCGACAACCTGTTCGACGAGAAGGTCCTCACCCTGGGATTCGCTCGCCGGTTCGCTACCTACAAGAGGGCCGACCTGCTCTTCCGCGACATCGAACGGACGAGGTCCCTGTTCATGGACGACGACCAACCGCTGCAGATCGTGCTGGCCGGCAAGGCCCATCCTGCGGATCGTCCCGGACAGGAACTGATCCAGAAGATCTTCGCCCTCGGCCAGGACCCCTCCCTGCGGAGCCGGGTCCTGTTCCTCGAGGATTTCGACCTCGAGGTGGCGCGGATGCTCGTCCAGGGAGTCGATGTGTGGCTCAATACCCCGCGTCGCCCGCTCGAGGCGTGCGGAACCAGCGGCATGAAGGCGGCGATCAACGGCGTACTCAACTGCAGCATTCTCGACGGCTGGTGGCAGGAAGGCTTCGCCGGCGACAACGGATGGGCGATCGATGGAGGTTCGTTCACCACCGAAGCCGAGCAGGACGAGGCCGACAGCGAGGCGCTCTACCGGGTTCTCGCGCAGGAGATCAAGCCGCTCTTCTACGAGCGCGACGAGAACGGCCTGCCGCCGCGATGGGTTTCGATGATGAAGCGCTCGATCGCCACCGGTCTGATCGGATTCTCTTCGCGGCGAATGGTCGCCGACTATGTGACGCGGGCCTACATGCCGCTCGCGGTCGAAGCCGGGTCGCAAGAGCCGCCCACGCCATGAGCCTGCCCCTACGGCGCGCCGTGGCAAGACGCTATCGGATCGACGATGGGCTCCACCTCGATCCGATCGCCCTCAGGAAACTGGCCCGGGCGCTCAGCCGGGCCGGCGCCGGCGAACGAGACCCGGACACAGAGGCAGAGTCCGGCGCCCACGGGCCGCTGGTCCACTCCGGTGAGCTGCACGCTCTGCTGGTGCTTCACGACGTGCTGGCCGGCACGGTCGCGCAGGGACTCGAGCCGATGGTGGTCGAACGCATCGAGGCGGAAGTCGGCGCCGACCGTGTCGCCGCGGTTCTCGCCACCTTCGAAGGCGAGTTCGAATCCGGGTCGGCCGACGAGGACGCATCGCGGCATCGGAGACAGTTGCTCAAAGAACTCCTCATGGTGTGGTTGCTCAATCAGAACCCTGCTCTTGGCGGCTTGCGGGAGATCTTCGACGACGCCTCCCTGCTGGAGCTGCCGGAGTACCGTGAGGTGGCGACCAGCCTCGCTCAGAGCCTGGCGGCCGGGGCCGAGGAGCCGAAACTCGATCCGGTTGCCCAGATGCGGGAGCTGATCTCGGTGGCCCCGGATTCGATCCGCGGACAACTCCGCCATCTGCTCCAGACCACGACCGGACTCGAGAGTGAGGAGCGGGATCGCGTACTCCGGGTGCTCGACACGCTGGCGGAAGAAGAGGTTCGACCGCCGCCGGGGCCCGGTCCCGTCCAGCCGCCGGCGCTCGGGACTGCGGCGTCGAATCCCGACCCGCTGCCGGCCCGCCACGAGGCGGCGTGGATGTCGCGTGCTGCGGTCGTGGCGAAGAACGCCCGGGTCTGGTTGCACCAGCTGTCGACTTCGAGCGGTCGTCCGATCACGCGACTCGACCAGGTCCCGGCCGACGAGATTCGGGCTCTGAGGCAGCGCGGCCTCGACTGTCTGTGGCTGATCGGAGTCTGGGAACGGAGTCCCGCCTCGGCCGCCATCAAGCATCGATCGGGACTGCCCCATGCCGCCGCTTCGGCGTATTCGATCTTCGACTATCGGGTGTCCGCCGACCTCGGTGGCGACGCGGCGATGGACGGGTTGATCGAGACGGCGCGCGAGTGTGGGGTTCGAATCGGCGTCGACGTCGTGCCGAACCACATGGGCATCGACTCGGTCTGGGTGCGCGAGCATCCGGACTGGTTCGTGGGTTGTGACGAGTCGCCGTTTCCGAGCTACACCTTCAACGGTCCGGATCTCTCCGGCGATCCACGGTTCGGGCTGTACCTGGAGGATCACTACTACGACGCGACCGACGCCGCGGTCGTGTTCCTGCGCCGCGATCGCGAGAGTGGCGAGGAACGCTTCCTCTACCACGGCAACGACGGCACCAGCACACCGTGGAACGACACGGCTCAACTGGACTACACGCGGCGCGAGGTGCGCCAGGCGATGACGGTACTCATCCTGTCGTTGGCTTCGCGCTTCCCGCTGCTGCGCTTCGACGCCGCCATGACCCTCACTCGCCGGCACTTCCAGCGTCTCTGGTATCCGGCGCCCGGGGACGGCGGTGCGGTGCCGTCGCGCAGCGCTCACGGCCTGGGCCGCGAAGACTTCGCTCGTCGGATGCCGGTGGAGTTCTGGCGGCAGGTGTGCGACGCAGCGGCGGAGGAATGCCCCGACACGCTGTTGGTGGCCGAAGCGTTCTGGCTGATGGAAGGCTACTTCGTGCGCGAGATCGGCATGGGCCGTGTGTACAACAGTGCCTTCATGAGGTTGCTCCACGAGGGTCGCAACGCCTCCTTCATGAGCATGCTGCGAGACACGATCGGGGTCGATCCCCGGATTCTCGGTCGCTACGTGAACTTCCTCACCAATCCTGACGAAGCGACAGCAGTGGAGCAGTTCGGGCGCGGAGACCGGTACTTCGGCGCCTGCACCGTGCTGGCGACGCTGCCGGGCCTGCCCCTGTTCGGTCACGGCCAGGTAGGTGGGCTCGAGGAACGCTACGGGATGGACTTCGAGCGTGGGCTGCTCGCCGAAGCCGAGGATCCGGCCATGGTGGAACGCCATCTCGACGAGATCGCACCCCTTCTCGAGCAGAGGGAACGTTTCTCACGCTGCGATCGGCTCGGTTGCCTGCAACTGGTCGGGGAGGACGGCCGGGTCAACGAGGATGTGCTGGCGTGGCGCGGCGGCGGCGAGCGCGAACCGGCCCTGGTGGTCTTCAATCACAGTGCGACCGCTGCGTCGGGTCGGCTGCGTAGCGATCCCCTGGCGGCGAGCGGTGGAGTCGGTCTGCTGCCGTTCGGAACGCCGCTGAACGAAGGCGAAGTGCTGGTCTGCGAGGAGGAACGCTCCGGGCAGCGTTTCGAGTGGCCGGCCTGTGAGGCAGCCCGGCTGGGCCTCAGTCTGACCCTGAAGCCCTTCCAGGCGATGGTTCTCGGTCGGGTCGAGAACTGATCGACGCTGAAGATCCGGAGACGGAGGAGAGCCGCCGGATCGGTGGTGGCCGGCCGGTCAGATCACCGAATCATCGGGAATGACGGCCAGTCGTGGAACGATGACGATGCCGTCGCGGATGAAGAAAGCGTGGCCGTCGTACTCCTGGGCGTCACTCTCGTTGAGAATGCGCACGTTGCGGCCGATGCGCGCTCCCTTGTCGATGATGGCCTTGCGAATGACCGTGCCGGAACCGATGCCCAACCCGGGAATGCCGGCGTCGCGAGACTCCTGGCGTTCCGCCTCGGATTCGTAGTTGTCGTTGCCCATCACCAACACTCCTTCGAGGTCGACGCCGTCGCCGATCCGCGAACGGATGCCGACCACCGACCTGCGGATTCGGGCTTCTCCGATCAGGCTTCCTTCGGCGATCAGGGAACCCTCGATGGTCGCAGAATCGATCCGGGTCGGAGACAGGTAGCGGGGTCGCGTGTAGAGAGGGTAGTCGGGGTTGTAGAGCTGGTACTGGCGCGTCGAAGCGAGCGCCAGGTTGGCGCGATAGAAGGCCGAGATCGTCCCGATGTCCTCCCAGTAGCCGCGGAAGAGATGAACGGCCACCTTGCGGTTCTCCAGCGCGTCCGGGATGATCTCGCGGCCGAAGTCGTGGTGGCTCGGGTTGGCTGCCAGCAGATCTTCGAGGATCTCCGTCGAGAAGATGTAGATCCCCATCGAAGCGAGGTAGGGCGCGCCCGCGGCCTCGCCACCGGCCAGGGGTGCGGTCGGATCGATTCGCATCGCCTCGAGGACCGCGCCCGAGGGTTTTTCGGAGAAGGCCGTCACCAGCCCCTCGGCGTCGCAATGAACCAGTCCGAAACTCGACGCGTGCTGTTCGCTCACCGGGCAGGCGGCGAGCGTTACGTCGGCGCCGCTGGACTCGTGACGTTCGATGAAGGGGCGGTAGTCCATGCGATAGAGGTGGTCACCGGCGAGGATCATGATCAGGCGCGTCGGACTGCTCAGCACGTGGCGCAGGGAGCGACGAACCGCATCGGCTGTGCCCTGGAACCAGTCCCGGCTTTCGACCGTCAGGTCGGCGGCGATCACTTCGACGCTCGCCGGCAGCAGGCTTCCGAAGTTGTAGGTTCGGCTGATGTGGCGGTTCAGCGAGCCCGAGTTGAACTGCGTGAGCACGTAGATGCGCATCAGATCGGAGTTGATGCAGTTCGACAGCGGTACGTCGATCAGGCGCATGCGGCCGGCCACCGGCACGGCCGGCTTGGCGCGGTCGCGGGTCAGGGGGTAGAGGCGTGAACCCTGGCCTCCCCCCATGATGATCGTCGCGATGTCCTTCATGGCCTGGCCCGGACCCGGATCGTTCGTCCGGCTTCATCGAGCATCTCAAGAAGCCGGTCGTAGTTCGGATGCCGGAGGCGCATCCAGGCATTGGCCATGTAGCCCGCCGCGACCTCCTGGGTCGGCGTTCCCGGCGCCGGGAAGTGGCCGTCGAGAATCCACTCGCCATACCTACGCTCGATGGTCTCGACGCCCTCGTAGCCGGTGATCCTGCCGTCGCACTCGGGGCGGAAGTTGATCAAGGCGGCGGCGTACCGGCGCGAAGGCTTCGCATCGCTGCGGCCGTGGGCGATCGCGTGGGCCCATTCCCGGTAGAGGTCGAAGTCGTTGGCGGCGGAGTAGAGATCCCAGACCAGCACTCCCGGCGGTCGGCAGCCGATCTCCGAGAAGCGCAGGCCCTTCGGACCGTAGAACCACTCCATGTGGGTGGCCGAGGTCTCGATTCCGAGCACCTCGTTCACCGTTCTGCCGAGCTCCCAGACTTCCTGGTAGCCCGGTTCGTCGAGCCGGTTGGTGGTGATGAGATAGGGCGAGATCCACCGCGTCCTCATGGCTTCGAGGACGCCCGGGTAGTAGTGGGAGATGAAGGCGTGAGTGATCTCGCCGTCGATCGACAGCGTGTCGAAGAACGCCTCGTGACCTTCGACGTACTCCTCGATCGCCGCCTGTCCGCCGCGGCCGATCCGATGGACTGCGAGGGCGCTTTCGAGGTCGGCATCGTTGTCGATCCGGTCGGTTGCGGCAGCTCCCGCCGAGCCCCTCGGCTTGAGGATGATCGGATAACCGACCTCGGCGATGAAGGCGCGCGCCTCGTCGGCGCTCGCAACCCCGGCCGATCGGGCACAGGCGACGCCGGCCTTGCGCAGCGCGTCCTTCATGGCAGGTTTGTCGCGGCACAGAAAGGCGGTCTGAACCGAAGTTCCCGGAATGCCGGCGGCCTCGCGAACCCTGGCCGTCGGCAGGATGTGGGCTTCGACCGTCGCCTCGAGTCGGTCGACCCAGCCTCGCCCCTGGATCCTGCGCACGGCGGCCAGCAGTTCGCCTTCATCGCAGACTGAGCCGACGTGTTCATAGCTCGCCAGGGCGTCACGGATCGACGCCGGCAGACCTTCGAGGGGGACTTCGCCGACCGCCGAGACGGCCGAGCCGACCTCGCGCAGGGCGTGGACGAAACGTCGCTGGTTGGCGGGAAAGCAGGGCTCGACGAGGATCACATGCATGGTGGAAGGAGCCTCTGGTCAATCACGCGAGCCTTGTATTATAAAGGCAGCCGTGCAGCCCTTCGCTCTTCTCGGGCCGCAACGCTTGAGTCCAACTCTTGCCGAGGCCGTAGCGGCGCTCGAGTTGGCCGGGCCTCTCACCTTGATCGCTGCGGGCGCCGAGGAGCGCGAGTCCGACGACGCCTACGTCGTCGACCAACTTCCGGGTCGGCAGATCGACAACCTCGAGCTCTTCGATCGCGGACTCGCGCTGCTCGATGCCGTTCCGCGACTCAAGGCACTGACACGCGCCCGCCAGGAGCGACTGCGCAAGCAACAGGCTCTCTATCGCCGCCGTCTCGATCACGCGCTCGACGCCTACCGCGATCTGGCCCGTCTGCTCAGCGACGACGACCTGCTGGCGGCCGAGAGCGAATCGGCGCTCGATGCCGTCAGGGAACTCGACCGCTACTATCTCGACCGGGTCTCGGCGATCTGGGCCGACTACCGCGTGGCGGAAGCCGAAGTCGAAGCGGGGTTGGCAGCCGTTCGATCCGAGATGGCCGAACGGGTCGAGGGTTCGGCCGGCGTCCTGATCGCGGGAGGTCACGTCGGCACGCTGCTGAACGCGCTGCGTCTCTTCGACCTGAAGGCGGCTCTGGGAACGCGGCCGATCGTGGCGTGGTCGGCGGGCGCGATGGCGATCAGCGATCGTGTGGTCCTGTTCCACGACAGCCCGCCATGGGGCGCCGGCAACGCCGAGGCCCTGGCTCGCGGTGAGGGACTGGCGGGAGGGATTCTCGCGCTGCCGAGCGCGAGGCACCGATTGAGACTCGACCGGCAGGATCGGGTCGGCTCCTTCGCCGGCCGTTTCGCTCCGACGATGTGCATCGGGCTCGACGACGGTTCCCAGGTCATCTGGCGCGAGGGTCGATGGTCGGCTCGTTCCATTCTGCGGCTCCGGGTCGACGGCAGGGTCCTGCCGGTGGGCGCCGAAGGCTGGGAGGAACTCGTACCTTGACCTTCGAGATCGAAGCGCTCGAGGCGGCCGGCGATTTCTCCGAGGAAGCGATCGACGCGCTGCTGGAGACCCATTCCTTCCCTCTCGTCGAGGATCGACTGGCGACCTTCGCCTACCGGGGTGAGGGCGAGAAAGTCCTGCTGCGCCACTGGATCTTCGGTCTGCCCTCGTCGATGGCGTTTCGCCGGATGGGCGAAAGCGACCTCTGGATGCTGCAGATCGAGATCCCCCGTGAGTCGCGTGTCGAGTACAAGATCGAGGTCGTGGTCGGCCGCCGGCGGCGCTGGATTCGGGATCCGCTCAATCCACAGCGAGCCCACGATCCCTTCGGCGCCAACTCGGTGCTGCATGGCGCCGGCTACCGCACTCCGGAGTGGAGCCTGGAGGACCCCGATGTCGGCGGAGGTACTTTCACGGACTTCGAGGTTTCGAGCGAAGCCTTCGGCGAGGTCCGCCCGGTAAAGGTGTATCGGCCGGCGCGCCTGCATCCGGGCCGGCGCCATCCCCTGTTGATCGTTCACGACGGTGGCGACTACCTGCGCTTCGCCGGCCTGGGCACGGTTCTTGACAATCTCATCGCGCGGCTCGAGATCGAGCCCCTGATCGTCGCCCTGATCGACTCGCCGGAGCGGCTGGTCGAGTACGGGGCCGACTCGCGCCACAGCCGATTCGTCGTCAAGGAACTCCTGCCCGCCCTCGTCGACGAGTTTCCGATCCGCCCCGAGCCGGCCGCCCGCGGCCTGATGGGAGCGAGCTTCGGTGCGGTGGCGGCGTTCGCCACTGCCTGGCACTACCCGGGAACCTTCGGACGGCTTCTGCTGCAATCGGGGTCCTTCGCCTTCTCCGATCTCGGGGATCGCCACGAGCGGGGTGCGGCCTTCGACCCCGTCGTCGCCTTCATGCGCCGGTTTCGGCGCCATCCCCGCTCGCCGGCCGAGCGCATCTTCGTCAGCTGTGGAGTCTTCGAGTCGTTGATCTACGAGAACCGCTCGTTGGTGCCGCGGCTGCAGTCGACGGGCGCCGGCGTTCGGTTCATCGAGGCTCGCGACGGCCACAACTGGGAGAACTGGCGGGATCGCCAGCGCGAGGGCCTCTCGTGGCTCTTCCCCGGGCCGCTGTGGATGGTCTACGACTGACGGCGTCGAGGCCGCCAGCGGGTATGCTGGCGAGTCCCGCAACTCGGAGAGCGCATGGCTGAAGTAACGAAATCGATCGGACTTTCCCTGGGGGCCGACCTGTGCTGGCCGCTGTGCTTCGAGGCCTTGGTGAAGCGCCTCGATCTGAGCCTTCCCATGGGTGGTGACACCGTTCGCTTCGACGTCGAGAGGGTGACCATCGAACCCTTCAAGCTCGAGCGCCGGGTTCACTACGACCTGGTGCTCGACCGGATCACGCACTGGTACAGCACCAGTCGCGAGTGGATCAAGAAGGCGATCCTGATGGACGATCTCTACGTCCTCAACAACCCGTGGTCGATCCAGTCGATGGAGAAGCAGACCACCTACTGCGCCATGCGTCGGCTCGGCATGCCGGTTCCGGAGACCTGGATGGTGCCGCCCAAGGCCTACGAGCCGAGCGCCGATCTCGAGCCGACGCTGAGGCGCTATGCCCGGCTCTTCGATCTCGGCGAGGTCGGAGAGGATCTCGGCTACCCGCTCTACATGAAGCCCTACGACGGTGGCGCCTGGGTCGGCGTGGTGCGCATCGAGAACGAGGAGCAGCTGCGCGAACAGTACGAGAACAGCGACACTCGGCTCATGCATCTCCAGGAAGCGATCTCGCCCTTCGATCTCTTCGTCCGTGCGATCGGCGTCGGGCCGCAGGTGCGGGTGGTGCGATACGACCCGGCAGCGCCGCTGCACGACCGCTACGAGGTGGCGTCGGACTTCGTGACGAACGACGAGCAACGGGTTCTCGCCGACATGGTGCTGACGATCAACACCTTCTTCGGGTGGGACTTCAACACCTGCGAGTCGCTGCGTCGTGCCGAGACCTTCCATCCGATCGACTTCGCCAATGCCTGCCCGGACTCGCAGGTCACGAGCCTGCACTACCACTTCCCCTGGTTGGTGAAGTCGTTGGTTCGTTGGAGCCTGTTCTGCGCCGCCACCGACCGCCCGATGCAGCGCTGCCTCGACTGGCAGCCCTTCTACGACATCGCCGATGGCGAGGGGTCGTACGAGGAGAAGCTGTCTGCCTACGGGCGGCTCGCTCGGCAGCGTCTCGACAGCGCTCGGTTCGAGGACTTCTGCGGCGAGCATCTCGCTCATCTCGACGAGGTGGCCGACGACTTCTTCGCCGGCGAGGAGGCGAGGGAGGCGGTGCGCCTGAAGGTCGAAGCGCTCTACCCCGAGCATGAGATCGAGGAGTTCACCCAGCTCTTCTGGGATCGGATCCAGGCCTGGAGAGGGGATTCATCGCAGGGTCGCGTGCGTTGAAGCTCTTCGACGACTGGTACTCGCCGGCGCTCGGTCGGGAACTCGGGATTGCTCGCTGGGGGCATCTCGGAACGCCGGTGCTGCTCTTTCCGACTGCCGGCGGAGACGCCGAGGAGTGCGAGCGCTTCCATCTGATCCGAGTGCTCGAGCCGCTCCTCGAGGCAGGCCGGATCAAGGTCTACTGCTGCGACAGCGTCGCCGGACGCGCGTGGACCTCCGGAGAGGGCACGGGACGTCAGCGTTCGGCGATTCAGACCGGCTTCGATCGTTTCGTCTACAACGAGATGGTGCCGTTGATCCGTAGGGACTGCGAGTCACCCGAGATCGAGATCATCACCGCTGGAGCGTCGATCGGTGCGTTCAACGCCCTGGCGTCGATCTGTCGCCACCCCGATGTCTTCAAGAGTGCGATCTGCATGAGCGGAACCTACGATCTGACCCGATGGCTCGACGACGACTGGAACTCGGACTTCTACTTCTCCTCCCCGCTTCACTTCCTGCCGAATCTCGAGGACGAGGTGATCCTGGGTCAACTGCGCCGGCGCTTCGTCCTGCTGGCGACCGGGGAAGGCCGCTGGGAGGCGCCGGCCGAGTCGTGGCGCGTTGCGTCGGTGCTCGGCGCCAAGGGCATTCCGAATCGCGTCGACGCCTGGGGCGCGGACTGGGACCACGACTGGAACACCTGGCGAGCCATGCTGCCGCGCTATCTCGACGAACTCGCCTAGCGACTGGGGCGGCGTTCGGGTCGCCGCCGGAGGTGCCGATCGCTCGCCTTGAGGGCTAGCGGGTCGTCATCGCCCGGTAGAGGGCCAGGTAGTGGCGACCCTGGCGTTGCCACGAGTAGTCCTGGCTCATTCCGTTGCGCACCAGCGCCTCCCAGGCCTCGGAGTGCTCGAAGGTCCGCAGGGCGGCGTCGATCGCCCAGCGTACGGCGTGGCCGTCGAAATGCTCGAAGACGAAGCCGGTGCCGCTGCGCTGCGCCGGGTTCCAGGGCTGGACCGTGTCGGCGAGTCCGCCGGTGTGGTGCACGATGGGCACGGTGCCGTAGCGCAGGCTGTAGAGCTGGGTGAGTCCGCACGGCTCGTAGCGCGAGGGCATCAGGAAGACGTCGCTGCCCGCCTGGATACGGTGCGCCATGCGGTTGTCGAAGGCGCACAGGAAGGCGACCTGGCGCGGGAACCTTCGTGAGAGTGCAGAAAAGTAAGCCTCGAGTCCCTCCTCGCCGGTTCCCAGGACGACCAGCTGGAGATTGCGTGTCGCCAGCAACTCGACGAGGGGATCCATGAGCAGATCGAAGCCCTTCTGGGCGGTCAACCTCGAGACGATTCCGGCCAGCATCGCGCCGGGCAGGTTCGGCAGATCGACGTCGGCCAGCAGAGCCGCCTTGTCGGAGCGCTTGCCGCTCAGGTCGTCGACGCTGTAGAGGTGGTCGAGGTGACGATCGGTCTCCGGATTCCATGCCCCGTAGTCCACCCCGTTGACCAGTCCGTGCAGGTGGTCGGCGCGGGCCCGCAGCAGCGCATCGAGGCCGAAGCCGAGCTCGGGTGTCTGGATCTCGCGGGCGTAGGTGGCGCTGACCGCCGAGAGCTGGTCGGCATAGAGGATGCCGGTGGTCAGGAAGCGGAAGACGCCGTGGGACAACTCCTCCTGGTGGAGCAGGTCATGGGAATCGCCGAGGCCGACCTCGAAGGCGGCCTGGGCCGGGAAGCCACCCTGATAGGCCAGGTTGTGGATCGTCACCAGGGTCTTGCTGCGGGCGAACAGGCGATCCCAGGCATAGAGGGTACGCAGGTAGATCGGCACCAGGGCGGTATGCCAGTCGTGCAGGTGGAAGACGTCGGGTGCGAAGCCCATCCTCTGGCAGGTGTCGAGCGCGGCCCGCGCCAGCAGCGCGAATCGCAGGTGCTCGTCGCCCCGGGAATCGTAGATGCCCGGCCGGTTGTAGAGCGACGGACAGCGGACCAGGTAGACCTCGGGTCCGTTGTCGGGGGTCGCGACGGTATCGATCGAAACGGCGAAACGATAGGGCCCGAGGTCGACCTTGAGGTTCTGGAGGAACTCGACGGGGACGGGGCGGACGTCGAACTTCGCCGAGGCGTAGGCGGGCATGAAGATGCGCTGATCGACGCCCTCGGAGTGCAGGTAGCCGGTGAGACCGGCGACGGCGTCGCCGAGTCCCCCGGTCCTGGCGAAGGGGGCGTACTCCGAGGTGAGCGTGCAGACTTTCATGATCTCGTCGGCCGGACTCGGTTCGGTCGCAGGGTGCCCGACGCGATCCAAGCGAGTCGCCGCCTGACGCCCGACGCCGGAGGTCCGCGGCGAGCCTAGCAGCGCATCGTCCCGAAACGGCTTCTGCTCTACAATCACCGGAGGTGAAAAACGTCGCCTTCGTGGCTCCCTACCTGCTGCCGACCAGCCTTCGGTTCATCCGCGCGCTGGCGCGGCTCGAGGACGTCCGCTTCGCGCTCATCACCAGCGAACCGCTCGAGCGGGTGCCCGGAGACATTCGGGAGTCCCTCTCCGGACACTGGCGTGTCGACGACGCTCTCGACTCGTCCCAGCTGGTGGCGGCGGGCCGCGGTGTGGCCGGCCAGCTCGGCAGCCTGGACTGCCTGCTGGGAGTCCTCGAGCACATGCAGGTGGCACTGGCCGAGGCGCGCGACGAACTGGGGATCGAGGGTCTCGACGCCGAGTCGGCGCGCAACTTCCGCGACAAGGACCGCATGAAGTCGCTGCTCGAAGCCGCCGATCTGCCCTGCGCCCGCCATCGTCTCGCCACCGGCAGCGACGACACGCTGCGCTTCGTCGACCGGGTGGGGTATCCGATCGTGATCAAGCCGCCCGCCGGCGCCGGCGCCTCCTCGACCTACCGGATCGACGACGAGCGCGCTCGCCGACAGGTTCTCGAGATCCTGCGGCCTTCCGCCGACCGGCCGGTGCTGATGGAGGAGTTCATCGTCGGCGAGGAATACTCGTTCGACAGCGTGTTCGTCGATGGCGAGCCGGTGTGGCATTCACTGACCCGCTACCTTCCGACGCCCCTCGATGCCCTCCGAAACCCCTGGATCCAGTGGTGTGTTCTCCTGCCGCGCGAGATCGACGACGCTCGCTTCGACGATATTCGACACGTCGGCTACCGGGCTGTTGCCGCCCTCGGTCTGCGCACGGGCTTGAGCCACCTGGAATGGTTCCGCCGGCCCGACGGCAGCATCGCCATTTCGGAGGCGGCAGCGCGGCCGCCGGGAGCCCAGATCACGACGCTCATGTCGTACGCCCACGACTTCGACTTCTACGACCGGTGGACCCGCCTGATGGTGCACGGCAGCTTCGATCCACCGGAGCGACGCTACTCAGCGGGCGCGGCCTTCCTGCGCGGCATGGGTCGGGGTCGCGTGGTGAAGATCCACGGTCTCGAGGAGATCGGTGAGAGTCTGAACGACGTCGTGGTGGAGAGTCGCCTGCCGAGTCCCGGTCAGCCGGCGGCAAGCGGCGCCAGCAGCTACGAGGGCGAGGGCTACGTGATCGTTCGCCACCCCGAGACCCGGGTGGTCGAAGAGGCGCTGGCGACGATCGTCGGCACCCTGCGGGTCGAGTTGGCGGAGTAGCCATGCGTGTGCTCATGCTGGCTCCTGCGTTCCCCGCCGAGATGCCGTTCTTCGCTCGCGGCCTGCAACGACAGGGCGCCCGGGTGGTCGGCGTCGCCGAGCTGCCGGTCGCCGCGCTGCCGGAGATGACGCGCCACGCCCTGCACGACTACCTGCAGGTGCCGTCGCTCTTCGACGAGGCCGGCGTGGTCGAACGGGTTCTACGCTACGCCGCTGGATCGCCTGTCGACCGGGTCGAGTGTCTCTGGGAGCCGCTGATGATGCTGGCGGCCCGCCTGCGCGAGGCGCTCGGTCTGCCGGGGCTCGGCGTCGAGGCCAGCCTGCCGTTCCGCGACAAGGAACGGATGAAGCAGGTGCTCGACGAAGCCGGCATCCGCACGCCCCGCCACTCGCGCGAACACACCGAGTCCGGAATTCGTTCCGCCGCCGAGCGGATCGGCTTCCCGCTGGTCATCAAACCGATCGCCGGCGCCGGTTCCGCCGACACTCACGAAGTGCGTGACGGCGCGCAACTCGAGGCCGTCCTCCCAACCCTGCGTCACGTCCCCGAGGTGTCGGTCGAGGAGTTCATCGAGGGTGAGGAGTACACCTTCGACACCATCTGTGCCGACGGCCGGATCCTCTACAGCAACATCGCCTGGTATCGGCCCAAGCCGATCATCGGTCGCAACGTCGAGTGGATCAGTCCCCAGACCGTGACCCTGCGCGACATCGACCGGCACGATCTGGCTCCGGGTCGCGAGATGGGTCGCGCGGTCCTCGAGGCGCTCGGCTATCAGAGCGGCTTCACGCATATGGAGTGGTTCCTGACTCCGCAAGGAGAAGCGGTCTTCGGCGAGATCGGGGCTCGGCCGCCGGGGGCCCGATCGGTCGAACTGATGAACTACGGCTGCGACATCGATGTCTTCGAGGGCTGGGCGGAGGCGGTCTGCCACGGCCGACTCAGTCAGCCGATCGAGCGGCGCTACAACGCTGCGGTCATCTTCAAACGCGCCCGGGGGCGGGGTCGGATCTGTGCGATTCGCGGGCTCGACAGCCTGATGGCCCGCTACGGTCGACACATCGTGTCGGTCGAACTGCTGCCGATCGGAGCGCCGCGCCGAAACTGGCGCCAGACCCTGCTCTCGGACGGCTGGGTGATCGTGCGTCACCCCGATCTGGAGCGGACGCTGGAGATCGCGGATCGGATCGGCGTCGAGTTGCAGCTGTTCGCGGACTGAGCGGCGGGCCCTCGCCTACTCCATCTGGACCGTGTCGGCGTCGATCGGCTCGTCGAGGGCGGCTTCGGGGTCTTCGACGGCGGCGTCGAGAGCGTCGATGGTGCGCTGGAAGAGGTCGTCGGCCTGCTCTCGGGAGTCGCCGATGCAGGTCACACCGACCTTGCCGTGTTGAGACAGTGCGCCGATCATGTGGAAGAGCACACCGGTCTCGGTCTGAGGCTGGAACTGCAGGTCGCTCTGCGTGAGGATCTCGATCAGGTCCTCGGGCAACAGGCCGTGGTAGCTCGGAGTTTGCAGGGAGTCGGTGGCGCGGTAGTACTTGCGCACGCCGGTGCGGGTGTGGAACTCCCCCTGATCGTCGATTCTGCCGCCGGTCAGGAACTGCAGCGCGAGGAACGGAGGCGTCGTGCCTCCCATCCGAAGGTTGATCTCGATCGCCGGAGTCTTCCAACCGCCGCGCTCGTCGGGAATCGCCAGGAAGTCGACCCCGAATCGGCTGACGACACCCTCGGACGCCAGGATCTCGCCGACCTTGCGGGCGTCGGCGCTGATCTGTTCCCGGTAGGCCTGGGCCGCCGGGAAGCGGCAGCCGTGGTACATCTGGCCGAACTCGCCGCCGAGGACCTGGTCGTGGGTCGAGATCGTCGACAGTTCGCCGAGCGGATTGATCCGCATCTGGACGCTCGGTGAATGGACGACCGGCGCCTCGAGCATCTCCTCGACGATGCCACCCATCTCCTCCAACTTGGCACGGAAGCTCTGCCACGATTCGCCCGGCGCCGCCCATCGCATGGCAGCGAGGGCCTCACTCCACTGTCCGTGGCGGATCGCAGGGTCGTCGGCGAGGTCCGAGGGAATCGTCAGCAACGCGTTGCCGGTCCCCGAGAAAGACTCGTTGAGCTTGACGACTGCGTGCTTCAGGGTCGGACGCTCGGCGGCCAGTCGGTCGAGGGCGACGAACACCTCGTCCTCGGTGTGCAGGTCCTCGGAGCCGGCAGGGTAGTCGATGCCGGCTCGCGCGAAGATCCGGCGAGATCCAGTCTTGGTACCGATCCACAGCAGGTCGGGATCGACGCCGTTGAGTGGAATGTCGAGCTCCACAGCGAGTTCGCGTTCCAGCGGCGAGGCCATGAAGCAGGTGAGATAGGCCCGCGTGGGGTCGCCCACCCACTGACGAATCCGTTCGATGAGGCGGGGACGTTCGAGGATCTTCTCGGTCAGCGCGCGCGGGCTGGCGTCGTAGGTGCAGAGCAGGAGCAGGCGCTCGCGCGCCAGTCTGGCCGGCACGCCGACCAGCAACTGGAGGTAGTAGTCGACGATGTGCGGGTGAATCGGCTGGCTGGTCAGGTAGACCACCCGAGCGCGGGGATCGCGCAACCGCATCAGCGTGAAGAGCAGGCGCTCCTCGTAGAACGGCGCCCCGGTGATCTTGGTGAGTTCGTCCTGTCGAAACGACAGCGACGGGACGACCACCGAGGTATGCACGCCGGCGCCGGCCTCGATGTCCTTCCAGAGCGTCGGCAGCCTCTCCTGCAGTCGGTTGAACTCTACCTTCGAGGACTTCATGGCGTAGGGTCGAGCGGCAACGGGTTCGGCCGTGGGTCCGGATCTCTCGGCGGTGCCTCGAGGCGGTTCGTGCCGGGAGCCGACTACAGTAGCAGAGCCCCTGCTCAGCTCGCCCACCGTAGAAGCGTGAAGACGATCGCCAGGGCGTAGAGGGTGCCGAAGATCTGCTGGTTGTAGCGTGCCAGCCAGACGGGAAGATAGATGTCGAAATTGGGCGCACGCTCTGGGGTGAATCGCGCCGCCGCTCCGGTCAGCGGGCAGCGCCGGCGGTTCAGGACCAGAACGAGGGATTCGCCCAGGACGATCGCGATCAGGACGAGAGCGATCCTGAATCGGCCCTGGGCTGCGAAATGGTAGATGCCCAGGATGCAGGCGACGAAGAAGGCCCACACGACGGTGTGGAGGGTCTTGATGAATCTCAACATGGGATGAGAGGGGCCTACATTGGCCGAGAGGCTTGTCGAGTCCCCGGCTGAGGTCTATTCTGTACGTCTTCAAACCAGTTCGAGTGATTTCGGGTGACGCCTGACCGCCTTGGAGTCGGCTCGGTATCGACGCCTTCGGCGGCAGGGGTTCGCCCGAACGGCAACGCAGATGGAGGAGACGAAGATGATCCGAACGATGAAGAGGAGCCTTGGAGTCGGCCTGCTGTCGACGATCGCGGCCGCCGGCGTCGTGAGCGCCCAGGAGTACGTCGAACTCCAGGGTGCACCGTGTGTGACGCCGCCCACCCTGCACTGCCCCGACGAGAACTGCCCGACCGATCGGATCATCAACCAGGGACCGGTCGTCGAGATGGAGACGCGGCGCACCTACTTCCTCGACTACCCTTGCGATCTCGAGCCGGGCGAGGACGTGACCTTCATCCTCAGTCTTCACGGTGGCGGTTCCTACGGCAACTGGCAGCGCCACTACTTTCCGCTGCTCGACTACACCGATTCCCACCGACTGGTGGTCGCGACCCCGAACTCGCCGATTCGGGTGTGGACCGATGTCGACGACACCTACCTGCAGAACATCGTGACCTCGGTGGTCGACCAGATCGGCGCCGAGAACATCAAGGCGTTCTGGCTGGCCGGCCACTCGCAGGGCGGCATGACCTCGAACCGCATCGTGCGCAGTGAGTTCTTCGCCGAGCGCGTCGATGGCTGGCTGAGTCTCTCGGGAGGCCGCCTCGGCGGCAATCCGCCGCGAGCGCAGTCGTTCGGTCCGCCGAGGTCGGGAGACAGCTCGCGACCCGCGATCAGCCCCGAGATGGCGCGCAGTTTCGCGGAGGCGCGCGCCCTGCTCAGTTCCCTGCCGGAGAACGAGTTCTCGTTCATCTTCACGACCGGCGAGCGCGAGATGGGCGAGCCGGGGCTGCCCGCCGAATCGGAATGGGCGACGAAGCTGGGTTGTGACGGTCAGCGCCGGCTCACCGACGTCGTCGATACCCAGGCCGGCTATGTCTACGACGGCAGTCGTCAGGATCCGCCCAATCCCTCCTGGGGCCTCCTTCCCGGGCCCGGCACCGCTGCGGTCTACGAGTACCCGAACTGTGACGACAGCCGTGTCGTTGCCGACGTCGTGCGCCTCGAGAAGGGCCACACCGAGGGTCTCGAACCCGAGGTGACCGAGAAACTGGTCGAGCTGATGCTGGCCGCGAAGGGCGGCAAGATCCGTTCGGGCAGCAGCTAGCTCTGGTCGGGTGTGCGGTCCGAGGATTCGCGATCGAGTCCCGGCCGCTCGCCGCGTTCGCCACGCAGGGCGAGGTCGACGCCAGAAAGACGGTCGCGGCCTTCGACGCGGGCGTTGCCGCGGGTCTGCGCGGTCACGAGGTAGTCGGCGAAGCCGCCCTCCATCCCGAGACTGTAGCCCTGCAGGTCCTGGGCCTTGTTGACGGCCAGCTTCGACAGCCGCAGGAAGGCCGGGTCGTTCTCGGCGACGCGTTCGGCGTAGGCCAGGGTTTCGGTTTCGAGCCGTTCGGCGTCATGGACGCGGTTGACCAGGCCTTCCCGGCGCGCTTCCTCCGCGTCGAGAAAGCGACCCTCGAACAGGATCTCCTTCGCCTTGCGCGGGTGGATGTCCCAGGGCACGGAGAAGTACTCGAACTGGCTGGCGAGAAAGCGCGCCTCGCGGGAGGCGAAGATCAGGTCCATGGCGGCGGCCACCATCCAGCCGCCGAAGATGCAGTAGCCGGTGACCATCGCGATCGTCGGCTTGGGGAGGTTGCGCCACTTGAGCGTGAGGTCGAGGTTGTAGTGGCGGAAGTTGTCGTAGTAGTCCAGACCCTGTTCGAGCTTGCCGCCGAGTTCGAGACCGAGCTCGTCGAAGACCGCCTTCTGGTCGTCGGTGCCGAGGTCGTGGCCCGACGAGAAGTGCCCGCCCTCGCCTCTCAGAACGATGACTTTGATCTCACGATCCCGGCAGGCGCGATCCAGTTGGACGTCGAGGGCGTCGAGGAGCGGATAGCTCTGCGCATTCCGATAGCGGGCCCGGTTCAGGGTCAGCAGCGCGGTCCGGCCGCGGCGTTCGAAGAGAACGAGATCATCGGATTCCGGCATGGTGGGACCTCCAGGAGTCTGCAGCGAGTCTAGGGCATTCCCTTGCCGACAAGGGGCTTCGTAGCCGACTCCGGCATCATGCGCCATCAGGGCGCGGGTCTGTGGACGTAGGCATGGAGCCAGTAGCGGGGGCTCGGACTGGGACTCAGACCAACCCTCGCAGCCACTTCGCCTGCTCGGCTCGGCCGGCGATCGCTTTCCGTCGAGCCTGGAACCGCCTGTCTGGGGATCGGACGTCGGCCAGGGAGGGTTGCGGCAGGAGAGCGGCGAGGGCCGCAGCCTGTTCCCGTCCGATGCTGCTCGCAGGAAGGCCGTAGTAGTGGCGTGAGGCGGCCTCGACGCCGTAGACGCCCGGTCCGAACTCCACCACGTTGAGGTAGATCTCCAGCAGGCGTCGCTTGCTCAGCTCGGCTTCGAGGCGTTTCGAGAGATGGAACTCGCGCAGCTTTCGCAGGTAGGAGCGGTCGGGGGCGAGCCAGAGATTTCGAGCCAGTTGCTGGGTGATGGTGGAGGCGCCGCGCGGTGGCTCCTTCTTCTCCCAGGCCTGACGGATCGACTCGCGGATCTCGTGACTGTCGAAGCCGGCGTGCGAGAAGAAGCCCATGTCCTCGCCGGCCACCACCGCCACCTTCAGGTCCTGTGAGATCGCCGAGGCCGGTACCCAGGTCCAGCGCGGTTCGAGGCCGGTGCGTTCTCGGTAGGCGTCGATGTAGGCGGTCGAACCGGGGTTCTCGACGGCCAGGGAAGCCGCCGACGGCAGCGTGATCCAGTAGAGCAGCGCGCCCAGAACGACGACACCCAGGCTGATGGCGAGAACGCGCACCGCCCGGCCGGCTCGTCGAGGTTTCATCGCAGGCATTATGTGCCAGCGGACCTGCGGCCCCGAGGGGCCGCAGGTGCGCTCGCGATGGTGTCGGCACCCCTACGGTCGAACGTAGTCCTCAGGGAGGGGCGTCGCCTCGTGGACTGCGTCGTGCCCCCGTGCCAGGAACTCGTTCACCTTGTAGGCGTGGGCTCGGATCAGCTTCGCCACCTCCGGGTTCGGCGAGGTCTCCGTGACGCGCAGCCCGTTCTCGATCTCCTCCGTGACGATCTGGATCTCGTCGTAGTGATCGAAGATCTCGGAGAAGAGTGGATCCCAGTTGCGCATCCTGCCGCCACCCTCGAGCAGCGCGGTGACTTCGCTGACGTGATCGAGCAGGGTCTGGCGCAGCGCCGGGTCGCCGACGACGATGGTCTCCGTCAGCACTCCCCCGTCGATCTCCTCGACCGTCCGCTCGATGGCAGCTCGGCCGTGGACCAGCATCATGGCCTTGTGCATGACGCCGTGGCCACCGGCCGAACCCATGCCCCGGCCGTTGCCCTGGCCGTTCATCTTGCCCTGACCGTTCATGCCGCCCTGACCCATGCACTTCATGCCGGCCGAGTGCTCCCCCGACCCCTCGCCGTTCATCATCGGACAGTCGTGCGAGCCGCCCTCGGTCGCGGTGTCGCAGTTGGCGCACTGGCCCTGACTGGGCGTGCCGTGGGACTCATGGCCCTGAGCGAAGGCAGGCGGGGCCAGGAGCAGGGCGACCGACAGCGCTGTCAGGCCGAGAAGTGTCCGTCGGGGTGACGTTTTCGAGTCGCGATTCGAGAATTTCATCTTGCCTCCCGGGTCATCGATTCCCGCGATGGCGGGTCTCTATATCTGAGAGACACGACGGGCCGGCCAGGTTCCCGCTTCCCTCGGCGCCGTGGACGTAGGAGAGTTTCCAGGACCGCTCTCGTAGGATGGGCCCATGCAACTCGACTTCTTCCTGCGCGAGGTCGTTCTCATGCTGACGGCCGCGGTCGTCATCGTGATCGTGAGCGGACGGCTGCGCGTGCCGCCGATCGTCGCCTTCCTCGGGACCGGCGTCTTGATCGGCCCGTCCGGACTCGGATGGATCTCGCAGGTCGAAGAGGTCGAACTGTTCGCCGAAGTGGGCGTGGCCCTGCTGCTTTTCACCATCGGTCTGGAAGTCTCGATGGAGAGGTTGCGACGACTGCGTCGCACGCTCCTCATGGGAGGCCCGATCCAGGTCGTCCTGACCACCGTGGTGGTGACCGGCACGGGCTTGATGATGGACCTCTCCTGGCAGCGCGCGCTGTTCCTGGGCTGGGTCGTCTCCCTCTCTTCGACAGCCCTCGTCTTGAAGCTGCTCGCGGATCGCCGCGAGGTAGAGGCGCCGCACGGCCAGATCGCCCTGGGGATCCTGCTCTTCCAGGACTTCCTGATCGTTCCCTTCGTGGCGCTCACACCGTTGCTCGGAGGCGCGATCGGCGGATCCTGGGCGATGGTGGTCGCTCGGCTCCTGGGTGCGGCGGTGGCGCTGTTCCTCGTCTTCCTGCTCGCTCGCCGTCTGCTGCCGGGGTTGATGGAAGTCGTGGTTCATTCGAAATCACGCGAAGTGTTGCCGCTCGGCGCCCTGGCCCTGAGCCTGGGCATGGGGTGGTTGACCCACTCGTTCGGCTTCTCGTTGGCTCTCGGATCGTTCCTGGCCGGGGTGTTGCTGTCGGGGAGTCAGTACTCCCACCAGGTGGTCGCCGACGTCGCTCCGTTTCGCGACCTGTTCTCGGGGATCTTCTTCATCTCGATCGGCATGCTGCTGGATCTCCAGTGGGTGTTCGAGAACCCCCTTCTGGTGATCGCGACGACCGTCGGTGTGGTTCTCCTGAAGATCCTGGCAGCCGGCGCCGCCGCTCGGGCGCTTGGATACCCCTGGCGCACGGTGGCGCTGAGCGCCATGGCGTTGGCCCAGATCGGCGAGTTCTCCTTCGTGCTCATCGAGGTGGGTTCCTCGAGCGGCCTGTTGTCCGAGGCTGGATTCCAGCTGTTCCTCGCCTCGTCGGTCGTCACGCTCCTCGCGACTCCGCTGATCGTGGCGCTGTCGTATCCCCTCTCGCTCAAGCTCAGTGAGATGTTGCCGGCGGGCAGTCCTCGGCTCGCCGACGAGCCAACAGGAGAGAAGCCGCTCACCGATCATGTGATCGTCGTTGGATACGGCACCGGCGGCCGGTTGCTGGCGCGGGTGCTGCGGGAGGCGGGGATTCCCTACCTGGTGGTGGAACTCTCGAGCGAGCTCATCCGCCGGGGACGACACGAGGGCGAGCCGATGCTCTACGGCGATGCGACTCGCGAGGAGATCCTCCACGCCGCCGGCGTCGAGCGGGCGAACATCGTGGTCTTCGCGGTCTCCGATCTGACGGCGGTGATGGTGGGAACCAGCCTGTGTCGTCGCCTTGCCCCCAGCCTGCTGATCCTGGTCCGAACCCGCCTGGTCCGCGAGATCGATCAGCTTCACGAAGCGGGCGCCGATCAGGTGGTGGCCGAGGAGTTCGAGACCGCTATCGAGATGTTCACCCGAGTCCTGCAGCGCTACCACGTGCCACGCAACATCATCCGTGCGCAGACGCGGGTTCTTCGAGGTGAGGGCTACAAGATGCTGCGTTCGACGAGTCTCGATCAGACGGTGTCGCTGGCCGTCCTCGACGCACTCGCTGCCGGAGCGACCGACATCTATCTCCTGAAGAGCGAGAGCGACGTCGTCGGCAGGAGCCTGCGAGACCTGAACCTGCGCCAGGCCAGCGGGGCGACCGTGATCGCCCTCGTTCGAGACGGCCTGCCGCAGAGCAATCCGGGTCCCGACGTGTCCCTGGCGGGTGGAGACTGTCTGGTCCTGATGGGCAGCCACGAAGAGGTCGACCGGGCCTTCGACCTCCTCGCTCGGCTGGAGCAGTCGCCCGACGAGCCTGCGCCCGTGCAGCCGGACTTCGGGTAGTCTCGATCCCCATGACGAAGACTCTCGAATTCGACGCAGCGGCGGCGCGCCGTATCGAACGCGCCTACAAGACCTCCGACATCGTCGAGCAGCGCTACGTGATCATCGACGAACTGTCGCTCGAGCCCGGCGACAGCGTGCTCGACATCGGCGTCGGCCCCGGACTCCTCGCCTTCGACCTGGCGGCCGAGGTGGGGATCGAAGGCTCCCTGATCGGCATCGACACGAGCGAGGCGATGGTCGAGATGTCGCGAAAGCGTTGCAAGGCCCTGCCCCAGGCGCGCTTCGAGGTGGGAGATGCGAATCACCTGCCCTGTGGCGACAATGAACTCGACGTCGCGGTCTCGACCCAGGTGTACGAGTACGTCGCCGACATCGACGGTGCGCTGGCAGAACTCTTCCGGGTGCTGAAGCCCGGAGGCAGGGCGCTGATCCTCGATACCGACTACGACTCGCTGGTCTTCCACGCCGAGAACGAGGAGCTGAACGCTCGCATCTGGAACGCCTGGGATGATCACTTCGTGCACCGAAGCCTGCCGCAGGTGATGGCCGGCCTGCTGCATCGAGCCGGCTTCGAACTGTCGATGTCGCGGGCGATCCCGATTCTCAACACCGCTTTCACCGCCGATGAGTTCAGTCCGGGGTTGATTCCGGTGATCGCCGACTTCGCGGTCGGCAGGCGGGGCCTGACCGAGAAGGACGTCCAGGCCTGGCTGGAAGAACTGAAGGACCTCGGCCAGAGAGGCGAGTACTTCTTCAGCCTGAACCGCTACCTCTTCCTGGCGCGCAAGCCGGGATAGCGTCCTCCGAGTCAGGAGGCGGGTCGTGGCGATCGTCGAGGAGAGGACGGTAGAGAGAGCGTCGAACGTCTGCCGACGTCTGCGACTCGAGATCGGCCGAGTTGCCGGGCAGCGGGTTCGACTCGAACCGGACGAATGGGTGTCCGAGTGTGCTGAGGCGCAGGGTGGGTACCTCGACATGAGGGATCGACTGGCGCCGCTGCTGTCGAGATCAGTGGGCGGCGACACCCGACTCGAGTCGCTCTACCCGCGCTATGGTTTGGTGAGCCTGGTCGCTCGACTCGAGCCACGCGAGTTCGACTTCTGCCTCCCACGAAGCGTCGAGGCCCTGATGCCGCCGCAGCTCGAGCGAATCGTCGATCAGGTGGAGACCTTCGATGAGAAGCATTTCGAAGCCTGTCGAGAGGAGGCCTTCAAGGATCTCGGACTCCTGAGAGGTCGACTGGTCCCGACGGGTTCGAGGTTCATCGAGAAGACTCACAGGCCCAGCCGTAGAGTCCTTCTCTGGGGCGGCCCCCGTCAGTTCCTCAGGGCGGTGCGCAGGTTCGGGCTCAGCGGCTCCGGCCTGGTTCCGAGCCTGGCGATGCACTTTCACCTGTGGGCCCTTGGCGAGCACGACTCGGAGGCCCAGGTACGAGGCTTCCATCGCTGTGCCGACGTTCTTGCTGTGAACCCTCGGTTGAAGGGCAATGTCGGCGAGAGCTGGCTGGTCGACCCAAGAGTCGGAGCACTCGCCTCCCATCTGGGTTTCCCGTCCCGTCTGACGCGAGAGAACGGTGGCGAGATCTTTCTCACGGGTCATCGGCGCCGGGCGACGCGCCTGGCGACCGCGAACTCGGACCATCGCCGTCGCCTGGTCGAGGAAGGCACCTACCGTCCGGTCGAGTACCTGCGCTTCTGGCCGCGCGAGGCGATGATCGAGTGGAGTGGCAGGACGCGCGATCCAGCATGGGGCCCGGTCGGAGAGGAGAGCCGGATTCCAGCGCCGCTGGACACGGGTGAAGCCCGGCAGCCGCCCGTGTCCTGACGTCGCGTTCGAGTCGAAGCGGCAGAGACCGCAGCAGAGGGTGGCAGTTGAAAAGAAAAGCGCCCGCCGAAGCGGGCGCCCTCCAGAACGGTGAACGGGTCCGGCCCTATTCGCCGTTGCTGCTGAACAGTCCGCCGCGCCCCTCCGGCACGTAGCCGGGCTCGGCGTCGGCCCAGTTGACGAAGCCGAACATCATCTCGGATGTCGTCGGCTCGCCATGGGTCACGTCGATGGTCGGATCCGGGTTGAAGGGGTTGCCCTCCGAGTTGTCCCACACCATCGTCAACTCGATCTCGGTTCCTGCGGGGACCAGCTTGCCGCCCTTCGGGTACTCGTAGGTCGTCTGCCAGTTGAAGTCGTAGCGCGGCACGTCGAGCAGCACCTCTTCGGTGCCGTCGGGGTACTTCGCCACGTACTTTGCCGCCTTGCCTCGCAGGTGCATGTGCGGGGTGTAGCCGAGCAGGATCGAGTCGCGCTCGAACTTCGTCGTGACCGTCTGACTGAAGTTCGGGTCGCCGGCGGGGATGACGTAGTCGAACCGGGTCAGGGGATCGTTCATCACGATGTGTTCCGGCTCATAGCCCTTGGGGTAGAACTTGATCGCGACGTACGAGCGGTCGGTCACCGCCGTGCCTTCGCCCGCTTCCTTGTGGTAGTGCATCTGCCAGGTCAGCTTGGCTTCCGGCTCCAGGCGGATCGCGAAACCGTCCTCGTGGATGGTCGGCGTGTTGCCGGGCGCGATGCCACCGAGGGGGCGGGTGATGATGTGATGAACCGCCTCGCTGCCGGGGCGGAATTCGATCGCCTTAACCCAGCGTGCCGTCTCCATCGCCTCGGCGGGGATCTTGGTCTGGAAGTAGACGTACTCGTCTTCGATCTCGTCCTTCACGACGTAGTCGGTGCCCATGTCGAGAACCAGGTCGGGCTCTCCGATCGACCATCCACCGGTGTTGGGCCATTCGATCGGCGCCGGAGCGTCGGCGATGTCGCCGGCCGGCGAGCCGGTCTTCGCCCAGGCGATCAGGGTCTGACGCTCGGCGTCGGTGAGCAGGCGCTCGTTGGCGAAGACGCCGTCGAGATCGTGCGACGCATGCCACGGCGGCATCAGTTCGTCGGAGACCTGGCGGGCGATCGACTTCGACCACGGACGGGTGTCCTGGTAGCTGGTGAAGGCCATCGGTGCCACCATGCCGCCGAGATTGGCTCCGCCTTCGCGGTGGCAGACCTGACAGTTGTCCTGGATGATCGGAAGGACGTCGGCATAGAACGTGGGGGCCGCCGGGTCAGCGTCTTTCGCTGTCGCGCCGTAGGCCGGCACGATGAGAAGGCTGGCGCCTAGCAGCATCAAGATGGATTTCTTCATGATGGTTTTCCTCGCTGCAGGGTTCCTGAGTCGAACTGGGAATTCAGATGGACGGTGTTGATTTTCGCAATGAAGGGTCAACGGCGCACCGTCCGGAGGGGTGGGGAGCGTTCTTGCCCGTCCGGGTTGGACCTCTTGTGGGGTGGGAGTGCTGGTGGCACTCGAGGGCTGACGAAGGATGAGCAGCAAGTCGTGCCGACATGAGTTGCGTTCGACGCCGGTGGGTCGCTAGTCTGCCCTTCGTGATCGACGAAGGAGAAGGACCGTGAAGACGAGAAGTATCGGCAGTGCCGGATCGTTCGTGGCGATCGCAGCGGTGTCCTGTCTCGTTGTGGGACAGCCCTGGGTCGTGGCCCAGCAGGCGGCTTCGGCCGCATCCTCCGCGGTACAGCCCGACGCGACGGACCCGTCGAGCCTCCTTTCGGCGGATCAACTCGATTCGCTGGTGGCGCCGATCGCCCTCTACCCGGATCCGCTGCTGGCGCAGACCCTGGCGGCCTCGACCTATCCGCTCGAACTCGTTCAGCTCCAGCAGTGGCTCTCGAAGAACCCCGACCTCGAGGGAGAGGCCTTGAATGAAGCCGTGGCCCTGCAGCCGTGGGATCCGAGCGTCCAGTCGATGGCGGTCGTACCCGATGCGGTGGATCGCCTCGCCGACGACATCCAGTGGACGACCGAGCTGGGCAACGCGTTTCTTTCACAGCAGTCGGACGTGATGGACGCCGTGCAGCGGATGCGCCTCAAGGCGCAGGGCAACGGGGCGCTGGAAAGCAACGAGCAGCAGGTGGTCGAAACCCAGACCGTCGAGAACAAGACGGTGATCGTGGTGCAACCGTCCAGCCCGGAGGTGATCTACGTTCCGACCTACAGTCCGACCGTGGTCTACGGTCCGCCGATCTATCCCTATCCTCCGATCTACTATCCGCCCTATTCACCTGGCGGGATGTTCGTTTCGTTCAGCGTCGGGTTCATCTGGGGATCGGCCTGGGGCGGATCGTGCTGCGGCTGTAGTTGGGGCAGCAGCAACGTCAACATCAACTTCGACAACAGCTTCAACCGGGGCAACGGCAACCGCGACGGCGACTGGAACCACAGTCCGGAGCATCGTGGCGGCACTCCGTACTCCGATCGGGCGACGGCCGATCGTTATGGCGGCACGTCACGCGGTGCTTCCCCGAGCAGCAGTCAGGCGCAGGCGCGATCGTCGACCCCCCGACAATCGCCTGCGCCGAGTCCGTCCAACAGGTCGGCAGGCGCCGACCGGGCAGCCGGCGCCGGTACTCCTTCGGCTCGGCCGAGCACCAGCCCGAATGCAGCCGGCGGCGCCGACAGGAGCGGCGGTCTTGGGACTCCATCGACGAGCAGCGCCTCCAGCCGAAGCGCCCTGGGTGGTGGAGGCTCCCACTCCTACAGCGGCAGCAGCGCGCGGTCGAGCAGCTATCGCGGGGCTTCGAGCATGGGTGCTCGTGGTGGCAGTCGCGGTGGCGGCGGGCGCAGGAGGTAGCTCGGAGATGAAGCTCTTCAGTCTTCGAGTCGGCTTCTACAGACTGCTCCCACTCCTCCTGGTGACACTGCTAGCAGCTGTCGGGTGTGCCGGCGGTGAGGGCGAGGAGAAACCCGGTCCCGCTGTCGGGCAGCGGGTCTTCGAGAATCCCGAAGCGGCCGGCGAGGCGCTCGTCGCAGCCGCTGCGGACTTCGATACCGAGGCCCTCACTGCGATCCTCGGATCCGAGGGTGTCGACCTCGTTGTCACGTCGGAGCCCGTTCTGGACGCTCAGCGGGGCGCCGATTTCGCCTCCCAGGCCGCCGACGCGATGTTCATCGAGCGTTCGCCCGACGATCCGTCGGTGGCCGTTCTGGTAGTCGGAGCGGGTGAGTGGCCGATGCCGATTCCCCTGGTCGAGCACGCGCGAGGTTGGTACTTCGACAGTGGTTCGGGACGCGAGGAGATCCTGCTGCGTCGCATCGGCGAGAACGAGCTCGACGCCATTGGCGTGTGCCGTGGCTATGTGGCAGCCCAGCGCGACTATTCCCTGGTCCGCCAGCCCGGTTCCCAGCTCAATCAGTACGCTCAGCGGATCATCAGTTCGCCGGGGACCCGCGACGGTCTTGCATGGGTGGACGCGGATGGAGTGTGGCGGGGACCTGTGGGCCAGGAGATCGCCAGGGCGATCGAAGCCGGTTACCAGGCCGAGGATCCGTTCCACGGCTATTTCTTCAAGGTGCTGAAGGGCCAGGGTCCCGACGCTCCGCTGGGCGAGATCGACTTCGTCCTCGACGGGGCCATGATCGGCGGCTTCGCCCTGGTCGCCGCCCCGGCCCAGTATGAAGTCACGGGGGTGATGACGTTCATCGTCAGCCACGATGGAATCGTCTACCAGAAGGATCTCGGACCGACGACGCTCGAACAGTTCGAGGCGATGGAGCTCTACAACCCGGACTCTTCCTGGGAGCCGGTGGTGGACGACGAGGCCTGATCTCGATGCGATCCCGCGGGATCGGCGGGAAGGCTCAGTAGAGCAGGCAGGAGACCGATCGATCGCCCGGCAGGGGTGAGAGTTCCGGTTCCTGCTTCGAGCACTCGTCCATGACTTTCGGACAGCGCGGGTGGAAGTGGCAGCCCGAGGGCGGATCGGAAGGGCTGGGAACCTCCCCGGGGATCACTTGTTGCTCGCGCGTCGACTCGATCGCCGGGTCGGGTACCGGTACGGCTGCCAGTAGGGCCTCCGTATACGGATGCTTCGGCTGCTCGAAAAGGTCGTCGCGGTTGGCGACTTCGACGATCTTGCCCAGGTACATCACGGCGATCCGGTCGCAGATGTGGCGCACCACGGAGAGGTCGTGGGCGATGAAGAGGTAGGTCAGCCCCAGTTCCCTCTGGAGATCCTCGAAGAGGTTGAGGATCTGCGCCTGGATCGAGACGTCGAGGGCGGAGACCGGCTCGTCGCAGAGGATCAGGCTGGGCTCGAGCGCCAGCGCGCGGGCGATGCCGATGCGCTGACGTTGGCCGCCGGAGAACTCGTGCGGGTAGCGATCGGCCATGTCCGGCAGCAGGCCGCAGAGGTCCATCAACTCCGCGACTCGCGCCCGGGTGCGGGCTCGGTCCTTCGCCAGACCATGGACCACGAGCGGCTCGGCGATGATCGATCCCACCTTCATGCGTGGATTGAGTGAGCCGAAGGGGTCCTGGTAGACCATCTGCATGCGCCGGCGCAGGGGTCGCATCGCGCGGTGGTCGAGGTGGGTGATGTCGCGCCCCTCGAAGAAGATCCGGCCGGCGGTCGGGTCGATCATCCGCAGCACGGCGAGCGCGGTCGTCGACTTGCCGCAGCCGCTCTCGCCGACCAGGCCCAGGGTCTCACCGGAACGCAGTTCGAAGGAGACGCCGTCGACGGCCTTCACCGTCGCCACTTCCTTCTGGAAGATCACGCCCTCGGTCACCGGGAAGTGGACCGAGAGATCCTCCACCCGAAGCAACACCTCGGGCTCCGTCGTCGCGAGTTCGGCACGGGGGTCTTGAAGATCGCTCATGGGGTCGGCTCGTAGCCGAAGCAGGCCGAGGCGTGGTCGGTCGCCACCGGATCGAACGGCGGCTTCTCGGCCAGGCAGCGGTCGTGGGTGTACTTGCAGCGCGGTGAGAACGAGCAGCCTGCCGGCAGGTGGGCGAGGTCCGGGGGTTGCCCCTGGATCGGCACCAGGCGCGCCTCGGCGTCGCCGTCGAGTCTGGGGATCGACTCCATGAGGCCGCGGGTGTAGGGGTGATGGGGATGGGCGTAGAGTTCGCCGGCGCTCGCCGATTCGACGATCCGGCCGGCGTACATGACGGCGACGCGATCGGCGTAGCGAGCCACGACGCCGAGATCGTGGGTGATGAGGATGAGCGCCGCGTCGGTGCGGGTGGTCAGGTTCTTCAGCAGGGCGAGGATCTGGGCCTGAACGGTGACGTCGAGGGCGGTCGTGGGCTCGTCGGCGACGATCAGCCTGGGGCGACAGGCGAGCGCCATGGCGATCATGACGCGCTGGCGCATGCCGCCCGAGAACTGATGGGGGTAGGCGTCGATCCGACGTTCGGGGTCGGAGATCTTGACCTCGCGCAGCAGGTCGATCGCCTCGGCCCGAGCCGCCTGGCGGGAGAGTCCGCGGTGCAGGCGGATCGGTTCGGCCACCTGCTGGCCGATCGTCATGACGGGATTGAGCGACGACATCGGTTCCTGGAAGATCATGCCGATCCGATTGCCACGGACGCTGCGCATGGCCTTGCGGTCGAGATCGAGCAGGTTGCGCCCTTCGAAGACGATCCGCCCGTGATCGATGGTGCCGTTGTCGGACAGCAGACGCAGGATCGAGAGCGCCGTGACGCTCTTGCCGGAACCGCTCTCGCCGACGATCGCCAGTGTTTCGCCGGCATTCACCTCGAGCGACACCGAATCGACGGCACGGACCTCACCGCGATCGGTGCGGAAGACGACACCGAGGTCTTCGATCTCGAGGAGCGGTCCGGGGCTTTCCGGGCTGAGTTTCGGATCGGTCAAAAGCCCATCTCCCGCTTCATCTCCTGGTCGATCCACAGCCGGGCGTAGATCGGGCCCGGGCGCACGGCGCCGGCACGCAGTTCGCCATTGTAGTTCTTCACCCACGGCCACCAGGCACCGTAGACGTAGGGCATCGGCAGCCAGAGGTAGGGAGCGTGGTCGAGCATCTCGATCGTCATCTCGTGCACCTGCCGGATGCGCTCGGCCTCGTCGGGCTCGCGGATCAGTTCGTCGATCTTGCGGTCGAAGGCGGGATCGGAGAACAGCGACGGGTTCCAGGTCTGGCCGGTCTGGAAGCTCTTTCGCAGGCTGGTCGTCGGGCTGACCACGCCGCTGTCGAGCAGATAGCCGGGGGCGTGGGTCTTCGAGGTCATGGCCGACAGGAACGCGGCGTACTCGAGCGGTTCGATCTCCACCGTGACTCCGACCTTGTCGAGGTAGGAGGCGATCAGGGGCAGCAGGTCCATGTGGTTGGAGTTGCAGGCGCAGACCTGGGTGGTGAAGGTGAAGCCGTCGCCGTAGCCGGCCTCGGCGAGCAGCCCGCGTGCCTTCTCGGGGTCGTAGACGAAGAGTTCCCGGACCGACTCGGGCATCTCCTCGAGGGGTCGGAAGTAGCCCTTGAAGTCGGGGTGCAGGGGATAGCCGAAGAGCTCGGCGTGGCCGCCATAGTAGAGGTCGACGATCTCCTGCTTGTCGATCGCCATGTTGAGGGCGCGGCGGACGCGCGGATCCTCGAACGGTTCGAAGTCGAGGCGCAGGGAGACGAACGTTCCCACCGAGGAGAGACGCCGCGACCACAGGAGCTCGGGAGTCGTCTCCCTCAGATGGTCGACCATCAACCAGCGGATGACCTCGAGGATGTCGAGCTTGCCCGTGCGCAGCGCCGTCAGGTAGGTCGCTTCGTCCTTGATGGTGCGGTAGATCACCGAGTCGACGAACGGGATCGGATGGCGCACCCCGGCGATCTCCTCGGTGTCCCAGTAGTCGTCGTTGCGGACGTAGGTCTGTGAGTGGCCCTCGATGAAGCGCTCGAGAAGGAACGGACCGGTGCCGACCAGGTTGCGCCAGTCCTTGGGGTCGACGTCGGCCAGTTCGCGCGGCACGATGCCCGAGTAGTAGCCGTAGCCGAAGCGGTAGTCCCACTCGGCGTTGTATTCGGAGAACTCGAAGACCACCGTGTGATCGTCGCGGGCGCTCACGCTCTCGATGTGGTCGAAGTAGGTCTGGATCTTCTTCGGGCTGTCGCGCAGTCTCTCGTAGCTGAAGACCACGTCGTCCGCGCTCACCGGCCGCGACTCCATCACCCCGGGTTTGCCGGTGAAGCGAGCGTTCGTGCGCAGGTGGACGACCAGCGTCAGCGGCTCCTCCCATTCCCAGCTCTCGGCCAGCTCGCCGCGAATCGCGTCGGCCGGCAACCAGGCCTCGAGCTGGAACTTGTGCGGCCCGCCCTTGCGCAGGCTCTTGTCGAGGTCGGCCGAGAACAGCTGCTCGTAGACCAGGCCGGTGTCGTGGTTCTGCTTCCAGTTCCAATCGGCGGTGTCCCAGGACAGGGCACTCAGGGTCGGATAGATGGTGCCGACGTTGAGCTTGCCGCCGTACTGCGGCGGCTCCTGAGGAAGCGGGTAGGAGACGGTCGATTCCTCGAACCCGACCGAGTCGAGCGGCGCTTCGAAGCAGGCGGCCGACGCCAGCCCGAGCGCGGCCGTCGTGCAGAGGATGAGGCCTCTCATCGACTGCCCCGCATTCGGGGGTCGAGCAGGTCGCGCAGGGCGTCGCCGAAGACGTTGATGGCGTAGACGACGACGGTCAGCGACAATCCCGGAGCCAGCGCCAGCCAGGGTCCGAGGTACATGTAGGTGCGACCGGCGCCGCTCAGCATGCCGCCCCAGGTCGCTGCCGGTGGAGGGACTCCGAGTCCGAGGAAGGAGAGGCCGGCTTCGGACAGGATGACCGCGCCCACCCGGGTGGTGAAGAGCACGATCAGCACCGGCATGACATTCGGCACGATGTGTCGGCGCAGGATGTGGAACGTGCCGGCGCCGAGCGATCGAGCCGCCTGGGCGTAGACGTTCTCGCGCACCGACTGGACCGCGCCGCGCACGATGCGCGAGCCCGCGATGCCGTACTGGAGCCCGAGGATCGCGGCGATCTGGACCAGGCCGGGGCCGACGATCGAGATCACCACGATCAGCAGCACCAGGCCGGGGAACGTCATCCATGCGTCGACCAGCCGCTGGATCACCATGTCGATGCGGCCGCCGAAGAAGCCCGAGGCGACTCCCAGGAGCAGGGAGATGACGGTCGCCAGGCCGGCCGCCGAGAAGCCGACGAC
The DNA here is from genome assembly GCA_942492505.1 of Thermoanaerobaculia bacterium. GTDB lineage: Bacteria > Acidobacteriota > Thermoanaerobaculia > Multivoradales > Multivoraceae > CALOFD01. The sequence goes on from CALOFD010000051.1 coordinate 37,876, forward strand.
CATCGACAGTCGCGCTCCCTGCAGCACTCGCGAGTAGATGTCGCGACCGAGGTGGTCGGTTCCCATGACGTGGCTCATCGACGGAGGCTGCAGTCGATCGACCATCGACGCCTCGTTGACGCCATGGGGAGCCAGGACGCCGGCGAAGATCCCCGCCAGCAGGAACAGCAGGAAGACGGCTCCTCCGACTGCGCCGAGCGGTTTGGTGCGAACCAGTCGAACGAGGAGATCGACCGACGGCCGTCGCGGACTGCCGGCCAGCTCATCGGCGCCGAGCGCGACCGTCATGAATGCCGGACCTTCGGATCGAGGAATCCGTAGCTCAGATCGACCAGCAGGTTGACCGACAGCACGACGACTCCAACGGCCAGGAAGACCCCCGAGACCACCGGATAGTCGCGCGCCGACACCGCCTCGAGCAGCATCGAACCGACCCCGGGGATCACGAAGATGGCCTCCATGATCACCGATCCGGAGATCAGCAGCGGCACCTGCAGGCCGACCAGGGTGACCACCGGGATCATGCCGTTGCGCAGCGCGTGGCGAATCACCAGACGAGCCGCCCCCACGCCCTTGGCGCGCGCCGTTCGGATGTAGTCCTGGCGCATCACCTCGAGCATCATCGTTCGCGTCATCCGCATGGTGACGGCCGACAGCGACAGGCCGAGCAGGATCGCCGGCACCAGCATGTGGCGGAGATTGGCGACCGGATCCTCGAAGAACGGCGTGTACTCGAGCGCCGGCGACCAACGCCACCACACAGACGGGAACACCATCACCAGGGTGCCGAGCCAGAATCCCGGCACCGCCAGCATGATGAGCGAGAAGGAGCGGGTGAGGTAGTCGCCGATCGTGTCCTGGCGGACCGCGGAATAGATGCCGATCGGGATCGCCACCGAGAGGGCGACCAGCAGGGCGAGCAGGGTGAGTTCGAGGCTGATCGGCAGCCGCTCGAGCAGTTGATCGACGACCGGCGTGCCCTTCCAGAGCGAGGTGCCGAGGTCGCCGGTGACGGCGTCGCCGGCCCAGCTGAAGTACTGGCTCAGGATCGGCCGGTCGAATCCGAGGGCGGCTTCGATCTTGGCGCGGTCCTGGCCGGTCGAGATGTCGTTCTGCGACATCATCAGGTCGACGACATCGCCGGGAATCAGCCGGATCGACAGGAAGACGATCAGGCTGACGAGGGCCAGCGTCGGAACGAGCGCCAGCAGACGTCGCAGGATGTAGGCCTGCACGCCCTAGGGCTCCTTTCCGGTGGGAGCCCGGACGAAGTCGATCGTGAAGGGTCGCAAGGCGACCGATTCTACTGTTCCGTCGAGGCCTAGAGCCTCACCAGCATCGCTCCCCAGTGGAAGCCGGCGCCGAAAGCGGTCATCAGAACCACGTCGCCCTTGCCCACCAGGCCCTGGTCGCGGGCCTGGGACAGCGCCAGGGGAACCGACGCGGATCCGGTGTTGCCGTACTCGTCGACGTTGATGAAGAGCTTCTCCTCGGGGATGTCGAGTTGCGAGCCGACGGCCTGCAGGATGCGCAGGTTGGCCTGGTGCGGGACGACGAGCTTGACGTCGTCCAGGGTCATGCCCGCCATGCCCAGGACTTCGGCGCTGACCGCGGCCATGCGCGTGACGGCGTGCTTGAAGACCAGCTTGCCGTTCATCACCAGTTCCTGGTGCTTTCGTTCCGGCAGCAGCTCGGCTGAGAACGGCACGCGAGTGCCGCCGGCTTCGAGCGTCAGGATCTCCGCCTGGCTGCCGTCGGTGCCCGACTTCGCCGCGATGATCTCGGAGCCGTTGGCTTCGGTCGACAGGACCATGGCGCCGGCGGCGTCGCCGAACAGGACGCAGGTGGCCCGGTCGGTCCAGTCGATGAGCCGCGAGATCAGTTCGACGCCGACCACCAGCATGGTCTTGCGACCGGTGAGCAGACGCGAGCGGGCGATGTCGAGAGCCTGCAGGAAGCCGGCGCAGCCACTGCCTCCGAGGTCGTAGGTCGGAACCTCGCGCGCTCCGAGCTTGTGCTGCAGGAAGGCGGCGGTGTCGGGGGTGTAGACCTCGGGCGTGTCGGTCGCGAGTGCGATCTCGTCGATCTCCCCGGGGTCGATGCCGGCGTCGGCGATCGCCGCCTTCGCGGCCTCGAAGGCGAGGTCGAGGGTCGACTGATCCGGGGCCGCGAAGCGCCGGCGGTGGATGCCTGAACGTTGCACGATCCACTCGTCGCTGGTCTCCACGCGGTCGACCCAGAACTGGTTGTCGATGACGGTCTCGGGAGCATAGGCGCCTAGACCGATGACTCCGACGGTTGTTTGGTTCACGTGGCTCCTTCGGGCTGCCGGGGTGCAGCCGGTCGATGAGGCGGCAGACTGGGATTCGAAGTCGAAAGGCCGATCTTATCCGGCGGTGCTGCCGCGAGGAAAGCGTTGATGGGCCCTGCAGGGCCGGCCGGGATCGGATCGCTACCGAAACCCTCGATTCAGCGCGGAGTCGTGACTCCGGCGGGAGAAAGAGTTCGGATCAGGATCTGGTGATCGGCCTCGGACAGGGGCCTGGGAGCGTCGTCGTTCGCGACTCCCGATTCGCAGGGGTGACACATCAGGAGCCGTGGATCGTCCTGGTGGACGAGTTCGAGCGTATGGCCGATCTCGTGGGCGACCACGTCGAGCGTTGGACTCGGGATGCGGGTCGTGCCGGTGACGGGAATGGCCACCAGGTGGCGGCCCGGTTCGAAGGGCCAGGCGAAGGGCATGAGGGGATGCTTCGACAGCAGCACGACGACCTCGGCGTCGAGATTCGTGAGCGCCGCCGGAACCAGGGGGGCCGCGGCGCCGTCGACGTGCCGCCCGGCGCCGCGCGAGATGATCCAGGCGTAGTTCTCGATCGAGCGATCGTCGGCCGCGACGATCTCGACTTCGCCGAAGGGGTCCTGCAACCCGAGTTCGGCAAGGGAGTGCTTCCAGAACCGGAAGGCTTCGAGGACGTCGGCGACGCGCGGATCGTCGGGATCCTCCACCAGGGTCATGACCCGGCGCGTGTCGCTCGGGGTGCGGTCGGTGGCGGCGTGCGAGTCGGGCGGCATCGCCTCCCCGAGGAATCTCAGGATCTCGGCGGCCAGCGACTCATGAGCCGCGTCGCGGTCGACGTCGGTCCGGTCACGGCACAGGGGGACGCCGTTGGCGTCGAGGTTCGACTGGCAGACGTCGAGGATGACGAAATGCCCTTCGCCCTCGTCGAGCTCGATCGACTCCGCGCCGGGCATGGCCGCCGCGATCCGGCCCGCGTGACTCTCGAAGGGCAGGAAGTCGTTGTCGACCGCGCCGACGATCAGGGTGGGGACCGGGATGTCCGCCAGCGACTCGACGTCGTAGCTCGGTCCGAGCGCTGGATCGAGCGCGACGAGCGCCCGGATTCGAGGATCGCGCTGCGAGCGGGCGTATTCGGCCGGACGCATCACGATGCCGAGTTCGCGCGCGTACTGGCATCCCCGGTCGCCGATCGAGGCGTCGCCGGCGCAGTAGGCTCCCATGGCCATCGGATTCGACAGGCCTCCGCCGAGGTCGAGAACGGTGGCGCCTCCCGAAGAGTGTCCGATCGCTGCGATCCGGTTGCGGTCGGCGGCCGTGGCGAAGGGTCGGTTTCGAACAGCCGGTCGAGCGCGAACGAGACGTCCTCGGGGCGCAGCCACGTCCGCAGCAGACCCTGGGGATCGACCGTGTCGGCGCCGTAGCGCCACGATTCGCCGTGGTGTGACACGCCCGCGACCAGGTAGCCATGGCGCGCCAGGTGGGTGGCCAGCCAGCTGTAGTCGACGGCGCTGCCGTTGGCGCCGTGGGAGAGGACGACGACCGGGTAGGGCGTGCGAGTCGGCGCCAGCGCTGCGTCGACGGCGACGTCGGCGAAACCCAGGCCGTTGAAGACACGCTCTTCCCCGGCCGTCTCCCCGGCCGGGTACCAGAGGTCGACCCAGACCGGCCGGTCGCGCGCTGCGTCGAGGAATCGCTTCTGGGTGAGCCCCGCCGGCGACGCCCCCGACCAGGGGGTCGCCAGGAGCGAAGTCAGGAGGGCGAAGAGGGTGGTGGTGAACTGTGGTTTCATGCTCTTTCCGGGGGCGAGTTCGCCGGGCCGGCGACACACGCAGGTCCGGGCGGGTCGGTTCCCGAAGTCTGAATGCTAGCGCGATGCTGTCTCCCTGCCCGACGGGGAGTTTCCGATGAGTCCTCGGCGGCGCCCCGATAGGATCCCCGTATGACCTCGCCGACCCGCGGACTCTGGATCGCCGTGGCCCTGCTGGTGCTCGCCTGCTCGCCACCGCCGGATCGGCCGCCCAACGTGCTCTTCATCGTGGTCGACGATCTCAACGCCCACCTCGGCTCCTACGGGCGCGAAACGGTCCGTTCGCCCAATATCGACCGGCTGGCGGCGGCGGGAGTTCGATTCGATCGGGCCTACGCCCAGTATCCCCTCTGTGTTCCTTCGCGGACCTCGTTCCTGAGCGGCCGCTATCCGGAGCAACTCGGCGTGTATCGAAACGCCGGCAAGTTGAGCATGGCCCGGGATCGCCCACCTCTCCTGCCGGAGTGGTTCCGCACCCACGGCTACCGAACCGCGAGAGCGGGGAAGGTTTTCAAGGCCGATGCGGAATGGGGACTTCCGCCGGGTGTCGAAGAGCCCCCCGAGGGTTCGGCTCGACCGGATTCGATGAGCGAGGAGGCTCTCGAGGAGGCGCGGCTCGAGCGCCTGGATCGAGCGGAGGACTTCGAGCGGGCCGAAAGGGAGTCCGCCGGAGGTCCCCTCCTGGATGCTCCGACCCGCGACAGCAGGGCGGTCGGTCGGGCGATCGAGTACCTCGAGGAGGAGTCCGACCTGCCCTTCTTCCTGATGGTCGGGCTCGACGGCACCCATCCGCCGTTCCGCGCTCATCCGAGATTCACCGACCTCTATCCGGCCTCGTCGATCGTCCTGCCCGAGGCCCCGGCGTCCGGTGCGGAAGTGCCGATGAGTGTCTATGCCGACCGTGGCAACGACGAGGCCTTCCGTCGTCGAACCGATCCTGAGATCGCGGCGCGCGATCGGCGAACGGTGGCCACCTACTACGCCAGCGTCACGATGGTCGATGAGGAGATCGGTTTGTTGTTGTCGGCGCTCGATCGGCTGGGATTGCGCGACGACACGATCGTGGTGTTGGTGGGCGATCACGGATTCCACCTGGGCGAGCACGGCATCTGGCGCAAGGGGACGCTGTTCGAGGAGTCGACGCGCTCGCCGATGATCCTGGCCGGCCCCGGGCTGCCTACGGAGACCACCGTCTCGGCGCCGACCGAGTTGCTCGACCTGTTCCCGACCGTCATCGACCTCGCCGATCTGCCGATCCCGGAGGGCGTGCAGGGGAGGAACCTGAGGCCGAGGATGAGCGGCGAAGAGGTCGGGGATCGTCCGGCGTACTCGATCGTGCGTCGGCGTGACAATCGCTTCGGGCGATCGATCCGCACCGGGCGCTATCGCTACACCGAGTGGGACGGCGAGCAACTGGCGGAGCTCTACGACCACCAATCGGATCCCCGCGAGCTGGTCAATCTCGCCCCGCAAGCCGGCTCGGAGGACCTGCTGCGGGAGATGTCGGCCCTCCTGGCCGAGACCCGGACCAGGGCTCGCGGCTCGAAGGCGAAGGTCCGTGATCGGTAGTCGGCCGGCCTCGGTAACAAGGGCATCGTCGACAGAAGGACAAGCACCTTGCCAGGAGCCGGGATCGACGTGATCGTCCAGAGCGTGGCGCTCTCCTGATCGGTCGGCAGGCCTTGCCGTTCCTGGATCGAGATGGTTGGCGCCAATGCGACAAGAATCGAATCGGCTCTCCCCCCTGGCCGTCCCGGGAAGGCCGAAGGTCGAATACAATCATCCTTCGCGCCCGCAGATCGTTCGGACCTGCTCCTTCCAATTGCGGCGCACCTTGTTCTCGCCCTTCCCCCTTCGGTACCAACCAGAAAACGTCAGGAGATCGACGCATGAAAGAAGCACTGCAGTTCTACATCAACGGTGAGTGGGTCGATCCCGTCACCCCGAAGACCCTCGACGTCATCAACCCGTCGACCGAAGAGGTCATCGGCCGCATCAGCCTCGGTTCGAAGGCCGATGTCGACAAGGCCGTGGCCGCTGCGAAGACGGCATTCGAATCCTTCTCCCGCACCACGCCGGCCGAGAGGGTCGAAATGCTGGGCGCGATCGTGGCCGGCTATCAGGCTCGCATCGGCGAGATGGCCGAGACCATCTCGGCCGAAATGGGCGCTCCGGCCTGGCTCGCCAAGGCAGCCCAGGCGCCGTCGGGCCTGGGTCACTTCGCCGGCGCCATGGAGATCCTCAAGAACTACCAGTTCACGGAAGATCGCGGCCGCACCCAGATCGTCAAGGAACCGGTCGGCGTCTGTGGGCTGATCACGCCCTGGAACTGGCCGATCAACCAGATCGCCTGCAAGGTCGCTCCGGCGATCGCCGCCGGCTGCACCATGGTGCTCAAGCCGAGCGAAGTGGCGCCGCTGAACGCCATCCTGCTGGCCGAGATCATCCACGAGGCGGGTCTGCCGGCCGGGGTCTTCAACCTGGTCAACGGCGAAGGCCCGGAAGTCGGCGCCGCCATGTCGTCGCACCCGGACATCGACATGATGTCGTTCACCGGTTCGACCCGCGCCGGGCGCGCGGTGGCGATTGCCGCTGCCGACTCGATCAAGCGCGTCGCCCAGGAACTGGGCGGCAAGTCGCCGAACATCGTTCTCGACGATGCCGACCTCGAGAAGGCCGTCGCCAGTGGAGTGCAGCAGTGCTTCATGAACAGCGGTCAGTCGTGCAACGCCCCCACCCGCATGCTGGTGCCGGCGGCGAAGCACGCCGAAGCGCTGGCGATCGCCAGGGCGGCGGCCGAGGCGACCGTGGTCGGAGCCCCCGACGCCGAAGGCGTCACCATCGGCCCGGTGGTCAGTGAACTGCAGTTCAACAAGATCCAGGGCCTGATCCAGAAGGGCATCGACGAAGGCGCCAAACTGGTCGCCGGCGGCACCGGCCAGCCCGAGGGCCTCGAGAAGGGCTACTTCGTCCGGCCCACGGTCTTCGGCAGCGTCACCAACGACATGACCATCGCGCGCGAGGAGATCTTCGGCCCGGTGCTGTCGATCCTGCCCTACGAGAGCGAGGAAGAAGCCATTCGCATCGCCAACGACACGGTCTACGGCCTGTCGAGCTACGTCCAGTCGGGCGACCTCGACCATGCCCGCCGGGTCGCCTCGCGGATCCGCGCCGGCAACGTCCACATCAACGGCGCCGGCGCCGACTTCTCGGCCCCGTTCGGCGGCTACAAGCAGTCGGGCAACGGTCGCGAGTGGGGCGACTTCGGCTTCGAGGAGTTCCTCGAGGTCAAGGCGATGCTGGGCGCGATTCCGAAGGCCAGCTGAGGCGCCTCAGCCCTTTCGGGGAGACGGGCCGATCGCTCCGGCGATCCGGCCCGTTTTCCTTGCACGGGCTTCGACTCAGCCGACGCCGTCAGCAGCTGAGGGTTCCCACGTCGGATCCCATGACCGCGAGGATCCACCAGCGATCGTCGCGCCGTTCGGCGACGTAGACGGCGGTTCCGACGGGGCCGAGACCGTTGGTGAGTTCTGCCTGATACTCGAGCGCTACTAGAGCGACATCCTCGCGGATCCGACAGCTCGAGAAGCTCAAGACCTTGGTACGGAGGGTCTGGGAGGCCGCCGACCGGGTTGCCGCTTCGAGGGCACCCGCGATTCCCTCGCGACTGCCGAGCTGGATCACGCCTCGGCCCTCCGGAAAGAAGACCGCCCGAGGGTTCCAGTAGTCGTCGACCAGCTTCTCGAAGTCCATTTCGCTCTTCCACGACTCGAGGTAGCTGCGAAAGAACTGCTCGAGTTCGGCCTCCGATTCCTGCGCTACAGCGCTGAAGGAGAGGAGCAGGAGTATTGAGGCCGTGACCCGTTTCCGCATGATGGAACCTCCGTTGGCGAGCCTCGGTGAAGGCCCTTCGATGCTCTCATTCTAGGGGTATCGGTGATTCGAGTCGCAACGGGTCTGGGGGGCTTCCCGAAGTCGACGGCCTGGGCCGCGACGGGGTCCACGCTGAGTTGGTCTAGGATTGCAGGAGCGTTTCCGTTCCATTGACCGTCGAGACCCGGGGTCGACCCCGGGGAGGAGAAGCCCCATGTGCGACCAGGATACCCAGGAAGACGTCGAGGAGTTCTTCCGTCGTTCGGGCATCACGCGGCGAAAGCTCGGCCAGATGGCGGGCTCCGCCGGACTGGCGATGCTCCTGCCGCCGGTGCTCCATGCCCAGAGCGTCACCGAGACCGACGTCGAGATCACGACGCCGGACGGAGTCGCCGACTGCTACTTCGTCCACCCCTCGTCGGGTCGACACCCCGGGGTCCTGGTCTGGCCCGACATTCTCGGTCTGCGACCGGCGTTCCGGGCGATGGGCAGGCGTCTGGCCGAGTCCGGCTATTCGGTGCTGGTGGTCAATCCGTTCTATCGCGACGCCCGTTCGCCGGTGGTCGAGGAGGGCGCCAGCTTCGGTCAGCCGGAGGTGCGCGCCCACGTGCTGCCGATGGCCCGCAATCTCAACGCGGAAACCCATTTCACCGACGCGAGGGCGTTCATCGGCTTTCTCGATCAGCAGTCGTCCGTCGACACCGGTCGCAAGGTCGGTACCACGGGCTACTGCATGGGCGGCCCGATGGTCATGCGCACCGCGGCCGCAGTGCCGGCTCGGGTCGGCGCCGGCGCCACCTTCCACGGCGGTGGACTGGCGACCGACGCTCCGGACAGTCCCCACCTGCTGATCCCCGACACCACCGCCCACATGCTGCACTGCATCGCCGCCAACGACGACGAACGCACGCCCGAGGCCAAGGACACCTTGCGTGCGGCCTACGCGGCCGCGAACCTTCCGGCCGAGATCGAGGTCTACGAGGGCACCATGCACGGCTGGTGCCCCCCGGATTCCCAGGTCTACGACGAAGCGCAGGCGGAACGAGCCTGGAGCCGAATGCTGGCCCTCTTCGAGACCGCGCTGGCGTAGCTTCAGTCCAGGGCCCCGGGTCCAGGACGCCTGCGACGACTGGCGCGGTGACCGGTTCGAAGGGTTCGGCCGGCCCGAGTTCACAGAAGTCGTGGCTCCTGACGCTGCCGGCCGGATCGAGAAGAACGAGCACTCGGAGGATTTGACAAGAATTTAGCTTGACGAAAATTTGTTATTCTAGGAAGATGGCGAGTCGGACGGAATCCGGAATCGCGCTCCCAGCGGCGGGTTGAGCGAGCCAGTCGGTGGCGATGTGCTGCTGTCCGCCGATCATGAACTCGGAGTCGTCGGGTCGCTCTTGGAGGAGAAAGCCTGTTGTCTCGTCGATCGTTGACCCTGACGGGAGCCCTCGTCGTCCTGGCGTTCCTGGCCCTGACCCTCCTGCGGGGAGGGGATCGCGGTCTGGAGGTCGAGATCGGTAGGGCCGAGACTCGCGACTCGTTTCGCTCCTTCGTGACGGCTTCGGGAGCCCTGGTGGCCGAGCGCTACGCCGATGTCGGCTCGAGCATGATGGGCCGGGTGGTCGAACTGCCCGTGGCAGAAGGCCAGAGGGTCAGTGCCGGCGATCTTCTGGCGCGCATCGATTCGGTTCAGGCGACGAGCGAGCTGAAGGCGGCCGAGGCGGCGATCCGAGCGCTCGAGGCCGAGGTGGAGGCAGCAGGCGACCAGGTGGAGTCGGCGGCCGCCGATCTCGAGGTCGCCGAGGCGCTGGCTCGCGAAAGCAAGGCCAACCTCGAGAGGATGCAGGCGCTCTTCGATCAGGAACTGGTGCCGGCGTCGCAGCTCGATTCGGCCCGATCTGCCGCTGAATCGGGGAGCGCCCGTGTCAATGCGGCGCGAGCAGCCATGGCCCGGTCGGGAAGTGCCGGGGATGCCGCCGAGCGTCGCGTGACGCAGGCACGGGCACAGGCCGATCGGGCGCGCGACCTGCTGGAGAAAACGGCCATCGTCTCGCCGATCTCGGGGGTCGTCTCGCGTCTGCAGGTCAGGGAGGGCGAGATGGTGGTGGTGGGGATCCAGAATCAGCCGGGGACGGTGCTCATGACGGTCTCGGACCTGAGCGAACTCAATGCCGAGGTCCTCGTCGCCGAGGCCGATGTGTTGCGGGTCGAAGTCGGCCAGGAAGCCACCGTGACGCTCGAAGCACTTCCCGAGAGGACCTTCCGGGGGCGCGTCACCGAGGTCGGGGCGAGCGCCCTCCCTCAACTCGATGCCGGCGCGGCAGCCCGCGAGTTTCGCGTCGAGGTCCGTCTCCTCGATCCGGCGCCCGGCATGCGACCGGGCCTGACCTGCGACGCCGAGATCCTGGTCGGCGAGAAGAACGGAGTGACGGTGGTGCCGTTGCAGTCGGTCGTCCTCAGGCAGCAGGAGGATGGAAGCGAGGCGCGCGGCGTCTTCGTCGTGACCGACGGCGAGGCTCGATTCACGCCGGTGGGAACCGGCATCATCGGCGGTCTCGACATCGAGGTGAGCGGCATCGAGGCGGGCACCGAGGTGGTGATCGGTCCCTACCAGGTGCTGCGGGATCTCGCAGAAGGCCAGCCGGTCAGCGCCCGCTCAGAGTGATGGCCAGGGCAAGCCAGCTCGAGGTTGGTTCGGCAGCCCGCGTTCGAACGCTGCGTCGCGCGCGGGTGTCGCCGATCGAGGCCGTCCGGCAGGGTGTGGGAGCGGTCGCCACCCATCCGATGAGGGCCCTGCTGGCCGCCGTCGCGATCGCCGCGGCGGTCGCCACGATCGCCACCGTCGTGGTCGCACTCGATGCGGTAGCGCGCTTCACGCGAACCAACGCTGCCCGTGCCTTCGGCAGCGATACCTTCGTTCTGGCCAAGGTGGCGGCCCCGGGCCAGATCGGCCGTCTCGAACTCGAGCGCAAGCTGAAGCGCAATCCCGATATCCGGCGCTCGGATCTGAGATTTCTGGAGCGCTTCTCCGACAATCGCGCTCTCTACGGCGCGACGGTGAATCGGCGGGTCGAGTTGGCCGCCGGCTCACGGCGTTACGAGGCAGCGTCCCTGATCGCCGCCACGTCCGAGCTCGACGACATCCGCGACCTCGCCATCGAGCGGGGCCGCTTCTTCACCCGCCAGGAGGAGCTCCAGGCGCGCCAGGTGGCGATTCTCGGCGCCGTGCTGACCGACGAACTCTTCCCGCGCTCCGATCCCCTGGGGCAGACCGTGCGTGTCGCCGGGCGCGGTTTCGAGGTCATCGGGGTGCAGGAGCGTCAGGGCAACGTGGCCGGCAGCTCGCTCGACCGCAACATCTGGATTCCGCTGCCCGCCTTCGAGCGTCTGTTCGGTGAACCCGAGACCCTTCAGATCCTCGCCCGGGCTCCTCGCCTCGGAGTGCCCGGGGCAACCTCCGAAGCCGAGAGCCAGGCTCGCATTTCGATGAGAGCACGACACCAGCTCGCGCCGGGTGAAGAGGACGACTTCGACATCCTCTCCCCCGATGCCGCACGGGGCTTCGTCGACCGACTGACCGACAGCGTTGGCCTCGCCGCCACTCCGATCTCGGCGATGGCCCTGATCGCGGCGATCCTCGTCGTTGCGAACACGATCCTCGTCTCGGTGACACAGCGAACCCGGGAGATCGGCGTACGACGAGCCGTGGGAGCGTCGCGCGCACAGATCCAGGCCGAAGTGCTGGCCGAGTCGGTCGCCATCGCCCTGGTGGGGGGCGTGGCGGGCATCCTCGGGGTCTTCGGCCTCGTTGCGATCGCAGCCCGGACCGGGATCGACGTTCATCTCAGTGGGGCGACCGTTGGATGGAGCCTGCTGGCCGCCTGCGCGAGCGGTCTTCTTGCCGGCTGGTTCCCCGCCCGTCGGGCGACTCGGATCGATGTGGTGGAGGCCCTGAGAACGGAATGAGAGCGAGTGGGCATTCGGGTCGGTCCCTGGCACGCCACATTCCGTGGCGGGAGTCCTTCGGCAATTCGCTGCATCTCGCGGTGAAGTCGTTGCGCGCCAATCCGGGTCGGGCGGCGCTCGCAGTCCTCGGTATCGTGGTCGGCATCGTGACGGTCTCGTTGGTCGCGACGGTGTTGGTGAACGTCCGCAATCAGGTGGCCCTGCTCTTCCGTGAGCTCGGTACCGAGAATGTCTTCGCCTTCCACCTCAGCGGCGATCCCTACTCTCCGGCTTCGGAGGAGGAGCGCAGGCGTCAGCCGCTGCTTCCCGAGTTCGGCCGAACCATCGCCCGTCAGTCCGAGGCGGTCGAGAGTGCCGCGGCGCAGATCCAGGTGCCTCCCATCATCAACGGGCGCGCGCTCAACGCGCGGGTCGGCTCGGTCGTCTCCGACACGGTGCTGGTCGAGGGCGCAACGGCTGAGTTCTTCGACATCGTCGGCGCCGAGTTCGACCACGGAAGGCCCTTCACGGAGCTGGAGGATCGCGCCGCCGCCCGGGTCGCGGTGCTGGGTTCGAGCCTCAATGCAGCGCTCTTCGGAAGCGGCGCCGGCGCTGAGGTCCTCGGCCGCGAGGTGTACCTGCTCGGCGAGCCCTATTCGGTGATCGGCGTGCTGGCACCGCGGCGCGGAGGATTCTTCGGCGAGAACCGGCAGGACAGCGTCTTCGCGATTCCAGCCGGCACGGTCGCACGCCGTTTCCCCGAGGCCGATGCCACGGTGCTCTACATGCGGGCTGCCGGGGGCCGGCTGCAGGCGGCCCAGGTCGAGATCGAGGCCGTCCTGCGTCGGTTGCGGGGACTCTCGCCCGACGAGCCCAACGACTTCAATCTCTCGACCTCGGAGCAGATCATCGGCACCTTCGACCGCGTCGGGGCCGCGATTGCTGCCGCGACGATCGGCCTGGCCGCGGTTTCCCTGGTGATCGGCGGCATCGGGATCGCCAACGTGATGATCATCTCGGTCACCGAGCGGACGCGCGAGATCGGCCTGCGCATGTCGGTCGGTGCCCGCCGCCAGGATGTCCTGCGACAGTTCCTGATCGAATCCGTGCTGCTGTCGATCCTCGGAGGCGCGGCCGGTCTCGTCGTCGCCGCCATCCTGACCGCCCTGTTGACCCTGGCCCTGCCGGGCTTCCTGCCGGTCCTTCCGCTGTGGGCCGTCGCCTTCGGCCTGGGATCGTCGTGCCTCACCGGCATCCTGGCGGGCTTCCTGCCGGCGCGCCAGGCGGCCGCCCTGGATCCGGTCGAAGCGCTGGGATATGAGGCCGCCTGAGCCGTGACTGCGAACGCCCAGTCTGCCGAGCCGCTGATCGAGATCCGAGACCTGCGCAAGACGTACCGCGTGGGAAGCGAAGAGGTTCGCGCGCTCGACGGCATCGACCTCGACGTGGCCCGGGGCGAGTACCTGGCGATCATGGGCGCCTCGGGAAGTGGCAAGTCGACCCTGATGAACCTGCTCGGTTGCCTCGACACACCGAGCTCCGGCAGCTATCGACTCACCGGGATCGCGGTGGAGGCGCTGAGCGACGAGGAACTCGCGACCATCCGCAATGAAGAGATCGGCTTCGTCTTCCAGACCTTCAATCTGCTCTCCCGCACCACGGCGCTCGACAATGTCGAGCTGCCTCTCGTCTACGCGGGCGTCGGCAAGCAGGAGCGCCGTCGCAGGGCCGAGCGGGTTCTCGAACGCGTCGGCCTCGGCGATCGTATGAACCACCTCTCGAACGAACTCTCGGGAGGTCAACGTCAGCGGGTGGCGGTGGCGCGGGCGTTGATCAACGACCCTTCGATCCTGCTCGCCGATGAGCCCACCGGCAACCTCGACAGCAGGACGTCGGCCGACATCATGGGCCTGTTCGACGACCTGAATCGAAGCGGCAACACCGTCATCCTGGTGACGCACGAGGACGACGTCGCCGAGCACGCGCGCCGGGTGCTGACCCTGCGCGACGGAAGGAAGCTGTCGGACGAGGTGAGGTCGACGGCCTAGTCGGTGAAGTTCGCAAGGGCGGCAGCGAGCCCCTCGGCGGACTACCAGGGAATCGGCTGTCCGTCCCAGGCGAAGAAGCCGCCGCTGTCCGGCGGTTGGAGGCCGTCGATCACTCGCAGGATCCGGTCTGCGGCACGTTCGGTGGAGAACAGTTTCTGCTCGGGTACGCCCCCCGTGAAGGGTTTCGACAGCGCGGTCTCGACGGTTCCGGGGTGGAGGACCGCGCAGACGCATTCCGGGTGCGTTCGGCCGAGTTCGATCGCCAGGGTCCGAACGGCCATGTTGAGGGCCGCCTTGGAAGCCCGGTAGGAGTACCAGCCGCCGAGTCGGTTGTCGCCGATGCTGCCGACGCGAGCCGACAGCATCGCGATCACCGATCGGGCGCCGCGGGGAAGGAGGCCCAGGAGCTGTTGCAGCACGATCAGCGGACCCGTCGTATTGACCCGGAAGGCTTCGGCCATCGCCTGCGAGGACAGCTGCGCCAGTCGCTTCTCCGGCTGCAGGTCCTCGCCGTGGAGAAGCCCCGTGCAGCCGAGGATCAGGTGCAGGCTGTCCGTCCTCGCCCGGAGGTCGGAACAGGCCCGCTCGATGGAAGCATCGTCGAGCAGATCGAGTCGGAGGGCCTCGATCCGGCCGGGATGCTCCTCGCTGACCTCGGCGAGACCACGCTGACGGTCTCCGTCACGCGAGGTCGCGAAGACTCGCGTGGTCGGCGAGATCGCGAGCAGTTCTCGAGTGCACGCCAGACCGATTCCGCCACTCGCTCCGAGGACGAGGACGTGCAGGGGTTCGGCGAAGGAAGCGAGTCGCGACAGCGGTTCGTGTTCTTCGGTGATCATGATCGGTAGTCCCTCCGGATGACCGAAGGACGTCGCCAGGAGAGGGAACCTACTCGATGGGTCAGGAGTCCGAGCCGGTGTCGAACTTGCGACCGCGAAGGACCTCGACGTTCTGCAGCCAGAGGACCAGGGCGTAGTCTCCTCCGAGTCGATCGAGCAGGCGCTCGGCGAGGCGCTCGGCCGTTGACTCGTCGCAGATCGTTTCGATCCGAAGGCTGCGACTCTGGTCCCAGTCACCTTCCCGGGCGCCGCGCTCGCCGAAGCCGCGGGCCTCGAGGACCGTGAACCCGCTGACGCCGGCGCGCTTCAGTTCGGCGATCACGAGTCGTTCGATCGCCGCTTCGATCACGATCGTCAAGACCTTGCGGGGACTGGTCATCGCATCAACCTCCGAGTCCGTGTGCGAACTGGCTGGCCCAGTGGTAGAGGGGTATCCCGAGAATGAGATTGAAGGGGAACGTGATCCCCAGCGAAGCCGTCAGATAGAGCGACGGATTGGCTTCGGGAACGGCGATTCGCATCGCCGCCGGCGCCGCGATGTAGGACGCGCTGGCCGCCAGAGTGGCGAGAATCGTGGTGCCGCCGGGGGAAAGCCCGACCAGCAACGAGACCGCGATCCCCAACCCGGCCGAGATCAGCGGCATGACGACCCCGAAGCCGAGCAGGAAGGGACCGACCGTTCGAACGTCCGCCAGCCGCTGCGATGCCACCAATCCCATCTCGAGCAGGAAGAGGGCCAGGGCGCCCTTGAAGAGATCGAAGAAGAGCGGCGAGATGCTCTCGATCGAGGCCGGGGTCGCCAGCGAGCCGATGACCAGGCCGCCGAGAAGCAGGAAGATGCTCTTGCCCAGGAGAAGCTCCCTCAGGGTGTCCCCGAGACCGACCGGGCCCTTCGATCCGCCGCCTCTCGCCAGGAGGATGCCGATGCCGATCGACGGCACTTCGAGGACGACCAGGAGGACTGCCGAGTACTCTTCGAAGGGCATGCCCTCCTGGCGCAGATACTCGAGCACGATGGCGAACGTGACCGCGCTGACCGATCCGTAGTGGGCCGCGATTGCCGCCGAGTCGGGGCGATTGAACCGCCCGATCGATCGCAGGATGGTGAAGGCGATGAACGGAATGATCAGCCCGAGGGCCAGGGTGCCGCCGACGGGCGCCAGAATCGAGAAGAACGAAGCCTCGGCGAGTTGTACCCCGCCTTTCAAGCCGATCGACAGCAGCAGGTAGACGCTCAGCGTCTCGTAGAGGGCTCGAGGCAGTCTCAGATCGGATCGGGCGAGCCCCGCCGTGATGCCCAGGACGAAACAGAGAACAGCCGGGTCCAGCAGGTTGTTCATGCCGAGTCAGTCCACCACACCCGGCACGGCGGCGTCCAGGGTCGCACACACCCTGATTCTCGAGCTACTTCGAGCCATCGATCGCCGCGCGGACCTGCTCGGGGCGACTGAAAAAGATCCGGGTCACGGCGTCCCTTCCGAGGACCCTCGACAACTCGCGCAGCGAGCAATAGACGAGGAACAGGACGAGCAGCCACAGTTGGATAGCCCAGAAGTGCGGCCAGACGACTTCGTCGAGCAGACGCCGATTGGCGACCTCGAAGCCGCCGCCCTCCCTGAGGAAGTGGATCAGGTGTTCGACGTACCGCACGAGCAGGGAAGCCATCAGGTACAACAGGGTCTTCCAGACGACGTTGTAGATCAGGGGCTTCTCGGGGAATCGATTGATCAACGGCAACATGTCGGCGATCAGCACGACCTTGGCTACGATGAGGGCACCGACGGTCGCGGCCACGAAGGTCGAGGCATCGATGCCGTAGCTGCGCAGCATCAGCGAATGCGTCAGGGAGAGAAGGTAGAAAGCGATCAGGAAGAAGATCGCAGGCGGGACGGCTTCGAGGAGCTCGTGCTTCAGGGTCCTGAGGATCTTGCTCATGGTTGCGATTCCCCGTTGGTTCTGGGCCGACCGCCGGCCGTTGTACCCATTCTTGCAGTCGAAGTTCCGGGCTGGTGGAGGAGGATCTCACTTCTGTCCGGGAAGAGGCAGCCTGGTTGACCGACGCGTGGTGGGTCGAGGGCTGCCGAGGTCGTGTGAGAATGGCCGCCGGAGGTAACCCATGAAGCACTACTACAACCCCAGGAGTCGGGCCGTCTCGACGATGTGGATGCTCGAGGAGCTCGGCGTCGAGCACGAGAAGGTGCTGGTCGATCTCGAAGCCGGTGAGCAGCAGTTGCCGGATTATCGTGCGATCAATCCCATGGGGAAGGTTCCGACTCTGGTCGACGGAGACGTCGTCGTGACCGAGGTCGCCGCGATCTGTGCCTACCTGGCGGACAAGTACATCGACAAGGGACTCGCGCCCGCCCTGGGTTCGATCGAGCGAGGCCGCTACTTCCGCTACCTCTTCGTTCCGGGTACGACGCTCGAGCCCTTCTTTTCCGTCAAGTCGGCGGGTCTCGTTCATCCTCAACCGAGTTCGGTGGGCTGGGGTGACGAGGAGCGTGTCCTCGCCACGGTGGAGTCGATGACTCCGCAGTCCGACTGGGCTCTCGGTGAGCGCTTCACTGCCGCGGATGTGGTGTTCGGCGGCACGCTGGACTTCGCCGTTCGATTCGGTTGGATGGAGGCGTCTGCCAGGGTTTCCAGCTACGTCGATCGTCTGCGCGCCCGGCCGGCGTACGAGGCCACCCACGGCGGCTTCGGGGGCTGAGGCAGGCCCGATCCTCGCCGGCTGCTGAGCGGCTGGGAGCCCGTCGTTCGGTAGCTGCTCTGCGATTCCGATAGTGTAGGGGCCGATCCATCAGTCCAACGTTTCTTCGGGAGGTCGTCGTGGAATCACTGCGTCGGATTCTGTTGTTGTCCCTTGTGGGTTCAATGGTCGCTTCACTGGTTTCCGCGAACGGAGCGAGAGCGACGATCGACGCAGGAATTCTCGCCGGTGAGACCGTCGAAGGCGTCAACCGTTTCCTCGGCGTGCCGTTCGCCAGGCCGCCGGTCGGTGAGCTGCGATGGCGGCCGCCGCAACCGGTCGAACCCTGGAGCGGCGAGCGCGATGCCACGCAGTACCGGCTGCCCTGCTACCAGGCCACGAACGAGGACGGGGTGACGCCCAACGGCGGGGGTGTTTCCGGGCCGTCGAGCGAGGATTGTCTCTACTTGAACGTCTACGCGCCCGCCGACGCCGACGGGGATGCTCCGGTGATGGTGTGGTTCTTCGGCGGTGGCAACGTCGTGGGTGGAGCGCATCTGGCGACCTACGACGGGCAGTCGTTCGCGCAGAACGGAGTGGTCGTGGTGACTCCGAACTACCGACTCGGAGCGGCCGGCTGGTTTGCCCACCCGGCCCTGACAGCGGCGGCCGGCGACGACGAGCCGCTCGTCAGCTACGGCAGCATGGATCAGACCGAGACGCTGCGCTGGGTGCAACGCAACATCGCTGCCTTCGGCGGCGACCCGGGCAACGTGACGATCTTCGGGCAGTCGGCCGGCGGCTATGGCGTCTACGCTCAGTTGGTGTCGCCGCGCGCCGAAGGGCTCTTCCACAAGGCGATGGTGCACTCGGCAACCTACATCCGACCGAACCCCTCCCTCGCCGAGACCGAGGCTCGCGGCGTGGCTCGGGCCGCGGAGTGGGGTCTGGACGGCAGCAACGCCACGCTCGACCAGTTGCGATCGGTACCGGTCGAATCGCTCGGTCGTGGCCTCGGCGGAGCGATCGACGGCCGCTACTTCCGTCGAACCCTGGATCACGACTCTCGCCTACCACCGCCACCCCGACGTTCCCTTCGTGGTCGGCGGCAACTCGGGTGAGGGGTCGTTGTGGGCGCGCGACCGGTGGATCGCCGAGCAGTTCGCCGCCGGCGGCTCGCCGGCCTTCCAGTACCACTTCTCGCACGTCCGCGAGTCCCTGGATCCGGCTGCCGGCGCCAGGCATTCCGCGGAACTGCGCTTCGCCTGGAACACCCTGAGGGAGTGGGCGAGCGAGGAGAACACCGCCGTCGCCCAGGCGATGCATCCGTGCTGGGTGGCGTTCGCCTTCTACGAAGGGGAGGGTGCGATCGATTGCGGCAATGGCATCGTCTGGCCGTCGTTCACCGAGACCGAGCAGCCGGTTCTCGAGTTCACCTCGGACGGTCCGATCGTGCAGCGGCCGTTCCGCAGCGACGAGGAGTGGGTCGAGGCGCTGCGGCAGCGCAGGTAGGGGGTTCGCTCGACGGTGGATCGATGTCGTTTCGAAGACAGGAGGAAGGATCATGAAGGCCCACAGGTCACTGTCGATCGCGCTGGTGCTCGTTCTCGTGCCGCCGGCCGTCTTGGCCGCGAGTGCGGACGCTCCGGCACAGCCCACGTTCTACCGCGACGTGCTGCCGATTCTCCAGGGCAACTGCCAGGAGTGCCACCGACCCAAGCCGATCAATCTCTCCGGCATGGTGGCTCCGTTCCCGCTCATGGACTACGAGGACGTTCGACCCTGGGCCAAGTCGGTGGCGAAGGTGGTGAGCAGCCGCGAGATGCCGCCCTGGTTCGCCAGCGAAGACTTCCACGGAGTATTCCGCAACGAGAGATGGCTGAGCGAGGCGCAGATCGAGACGATCGTGGGCTGGACGCGCGACGGTTCACCCGCCGGTAATCCGGCCGACGCCCCGCCGCCGCGCGAGTTCTCGAACCGCGAGTGGTGGCTCGGTGAACCCGACCTGGTCGTCGAACTGCCGGAACCGGTGTGGGTCGGTGACGAGGTCGAAGACTGGCAGCCGAACTACTTCGTCGAGCTGACGCCCGAAATGCTGCCGGAGGGTCGCTACCTGCGCAGCATCGAGTGCCGGCCCGACAGCGACGTCGTCCATCACATCGTGGTCTACACGGTCGAGGAGGGTCAGGAGCTCGGCCGCAACGTCGGGCGCCACATCGGCGGACTCGCGCCCGGCGCCGAACCCCGGTTGATGCCCGAAGGCTACGGCGTTCGGGTCGAGAAGAACTCGACGCTTCGCATCAACATGCACTACCACAAGGAAGGCGGCGAGGGCACCGGCACCTTCGACCAGTCGCAGCTGGGCTTGTACTTCTACCCCGAGGGAACTCCGGTCAAGGAGGTGACCACCCACGCCGTCGCCGAATGGGGATTCGAGATCCCGCCCGGAGAACCAGCCTTCAAGGTGGAGATGGCGGAGACCTTCGAACGGCCGATCGAGGTGCTCAGCTACCTGCCGCACATGCATCTGCGGGGCGCCGCGGCCGAGTATCGTGCGGTGTTCCCGGACGGCTCGGTCGAGCAACTCCTGTCGGTGCCTCGCTACGACTACAACTGGCAGCTCAACTACGAGTACCCCGAACCCCGGACCTTCCCGGCCGGCACTCGGGTCGAGGTCGATATCGTCTTCGACAACTCGGCGCGGAACGAAGACAATCCCGATCCCACGGCCACCGTTCGCTTCGGGGCCAAGACGACCGATGAGATGGCGCTCGGCTGGATGATGTTCCACGAACTCGAGGCCGAACCCCAGTCGCCGACCGGGGCGGCATCGAGCGGCGGCCCGTAGCTCGACCGTGGAGACATCGGGCGAGCTATTGGCCGAACCGGTAGCTCCCCGCCACACCCCACTCGCCCTTCCGGACCGCTGGAGAGAGCGACAGCCGGTCGCCGAGCCAGGGGCCGTTGCGGCTCACGATCCACCGTCCGACGACGACGCCGATCAGGGCGCCGCCGAGGGTGTCGGACGCCCAGTGGGCGTCGAGCTTCATGCGTTGCCAGGCCATCAGGCCGGCGTAGCTCCATGCCAACGTGTCGATCCAGACCTTGTTGGAGTGACGAGCGAAGACCGCGGCGAGGGCGAAGGCGGAGGTGACTTCTCCTGAAGGGAAGGACTCTTCCCCTGTCTGCCAGGCGGTGCTGCCATAGCCGTGGCGGGGGCGGGCGCGGCCGGCGACTCTCTTCAAGGTCGCCGTGGCGAGACCGGAGAGCAGGGAGGCTTCCAGGGCGTCCGATGAGACCCGCTGCAGGCCGGCCCGCCCGGACACCTTGCCCGCCAGCCAGGTGGAGGCGATGATCGCCAGCCCGGGAGCGCGACCCAGGGGACGCAGGGTCGAGGCCACCTGCGAACTGCCATCGACACTGCCGCCGCCGACGAGGTCGCGGATCTCGTCGTCGAAGAGGGAGACGGTCCCGATGGCGAGGACGCCGAGTCCGAGCTTGGCCCACTGTTTCTTCTTCCAGTGGAAGGGTTCCCTGATTCCGTCCATGACATCGAGGCCCAGCCTCAGCGGCAGCGCGGGCAGATCGCTGCCGGCCGGCCGCTCCGGGATCCCGGATGTGTAGAGATCGTCGAGAGGCGGTCGAGTGGGGGCGGCTGCCAGGGCAGCCTCGATCCCCAGGCTGAAATGAGCTGCGTGTGTGACCGACTGGCCCAGGGAAGCAGGCGGGTGGAAGACGATCGGGAGAAGGCTGGCGGATAGGAGGATGAAAGCACGTTGGTTGTTGGCCATCGTCGGGTTTCGATGCCGCTCGGTGCTCGATCCTTCGCCGGACCGTCGCATCTCGACCTGGAGGCTCCTTGGTCCTCGTACCTTCAGACTGCGCTCGTGGCGCGCGAGTCGAGGCCCGGAGAGGGTAGGGTCGGAGATGAATTCAGGGTGGGATTCTTCGAAAACGAAGGATTCTCGTGCCGTCCCCGTCCAAGGTTGTGGACGGAGACTCGATGTTCATGACCGACTACACCCCCGACAGCGATTCGCTCGTGGCCGATCGCCATCTGGTGCGCCGCCTTCTGAAGGGCGACGAGGCGGCCTTCGACCATTTCGCGGAGAACTTCATTCCGCGGGTCCATCGTTTCGTTCTCCGCCGCCTGGGCGGGCAGAGCGATCCGGCGGTCGATATCGCGCAAGCGGCCCTCGCCAAGGCGATGGCCAAGCTCGACACCTGGCGCGGCGAGGCGACGCTTCTGACCTGGCTGTGTTCGATCTGCAGGAACGAGATCGCCGCCCACTTCCGACGTCTGTCGTCGCGACCCGAAGAAGTCGAGTGGTCGCAGATCGAACACCAGTCTCCCCTGATCTCGCCACGACCCACCCCCGAGGACGAGTTCGACCGCAACGAGACACGACAACGCGTTCACGAAGCGCTCGAGGGGCTCCCCGAGAATCAGGCCGCAGCCCTGCAGTGGAAGTATCTCGAGGGTCGATCGGTGGCCGAGATCGCCCGGCGACTCGGGCTCTCGGAGAAGGCAGCCGAGTCGCTGCTGAGTCGCGGACGCGTCAAGTTTCGAACGATCTACGAGACCCGGAACGAAGAGGGGCCTGTTGGATCGGTCCAGGGAATTCACTCATGAACAAACAGGAACGACTCGACGACCTGGAACTGTCGGATCTCTTCGAATCCGCGGGCCCGCGCCCGGAACCGACGCCGGAGGCGACGGCCAGAGTGGTCGAGGCGACGCGCGCCGAGTGGAAGAAGCATTGGCGTCGCGAGCGTTCCGGCCTGCGAGATCCACGTCGGCTGGCGCTCGTCGCGGCGCTGGTGGTCATGCTCGCGGGAGTCCTTGCGGTGGCGCGCTGGGGCAATCCTCTCGCCGGCCCCGCTGCACTGGGTCACGTCGTCGCGCTCACTGGAAGCACCAATGTCGTGATCGGCGACGAGCTCGCCGAGGATGCCCTGATCTCCACCGACGAGGGGATGGTCGCCCTGCGCCTCGCGACCGGCCATGGCCTGCGTCTCGATCGAGCGAGTCGCCTGCGTTTCGGAAGGGCCGGGAACGTGACGCTCGAGGCGGGCGCCGTCTACGTCGATCACTCTCCGACTCAAGGTGACGGCCTGCTCGTCGTTCGATCGGAGTTCGGCGACGTTCACGAGATCGGCACACAGTTCGAAGTCCGCGTCGGAACGCCTTCGCGGTCGTTGCAGGTGCGGGTACGCGAGGGCCGGGTGGAGGTGGAGACGGGCGAGGGTCGCCTGGCGGCCAGAGCCGGTGAGGAAGTCGCCATCGACGGTGACGGTCAGGTCGTGCGGACTCCGATCGACCGCTGGGGTCCGGCCTGGTCGTGGACCCAGCAGGCGGCGCCCGACTTCGCCCTCGACGGAGTGACTCTCGGGAGCTATCTCGACTGGTTGCAGCGCGAGACCGGCTGGGAGATCGGATTCGAGAACGCCGACCTGGAGCGCCAGTCGTTGGGGATCGTGCTGCGAGGCTCGGTGGCGGGTCTTCGTCCGGATGCCACGCCCTCCGTCGTGCTTCCCGGATGCGGCCTCGCCTACGATCGCGATGAGGGTGTTCTGCGGATCCTTTCCGCAAGTGGTCGCTGAGGAGCCTTCGGCTCAGAACTCCCAGACGACGCCGATCGAGGGCACGATCCCCGGCCAGGCTTCCGGCATCATCATCAACTCGTCGTCGTCGACTTCGACGTCGAACCCGGCGACGTTCTGGCGATCGAGCAGGTTCTGGACGTCCAGGTACAGCAGCAGGTTGCCTAGGCTCAGGTCGAACCGTCGACTGGCTCGGACGTCGACGCGGACGTAGTTCGGCAGTCTCAGGCTGTCGACGGGACCGATGACGAGTTCGCCGCTGTCATCGAGCCTCAGCGGTGTCGTCGGCCTGCCGGTGTGGAAGACGGCGGCCAGGCTGAGGTCCCAGTGCTCGCCGATCCGGTACGAGGTGACGCCGTTGAAGCTGTGACGCTGGTCGGTCTGTCGAGGCGTCTGCAGGCCGTCGATGTCGTCGTCGACGCGGGCGGTCGTGTAGTTGGCCCACCAGATGAGATTGCGGGCGCCGCCCCGGATGAAGAACTCGATGCCTTCTGCGATCGTGGAGGACGGGTCGAAGCGATAGCGATCGGGTTCGGCCTCGGGAAAGGTGTTGTAGGGCTCGTAGAGATTCTCGTAGCGCACCTTCGGATCCGAGATGTGGCGATGGTAGACCTCGGCCCCGAAGATGAGGGGTTGTCCGAAGACGCGGCCGAACTGATGTTCGACGCCCAGGATGACCTCGCTCGTGGCCTCTTCGGGGTAGAAGGTCGAGTCGCGATCCTCGACCTGGAGTTCATAGGTCCTCTGGGTCTGCCGGTAGAGGCCCCAGCCCAGGCGCAGGGTGGTGTCGTCCGACAGTGAGCCGGCGACCTGGAGCCTTGGGCTGAAGGAACTCTCGTTTCTCAGGCTGTGGTCGTCGTAGCGCAAGCCGAGTTGCACCACGACGGCGTCGATCGGTTGGATCTGATCGCTGAGATAGGCGCTCGAGTAGGTGTCTGTGGGGACTCCATCGAAGCGGTAGAGCACTTCGTCCGGCACGGTGATCGGCGACTCGAAACTCAGTGCCTGACGATAGTCATATCGACTCTCATAGTGCCTCCACTGCCAACCCCATTCGACGAAGTTCCGGTTGCCGACCTGCAGGTTCCAGGCCTGCAGGACGTCGGCCACCTCGAGCTCGCGATCGTCGTTGATGGTGAAACTCTGAATCTCGTCCCGTTCCTCACCGAACCGGTTGCGGTCGGTGCCGGTGTAGGAGAGGACCGTGTCGACGTAGAGGCTCGGACTCGCCACGCCCTGATGGGTCAGCCAGAGATAGTTGCTGTTGTACTCCGTGTTGGCGACCTTCGAGGCGTCTTCGTCGATGTCCGTGGTCTCCAGGCGGTCGTAGCTCTGGAGCGAGTGGAAACGCAACTCGTGGCGCGGCGTGGGGCGATAGGAGAATCGACCCGAGAAGTCCGAGTAGCTCGGGCTCTGGTGATCGACGACCTCGCCGACGAGATCGACGGTTCCCCGTCTGAAGCTTCCCAGCCACTGTCCCTTGCCCTCGTGGAAGAGGCCGCTCGTCCCCGCCTGCCAGTTGAGGACACTGAGTCCCAGCCAGAACCTGCGTGGCGTCTCGGCCTCGCGAAACGTCATGTGCAGGACGCCACCCATTCGATCGCCGTAGTTCACCGGCGCCGCTCCAGTGATCGCGTCGACGCTTCCGAGGACCTCCGACGGCAGCACGCTGAGGGCACTGTCGAAGTCCTTGAGATGAAACGGATCGTAGAGCTCCTGACCGGCGAGTTCCATTCGGACTTCGTCGTGACGGCCGCCGCGGATGTTGAACTGCGCGGTGATGTCGTTCGAAGTGACGCCCGGCAGCAGCGGCACCGTGCGCAGGAGGTCGTCTCCGAGATGGGGCAGGGCCTGGATCTCGTCGCGACTGAGCGCGAGCCGAGACGTGGGCGACGAGCGCTGGAGTGAGTGGTGGCTGGGACGAACGATCACCTCGCCCTGGGTCAGAGGCATCGGCTGGAGGCGGATCTCCAGATGAGTGGCCTCACTGAGGGTGACCTCTCGTTGTTCCAGCACGTATTCCGGGTGGCGGATGCGGAGAACGTAGTTGCCCGGGGCGGCCTCGAGGCGAAAGAGCCCCTCTGCATCGCTCTCGGTGGAGGCGTGGTCGTCACCCAGGCTGAGCGTCGCGCCGGCGATCGGCAGATGACCGGCCACCGAGACGAGTCGGCCGCTCACCGGCAGGACTTCAGCGGCGGGAATGCGCACCACCACCAGGGTTCCGGCGGCTCGTTCCTCGGCCCTCAGGCCGAAGGGCGCGAGGATCGACTCGAGTCGGCAACGGGTGTCCTCGCAGTCCGGTTCCTCGAGAACCGACATGTGCTCGTTGACGAGTCGGTCGGAGTACACGATCCGGAGGTCGGAGCGCTGCAGTTGCGCCAGCGCCTCGGGCAGCGAAAGGCCGCGCAGCGCCGGGGGCTCGGTGGCGTAGCCGGACGTTGCCGGCCACAGGGCGACGGCCAGTATCAGGGCTTGAATCCGGATCGACATCAGGAGGCTCTAGCACCGGAACCGATCCAGACTCGATCTACTTCCGGAGGATCGAGTCGATCTCGGATCGGCCGGCCGCCCGTCCATGGTGGGAACATGCGGCCCCCCGGAGGCGGAGGACCGAGGTCGGCTCGATCAGCGCTGCTGAATGACCTTCAGGAACGCAACGAGGTCGGCGATGCGCTGGTCGACTTCCGCCTGTGTCTGGCCTCCCTCGACGATCGCGAAGGCCTCGCCCCAGATCGGCATCTCGGCGCTGCCGTGGCCCTTGACGGTGCCACCGTTGCGGATCTTCTCGTTGACCTCGTCGGCGGGGAACGTGCCGCCGTTGTTCTTGGAGATCTGGGTGAGGTCAGCCGGTGGGACCTTGAGATGAACGCCGATCGGTCCGTTGCCGCGCGCATCGTCGCCATGGCAGCTGCGGCAGTAGCCCTTGAAGATCGAGGCGCCGCTGTTGATGTCGCCCTGCGGCTGTGCGGTTGCCGGGGGGCTGAGGAACACGAGAGCGAACGCCAGGGCGGCGGTCATCCTCGCGAGAACGGCTGCGGCCCGCCGGGTGTTGGCAGAGGTGGTTTGCTGATTGCTCATCCTGTCTCCTTGGTCGCTGGCAAACTCCATTATAGGGATGAATCAAGCCTAAGGCCTTCAGGAACGACACCTGCCACGACCGCGGGGGCGGGGACCCGACTCCACCAGTGGGGTGGGCGAATGCGGAGCGGTTTCGAACTCGGGGTCCGGCGACGCAGTCGGAAGGGGCTGTCCGAAAGGGTGGCTGCAGCTGTCTTGGCGGGGTCTAGACTCGCCTGCGTGACGCCTCCCCCCGAGCCAGCGAGCCAGTCCGGCAAACCCGCCGCGGGTTCGATGGCATCACAGATCGTCGAGGCTGGTGCCTCGCAGATCGTCGAGATCGACGCCCTGGTCGAAGCGCCGATTCTCCGCCGAGAGCCCTACCGAGTCCTCTTCCCGCTCGGAGCCGTCCTCGGCTTCGCTGGTGTTTCGCATTGGTTGTTGCACGCTCTGGGAGTGCTGGAAGACTTCCGACCGGTCTTCCATACGGTGACCCAGATCCAGGGCTTCCTGATGTGTTTCGCCCTCGGATTCCTGCTCACGATGGTGCCGAGACGCACGGGCAGTCGGCCGCCCTCGGCCTTCGAGCTCGGCGCGGCGGTCTTCGCGCCGCCGCTGGTCGTGGGGTTGGCGTGGTTCGAGGCGTATCGAGCGGCTCAGGTCGTGTGGATCTCGCTCGCCCTGGTGGTGGTGCGGTTCGCGGTGCGCCGGTTTCTGTCGGCGACCTCGCCGCGGCGGCCTCCCAATGCCTTCGTGTGGATCCCGATCGGCTTCTCGATGGGGATCGGGGGTTCGATCCTGACCCTGGTTGCAGACCGATCTGGAGCGACCGCCTCCACCCTGGGACTCTTCGGCCGGGGTCTCCTGCAGCAGGGCATGTTCCTGGCCTTCGTCCTTGGAGTGGGATCCCTGGCGCTGCCCCTGATGATGAGGGGTGAGGCGCCGGCCGACGGCACCACGAGCGGCCGCGATAGGAGCCTGCGAGTGCTTCACGTCGTCGCTGCTGCCGTACTCGTTCTGTCGTTCTGGGTCGGGGTGTCGGTGTCGGCACGATGGGGGCTTCTCCTGCGCGGCGGCCTGTTGCTGGCCGTCCTGCTGGGCTCGGGCGGCATCCTGAGAACGCCGAGGCCGGCCTGGAACGCGCGGGTGATCTGGCTTTCGTCCTGGCTCCTGCCGGTTGGCTACCTGGTCGCTGGAGCCTGGCCCGAGGCGTTCCGCGTCGGCCTGCACGTCAGCCTGATCGGAGGGTTCAGTCTGCTGACCCTGTCGGTCAGCACGCAGGTCGTTCTCGGCCATGGCGGCCGGAGTGATCTGATGCTGGGCAAGCCACCACAGGTCGTGTGGTTGGCGTCGCTCGCCCTCCTGGCGATCGTTCCCAGGGCGTTGATGGAGATCGATCCGCGGCGCTACTTCCTATGGATGGGGCTGGCAGCGTTTCTCTTCCTCGCGGCACTGCTGGTGTGGGGCGTCTTCCTCGCACCCTTGCTGGCGCCGCGGCGAGATGCCGCCTCGTGATGGTTACTACCCGCCGGGGTGTTGGATGAGAAGGCTCTCGGCCTGAGGATCGGCGATGAGCCGTGTCTCCGAGACTCGCGTCTCAGGGAGTCCACGCGCCCGGACCCGATGACTTCGATCCATCAGCGACCCGAGTCGCCGCGCGATCTGGCGCGGCAGGGATGGGCCTCGCGTCTCGCGGTGGCCGTCAGCGCCGGCCTCGCCTTTCTGGGCGTGAGCGGTCTGTGGAACTACCTGGCTCCGTTCTCCCTGTTCTCACAGTTCCTCCTGCTGGTGCATGTCGCGGTGGGACTCACCTGTGTGGTGATTGCCGGTCCCTATTTCGTTCGGCACCTGTCGGTCTGGATGCGCCAGAGAGCGACGGCTTCGATGTTCCTCGGCTGGGCACTGCTGGTCGTGGTGCTGGTTGCGATCGTCAGCGGCCTGTGGCTGACGGGCGAGGCCATCTGGGCGCTGAGGCTGACTCCGGCCTGGGACCTGGTGCACCTGGTTGCAGGGCTGGCGACGTTGGCCCTGGTTGCTTCCCACCTGATTGCGGCATTCATCCGTCGGCGGGCCTCTGCGCACACCGACATCGACCTGGCCGTCGCCATGGGTGGGTTTGCTCGGCGGGGGCTGGCGGGGCTTGTGGGAGCGGTGTTCCTCGCCGCAGTGGTGGCGCTGTTCTGGCCGACGGTCGAAATGCGCTTCGAGGTGCCGGCCGACTACACCCTTCCTTCCTATGCGCAGGAGTTCGACGAGTATCGCGGCAACCCGTTCGCTCCGACCTACGCGCGGACGAACGACGGCCGTCTGGTGGCGCCGGAACTCCTGGCTGGATCGGTGTCTTGCGGCCGTGGAGGGTGCCACACCCAGGTCGTCGAAGAATGGGAACCCAGCGCCCATCGTTTCGCGGCGATGAATCCGCCTTTCCAGGAGGTCCAGCGACGCTTCGCTGCCGATCGGGAGGCAGCGGAAACCCGCTACTGTGCAGGCTGTCACGACCCGATCTCGCTGTTCGCCGGCGCCAAGGACCTGCACTCCCTGAGCCTCTCCGCGCCGGGCGTCGACGAGGGGATCTCCTGCGTCGGATGTCATTCGATCTCGAAGGTCGACGAGCGCGGCAACGCCGACTACGAGCTGACGCCGCCCCGAAAGTACGTCTGGGAGTCGGAAGAAGGCTGGAAGGGCTTCGTGGGTGCTCTCCTGCTGCGGGCCTACCCCCGTCAGCACCTCGCAGACTATGACCGCAATCTGCTCCGCTCGCCCGAGTTCTGTGCCGCCTGTCACAAGCAGTTCATTCCCGAGGCACTCAATCGCTTCGGCCTCGTCGAGGGGCAGAACCAGTACGACGAGTGGCGAAACGGCCATTGGCACAGTGAAGACCCGGCGGTCGACTTGAGTTGTCGCGACTGCCATATGCGGTTGACGGAGTCTTCCGACCCCGGTCACGGCGAAGACGGCGACCGTCGACGCAGCGCCGACGACGGCAAGCATCGACATCACGGCTTCATTGCGACGAACAACTTCATGCCGGCAGTCCTGAAGCTGCCCAACTGGCGTCGCCACGTCGAGCTGACGGAAGAGTGGATGCGGGGCGAGACGATCCTGCCGGAGATCGCCGCCCTCTTCCCGGCAGGTCCGGTGGCCGGACTGACCCTGGTGGCACCCCAGGCTGCGGTGCCCGGGGAGGAGATCGAGATCCGTGCCGTGGTGGCGAACCGCAAGGCGGGCCACAACTTCATCACAGGTCCCCTCGACTTCGTTCGCTCGTGGGTTCATCTCAGGGTGTTCGATCGCGACGGCGAACTGCTGGCAGACTGGGGCAGAGTCGATCCCGAGACGCGAAGGATCGTCGGTGGAAACTCGCAACTCGCCGTCGACGAGGTCGAGAAGCATGGAAGGACGCTGATTCTCGAAGCGACGCCGGTCGATGAACACGGCGAGGATCTTCGCCGCCATGAACTCTGGAAGAAGGCGGGCGGCCGCGGCAAGAGGGTCATTTTCCCTCTCTACTCCGACGCCCAGACCTTCGGCTTCCTGGTCCCCCTCGACGCAAAGGGTCCTCTGCGCATCGCTGCCGATCTGAACTACCGGCGCTACCGGCAGGAGTTTCTCGACCTGGTCGTACCGGACCTCGAGGAGTCGACGGGCGTCTTGCAGCCGACGGTGACGCAGGCCAGTTCGTCGCTCCTGGTCGACCTGGGACGTGGCTCCGATTGAGATCGTTGCGGAAGGGCGGTACCCGGCGGCAGCGAAGGCTGGTTGTGTCGGTCGCTGCCACGATCGTCGGACTGATCGTCCTCGGGGTCGGAGGATTGTGGTTCGAGCGGTCGAGGAGCTCCGATCTTCAGGACCCGACGGTCGGAGTGGGCTCGGAGCGCCGCCATGAGATCCCTGAGCATGCTCCCGCGCTGCGCTTCGTCGATGTCGCTCGAGAGGTCGGGATCGAGATGCAGCATGGCCCTGGAGTCCGGAGCCGCCTCCTGACGGAGGACACCGGTTCAGGGCTGGCCTGGGGTGACTACGACGGTGACGGCGACCCCGATCTCTACGTGGTCAATTTCGACCCGGCTGGCTCGGCCGAGCCGTCGGGCTGGAATCGCCTCTTCCGCAACGATGGTGGCACCTTCGTCGACGTGACGGAGGTCGCCGGAGTGGGCGATGCCGAGGGCTTCGGCATGGGAGCCAGCTTCGCGGACTTCGATGGCGACGGTGGGCTCGATCTGTACGTCGCCAATCGCGGTGCGAACCGTCTGTTCAAGAACCTGGGTGATGGGCGGTTCGAAGACGTGGCGGCCCGGCTCGGGGTCGACGATGCGTCGTGGTCGATCTCGGTGAGCTGGGCAGACTACGACCGCGACGGTCTTCTCGACTTCTACGTTGCCAACTATGTCGACTTCGACGAACGACTCGCCGCCGGGGTGCAGTCGGACGACCCCCATTGGGAAGGCACACCGCTGTCGATGAATCCGAATGTGTTCACCGCACAGACCAACCGCCTCTACCGTCAGCAGCCCGACGGTCGCTTCATCGACGTCGCGGCGGAGACCCTCAGCGACGACGTTGGAGGCCGCTCCCTGGGAGCCAGTTTCGTGGATCTCGACGACGACGGTTGGCTCGATCTCTACGTCGCCAACGACGTTTCTCCGAATGCCCTGCTGCACAACCTGGGGGCTCGTGGAGAGATGGTCTTCGAGGATCGGAGCCATACTTCCGGGACCGCCGATGTGCGCGGCTCGATGGGCTTGTCGGTGGGTGACCTGGCGTTCGGGGGCGGCCCTGATGGCCTCGCCGATCTGTTCATCACCCACTGGGTCGCGCAGGAGAATGCGCTCTACCAGGGTGTTCGCGCTTCCGATGGCTTCGTCGAGTACCGTGATCGAGCACAACAGTTGCGCCTGGGCCAGGTGTCGACCGATTCGGTCGGGTGGGGCTGTGGATTCGTCGATGTCGACCTGGATGGGTTGCTGGACCTGGTGGTGGCGAACGGCAGTACGCTCGAGGACGCTCCCGGGGGTCCGCTGACCGCGCAGGCTGGTTTCCTGTTCTGGAACGATGGCGAGAGGTTCTGGAATCTGGCTCCAGCCTCGGGTGATGCGATGGCTGCAGCCAGGGTTGCTCGGGGTCTCGCCCTTGCCGACTACGATCGCGACGGCGATGTCGACGTGGCGGTTTCGGTGAACCGGGGCGCGCCGCTTCTCCTTCGTAACGACAGCCCGAGCACTCACCACTGGATCGCCGTCGAACTGAATGCGGCCGAGGCACGGCGACGGGGAGCTCGGGTGACGGTGGTCGCAGCGGGAAGGCTCAGCCAGAGACGGTGGTTTGGGAGCGATGCCTCCTTCGCTTCGGGTCACGACCTCGAAATGATCTTCGGTCTCGGCCCGTCGACCGAACCCGTGGATATCGAAGTGCGCTGGGCCGATGGGGTCGAGACACGTCTCACGGATGTCGAGGTCGACTCCCGGGTTCGGGTCGAGGTCGCACCGTCGGATTCGTAGGATCGCCGAGTTCGCTTGCAGTTCAGAGAAGGCCGGCCAGGGCCGACTCGACGGCCGCCCGGTAGCCGCCACCGAACTTGACGGCGTGGACGATCAGCGGAGCCAGCTGGTGGAGCGGCACGCGCTCCTGCCAGCCGATGTCGAGCGGATGGACCTCGTCGTAGGCGTTGAAGCAGGCTTCGCCGAAGCCGCCGAAGAGGCGCATCATGGCGAGATCGAACTCTCGGTGTCCGCCGTGGGCGGCGGGGTCGATCAGCCAGTTCTGTCCCTGGCGGTCGACGAGCCGATTGCCCGCCCACAGGTCGCCGTGCAGGCGTGCCGGGGCTGCGGGGCTGTCGATGAACTCCGACAGGCGATGGGCGATGCGTTCGACACGGTCGAGGACCCGGCGGTCGAGTGCGTTGCCGTCGTGGGCGATCCGAACCAGGGGCAGCAGGCGCTGCGTCGAGTAGAACTCCTCCCAGGTGTCGCAGGGCTCGTTGGGGAGTCCGCGACTGCCGGTGGTCCGACGGTCCTCGCGGCCGAAGGCGGGAGCGCCGCTGCGGTGGAGGTCGGCGAGCGCGCGACCGAGGTCGGCCTCGGTGCTTGCGGTCGAAGCCCCTTCTTCGATCCATTCGAGGATGAGGAAGGGAGGGGCGTCGGAGACCGCGAGGACTTCCGGAACCCGCACATGCGAGCCCTCGCCGAGCCATCGCAGGCCGGACGCTTCGGTCGTGAAGTGGTGGGGCGGTGGGTCGGCGTGGCTCTTGGCGAAGACGCGTCTGCCGTCGGCGAGATCGAGTCGGTAGGAGATCGCGACGTCTCCGCCGTGAACCCGGGTCGCAGAGGACAGCGGACTGCCGAGAGTCGTGGCGATGGAGTCGAGGAGCGCGTCGATTTCGGGTGGCGGGCTCATGGCCGCAAGACTGCCACAGCCGAAGCCCGTGCGGTCCGACCGACCCTGCGGACGCGTCGAAGCGGAGGAAGCGGTCGTGGATCCCGATGGCCGCGAGGCCGTGGAAGGAGCGCGTCGAGGATAGGATCTCCTCGAGTTGTCCGTGTCGAAATCCGAGAAGTGCCCTCAGTGCGGATCCGAGATCCCTCCGGGACTCGACGCCTCCTCCTGTCCCAGTTGTCTTCTGGGACTGGGGCTGGGGCTGGAGGAGGAATCGGAAGGCAGCGCCTCTCCAGGCGATCCTCCGAGGGCTGGCGAGGACTCGAACTCGCCGAAGTGGGTCGGACGCTACCGGCTGCTCGAGCGGATCGGGGAAGGCGGCATGGGAGTCGTGTATCGGGCCGAACAGCGTGAGCCGGTGCGACGCGAGGTGGCGCTGAAGCTGGTCAAGCTCGGCATGGACACGCGGCGATTCCTGGCTCGCTTCGAGGCCGAACGCCAGGCCCTGGCCCTGATGCAGCATCCGGGAATCGCCCAGGTGCTGGACGGCGGCGCCACCGAGACCGGTCGACCCTACTTCGTCATGGAGTATGTCCGGGGGCTGCCGATCGACCGCTACTGCGATCAGCGCCGACTGTCGACGAAGGAGCGCCTGGAGCTCTTCATCCAGGTGTGTGAGGCCGTCGAGCACGCCCACCAGAAGGGCATCATCCACCGCGATCTCAAACCGTCCAACATCCTGGTCGCTGAAGTCGCCGGGCGCTCGGTGCCGAAGATCATCGACTTCGGGGTCGCCAAGACCATGGCCCAGGCGCTGACGGCGAAGACCCTCCACACCCAGCTGGGCGGGATGGTGGGGACGCCGGCCTACATGTCTCCCGAACAGGCCGACAGACCCGGAGACAGCGACACCCGCGCCGATGTCTACTCACTCGGCGTCGTTCTCTACCAGGTGTTGACGGGGGTTCTGCCCTTCGAGAAGGAGCATCTGGAGTCGGCTGGACTCGATGAACTGCGGCGGGTCATTCGTGAGGTCGATCCGCCGCGCCCGTCGACCCGCCTGTCGAGCGTCGACACGGCGGCCGAGATCGCCCGCAAACGGAGCACCGAAGCGCGAGATCTGGTTCGAGGACTCTCCGGTGACCTCGACTGGATCGTCATGAAGGCGCTCGAGAAGGACCGCGCTCGACGCTACTCCTCGGTCGGCGAGTTGGCAGCCGATATCCAGCGTCACCTCGAGGATCGGCCGGTGACCGCAGGCCGACCGAGTCCAGCCTATCGGTTGAGGAAGTGGACTCGCCGTCATCGGGTCGCGGCCGTGATCGCGGCCTTCGTGACCCTGTCGGTTCTGCTCGCTGCCTGGGGCGCCTGGCTTTCGTGGCGGTCCGTTCGGACGTCCGAGATCGCACAACGCTTCGGTCGCGACGTCGGCAGCCTCGAGTGGCAGCTGCGGGTCTCGCAGATGTCGCCCCTGCACGACATCAGCGGTGAGTATCGGCGTTTCGAGGAGCGCCTCGCGCAGGTTGCCGAGCAGATGCAGGAACTGGGAGAGGCCGGTCGGGCGCCCGGCGCCTATGCGATCGGCCGCGGTCTGCTGGCTCTCGATCGGGTCGACGAGGCCCTGCCTCATCTCGAGGAGTCTTGGAACCTGGGGTTGCACTCTCCGGAGGCGGCGTTCGCCCGCGGTACCGCGCTCGGCCGGGTCTTCGAGAGCGAGTCCAAACGCGCCCGGGCGGCGCGCGATCCCGAGCGGCGAGAGCGGCTGATGGCCGAGGCCGAGGAGCGCTATCGCGATCCCGCCCTGGCGGCGCTGGCCGAGGCGCGTTCTTCGCCGGAGGCTCCCCTCGCCTTCGTCGACGCCCTGATCGCCTTCTACGAACATCGATTCGAGGACACGCTGGCTCAGGCCGACCAGGCGCTGCTCGAGGCTCCCTGGTTGTGGGAGGCCCACAAGTTGAGGGGCGACGCGCTGGCCGCGGTCGCCTCCGACCACTTCGATC
Organism: Thermoanaerobaculia bacterium; assembly: GCA_942492505.1. Classification (GTDB taxonomy): domain Bacteria; phylum Acidobacteriota; class Thermoanaerobaculia; order Multivoradales; family Multivoraceae; genus CALOFD01. The sequence continues at coordinate 72,400 of CALOFD010000051.1, forward strand.
ATCATCGCCGTGAAGAAGGGCGGGCCGCCGATCTGCTGTCGCAGGACGCCTACGCGGCTGCCGTGGAGTTGGCCCCGAGTGCCCCGGAGGCGTGGTTCGGTTCCTGCTCCAGGGCGCTGTTCCGACTCTTCCAGTGGCGTTTCGATCCTCCCGACGAGGAACTCTTCTCCCAGCTCCTCGAGACCGCGCGCACCACCTGTGCGAACGTCCAGAAGGTCCTGCCTTCTCATCCTGAGGCGCCGGCGAATCTGGCGAATGTCGAACTGATGGCCGCACACCGTGAACTCGAGGGCGGAGGCAACCCGGTTCCGACTCTCATCCGGGCGCGGGACCTGGCCCGGGTCTCACTCGAACGAGACCCGGATTCGGCCCTGGCGCTCAAGGCGTACGGAGATTCCCTGATGAATCTCGGCCGCTACGCGTGGGAGAAGACCGAGGATGCCCGGGGACTCCTCGAGGAGGCCGGCCAGTCGTTCGCACGCGCGGCCCAGATCGAACCCAGCGCGCAGGCCTGGAACAACGGCGCCAATGCCTACCTTCTCAAGGGCCGCCAGGAGGTCATCTTCGGGGTCGATCCGACCGAGTCCTTCCTGAAGGCGATGGAGTGGTACGAGCAGTCCTCCGCGCTCATCCCCACCGAGGTGCTGGCTCCGGCCAACCGGACCCTCGCCATCCGTGACCTGGCGGAGTACGAGGCCGACAGCGGCGTCGACTCGCGGCCGAGACTCGAGGAAGTCGCTCGGATCGTCGACGAGCTGATCTCGAGGGCGCCCGAGATCGCCTTCCTGCACGTCTCGCGGGCGGGGAACGCTTCGATGATGGCCGAGATGGAAGTCGCTCGGGGCGACGGTGATGCCGAGCCCTGGATCGAGATCGCCAGGCAGTCGGCGAGCCGCGCGGTCGAGCTGTTGCCTGAGTCTCACAGCTCGTACTGGTCGTTGGCCCAGGCGGAGAAGGCTGCGGTGATGGCCAGGGTGGCCTCGGGAGAGGACCCCGCTGCCGAGGTGCGAGCCTTCGAGGAGGCGATGGATGGCTACGATC
>CALOFD010000052.1:0-6494 GCA_942492505.1 Thermoanaerobaculia bacterium
AATCCGAGACGGCAGCCGAGGCGCCTGCGGCAAGAGCGCGAGCGACAGCAGCAGGATCAGGGCGATTTCGTCGACGCATGGCACCTCCGGGAATGTCCTCACACTCATAACCAGGCTTAGCCGGCGAGCCGGCGCCGCTCCCGGCTCTGCCCGGCGACTCCACCTACAGATAGCCCAGGGCTTCGAGTTCCTCGCGCAGGGTTTCGTCGAACGTTCCACCGTCGACCGCGATCACCTGCCCGTCCTTCTTGATCTCCTCCCAGCGACGCCAGGCGGCGGCCATCAATCGCTCCGCCGCTTCGGGGCGCTCGTCGAAGAGGTCGACCAGCTCGTAGGGATCCCCGGACAGGTCGTAGTACTCGGGCTTCTCGATCGCGGTCCGGATCAGGATCCTTTCGCTGCCCGCCTGCAGGGCGAAGACCTCACCGGGAGGCCACCCCAACTCCAGTCGCTTCTCATCCGGCGGACGACGCTGGGAGAAGATCGGTGGGGCGACCGCCAGTTCCTCCTCTCCCTGGAGCAGCGGCACCTGTGACTTCCCGGTCAACGGCAGGACCCAGATCGTCCAGACTTCCCTCCGACGAGACCGACCAGCGTGGGATCGAGATTCCGACGAGCTGGACCTCGCGTCCCGATCCGGCGGGCACGAACCCGAACCCTCTTCCTCGCCGGAGTAGAAGATCAGCGGAACCAGCAGTTGCTCCTGATAGATCTCCGAGCCATGGGTCCGGGTACCGTGGTTTCCCAATCCCTCGCCGTGATCCGAAGTCACCACCCAGGTCGTCGATCCGGGACCGAAGCGGCCTTCGACCTCGTCGAAGAACAGGCCCAGCTCCCGGTCCACCCAACGGATCTGGGCGTCGTAGCGATCGTGCCACCCCATGATCATCGGTCTCTTCCACCGACGCAGCCGGAGCACCTGGTCGACGGTTCGCTTTCTCGGCACGCCTCGAATGCCCTGCTGCGATCTCAGGAACTCCCACAGGCCAGCCCGACTGGGATCCTGGGTCGTCGTCCAGAGATGATCCTCGACGCTCAGCCGGTCGTCCTGGGCCCATTCGTGGACGTCGTAGATGTGGAGCCAGAGAAAGGCCTTCTCGCCCGCCGATCGCTCGCCCAGCCAGCGCCGACCTTCGGCCAGGATATTGGGCATCGGATCGCCGTGCCCGACGGCCCGGAACTCATCGAAGCCCTGCGAAACGCCCTCGAGGAATCGCACTGCGGCAAAGGCTCCGGTGGTATAGCCCTGCTCCTTCATCACCTCGGCGACGCTTCGGACCGACGGAGCGAGACTCTCGCCGTTCATCAGCACCTGGTGCTGCTGTGGAAGCAGTCCGGTGAACATCGAAGCATGACTCGGAGCCGTGTGCGAGACGGGCGAATAGGCCTTCTCGAACAGCACTCCACGCGCCGCCAGGGAATCCAGGAACGGAGTGATGTTGCGCGGATACCCGTAGCTGCCCAGGTGATCGGCTCGCAACGTATCGATGGTGACCAGGATGATCCTCTGCGGGGAGTCGTCGACTCCCGCTCCACGACATCCCCCGAACAGCCCGAAACAGAAGAGCAGGACACCCCACGCCGCGCGCTTCGGCACTCCCCGAGGCGCAGCCCTGTCGCGGCGTCTCATCGCTTCGAAGATCTTGATCAAAGGTCTCGTCCCTCGAGGTCGCCTGGAACCGGAATGCTCGGAGGCCCACGTCTCGGGGGCCAAGAATATCCCCATCGCTATCGACTGCGGGGCCCGGCGACCCACAGCGCCGCGAAGAGTGCGAGATCGACCCATCGCGGGCGTCCCATGCGAACGGCCTCCCACAGAAGCCCGGGCGCTGCCCCCCACGCTCTCTCCCTCCGAGCCTGGGCGGTGACCCAGGTGAGCAGATAGGCAGACCGCGCCCGAGCCGTCATTCGAGACGAGTGGAGCCGGCTCCATTCACGCAGTTCCGGCCAGCGGTTCCCGCTGCTGAGCCGTTGGCGGTCCGTCTCGACATGCCAGACCGTCGAGGGTTCGAGGTCCATGTCGACGTCGATCCGGACCCCGAGATCCGCCTCGGCATCGAGCAGCCAGACGAGGTCCTCGTGAAGCGTCTGCTCTCGGAACGGCAGATCGAGCAGCAGGCCCCGATCGACGAGCCAGGTCGACGTATGCACCAGTCCGTCCGTCCAGCGGGCGCTCCTGCGCACGAACAGGTATTCCGACAGGGGTTCGTTCCGATCCCGCGCTCGACCGGGCCAGCGGCGATCCCCCCGGTCGTCCCGGGCGATGATGGGCGTTGAATGGAACCTCGCCGCTCCGGCCTCGACGCGTTCCAGCTGGCTTTCGAGTTTGTCCTCCAACCACTCGTCATCGTCGTCGAGAAAGGCCACCCGGGCCGATCTCGAAGCTCGAACGCCGGCATTGCGAGCCGCCGCGGCTCCCGCTCGATCGGGGAGGCGGACCACGACGAGGCGCCGGTCGTCGATCGCGGCCAGGCTGCGCTCGCTGTCGGGCTGGTAGCCGTCGAGAACCACCACCACCTCGATCGGGCGCAGGGTCTGACCCAGCGCTGAGCGCGCCGCTCGCACCACCAGTTCGGGACGGTCGGCGCTCGGGATCACGACCGAAACGCGTGCGCCGTCGGTCATGACCAGAAGGCCGCGGCACGCATCGCTTCACGATCCGCCCGGCGAACGTGACGGTCGCGACGAAACTCGAAGTCGCTGACCTTCGCCGGCGAACGACCCGGGCCGAAAAGGGCTCCGATCGCCTCCCCCAGAGCGCTCACTCCAAGCGCACAGAAGAGCGGCGGCGACAGGGCGAGCAGAGAGGGTTTCTCGGCGCTGCGACGGAGGTCGCGCCAACACCTTCGGAAGCGAACGAGGGGGATCAACGGACTCGCCAGCGCATAGGCCCAGCGCAGCGGCCAGGTCGCTCGCGCAGTCGGCGCGAGGAGAAGGTCCGCGCCGTATGGAAGGTCGCCGAAAGGTAGGGCGACATGCGCGAGAAACTGAAGTGATGGGTTCGTGCGGCAGGCTCGATCCACAGTCGCTCTCCCCTCCTGCGCAGATCCCAGTGCAGAACACTCTCGGCTTCCAGCCATCGCTCGAGGTCGTCTCCGTAGTCCAGCAGCCGATCCCGCTTGTAGGCGCTGTTGTGGCCCGGAAGGTAGTCGAGTTCTCCGGCAGGAGTCGGATCGAGCCACGGACCATAGCCGAGCAGGAAGTCCGCCCAGGCGATGACGCCGGGTTGGTTGGCATGAGCGATATTCGGAGCCACGACGGCCCACGGCTCGCGATGTCGATCGATCAAGGCCTCGGCCCAGCCTGCCGCCGGGTAGCAGTGATCCTCGCAGAAGACCACGACGCCCGCCGACGCCGCGCGGACTCCCTCCGCGTAACCATGAGCGTTCGAGCGAAGCGGTCCGACTTCGACCACACGAACGGAGTGGAAGCCCTCCGTCGCACTCCGATCGAGGCCGAACTCGACCGCGGAGGGAACCACGAAGACCAGCTCCATTTCCGAGCTGCGACTCTGTTTCTCGGCATGGCGGACCGTCTGACGGAGGGAATCGAACTCGTAGGGGGTGACGAGGAGGAGCGACAGTTCCGGCAGCGTCATGGAAGGGTGGTCCCCTGTCGGTCGGGAACGAAGCGCTGATTCACCCGGTCGACGGGCGCCAGCAGCCCGGCGCCGAAGCCTCGCAGGAAGGCTGCGAGCCGCAGGGACGGGTGGAGCCGGGGGCCGAGGCGCAGCGCGGAGTCCCTAGAGCCCAGCAACCAGCGTCGAGCGTAGACCGACAACGTGTTCGTCGTGCCGGGGCTGGCGATTCGGCTGTGCTTGGCCAACATGGCTCCGGTCCCGAGGCCGTACCCCCAGAGCAGATGCCTTTCACCCTCGAGATCCCTGAAGCCATGATGAACCACGCTCACGCGGTGAGTCTCGAGAACACACTTGCCGGCTGCCAGCGCCCTGCGAGCGAAGTCCCCCTCGTTGCCCGCTCGAAAGCGGGCGCCGGCCCCGAGCATGACGTCGAATCCGCCCAACTCGAACCAGGTCCTTCGGCGCACGGCCATGCAGGCCCCCAGGCCACCCAGACGAGCGGCATCATTCGGGCCGGAGGCGATCAGCTCGTCGCTGCGGACATAGCCGGGGATCAGCCCGCGGCTCGGGTCGTGCTCTGCCGGCACCACGTTGCCGAAGATCACTGCCGCCGCCGGCCGGTCTCGGAAGGCAGCCTCGACGGCGTCCAGATGATCGACGGGGACCTCGCAGTCGTCATCCGTCAGAACGACGATCTCGGTCGATGCAGCTGCGATCCCGAGATTGTGGGCGCGCGACAGGCCGACCCCAGGATCGAGGATCCGCTCCACCCGACGATCCTCCCAGACGGTGCTCTCGAGACCCGCAGGAGACGCTCCGGATTCTCGACGGCTCTGATCCACGACGATGATCCGCAGATCCGCTCGCGCGCAGCGCAGAATCGACTCGAGGCATCGCTCGACCTGATCGTGGCGGTCGCGGGTGGCGATCACCATGCTGATCCCGGCGCTCAAACCTTCGCCTCCGCGTCGACGAGTTCCCATCGACCTCCCCCGGCTGACGACTTGCGGGCAGCGTCCAACACCTGCATGCAACGCCAACCCTCGGTGAGGCCGGGAGACCCCGGACGCCCCTCGAGGCAGTCCTCGACGAATCCTTCCATCAGGGTTCGATGCGAGGGCTCATGGCCCGGCGCTCGCTGCTTCTCCCAGCGGTACAGAAGATTCGAGATCGCTCCGTGTCCCTTCACGATTCGGCCCGCAGCGCCACGGTTCGGCGAGAACACGGCGTCCTGATGCCGGATCCGGTCCACGAGGACAGCCCCCTTCTCTCCGACGATCTCGAAACGGGTCTCGGCGACCTCTTCGAAACCGTAGTGCCCCCGCAGAAAGACGTCGCCTCCGAAATCCACTTCGAGATCCACCCCGTCGTCGTCGCTCTGCCTCGAGTCGAGGGTGCAGCGACAGCGCCGCGCCTCACGGCCGAGCAGCCACCGGCCCAGATCGACATGATGACTCGCCAGGTCCAACAGGGCGCCGCCGCCTCGAATGCGGACTCGACGCCAGCCGGTCACCCACTCGGAGGTCACCGTGAAACGTCCGCGAATCTCCCAGATCGGTCCGGCGACCCCCTCGGCCAGCCAGCGCCGAGCCGTCGCGAAGAGCCGGTTGTAGCGATAGTTGAACCCTACAACCACCGTCTGCGCGCGTTCGCCCAGCGAATCGACCAGCAGTTCCACACCGGCCGCATCGGCCGCCGGAGGTTTTTCCAGGTAGAGATGCCGACCGGACTCGATGACCGCTCGCCCCGCACTCACATGCAGGTCTGTGGGCAGCGCCACCACCACGGCGTCGCACTCGACCTCCGCCAGCGAAGCCTGCCAGCGGTCGAACGTGGTTGCGTCGGGGACCCGGCGTTTCGCCGCCTGCAAGGCGACGGAACTAGCGTCCGCCAGGGCCACCACCCGAACTCGGGGGATCGCGGCGAGAATCGGCAGATGTGATTCTCTCGCCAGACGGCCGCAACCGAGGACCGCGACTCGGAGCTCTGCGTCAGCCACAACCGAAGGCGCCCTCGTGACCAACGACGCGAATCGGGGACTTCAGTTTTCGCCCTCACCGATCAGCGTCGACGCGCCGGGATTGGTCTCGACGAAGCGAGCCGCCGCCTCGACGGCCGCGGCGCGACTCGCAAAGGGCCCCAGCCGGACCGCTGTCGCGGGCCGCCCGTCGGCCGTATCCACAGCCCGCGAGAAGACCTCGAAGCCCAGTTCCTCGAGTTCAGCGGCTCGCCGTTTGGCATTCGCAGTCTCGCCGTAGGCCCCTACCTGGACGTAGAAACCACCCGTCGATTCCGTCGATCTCGGAGTCGGCGACAGGGGTGAAGACGACGAGGCTCGATCCGCCTGACCGACCGGAGTCCCGCCCGGAGGACCCGACGGAGTCGGACCCGGCAACAGGCTCGGCGTGGGCTGCGGCTCCAACTCGTCGCCGGAGACCCTCGGCGGCGATCCGGCGGCCGGCGAGACTCGATCTCGCGCCGTCGGCGCGTCCTGCGGTCGGATCGGAGCGCCCTCGTCTCCCTCGATCACGAACTCGTCGGGGACCCACGGACTGCTGTTGCGGCGATCGATCACCAGCCAAACCCCCGCCACGACAGCCCCGGCCACGAGAATCCAGGCGAACGTCTTCATGATCGGATCGTATCCGGTCGCACGGCGACGGCAAACATCCACCTTCGGGTGCTAGATTTCGCTCCGAAGGAGAGTCATGAAGCGCCACCCGGAACTGTTCATCGCCCTGGCGGCACTTGCCGTCCTGACGGCCTGCACGCCCGCTCCGCCGGTCCTCATCTCCGGCATCGACCAGAGCGGTTTCGACCTCTCCGCACGACCGCAGGACGACTTCAACCGCTGGGTCAACGGTGCCTGGCTCGACGCCACCGAGATCCCCGCCGACCGCCAGAGCTGGGGGAC
>CALOFD010000053.1:0-10178 GCA_942492505.1 Thermoanaerobaculia bacterium
GGTCCACCCGGTCATGCGCGGCCGAAGCACTGGCCAGCAGTTCGATCCCCTGCGCATCGACCTTCGAACGATTGACGTTCTGGAAGGCATCGAAGTCGAAGTCGATCAGGTTCGAGTAGCGCACGGCGAAGGCTCCCAGTCCGATCGTCGCCCTGGCGCGTCGCCACTCCACACCGAGATCGCCGCCCTGACTCGTCTCGGGGAGCAGGTCGGGGTTGCCGCCCAGCGCCGGCGGACTGGCGAGTGCGAAGAAGCTCGGTAGCTTGAAGGCGTGGCTCCAGCCCGCCCGGAGCTGCCAGGGAGTACTTCCGAAGGCGTACCGGAGTCCCGCGCGAGGGCTCCATTGGACCGCCAGGCTCTCGGGATCGTCGGCTCGGACCCCCAGGTCGAGCGACAGCCCACCCGACCTCAGGCTCGCTTCGACGAAGGCGCCCGGCGTGGTCCGACCCAGGGCGTAGTCACCCATCACGGCCCCGCCGAACTCGGGCGGCAGCAGCAGGAGGCTCTCGTTCGAGGCATCCTCGTCATCGAGCTGAGCGCCGAAGCTCAGGCCGAGGATCTCCGTCAGGCGCGTTCGCGACAACCAGTTCACCTGCGCCCGACGGTATTGCCGAACCTCCTCCGAAGGAGGAACCAGGGGAGCGATCGCAGGACTGTCGACGGCGGATTCCGTACGACTCCAACCGATCGAGCCGGCGTGTTCCCACGAACCCGACAGCGCGCTCAGGTCGAGGCCGAAGCTGGTCTGATCGACATCGGAGAGACGCAGGAGACCGGAGCCGTAGACCGGACCTCCGGAGCTCTCAGGGTAGTCGCCGGTCTGCCAGTCGGTCGATCGGCCGGTCAGGCGCAACCGGGACTGGCCGGAGAGATCGAACCCGAGATTCGCCTGCAGGTTGGCCTGCTCGAAGGACTCGTCGGCCACCGCCCGGGACTCACCCTGCAGATCTCCCCCCACGAAGAAGGCGCCGACTCCGGTAGGACCGCCGGCCGACAGACTGGAGCGCCCGCAGCGATTGTCGCCGCCCTCGAAGAGCACTTCTCCCGACGGAGACTCGCCGCCCGAGCGAGTCCTCAGGGCGATGGCGCCGGCCACCGCACTCGATCCGAAGAAGTGCGAGTGCGGACCGTTCATCACTTCGATGCTCTCGATCTGGCTCACCGGCAGGGCATTGAGATTCACCGCGCCGCCCTGGGTATCGGTCGAATCATTCACGGGCACGCCGTCGAGGAGCACCAGGGTGAAGTTCGGATCGCCCCCTCTCGAGCGCGCATGGGAGACCCCGGAGCGAGTGCCGGAATCCAACACCAGCACCCCGGGAACGAGCCGCACCAGATCGGCCGTCGTTCGCAGCCCCGATGCGACGATCTGGGAACGGTCGATGTGGACGATCTCGGCCGTGTCCGACTCGGTGGCGCGAGCGATCACCGAGATCTCCTCGGCGATCATGACCTCGTCGGGCGGAGACGGGTCGTCCCCGGGTGTCGCAGGTTCCCGGGCGAGAGCAGATGGCTGCCATCCCCAGCACCAGACCTGCCCACGAGAACGCCGGCGTACGAACTCCGAAACGGAGCGCGGCTTCCGGCAGCACGACTGTCAACGTCCGATCGCGAAAAGATGATCGCGGCCGCGGATCAGCAGTGTCCCGTCGACGATCGCCGGCGTCGCCATCAGCGGTTCGCCCATGTCCAATTCGGCTTCGACCACGAACTCGTCTCCCGCCCGGATCACGAACACCTCACCGCCCTCGCCGGAGAGGTAGATGCGCCCATCGGCGGCGACCAGCGAGGTACTGAAGCCCGAGTCCTCCGTGGGCGATGCGCTGGCGGTAGATCTCGTTTCCCGTCTCGACCTCGTAGGCATCGAAGACACCGTTGTTGCCGAGCACATAGAGCCGGCCGTCGTAGGCCAGGGGAGTAGGCATGTGAGGAACCCCGCCGCACCCAGCTCCACGCTACCGAAGGACTCGATCACGTTCTCCTCCTCGAGCGTCAGGTCACCTCGCGAGCCCGGCTTGACGGCGAAGATCGGACGCTCAGGAGCCCGACCGCTGGCGACGATCACCAGACCCCCGGCGACGATCGGCGTCGGTGCGGTGATCTTCGAACTGCCTCCGAGGCGCCAGGAGTCCTCGCCGGTGAGCGCGTTGTTGCCCCGGATCCAGTTCGATCCGTTGGTGACGATCTCCGGCGGGTCGACGCTCTCGACCACCGTCGGTGTATCCCCCGGCGGGATCTCGTCGCGTTCGACCCTCCACACCGGTTCCCCGGTGAGCGCGTCGTAGGCGGCCATGAAGGAATCGCCGTGTGAATCGCATTGAACGATCACGAGACCGTTCCACAGGATGGGCGAGCTGGCGGGCCCCCACTCATAGGCCCTGAGGTTGTAGGCGCCGACGTCGAGACGACCCAGGTCGACATGCCACAGGGCCCTGCCCTGATGATCGAAGGCGAACAGCCCCTCGGAGCCGAAGAAGGCCACCACGACCTTGTCGTCGACGGCAGGAGCCGAGTTGGGCGTAGGTCGACTTGATGGCGGTTTGTCGACCGGCACGCCCTCGTGGGCCGGCGCTTCCCAGACCACGTCGCCGCTACGCAGGTCGTGGGCGTAGACCATGAAGCGATGGGGAGACCGGTCGGTGGAGGCGTCGCCGATCACCGTAGAGGCCGGGCCTGAAGTCGGCGTCGTCGGCCGCCGGGAAGCGCCGACGTCACGCAGATCCGGTCGCCTCGAACGACCGGACTCGAGTGGGCGAGACCCGGGACACGTACCGTCCAGCGCAGGCCCTCGCCGCTATCGACGTTCCAGTGGGTGGGCAGGTTCTCGCCGTCCGCAACACCCGCCGCGATCGGTCCGCGGAACGAAGGCCAGTCACCGGCCGAAGCCGCGGTCGCGACGAGCGCAACGAGGAGCGCGCTGAGCAGGACGCGAAGAGTGCTGGAACCCGACCTGCGAAAACGGTGGAACTTCATGGGAGATCTCCCTTCAGAGGAGCTGCAGTGGCACCAATCCTAGTGCGGCACCGTCTCCGACCCCACGGCTCCGCCCAGAACGACGCGCTTCAATTCGACCGGCTCGGCGCCGGCGCGCCCCTCGACGATTCGATAGGAGCGGTCGAGTTCGAGCCCTGTGACGCTCTGGACCTGCCGACTGCCGGGCCACATCACCCGGACTTCCAGGATCGATTCCGCGGCGCCCAGTCCGGTCTCGAGGCGCAGGCTCGAGGAGCCGAAGGAAGCACCGGTACCGACCTGGTGATGCACCGAGCGCCGCCGACCGTTCTCGAGCACGACGACCTCGACCCTGGCTCCGATACCGAAGCGGTTCGAACGACTCCCCTCGAGGAACAGGGTCGACCAATGGGCCTCGTTGCCCGGGTTCTCGAACAGGGCGTTGGCGTAGTCGTCTCCGGGGTAGAAGCCGCCAAGCTGATGGAGGATGTCCTGATCGCCGTCGTTGTCGATGTCTCCGAAGGCCACGCCATGTCCCTTCTGGAGATGGCCGAAGCCGCCGGCGAAGGTGACGTCCTCGAAGCCGACGCCGGTATTTCGATACATCAGGTTCGGCATCACGCTGGCGAGATCCGGCTCGCCGGTGCCGAGGTAGATGTCGAGCCGGCCGTCGTTGTCCAGATCGCCGAAGTTGGCGCCCATCGGCATGGCCGGGCGCGTCAGCCCGGCGCGGCGGGAGATCTCGCTGAAGCGACCCGCACCGTCGTTGAGATAGAGCAGCGGCTGCCCCTCTTCGTAGGGCACCTCGAAGTAGCTCGCCGCCACCTGATAGGGCTGCTGTCGGTAGTCGGCGACGAAGAGATCGAGGTCGCCGTCGTTGTCGACATCGAAGAACCAGGTCGCGAAGCTCTCCCGCTCCGGGGCAGTGACCGCCAGTTCGACGGCGACGTCGACGAAAGTGCCGTCCCCCTCGTTGCGATACAGGCGATTGGGCCCGAAGTTGGAGACGTAGAGATCGAGGTCGCCGTCGTTGTCGTAGTCGCCCCATGCAGCCGCCTTGGTGTAGCGCAGATTGCTCACGCCGGCGAGGTCGGCGACGTCCGTGAAGTGGATCCGTCCCTCGGCATCGCGGTCGTTGCGAAACAGCTGGGACGGATCCGGGATGCCCTGACGCGTCGCCTCGTCGCCGACGAAGAGGTCGAGATCTCCGTCGCCATCGTAGTCGGCCCAGCCGGCGTCTGGGTCGGGAAACTGGGCCGATCGAGACCGACACCCACGGGTGACATCGACGAAGCGTGCCGTCCCGAGGCCACGTTGCGCAGCAGCGAGTTGCGTACCACGCCGTCTTCGAGCATCCAGGCCCCACGAAGAATCAGCAGATCGATCCGACCGTCGCCGTCGTAGTCGGCGTGATTGAGGTTGAGTCCTCGAGCTGGTTGTCGAGCCCCCATTGCCTGGTCACCTCTTCGAAACCGCCCCGCCCATCGTTGCGAAAGACCTTGACCCGGTCACAGGATCCCAGGTCGAGTGACGACATCGAGCAGCCCATCGCCGTCGAAGTCCTCGAGCGGCGCCCCCCCCGGCGAGGTCGACGACCGCCAGTCCGAGATCAGGAGCCCGATCGCGCCAGCGGAGCGAAGGGGAGCCCCGGAAGTCAGCGCATCGCGCGGCAGCAGGAAACGAGCCGGCAGCGCCTGCGCGCCGTCGCCCGACAACTGACGGGTGAGATTGAGCAGCCAGGCGCCACGAGCGTCCTGCGGCCGCTCCTCCAGGTAGCGCAGGAAGGCATCTCCGGCCCGACGAGCGTGCTCCGGAGACGCATGGAGAGCCGAGGCGTCGAACGGCAGGATGCAGCTCGAGGCGCCGTGGTTCATCAGGCAGTTCTCGTCCTCCCCCGCCTGCATGTGGGCCAGTCCCAGGAACCACCAACCCAGCGGCCGCAGACCCGGATCGACCTCGAGCCGCTCGGCGATCGCCATGGTTTCGTTCAACAGGTCGACGGCGGCGAGCGGCTCGCCGCGACGGATCAGGGCCTGGGCGAGCTGCAGTCGGGCCGCGACCTGCTGATCGGGGGTCGTGCTCTGCGCCACCTCGGCCTGCAGCCGCACGAGGGTCGCCCGACCGAAATAGGGGTTCTCGCCCTCGACCATCTCCGTGCAGTGCGCCGCCAGATCGGCGGCCGGCACGGTCTGTGTCGCGGCCGGCGCCGGCATCGCCAGGGCCAGGGCGGCGGTGAGAAGGCGCCGGATCGGGGTCGGGTTCATCGCGATCGATGCTACCGCGATGCCCGACCCGCCGTGCTAGCGTCGATGGGCGATGTCGGACTCGTGGATCTGCGTCACCTGCGGCGTTCAGTATCCACCTTCTCCTTCGTCCCCGACTGCGTGCCCGGTATGCGAGGACGACCGGCAGTTCGTCCACTGGGACGGTCAGGAGTGGACGACCCTGACCGGGCTGCAATCGTCGCACCGCAACGAGATCACCCGCCTCGCGGACGGCATCCATTCGATCGCCACGACACCGCCTTTCGGAATCGGCCAGATCGCCCACCGAGTCGCCGGCGACAGTCTCTCGGTGCTCTGGGACTGCACGCCCCTCTGCCACGGCGGCCGGGAACAGATCGAGGAACTCGGCGGCCTCGACGCCGTCGCGATCTCGCACCCCCACTTCTACTCCACCCTGGCCGAGTGGGGCCGGGCCTTCGACGTGCCGATCTACCTGCACGCCGACGACCGGGAGTGGATCAGGTCCAAGATTCCCACATCGTGCTGTGGGAAGGTGAGCGCAGGATTCTCGACGCCGACCTCAGCCTGCACCGTTGCGGCGGCCATTTCGACGGCGGCACCGTCCTCCACCGCTCCGGCAGACACGACTCGGGCGACGCCGATCGGCCCGGAGCGCTGTTCTCCGGAGACATCATCCAGGTCGTCCAGGACCGGCGCTGGGTGAGCTTCATGCGCAGCTATCCCAACCTCGTGCCCCTGGGCGCCGGCGCCATCGGCAGGATCCTGCGGGCGGTCGAGGGACTCGACTTCGACATTCTCTACGGCGCCTGGCCCGGACGCGTCGTGCACTCCGATGCTCACGGCGTCGTCCGCCGATCCGCCGCCCGCTACCTGGAAGCCATCGCCTCCTGATCCCGGAGGAGTATCCTGCCGCCATGCCGAGAGCCCTCTGCGTCGTTCTGCTCGCCGTCGTCTCCACCCTCGCCGCCGCCGAGCAGCGAGCCCCGAATTTCATCGTCGTCCTCACCGACGACCTCGGCTACGGTGACGTCGGGACCTACGGCGCCGACCTGATCTCCACCCCCAACCTCGATCGAATGGCCGCAGAGGGCGTCGTGCTGACCGACTTCTACTCGAGCGCCAACGTCTGCACCCCTTCGAGAGGAGGTCTCCTGACCGGCCGCTACCCGGCCCGGCTCGGCCTTCTCAGGGACGTCGCCCGACCGACGAACTTCGTCCGTCTCCTGCCCGAGGAGATCACCGTCGCCGAGTCGCTGCGCGAGGTCGGCTACCGAACCGCCATGATCGGCAAGTGGCACCTCGGCCACCAGGCCGGCAGCCGACCCAACGACCAGGGTTTCGAACACTACTGGGGCGTCCCGTGGTCGAACGACATGACGCCGTTTCCACTCGAGTACCAGAGCGAGACGATCGAAGAGGAAGTCGATCAGCGAACCCTGACCGAACGCTACATCGAACAGACCGAAGGCTTCATCGAAGCGCATCGCGAGGAACCCTTCTTCATCTACCTCGCCCACTCGATGCCGCACGTGCCGCTCTTCGTTTCGGCTCGCTATCGCGGGCCGCTCGGAAGCCGGCCTCTACGGTGACGTCATCGAAACTCTCGACTGGGGCATGGGACGGATCTTCGAGACCCTCGATCGCCTCGGCCTCGACGACTCGACGCTCGTCATCTTCACCAGCGACAACGGCCCCTGGTGGGAGGGCAGCCCGGGCGATCTGCGCGACCGCAAGGGTTCGTCGTTCGAGGGCGGGATGCGAGTGCCGTTCATCGCCCGCTGGCCCGGCAGGCTGGCGGCCGGCGCGCGCAGCGACGCCATCGCCATGAACATCGACGTCCTGCCCACCCTGCTCGGCCTCGCCGGCGCCCGGGTACCGGCGGATCGACCCATCGACGGTCGCGATCTGATGCCGATCCTCGATGGCGGCACGTCTCTCCACACCCACCTCTTCCTGTTCGATTCCGATCGCATCGCCGGGGTCAGGACGCAGGACTGGAAGCTGGTCGTCGAATCCCAGTACAAGAGCGTGGTGGCCCGCGTCGGCGCCGACGACTACTGGCACCCGCCCGGACTGCTCTTCGACATGAAACGCGACCCGACCGAGCGCTACAGCTACACGCGGGAACATCCGGAACTGGCCGCCGAACTGCGGAGCAGCATCGACCGGGCCTACTCGGAGCTGGTCGGCGGTGACCTCGAGGATCTGCCGGTCTGGATCCGTCCCTAGGCGGTTCCGACTTCCTCTCCCAGACCTGGATCGCCATGTCGTATACGGTGAAAGAGATCTTCTACACCCTGCAGGGTGAGGGCGCCCACTGCGGTCGCCCGGCCGTGTTCCTGCGCTTTGCCGGCTGCAATCTGTGGTCGGGCCACGAAGCCGATCGCGCCGCTGCGATCTGTGACTTCTGCGATACCGACTTCGTCGGCGTCGACGGACCCGGCGGAGGTCGCTTCGACGACGCCGAGGGGCTCGCCGAAGCGGTCGCCGCCACCTGGCCGGCGGGCGACGTCGCAGGGCAGCGTTTCGTCGTCTGCACCGGCGGCGAGCCCCTGCTCCAACTCGACTCCGCGCTCGTCGACGCACTGCACGCGCACGACTTCGAGATCGCGATCGAAACCAACGGCACCCTCGACCCGCCGGCAGGCGTGGACTGGGTCTGCGTCAGCCCGAAGGCCGGTGCAGAGCTGAGGTTGAAGCAGGGAGAGGAACTCAAGCTCGTGCATCCCCAGCCCGACCTCGATCCGAAGGCGTTCGAGGATCTCGCCTTCGACCACTTCTTCCTGCAGCCGATGGACGGCTCACAGGCAGCTGCCAACACGGCGAAGACCGTGCAGTTCTGCCTCGAGCATCCGCGCTGGCGACTCAGCCTGCAGACCCACAAGTGGCTCGGCATTCCCTGAGGCCGGCGCCTCGGCGCTCTCGAACCGTTCTCAGGAGTACGACGCGTCGCGCCCCGGCTCGCTCGCCAGCCCCTCCAGGGCCGCAAGGGCGACGTCGACCTGGGCAGCCGGCACGAAGAGGTGGTCTCGACGGCAGGCGGCAAGCGGCAGCACCGGAACCCCGGCCTGCGCCAGGGCAGCAGTCACCGCCGCCAGAAACCCCACCAGATCCGCCGGCAGCTGGAGCGGGAACGTCAACAGGCGAACTGGGGTGACCTGCGCCGGATCGAGGTCGGCCGACGCTCCGCGGTCAGCCGGCACGAAGAGCGTCGATTCGAGATCGTCGATCACCAGCGCGCGAAACCCCTCCCCCGTCAGCAGGGGAACGATCTCCTCGAGCGCGGACCGCTCGAGTCCGACCATCAGGTAGGGGCGGGGGTCGAGTTCCCAGCCGGCAGCGCCCAGCAGGGTCGCTACCCTGGGGTCCGAGTTTCGCATCGCTGAAACGGTCTCAGTCCCGCGCCTCGGCGAGTTCGGCCATTTGTGTGAAAAGCGTCATCCTGTCGAGAATCGCGTCCGACTCGTCTTCCCCCCGGAACTCGCGATAGAGCGACGCGGTGTTGACGGCGACCCTCTCCGCATCACCCCACGTGTCGTAGTCGTCGAACGAAATGTCGCGAGCGGCTTCGAACGAAGACAGCCCGGCGTCGAAGCGCTTGCGGGTCTCGTCGCGCAGATACACGAAGTACTCCTTCATGGCGCGGGCTGCCCGCTTGTCGGTGATCGGGCCGTGGCCCGGCACCACCGTTTCGACATCGAAAGACTCGATGAGCTCGCAGGCGTCGATCCAGTTCTGGACCGGCCCCTCCCAGATGATCGGATGTCCGTCGACGAACAGGATGTCGCCGGTGTAGACCGTTCGGTCGTCGGGGACGTGAACCAGGGTGTCACCGCGGGTATGCGCCGGACCCACCGCATGGAGTTCGAGGGTCTTGGCCCCGACTTCCAGGGTCGAACGACGATCGAAGGTCTCGGTAGGCAGGGTCTGCGTGATGCCTTCGAAGTCGAAATCACCAAAGGCGCGGAGCAGGAACTCCCCGACGGCTCCCATCCCGGGAGCGGCTTGCATCAGACCGAGGAGACGGTTGGGATCGTCAGCCCGCATCTCGGCGGCGCAGGCCTCCGAAGCGACGATCCGAGCTCCCTCCACCAGTTCGTTGCCGTTGACGTGATCGGCGTTGGCGTGGGTGTTGACCAGGGTCTCGATCGCCGCCGACTCGGGAATCGATCGTCGCATGGCGTCGAGCATCTCGCGCGTCAGCGGAAGGTCGAAGAGGGTGTCGATCAGCAACGACCGACCTTCGGAGACGACCAGACCGGCGTTCGACCATCCCCAACCGCCGTCGGGCTGCAGCCAGGCCCAGCAGCCGTTGCCCAACTCGTGCAGGCCGCGAGTGTAGGCCCACTTCGGATCGCCCAGACTCTCCGCCATCTCCGTTCCTTTCGCTCCTGCGGGTGGACGACGAACTGTAACAGCCGCTTCGCACTGCAGGCTCTCGATCGGCTCGCCCGGGAGATCGCGCAGGGAGACGTCCTGGCGCGGGTAGACTGTCGCCATGTCCGAATCCGCGGATCCCCTCGCCGGGCAGCGCTACCTCTCGCTCTCGACCCGCAAGAAGAACGGTGACTGGGTCGAAACGCCGATCTGGTTCGCTCGCCTCGACGGCTTCTGGGTCGCCTACACCTTGCGGGACTCCTGGAAGGTCAAGCGCCTGCGCAACTTCCCGGACTCGAAGGTGGCGGCGTGCACCATGCAGGGTCGGATCACGGGGCCGTCGATCGAGACTTCGACGCGGGTGGTCGACGACGCTGAGTTCGAGAAGCGTGCCTACCGGGCCCTGCTCGAAAAGTACGGCTTCCAGATGCGGATCGCCAACTTTCTGGCCAGCTTCTCCCGCAAACCCGATCGCCGGGCGATCCTCAGGATCGATCCCGTCTGAAAGCGGCCTCTCCCGAGACCGTGAGCGCCCGCCCGCAGGGGCGGTCGAGGCCTCCGGCTGGGTTACACTCGGAGTTCGTTCCTGAGTGAAGAGAAGCC
>CALOFD010000054.1:0-26692 GCA_942492505.1 Thermoanaerobaculia bacterium
GAATTCCCCGCAAGTTCGTGATTCCATCGGAGGTCGACCTCGTACGCGCGGGAATGTAGGCGCCAG
Source organism: Thermoanaerobaculia bacterium (assembly GCA_942492505.1). Taxonomy (GTDB): domain Bacteria; phylum Acidobacteriota; class Thermoanaerobaculia; order Multivoradales; family Multivoraceae; genus CALOFD01. Next base: position 67 of record CALOFD010000054.1, read on the forward strand.
CGAGGTCACAACCAAGGGATCAGGCGTCACGGTAGAAGTCCTCCAACCGTCGCCGCACGTCCGTCCACGCGCCCTTCACCAACGGAGCGGGAGGCAACGAGTCCAAGAGATATCGACCATAGCGCTTCCGTACGATCCGATCGTCCAGCAGGACCACGGCGCCCCGATCCTCGTGTGAGCGGATCAGGCGTCCGAAGCCCTGCTTGAGCCGGATCGCCGCCTGCGGAAGCATGAAGTCCGCGAACGAGTCTCCGCCGGCTGCCTGGATCGCCTCCATGCGAGCCGCCGTGATCGGCTCGGTCGGCACCCGGAAGGGCAGCTTCTGGATCAGCAGGCCGCGGAGTGGGATCTCCGGGCACGTCGACGCCTTCCCAGAAGGAGGACGTGCCCAGAAGGATGGCATCCCGCGCCTCCACGAATCCCCGGAGCAGGCCGAAGCGGTCCCCCTCCCCCTGTACGTAGAGGGGCCAGCGCGCGCCCACGCCGGCGTCCCGGAGCAAGCCGGCAACGCGCCGCAGCGCTGCGTACGAAGTGAACAGGACGAAGAGGCCACCACCGCTCATCTCCGCGACCTCCACCACGACCTTCGCCGTGGCCTCCTGGAACCCCGGATCCGGTCCGCCGACGCCGGGAAGGTCGGTTGGGACACAGAGCAAGGTGTTGGATGAAAAATCGAATGGTGACAATATGATACGCTCTGTTACGATCAAGGCGATTGTCATCTTCGACCGTCCGTGCGGCCCCGGTCGGCCCAAGCGGCCCCGCAGGAAGTCGAACCGTCTTCCGCGTGGTGAGCGTCGCCGACGTGAGGATCGTCGTCTCGGCCTGCTGAAGAGCGACTCGCGCAGGACGTCCACCCAGCTCGATCGGGGCCGCGGCGAGCACCAGGTTCGAGCGCGATCCGCGCCCCCGGGAGTCGAGCCACCGCACATAGGCCGCCCCCTCCTCGCCAGGCGCGAGGACGAGTCGCAGCCCGTGCTCGGCTGCGGCGAGGCGTCGCTCGATGGACCTCAGGTCCAGGATCCGCCCCTCGAGCCGGTCGGCGAACTCCTCCACCAGCTCGAGCCGGGAGCGCAGCTCCGCCAGCTCCCGTTCCAGGGTCCCGAGCGCGGACAGCGTGGAGGCAGGGCCTCGGCCACCTCCGTCCGCTCCGCCGGCTCCCCGATCCCGGCCGGTCCCCGAGCCGCACGGCCACCCGTCGCCCGGCAGCGAGGGGCTCGATCCGCTCGACCAGGCCCTCGAGCTCGCCGAGCGCGAGCCGAGCGCAGGCCGCACCCGATTCTCCACCCGCTCCCGGAGTTCGGGTCCTTCCGTCCACCCAGCGCCTCGTGTACGGCCGTCAGGATGCCACGTCCCCGTCGGTCGAGGCGGGAGAGGGCTCGATAGAGGCCACTGCGCGTCACCTCCACCCCGAGATGCGACGTGGCGGCGTCCTCGGCGTTGTGTGCCTCGTCCAGGATCACGCGCTTGTACGGCGGGCAGGACGGCAGACTGCGTGTAGTTCTGGGTCGCCCTGCGCACGGCCAGGTCGGTGAACAGCAGGTGGTGGTTCACGACCAGCAGCTCGGCGCTCGCGGCCGTGCGCCGCGCGAGTTCTGGTAGAAGCACTGCTGGAAGTGGCGGGCAGCGGGCCCGCAAGCACATGTCGGGATCGCTGCGGACCTCCTCCCACGTCTCGTCGGCGGGTAGAGAACGGGAGGTCCGACAGGGAGCCGTCCTCGGTCGATCGATCCACTCGAGCAGCCGGGCCATCTCGTCGGAGCGGTCCTCCTCGAACAGGCTCGCCTGGCTCTCCGAGGCCAGGAGCGCCCGCCGGATGGAGATGTAGTTGCCCCGCCCCTTCACCAGCGCCCAGCGGATCTCCCCCACGAGTTGCTTGCACCAGAGGCAGGTCCTTCCCGCGAGCTGCTCCTGGAGGTTGATCGTGTTGGTGGACACGATGGTCCGCTCCTTGTTCTCCTGGGCCCACACGGCCGCCGGCACCAGGTAGGCCAGTGACTTCCCGGTGCCGGTCCCAGCCTCGAGAATGGCGACGCCCCCATCGTTGAAACGCCGGACCACCTCCTCGAGCATTTCGCGTTGCCCGGGCCGGTCCTCGTAGCCCTCGTGCCGGCCCGACAACGCACCACCCGGGGCGAGGAGTTCCGCCAAAGATCCCTCGTCGAGCGGGACACGCCTCCGCGGCGAGGGCGGCTCCACGACGACGTAGATCCGGCTCGCCTGGTTGTCGACGATGGCCGTCCCCAGACCCCTGCTCGTAGAGCTGGGCGGCGACCCGCATGTCCGCCTCGGACGGCTCCAGATGGCCGGACGGGTGGTTGTGCAGCATGACGCCGCCTTCCGGGGCATCCCGGGCCGCGACCAGCACGGCATCGAAGCTGCCCCGGGCGACGGCTCGCGGATGCGTGGACCACGCGGTCCTCGTCCACCGTCGGCCAGAAAGCAGACCTCGCGGCCTCCCGCCCGCTCGATCTCGGCCCGAAGCGGCGGTCCTGACCTCTCGGGCGAGAGCGTGAGGGGGTCGGGGGGGGCTGCCGACGGGCGATCCGGGTGGCCTCCACGGCGTCGAGACCGTCGAGTCCCGCCAGTCAGCCTCGAGGCCGGGAGGCGCATCGGGAAACCCCTCGGGAATGTCCATCGGCAGCGGCTACCGACCCACTAGGTCTTCAGCGTCTGCTTCTTGGCGGCCGGGAACAAGACGTTGTTCAGGATCAGGCGGTACCCGGGGGAGTTCGGATGGAGCGCGAGGTCGGTCTGCGGGTCCCCGATCTGGTGCTCGGGGTCCTCCGGATCGTGCCCGCCGAAGTACGTCCACGTCCCCTCGCCCAGGTTTCCGTGGATGTACTTGGCGATCCGCTCGTCCCGGGCCAGTACGATGGCCGCGGACTTGAGCCGATCTTCCCGAAACGAGGTGGTGAGGCCGTAGAAGTCGGGCAGCACCGACTCGTGGTTCTGCGTCAACATCGCGGGAACCGGGTCGAACTTGGCGGAAAAGTCGAAGAGGGTGTACACGCCCAGTTCTTCTCGCCACGGCGTGTTCACCTGGTGTCCGTCGATGTCCGAGAACGAGCTCACGGAAGGAGAGACCTGCACCTGGGCGTCCCTGGAACGCCATCGTGCGCGTCCCAGTGCATCTTCGACGATGCGGCAGGGATCGGCCGGGGTGCCGTCCGAGTACGCTGCGGCGATGTCCACACCGCCAGCGGCGAGCGCCAGTTCCAGCGTCTCGGTCGCCGAGCACATCGCGAACAGAAAGCCCCCGCCCTCTACGTAGTCCCGGATGGCGTTCGCGACCGCCTTCTTCAGCGCCGGGACGTTCGTGTAGCCCGCCTCGTCGGCCATGGCCTGACTGCGGGCCACCTCGTCCTGGAACCACGACGTCGCACCGTAGGTGAGGAAGAACTTCGAGTACTGGCCAGTGAAGTCCTCATGATGGAGGTGGATCCACTCGTACTCCGACAGATCGCCGTCGAGGACGTCGTCGTCCCAGATGGTCTCGTACTCGATGCCCGCGTACTCCAGCGCCATGGTCACCGCGTCGTCCCAGATCTCGGAATTCGGCGGCGTGTAGATGGCGACCCGGGGTGCCCGCTCCAGCGGCACGGCCTCCATGTTGGACGACTCGACCGTGGCTCTCATGCGCGCCTCACCGGGTGCGTCCATGAACTCCGTACTCACGCCGCGGAGGGCCGCCTCCCGACGGATGCCGGGCACATCGGGCAACAAGAACGAGCCGCCGCGGAAGTTGAGCAGCCACTCCGCCTCGAGCCCCTGTTCGAGGGCCCAATAGGTGAGGCCGTAGGCCTTGAGGTGGTTGTGCTGCCCTCGATCCATGGGCACGAGCAGCCATTGGGCCGCCGGCGTGACCGGGGAGCGCGAAGAGTCCGCAGGTCAGATACCTCAAAGCACGAAGATCGCCAGCGGGCCATCCTTCGGTCCGCTTCATGAATGCCCCCGTACCCGCGGAGTCGTGCGAGTTCCACCCGAGCGTCTGGGACGACCGCCGCGTTGGGTCATCGGGTGAATGAGGTCCACCAGCAGCGCGAATCGCCTCCTCCACACCGTCGGGCGTCCGTGCATGGTAGCGGGCCAGAGCCAGGGATGCTTCTCCGAATTCGGGAGCCTCCGGATGACGGCCTCGATCAACGCGTTCTTGAGCTCGGCGGCCAAGCGAGCTTCAACTCTCCCCCGGCGGCGGCAATCCGCGCGGCCTCCGCCAACAGGGGTACGCTCCCCCTCGTCCAGGTCGGGTCCCGACGTAAGCGAGCTCACTCGCGGCCCCGTCAGCCGCGCGCCCCCGGTGCGCGGCCACCCCGGCAGCGGAGAGCGCCTCCGCTCCGTCCGGCGAGAGCCGGCCGAGGAGGGTGGAGAACTGGATCACCCCGGTCGCTTCGGCAGGAGCCAGTCCGGTCAGCGCAAGCAAGCAGCGCCGAGCGGCCCTCCGCTGAGCTCTCCCTCGGCCGAGCAGCAGATAGCTCCGCGTTCAAGAGAGCTCCCCTCGGTCCCTTCCGAGCCCCTCCAGCACCGCACCTCGGCCGCGTCTCCACGTGCCTGCAGCGCTGCGGCAACGGTCGCCGCGAACTCGTCGAGTTCCGGTGCATTCAGGAAAGTCGCTCCGGAACGAGGCGAGCATCGCCCGCAGCTCCTCCGGGTTGCGCCTGGCCACCTTCGAGACGAATGATGGCCTGGGCGGTCGCGCGGCGACGATCCACCGATACCGGCGGAGAACGACGCGGCCACTCGACGCTGCGCCTCCAGGGCATCCTCTGCCGTATCTCCAGCGGCGAGTGAGACATCGACCACACGCTGATCGAACTGACTCCTCTCGGCGGGAGTCGATGCCTTCTTCGCCCAGCTCGTCGTACGCCCACGAGGCGACGTCGATCCAGGTCGTGGTCACGTGCACGCCGAGCCGCATCCGCGAGGAAACGTCGTGCGCGCCCGGCCCTGGTAGGCTCTCCGGCCACATCCTGCCAGGGCGGTGGAGTCGAAGGCGTCGCTGGACTCGGTCATGGGCGGTCTGGGACCCAGGACCTCAGCGTGGGCCGTGAGTGCTGTCCGCCGACCGACGGTCCCGTTTCAGTCGATCGGGGAAGCGAATCGTCGCCCCCTGGCTGACTCGATCGGAGTCTAGCCCAGGAACTGCGACAACGACTGCTAGTAGTCTTGGAGCCCGACGGCTCCCGCGAGGCATTCCCTGAACTCACGACTGCGGGCCGCGACCGAAATGTTCGACTCCACCCAGAGAAGCTGCCGGAAGGGTTCGAGATCGTCGGACGCCCGCGGAACCGTACCGCCGGCCCGGGCCTGGGTCGCGCGCAGAATCCGCCAGGGGTTGCTGTTGGTGGGCTGGCTCGGTTCGACGCTCTCGGGTGCGTCGCTGCTGTGCGCGCAGAGCGTCGATCCGCCGGCTCGAGCCACGACGCATGTGGTGATTCTCGGCACCGGGACTCCGGTGGCCGATCCTCAGCGTTCCGGCCCCGGGGTCGCCGTCGTCGTCGGCGATCGCGCCTACCTCGTCGATGCGGGGCCGGGAATCGTCCGCAGGATGGCCGAAGCGTCAGAGCGCGGAATCTGGCCGCTCGATCCGCGCCACCTCTCGCGCGTGTTCATCAGCCATCTCCACTCGGACCACACCCTCGGTCTTCCCGACCTGATGTTCACCCCGTGGCAGAACGGCCGGCCGCGTCCCCTCGACGTCTGGGGACCGCCCGGGATCGAGAACATGACCGCGAAGATCGAGGAGGCCTGGGTGCAGGACATCGAGATCCGACGACTCGGACTCGAGCGCAACGTCTATCGCAACTACCGGGCGGTGAGCCGGGAGATCGTCGCCGGTCCGATCTACCAGGACGATCGCGTGGCGGTCGAGGCGATCGCCGTCGACCACGCCACCTGGCCCGTCGCCTTCGGTTTCAAGTTCCGGTCCGAGGATCGGACGATCGTGATCTCGGGCGACGCCCGCCCCAGCCCGTCGCTGGTCGAGGCTTGCAACGGCTGCGACGTGCTGGTTCACGAGGTCTACTCGAGCAGCTTCCTGGTCGGCCACCCCGGCAGGGACTACCACCAGCACGCCCACACCTCTACCGCCGAACTCGCCAAGCTGGCGATCGAGGCGAAGCCGGGCCTGCTGGTGCTCTACCACCAGCTCTACGGCCGAGCCACCGACGACGATCTGGTCGAGGAGGTTCGTCGCGCAGGCTATTCGGGCAAGGTGGTCTCGGCTCGCGATCTGGACGTCTTCTGAGCGAGGGTCGACGGCGTTTCGTCGACCCTCGAGTCGATGACGGCTAGTCCTCGTAGTAGTGCGGGTGGACGATGCCCTCGGACGGCAGGTCGGGCTTGAACTCCTGGTGGCAGGCCTCGCACGCTTCGATGATCTGATCGCCGGCCAGCAGCACGGCGTCGAGATCCTGTGCCTCGGCGGCCTCCAGGGCTTCCAGGGCTCCGTCCGTCATCCGCTGGGCATGGTCACGCCAGGTCAGTTGCCGAACCCAGCCCGCGTCGGCCTGGCCGGTGCCTCCGGTCGCGATCCAGGAGCCGCCTGCCGCCAACTGGGGTGGCGTGATGCTCGACTTCCTGCCAGTCGCGCTCGGTGGCGGGAGCGTTGCCCTCTCGCCCCAGGTCCCAGATCGCATGGGCGGAATGGTCGACGAGGGCGACCATGACGGCGTTGATGCTGATGGCGGGCTCGATGCCGAAGGCCGGTTCGCACGGCTCGGGCTCGGCGGCGACCGGAGCGGACTCCTGAGCGGCACCGCAACCGAAGAGGGTCGCCAGCGCCACCAGGATGAGGGCGAATGCGAGGCCCTCGGGGGGTGGAGTGGGGAACTTGCTGTTTCATGAACGTCTCCAAGGGTAGTTGGTCGCAGGTACCGGCGACCTCCGTAGCGGACCCCACCGGCCCTGAGTCGAGTCTGTACCGGATCTCGTCGAGCTGCACCGTGCGCTCTGGGGGTTCCTGGCACCACCCCTTGGGGCGAGAGGGCAGCGGCGGCGCTGCTCAGTGGCTGTGGGCCGGAAAAAGGGCTTTGACGAGTTCGAGAGAGTCGAGTACCCTTTGAGATCTCTACAACCAGCTCGAGGACTCCCCGGAAGGAACCGGCATGACGAAGAAAATTCTCGTTTCGTTCATCGCGTTGATCCTGCTCGTCGGTCTGCCGCTCTTCGCCGCAGCCAACGACGCCCAGGGTCCGACGTTCACGAGAGACGTGCTGCCGATCCTCCAGCAGCGCTGTCAGGATTGTCACCGCGAGGGGGGCGACGACATCGCGGGGATGATCGCGCCGATGTCGCTGGTCACCTACCAGGATGTCCGGCCGTGGGCGAAGGCGATCGCGAAGGCCGTCGATGCCCACAGCATGCCGCCCTGGGATGCGACCGACATCACCACGGGTCAGTTCTCGAACGAGCGCACCATGCCCCAGACCGAGCGCGACCTGGTCCTCGCCTGGGTGCGGGCGGGCTCTCCGATGGGCGACCCCGCCGACGCCCCGGCGCCTCGGGAGTTCGAGGAGAAGCACGGCTGGCTGCTCGGCAAGCCCGATCTCATCGTGCCGATTCCCGAGCCCTACTGGGTGCCCGACGACGCCACCGACCTCCAGCCCCGGATCAGCTTCACGATCGGTGAGGATCTGCTCCCCGAGCCGCGTTGGATTCGCGCCATCGAGATCAAACCCGACAGCCGCAATGTCCACCACGCCGTCGGCAGCGCCATGGCGCCGGCCTTCGAGGGCCATCCCGAAGAGCGGTTTTCCGCCGGTTCGATCGCGGCCGGAGAAGACCCGATCATCTACCCCGAGGGTTTCGGCAATCTGTTGCGCGCCGGCACCGAGATCAGCCTCTCCATGCACTACTTCAAGGAAGCGGGTCCGGGGACCGGTTTCCACGACCAGTCTGCGATCGGGTTCTTCTTCCACGACCCCACCGATGAGGTGAAGTACAAGGTCGTCCGCGGCGGCATCAACAGTTGGGGATGGGAGATCCCTCCCGGACACGATTCCTGGCGGATTGGTTCGTCGAGGACCTTCGAGGAGGACACGGTGTTCATCTCGCTGCACCCCCACATGCATTTTCGCGGCGATTCGATGAAGTACACGGCCTTCTATCCCGATGGCAGCACCGAGGTTCTTCTCGATGTGCCGTCGTACAACTACGCCTGGCAGACGCAGTACACCTACGCTGCACCGAAGCTGATCCCCAAGGGGACGCGGGTGGAGGTCATCGCGACCTACGACAACGGTGAGGGTCGCAAGGCCGAGTACCCGGTGATCGACATCGAGCGCGCGGTCTATCCCGGCGCTCGCAGCGTCGACGAGATGTACATCCCCTTCTTCGAGTGGGCCGTGATCGAGCCGGCCGACGTCGAGAAGTTCCGGGCTACGAGTCCGCAGCCCGCCACCGGCCCCTGATCCGTCGGTCCGTCGAGAGGTCGCCCTTCGGTGAGGGGCGGCTCTTGACATCGGCCTTCATTTCGATAATTCTAGAAATGTAATGAAGGATCCAGTCGTCCTCGCCGACCGCTTTGCCGCCCTCGGTCATGAAGCCCGGCTTCAGATCGTTCGTCTGCTGTTGTCGGCTCACCCGACCGGCCTGGTCGTCGGTGAACTCCAGGCCGAGTTGGGGATCCCGGCGTCGACGCTCTCGCATCATCTCGAGGGCCTTCGCCACCAGGGGCTCGTAGTCCAGGAGCGCGAGGGGCGCTTCCTGCGATATCGCGCCGGGGCCGAAGCCCTGCAGGAGGTCCTGGACTTCCTGTATGCCGAGTGCTGCGGTCGCAATCGAGTGGTTCGACTCGAAGACGTCGGCTAGAAGGTCGGCGGGTCGGCGCAGGGACGATGCGATTCAATAGTTCGATCATTCCAGAAAGTTCGAAAACAAAAGGAGTTCAATCATGCAGAGACTGCAACTCGCACTCAACGTCGAAGACCTCGAGGTATCGATCGAGTTCTATTCCCGCGCCTTCGGGGCCGAGGTTTCGAAACGTCGACCGGGCTACGCCAACTTCGCGATCGAGAATCCGCCCCTCAAGCTGGTTCTCTTCGAGAATCCCGGAGCCACGCAGCGAATCAACCATCTGGGCGTCGAGGTCTTCGAAGACAGCGATGTCGAGGCGGCTCGCGACCGACTGGCGCAAGCCGGCATCGAGCACGCGATGGAAGAGGAGAAGGTCTGCTGCTACGCGCCGCAGAACAAGGTCATCACCCACGACCTCGAGGGAACGATGTGGGAGTGGTACCGGGTCCTCGGCGACTCCCAGACCTTCTTCGGCGAGATAGAGGCCCAGTCGGGGACCTTCGAAGAAGCCCCCGCGGGAATGAAGCAGGAGAGTTCGCGCTCGCAGTGCTGTTCCTGATCCGGGCTGCCTCGGCCGGGTTTCCCGGCCGGGGTCTCCGGCCGGGCGTCGAGTGCAACCGGACGACGTTGAAGCACGGCCGTCAGGGAGCCATACTCCGTGCATGGAAACCGGTCGCAGAAGGATGACCGCATCGGACAGTCGAGCGACTGGCCGGGCATGGATCGAGGCGCCGCACCTGGAGGCAACCCGTGGATAGGGAGATCGTCTTCCGAGTCCTCTTCGCGGTCGTGGTGATCGGCAACGTCGGAACCTCGGGCTACTTCCGGCGTCGTGCCCGCGAGGTCGAGGAGATTCCGCGATCGGCCGAGAGTGCCGGCCTGCGATGGGCCAGGGTGGTTTTCACGCTGCCGCTGCTCTTCGGCCTGCTGGCCTATCTCGCCTACCCTCGCGCCATCGAGTGGAGCCGCTTTCCGTTGGCCGATTCGTGGCGTTTCCTCGGTGCGGTCCTCGGAGTGTCGTTGGTCCCCTGGATGGTGTGGGTCTTTCGGACTCTCGGCAGCAATGTCAGCGAGACCGTGCTGACCAAGGAGAACCATCGCCTGGTGGTCGAGGGTCCGTACCGCTGGATCCGCCATCCGATCTACACGACGGGGATCGCCATGATCGTGTCCTTCGCGCTGATCTCGGCGAACGTCCTGTTTCTCGCCATCGCCGGGGTGGCCGTGCTGCTCTTCCGGTTCGGCATCATCCCGCGTGAGGAACAGGCCCTCATCGACCGCTTCGGCGAGCAGTACGAGTCGTACCGATCCGGGACCGGCGCGTTGTTGCCGAGGCTCGGTTCGCCGGACTGAGCCGAGCGGGGAGCCTGCGAAATGCCCGAACCCCTGCGGCTCTTCTGGGAGGCGATCACCGTTTCGGGCGGACCGGTCGGAGTCGAGGTCCTGTTGCCCTGGATCTTTCTCGTGGGAGGCGTCTCCCTGGGACTGCGGGTCGGCGCAGCGATCGCCCTGGCGATGGTGTCGAATCCGCTGCTGAAGTGGCTCTTGGCCGAGCCCCGACCGTTCATGGTCGACGGCGGCGTCATCGCGCTCACCTCGAGTCGGGGCTTCGGAATGCCTTCCGGACACGCCCAGGGCGTCGTTGCCGCCTGGGGCGGGCTCATCACCTTCGGGGGAGCCAGACTGGCCTGGGTGGGCGTGCCGCTGATCCTCCTCACGGGATGGTCGAGGGTCGTGCTGGGAGTTCACACGTGGCCTCAGGTGGCCGCTGGATGGATGCTGGGCGGGTTGGGAGTGGTGCTCGTCGCGTATGCCTGGCGACCGATGGCCGAGTCGATGGGGCGACTCGGTGGCGTAGGCAGGGCCGCTGTGCTCGTCTCGACGGTCGCTGTGATCCTCGGCCTGGCCGGGTGGATCGCGGAGGGAGTTCGCGGGGAGTTCTCAGCGCCGCGAATCTGGACCGAACGCAGTCTGGAAGCGGGAGAACGGCTCGGCGACGTGGCGTGGGCGGCGGCCGGCGAAGAGTGGATCGAGATCGAAACGATGATCCCGAGGGTGGCAACGGTGGCGGGACTGGCTCTTTGTGGTTTCTGGGTCCTTCGCTTCGGCGCGGTGGTCCCGAGGACGTTCAGGGAGCGTCGCCGGAACCTGCTCTGGGGTCTCCCGGCAGTGGCCGCCTGGTCGTTGCTGTGGTGGTGGGCGGCCGGATCGATCAGTCTCGAGTGGGCCGAGGCCTGTCGGCGACTGGGGTTGCCCCTGATGGTCGGGGTCGTCGTACCGAACCTGTCGCTCGGTCGCCGAGAACCCGGTGTGTGACGGGGGCCGAAGAGGCCGACCGAGGGCGCGTCAGCGGGTCCCGATCCGGACCACCAACAGTGCGCCTTTGCCGTCGGGTGAGGAAACCCGACCGACCAGGCGCCCGGCGCTCGGGCGAAGGTCGCGGACCTGTCGGTCCGAGTCGATCCGCAGCACTGAGACCGGATCCCGTTCGAGCACCTTCTTGCGACTCGGCTCCGGCAGCCCCTGGTAGAGCCGGATCTGACCGTCGGCGAGGACCAGGAGGTCGGGAGTGTCGTCGTCGTCCCAGTCGTGTCCGTAGAGCTTCGGAGTGTCCTCGTCGACCTCCGGCAGGACGGTTCGGAGGTTCCGTTCCTCGAAGCCGCCTCCATCGAGTCCACGGTGGACGTCGACGATGAGCTTTCCGCCCCCCATGCCCTCGGGTTGGAGGAGGACGAGGTCGCGAAGGCCGTCGAGGTCGACGTCGACGAGATGGATGTCGAGCTCCTGCCACATCCTCGAGGAGGTCAGGACTTCGAAGATCGGCCCCTGGCCGGCGCGGGTCCGGTCGGGCGCCAGTTCGAAGACGCGCATCTTCTTTTTCTCGATGACGCCGATCTTGTCGGCTCGCAGGGTGGTGGCGTACAGCAACACGCGATCGCCGAAGACTTCGTATTGGGATGCAACCACTCGCTCCGGCGCCGGCAGGCGAGACCACATCTCGACCGGATTGGGATCGTCGGACTCGTCGCCGCCGTCGGGAGGTCTGTGGGCATCGATCACCAGGCTGCGCAATCTCAGATCGCCGTGCGCCTGCGGGCCGATCACCCAGCGACCGTCGCCGAGCGGCGTCGCGCGGGGGGAGCGGAGGTCGAGTGCGGTCGGGCCGCGTTGCACGTCGACCGGGGTCGTGTAGGCGGCCCGGTTGCCGTCGGGATCGACGATCGAGAATTCGCCGACGGCCTCGCTGAAGAAGAGGCCCGCCGATGGATCCGTATGGAGGCTGCCTCGCAATTCACCCGGGTCGACGAACGACGGTGCACCGAGATCGCCGGGCGTGTCGAGGTCTCCGACCGGAATCAGCCACAAGCGTCGATCCGCGGCCAGGGTGATCGTGGCCCCAGAGGCCGGATTCACGCGCCCGAGGGTCGGCTCGCGATCGAAGGCGATCGGCCCGCGCACCCTGACCGGCGCAGCAGCGCTCGGCGACCAGCGCAGCAGGCTCCAGCGACGCTCCTCCTCGCCGATGTCCTGTGAGTCGGTGTCGCCGGCGTCGGCGACCAGGAGGATCAGGGGACAGGTCCACGAGTCGTCACAGACCGAAACCCACTGGCGCAGATCGCCTTCGAGGGGGACTCGCCACGATTCGGGATTGACCGCGGCGACCTTCTGTGCCGCCGCGATACAGACCAGGAATGCCGAGAGAGCCAAGGCTGTCGACAGGACCCTAGTCATCGCTTGCGCTCCGGCTCAGGTAGAGATCGAGTCGGACCGGTCGACTGAGCCCTTCACGCGATCGTTCCTGTGGCTGCACGACCACCAGGTCCGACAGGCCGTCCCCGTCGAGATCGCGCACCTGGACCAGGCCGAGGTTCTTCGGTTCCTCGCGCAGTCGGATCTCGAGATCCGGCTTGGCCGGATAGCGGCAGCCCTCGGCTCCGGTATGGATGGCCACTTCCCTGCCGCGCCCCATCTGGATGAAGTCGGCCCGACCGTCGCCGTTGAAGTCGCCCTCGAACTGGGAGATCTGACCGATGCGAAAGTCGTCGAGCTGAAGCTTGAACTTGCCCGACAGGTCGACGGTTTCGATGCCGACGAAGGTGCCGTCGGGGCTTGCTGGCACCAGACATGGAAGTCGAGTCCGATCGACAGGCTCTGGGTGGTCATGATGCGGACCGCCTGCCAGAGGGAGAAGTCGAGCGTGACGCTGACGAGATCGAGTCGGCCGTCGGCATCGAGGTCCTTCAGCCCGAAGGGCATCTCGAAGTCGTCACCGCCGCCGAAGCCGTAGCCCTCAGTGAGAAACGAGACCCGGGGCTCGGCGCTCATCGAGAAGTCGCGGTTGGCGCCGTGGATGAAGTAGCGGTACTGGGGGACCTTCGCCTCCTTGAGTTCCCGGCGCCAGCCCGCGTCCTCGTCGTTCAGCTCCTCCTCCAGGACGTACTCGCCGACTCCGTCGCCGTCGAGGTCGCCGAAATGGACGATGTCTCCACGGAAGCCGGGCAGGCGATCGCGCTCCGGTTCGAAGCTCTCGGTGCTCGAGAACGGCGGATCGAGACCGCCACGCGAAACCTCGAAGCGGTGCCAGACTCGATCGTCGCCTCGCAGCAGGACGTCCGCGTTGCCGTCGCCATCGAGGTCGGCGACCGTCGGCAGGGGAACGACTCGCCGGGTGCCGCCTCGCGACGCGGGACCCCTGCCTTCTTCGCCGACGGGAGGCCGATCCTCGAAGGCGATCCGCGCGACGGGCTCGTCTGCGATCCCGTCGCGACCCCATCGGAAGACATCCCAGGTGGTGCGGCCGGGAAAGAAGAGTTCGCCGCGGCCGTCGCCGTCGATGTCCTCGATCGGGACCAGACCGGACATCAGGATTCCGCTGCCCGAGAGCAGCGGTCTTCGTTCGAGGATCGACCTGTACGTGATCTTGCCGGAGCCGTTGAGAGCGAGTTGTTCGATGCCGTCGTCGGTGAGCGCGAGGATCGGGTTTCCCGGCAGTCCTGCGAACACCGACAGCACGGACGAGGGCAGATCCTGGGGTTCGCCGAGAGTCTCGAATCCCCCGTCCACGAGCCCCAGGAACGCGACGATCTGGCGTCGGTCGGCGACCGAGGGGACGATCGTCATCATTTCGACGAGTCCTTCGACGTCGTCCATTTCGACGGATTCCTCGGTCACGATCGAGCCCCACTCGGTGTAGGCGGTGACGACCACGAGATCGGTCAGCCGGTCGCCGTCGATGTCGCCGGCGACGATCGCCGCCGGCGCGCCGGGAAGGTCGAGCGACAGCTCGCGCAGCTGCAGTTTCTCGCGAGCCTGCGCGAGCGTCGACAGAAGAGCCAGGGCTGCGAAGATCGAAGGGGCGAGGGAGCGCATCGGGGAGGGGGAGACTACTAGGATGCCCGGTCGATCGGGTGTTTGGAGACGGGAGGGCGAGGAACTCGTTGTCGAGCCCTTCACCCCGTTCAACGGCTCGCCAGGCGGGATGATTCCTCGTCGATCGGTGCGGGTTCGGCGTCGGGCTGGGTGGCTGTTCGCGGACCTGCAGGTCGGATAGGGTCCATGGACTCGGCGAGACGCCAGGGGAGAGTCATGAGCGAAGACACGAAGAGAGTCATCTACTCGATGGTGGAGGTCGGCAAGACCTACGACGGACGCACGGTGCTCGAGGACATCTCGCTGTCGTACTTCCATGGAGCGAAGATCGGCGTCATCGGCCTCAACGGATCGGGCAAGAGCACCCTGCTCCGGATCATGGCGGGAGTCGACCGCGATCACCTGGGCGAGACCGTGCTCTCCGAGGGCTTCACGATCGGCTATCTCGAACAGGAACCTCAGCTCGAGGCCGGCAAGACCGTCAAGCAGATCGTCGAAAAAGGCGTCCAGGAGGTCGTGGACACGCTCGCCGAGTACGACGCCATCAATGCGAAGTTCGGCGAGGAGATGAGCGACGACGAGATGACCCGGCTGATCGAACGACAGGGCGTCGTGCAGGAGAAGCTCGATCGGATCAACGCCTGGGATCTCGACAGCCGGCTCGAGTTGGCGATGGACGCCCTGCGTTGCCCGCCCGGGGACACCTCGGTCGACGTGATTTCCGGCGGCGAGCGACGTCGGGTCGCGCTGTGTCGGCTGCTGCTGCGCTCTCCCGACATCCTGCTGCTCGACGAGCCCACCAATCATCTCGACGCCGAATCGGTCGGATGGCTCGAGAAGCATCTCAAGAACTATCCCGGTACCGTGATCGCGGTCACCCACGATCGCTACTTCCTCGACAACGTCGCGGGCTGGATTCTGGAACTCGACAAGGGACACGGCATTCCCTGGAAGGGCAACTACTCGTCCTGGCTCGAGCAGAAGCAGGAACGTCTGCGACGCGAGGAGAAGAGCCAGTCGGCTCGCCAGCGTACGTTGGAGCGCGAGCTCGAATGGATTCGCATGACGCCGAAAGCCCGGCAGACCAAGTCGAAGGCCCGGATCTCGGCCTACAACCAACTGCTCGGTCAGGAATCCGAGAGCCGCCGTGAAGAGATGGAGATCTACCTGCCCCCCGGACCGCGACTCGGTAGCGTGGTCATCACTGCGGAGTCGGTCCGCAAGGCGTACGGCGACGTTCTGCTCTACGACTCCCTCAGCTTCGCGGTACCGCCCGGAGCGATCGTCGGCATCATCGGTGCGAACGGCGCCGGCAAGACGACGCTCTTCCGGATGATCACCGGGCAGGAGGAGCCGGACTCCGGCACCCTGACGGTCGGTGAGACCGTCGAACTGGGCTACGTCGACCAGAGCCGCGATTCGCTCTCCAATGAGCGCCGGGTGTGGGAGGAGATCTCGGGAGGCGGCGAGACGATGCTGATCGGCTCGCGAGAGGTCAATTCCCGCGCCTACGTCAGCCGTTTCGGGTTCTCGGGTTCGGAACAGCAGAAGACGGTGGGGCAGCTCTCGGGCGGCGCCCGCAACCGGGTTCACCTGGCGAAGGTCCTCACCGGCGGCGCCAACGTCCTGCTGCTCGACGAGCCGACCAACGATCTCGACGTCAACACGCTCAGGGCCCTGGAGGGCGCTCTCGAAGAGTTCGCCGGAAGCGCCCTGATCATCTCGCACGATCGGTGGTTCCTCGATCGGGTCGCGACCCACGTGCTGGCCTTCGAGGGCAACAGCGAAGTGATGTGGTTCGAGGGTGGTTACTCGGACTACGAGGCCGACCTCAAGCGCCGCAAGGGCGACGCCGCCGACCGGCCGCATCGAATCAGTTATCGCAAAGCTGACCCGCTGATCCTCAGCGGGCGGCTTCGCGTAGTAGGGTGGAACCATGTCTTCCGAAGGGGATCCGATGACTGAGACTTCGACACCACGCCCCGGTCGCAACGACCGTTGCCACTGCGGCTCAGGCAAGAAATACAAGCAGTGCTGCCTGCAGGCAGACGCGGCAGCCGATCGTGCGGCCCGAGCCGAAGCCGCGGCCGCAGCGCCCGTCAGCGTCGCGGACGAGGAGGGGACGAAGCAGAAGCCCGAGCACAAGACCGCTCACGGGCGGGATGCGTCGCAATCCTGGCGGCGGGGTCAGACCCAGGGCTCGTCGCTCAGGAAGAGCGGTCCCCGCACTCGCGGCGGCATCTGAGATCCCCCCCGCCCGCTTGCGGTCGGCGTGGCCGCTTGCGGTCGGCGTGGCCGCTTGCGGTCGGCGTGGCCGCTTGCGGTCGGCGTGGCCGCTTGCGGTCGGCGTGGTCGCTTGCGGTCGGCGTGGTCCTCAGGGGGTGAGGCTCGGAAGGGCGACGAACGATCCGTCGTTGCGTTCGCAGAGAATCCTCATCAGCGTCGCGAAGCGTTCGCCGGTGCCGCTGCCGCCGCCGAAGCCGCCGAACATGACCGGGAATCCGATCGAGTGGATCCGCACGAGGCGATTGCCCTGGGCGTCGACCTTGTTGTAGCGATCGACCATCGTGACGACCTGATCGATCGAGCCGCCGGTGAACTCGTCGCCGAGGACGTAGAGCGAGATCTTGTCGCGACCGTTGGCGTAGGTCCGAATGGCGCGCTGGATGCCCTCGATCGGACTCGAGTTCGAGAACACCTGCCAGGTCCGCAGCGTATTGATGATCACCTTGCGGCGGCCGGGGGTGTCCGGGATCCACTTCCCCGCATAGGACGAGAACATGTACTGGCCCATGTCGTTCATCACCTGGATGCCCTTGACCTTCGGATAGACCTCGAGAATCTCCTCCATCTTCTGGAGCATCATCGGCCAGGCGAAGCTGTACATGCTTCCCGAGGTGTCGATGATGAAGATGATGTACTCCGAGTCGACCGGCACGCCGCCGATGGTGGTGTCGGACTCGTCGCGTCGGAAGTCGCGGCCCAGGAGGCGCTCCATCTCCTCGGAGAGTTCCTGTTGTGCTGCGACCAGCGCCCCCTCGACGATCTCGTTGACTTCGCTGAGCTGCCGACTGGCGGCGAACTCGCCACGAATCTCCGAGAGATCGCCCTGCAGGCGGGCGATGCGCTCGGTCTCGCTGGAGAGCTGCTCGCGGCGCGAGATCAGGTCGCGGTTGAGAATCCGGGTCTCTCCACGGATCTCGTAGAGCTCTTCCTGGAGGGCGGCGACGAGACCACGAAGGTCCTGGCTGGCCTGCTCGATGGCGCCGGGCTCGCCGATCTTGGTCAGCACCATCAGCATGATGACCGCGCCGAAGCCGCAGCACACCGCGTCGAGAAACGACAGCGAGAACACGTCGGTCTCGCGTCGACGGCGCCGTCTCACGGCCAGTCCCGGGTCGGAGTGAGGAAGGAACCCTTGCTGGCGATGGCGAGCTGCCAGAAGGCGGTCGCCGCACCGGGATCGCCTTCCATGGGGAACATCACGGTGTTGACCGGGAGGTTGCGAGGCAGCGCCTTGACGGCGTCGTCGAAGAGCTTCGCTCGTTGTTTGCCGTTGACGGTCGCGCGGTTCGACGGCTTCGATCCGAGTGTCGGGAGGCCGTCGGTGAGCAGGATGAGGTTGTCGGGCCGGGGGCTGATCGTCGCCATGGCGGCGAAGGCGCCTTCCAGGTTGGTGCCGTCTTCGGGAACCAGTTTGCGCACTTCGGCGATCAGGTTCGCGAGTCCGGTGCGGTCGCCGGCGCTCACCCAGGCGGCGGCGCCGTCGGCGGCGACGGGGCGGGCCTCGGTGTTGAAGCTCCACACCTGGACTTCGCTTTCGCGAGGCAACTGGGTCAACAGCCAGTCGACGGTATCCACGGCCTGGCGCCACTTCCGGGCCCGGACCCTCTGGGCAGGATCGAGGTTCCTGGTGCGGATGATGCTGACCACCCGGGTCCCCAGCATGCTGGCCGAGGCGTCGAGGAGGATGACGGTTCGACGATCGCCGAGCCGCAGGCCGGTCAGGTACTGGCGGTCACCATCACCCACGAAGGCCCGGACGTCGGCGCCCGGAGTGTCGTCGGTCGGGGTCGCTGCCGAGAGCCGCTTGTTGTCTTCCTCGAGCGACTTGAGATCGGTCTTGAGCTGGTTCAGGTGCTCGCGCCTGGCGAGCGTGTCCTTCTGGAAGGTGGCGAGTTCCTCCTCCATCTGCGTCAGGTCTTCGAGGACGCGCCGGGAGAGGCCGCTTGCGGTCACGATGTCGCGCTCGACGGCGTCCTTCGAGTTGCGCAGCTCGACGAGGTTCTCGTGCCCTTCCAGGACCTCGATTTCCAGGCGGTCGACCTCGGCGCGGAGGTCGTGAGTCATCTCGCCGGCGCGCCGGCCGACGGACCCCTGGATGATCATGTAGAACAGGATCACGGCACCGAAGCCGCAGGTGATGGCGTCGAGGAACGACAGCGAGAAGATGTCGAGCCTACGCCGTGCCATGGGGGTCGCCGAGGGTGATGAACTGGATCGTCAATCCGGGATCGCCGAGTCGCAGACGATCGCCGGCAAACAGCCGCTGGCCGTCCTGTGCCAGGCGATCATCGACGAAGGTTCCTGCCGCAGGGCTTCTGAGGATCAGGTCTCCGTCGCTCTCTTCGAGGGTGACGTGCAGAGCTTCGATGCCGCCGGCCTGGTGCAGGAGAAGCGAATGGAGAGGGTCGGGCGGATCGGTGCCGAGACCGGCCGGCAGCGGATCGAGAGGGAGGGCAACGCCGTCGATGAGCACGTGGCTGGGCGCGAGTCTCCGGCGAGGCGGAAGAATGGCCGGCGGCGGTGGCAGGTGGCCGGGCACGGAGAGCTCGACGATCCGCCGCAACCCCGTCGCGTTCGAACGGATCTGGTCGGCTTCGCGCAGGGTTCCCAGAACGGCGGCGCCGCGATCGAGCAGGTGGACGTCGGCACCGGCCTCGTCGCGCAGGTAGCTGCGCAGCTCGGGGATGGCGTCGGCTCGATGGGAGAGCACGATGTCGCCGCCGCCCAGCCGGCCCAGGGAGGCCTTCAGTCGGGCTGCGAGCAGCGAATAGATCGGAACGACGGCTTCGACCAGTTCACTGCGGCCGAGAGTGATGCTGCGGATTCCGCGCGCGGTCGAGAGCGACAGCTCGGCCTCGCCGCGAACGTCGAGTTCTCCGAGCCAGCCGGGAATCGCCGAGTGCAGCTGCTGCTCGGTCTCGGCAGAGTGGAGGGGGTCGAATCGCGTCTGTCTGACGAAGAGGTCGGCCAGGAATCGGGCTGCGCGGTGCCGCAGGCTCAGGATGCCGCAGTCCTCGAGCACCTCGACGTCGCCTCGCAGCACGCGGTCGGAGCTGCGCAGCTGCGTGAGGACGGCCCGGTGTTGCTCCAACTCGACGTGGAGGACGTTCCGGGTCGTCGGTACGCGGCCGCTGACCAGGGCCGCCACGGCCGAGTCGACGAGGCCGGTGACCTCGAGCCCCGCGGCGCGCGCGACTCCCAGCAGCAGGGGCAGGTCCTCGGCCGGGGTGCTGCCTGGAATGGCGAGCAGGATGTCGTGCCAGACGGGTTCGTCGATTCGCCTTCGCAGGTCTTCGAGATGAGCGTGAGCGAGGTCGGCCGAGCTCCAGTCACGGGGAAAGGGCGCGGGCAGGTTCTCGCTGCGCAGACGGGTCCAGAAGTGCTGGTCCGTGTGGGTCGGCTGAAGGCGCTCTCCGCCGGCTGCGTCCATTCCGACCAGCAGACCGGCACTCGTCAGCCGGGCCACGCCGGGGCTGGTCCAGTCCCGCAGGCCGCCGCCGGCGGTGGCCACCAGGATGCCGGCGTCGTTGAGTTCGAAGGCAGCGGTCATGGAACGTCGATGGCGGCTCAGGAAACCTGCAGGTTCTGGATCAGGTTGTCGTCGAGGTAGGTCTCGGTCTCGAGCACCAGCCGCTCCTGGTGGAGTTGCAGCTGGTGCAGGAGGAACATCAGGACGATCGAGATCAGCAGCGCGATGAAGGTCGAGTTGAAGGCCACTCCCAGGCTGCGGGTCACGCCGGTGATGTCGCCCTCGACCGCGCGGTGCGCCATGCCGAGCGCCTCACCGATGCCTCGGACGGTTCCGATGAAGCCGATCGAGGGAATCGCCCAGGCGATGTATCGCACCATCGACAGTTCGGAGTCGAGCCGATCCGATTCGGCGTCGCAGGTGTCGTGGGCCGCGGTCGAGACGTCCTGGATGTTGCGTGTCGCCGAGAACCGCAGCAGGGCCGCTTGCAGGGCGCGCGGCAGCAGGGCGCGTTTCTGGCCGTCGGGAAGGGCCTGGAGCTGGCGGGCGTACTCACGCGCATCTTCCGGCAGGATCTTCGTGCCGTCTCCGACGCCGACCAGGTCCAGTTCGAGGATCTGTCGCTCGCGCACGGTCTGCACCCCCTTGTAGGTCATGATCGCCATCGCCCACAGCATCAGGATGAAGCAGGCTTCCTGCTCGAAGTCGCCGATGATCACAGCGACCGAACGCTGCTGGACGGCTTCGGGGTCGACCTGCATCTGGACGGCCTGCTCGGCGAGCGCGCGCTCGGCATTCGGGCGGATGACCAGGACGTAGGCCGAATGCACCAGGATCGCAGCGACGAAGAGCGTCGCGACCTGGTAGAGGAACTCGGAGGAGCCGGATCGCTTCATCTCAGATGTCCACCGGCAGCGAGATCGCACTGTCGAATGAGATGTTCTCCGTGGGGACGAATTCCTCGAGGTCGTCCTCGGAGGTCGCCGAGTCTTGCGAAGCGGTCGGTGGCTGGGCGGACTGGGCCACCAGCAGCGCAGTGGCCCCGAGGGCAGCGAGGGTCACGATCAGGACGAGCAGGCGTTTCTTCATGGCGGGCTCCAGGATGGGGTTTCAGTCAGCATAACGAGCAATTCTGAATCCGAGATCGGGTCGGGGATCCGAGCCGTAGTCACGATACGTCCAACGCAGTTCCGAGACGCTGAAATCCATCCAGCTCGAGCCGCGAATGGTGTGCAGGTCACCGTCGGCGGGTCCGGTCGGGTCGGTCAACAGGGCTGACGCCGACGAGGGGCGGATCGTATAGACGTCGTGCACCCATTCGGCGACGTTGCCTCCCAGGTCGTGGATGCCGAGGGGGTTCGCCGGGAAGACTCCGACCGGCGCCGAAGCGGTGAAGCCGTCGTCGTAGTCGACCAGCGAGCCTGGGATCAGGGCGGCCGCCGAGCGATCGGCGTAGTTGCCGGACCTGGGTGCGATGGGCAGTTCGTCGCCCCACGGGTAGCGAAATGTCACGTCACCCGCCGGGTAGCGGGCGATCCGCACCCACTCGGCCTCGGTCGGCAGTCGATAGCCACCGTTCAGCGGCTCGACGGCGCGCAGGACGCCGCCCTTCTGTTCGTAGGCGGCGGGCAGTCCCTCCCTGGCACTCAGCCAGTTGCAGTACTCGGCGGCTTCCTGCCAGCTGACTCGCACCACCGGTCGATCGTCGCCCTCGAGGTTGGCGCCGCCGATCGCCCCGGCGAGGTGGCCTGGAGAGAACTCGGTGAACTGTTCGTTGGTGATCTCGTTGACAGAGACGTAGAAGGGGCGCGTGATCTCGACGTCGTGCAGGGTCTCGTTGGCGCGACGGCCCGGTTCGCGTCGCGACGCGCCCATCGTGAAGCGGGCCGGCGACACCAGTACGAGAGCCTGCCCCTGGGGCGCTTCGGTGCGTTGTGGCGTCCTTCGCGGCGAGCACTTCTTCGCGGCTCTGCAGGGTGACGCTCAGGGCCTGCTGGTAGCCGGGAGTGGGTACGATCGTCGTTCGATAGGTCTCGTAGCCGGACTTCCTGATCTCGATGTTCTGGGGCCGGGCCTGCAGTTCGAGAGTTCCCCGCGCCGGACCGACGGCGGCGCCGTCGATCCAGATCACCGCGTCATCGGGCTGGACGGAGAGTGCGATCTCGCCCATCTCCGCAACCAGCTCGAAGTGCAGGACCTGCTCGCCTCCGGCGGCCACGAGGGCTTCTTCGGCGAGAGGCTGGTAGCCGGCCAGCGAGGCTTCGACCCGCAGGCGCCGACCGGGAGGGACGATGCGATCGAGGGGTGTGGTGCCGGCGAACTCACCGTCGATCAGGATGGTCGCTCCGGCCGGTTCGCTGGTGAGACTCAGGGTGGCGTCCGCCGGTTGCAGGACCACCGCAGGCAGAGTCTGGTCCTCGCCTGCCCGTACCTCCATCTGTCTGCGCTCGGTCTTGAAGCCCGACTTGCGGATCTCGATCTGGTGGCTGCCTTCGAGGACCTCGGCGGTCGTCGGGGTTCTCCCGGCGGGTTGGCCGTCGATTCGCAGATCGGCGCCCTCGGGTCGGCTCTCGAAGGCGAGAACGGCCCAGGCCGGATCGAGGGCGATGGAGATTTCGGTCTCGGTGCCGAGCCCCTCGATCTCGATCGTCTCGACCCTGTCGAAGTAGCGCTCGGAGGAGACCCGCAACTCGTGAGTCCCGGGGGGCAGCTGAATTCCGCCGGCCCAGGCGGGGCGCGCGACGCCATCGACCTCGACCTGGCTGTCGGCGGGCTCGGTGGTCAACCGTAGAATGCCTCCCAGCCGGGCGAGCTCGAATTCGAAGCTCTGGCTGCCGCCGGCGGCCACCACGAAGCTCTTCTCGAGGACTTCGTAGCCCTCCTTCTCGGCCTTCAGGACCTGCTCTCCCGGTCGCATCAGGATGCGACCTGCGATGGAGGGAAACGGCAGTCGCCCTGACACCTCGAAGGAATCGGGCTGCGGTAGAACGGTGATCGACACGGCAACCGAGGTGAGAAGGAGCCAGGCGATCCAGCCGATCGCGAAGGCGATGCCCAGGGCGGCAGCCCATCGCCGCCAGTGGATCTTCCTACCTGGTGCGGGAGGATCGAGGCGACGAGGCTGGAAATCCACCGGCGTGATGACTCCCTCGTCGCGGGCCGTTTCGGCAGGAGGTGGTGTGAGAACGGGCTTCTGGCGGGGGTCGGCCGACCTATCGCCACCCAGGATCCGCAGGACGAAGTCGTCCTCCTCGCAGAGGAAGCGGAGCGTCGTGTCGCCGACCCGCAACAGGTCATCGACCTCGAGCCAGGTCGAAGCCCGTAGGACTGCGCCGTTGTGAGTCATACCAGCGGCGGCGCCACTCGGCTGGATGAAGAAGCGACCTTCGGAGAAGCCGACGTGGCCCAGCGGCGGCGAGGACGCTCCAGCGATCTGGAGGTCGCTGTCGACTCCGCCGATCGAAAGCGGCAGGGCGTCGATCTCGAACTGACCTTCTCCCTCCCTCGGAGTCGTCGAGGATCAGTTTCATAGGCGGTCGGTACAGCGGACGTCGAGCGGGTCGCTCGGGACGTCGGGATCGACGGTCAGGGTCAGGCGGACGTCGCGATAGCCGCGTCTCGAGCCCACCACGGTGTAGGTTCCGGCGTGCAACTCGAGAGAGTGGGTGTCGAAGGTGCCGAGTCGTCCGACCCGATAGATGGCCACTTCCGTCGAGTCGTCCGACGTCAGGGTGACGGCGACGGGAATGGCGGCACGGGCCAGCCAGCGTGCCAGTTCGTGCCGTTGGAGAGCGAAGCGGGATTCGGAGGACACGGTGACTTCGGCACGCCTCTTCGAGGAGGCGGGTCGCCTCGGCGAAGACGGCGGGCTCGCCGAGGCGGTCGACGGCTGCGATGTGGCCCGCCATTCCATCGGAGATCCGGGTCCGCTCGGCGGATCGGGCACGACCGTCCTGGGCGAAGAGGAGGGTGGCGTCGATCGCCAGGATCGCGTCGTACTGCGCCAGCGCATCGCGCCACCGTTCGGCCGCGAAGAACTCCTCGGCACGCCGCCGATGGAGTTCGATGTCGTCTCGGGCCTGCCCCGTTCTCGCCCTGGTGAGCCCGTCGACGGCTGCGGGGGCGCCGGGCCGCTGTGTGAGCGCTCTCTCGAACGCCTGCTCGGCGTCACTCCAACGGCGATCCTCGAGTGCCCGGTAGCCGCTCGACACGTGTTGGTCGAAGGGGTCGGGGGGCGCAGGCGCTGGGGGCTTCTGCGGGATCCATCGGGTTTCGTCGGGGCGCGGGGGACCCATCACTTCTGCTGTTTCACGATCGCTCGGGATCGGCTCCACGGACGGGGGCGGTGCGACGGTCGGCGGGCTCGACGACGGGGATCCGATATCGGAGCGCAGCGTGTCGTCGTTTCCCGTCTCCGGCGTCGCCACGGCGTCCGGTGAGGGGTCGGAACCCGAGTCTTCGGAAGTCGTCGTCGCGCGTGTCTCGACCCATCGAGGCAATGCGACGACCACGAGGGCGAGGACGATGGCGAGAAATCCGGCGAGGATCAGGGGCAGACGTAGACGTGCCTGCCGGGTGCTGCTTCTTCGACCCGGAAGGGAGAGGCCTGCGAGTGACGGAGTCGGCGGAGGACGCAGGCCGGTCGGGCGCTCGGAGCCGTCAACGTCCGTTTGCGATCGTCTGGGTGTCGTTGGCATCGACCTCGAATCCCGTCTCTGTGGCGAAGAGCTTGCGCAGCAGGTCGCGCCATTCGTGGAACTGGGTTTCAGCCGAACCGCTGAGCTTCAGGGTCTGCCCCTCGACTTCGACGAGCATCGGCGCGACTTCGCCGTCGAACGATGCGGCGAGCTCGCGGATCGCCTCGACGTGGATCTTGACCTCCGAGCCCTTCGCCATGCCGTTGGACAGCAGCATGGTGCCGGCGACGGCGGCCGCCGTCCGTCCGGCCTGGGCGGCGGTGCTGGCGCCCGGAGCGATCGCCGAACCGACGATCGCCAGGGCACCGAGAATCTTCGACAGACGGGCCTCGCGACGGATCTTCCGAAGCGCCATCTGTTCGTCGTAGCTGAACGACCGCCATTCGTCGTAGGGCGACTCCATCTGGGCGTAGAAGTTGGCGTAGTACTCGTTCAACGCGTCGATGAACATGTAGTCGCGTTCGCGAATGTCGTCGATGCGCAGCATCATCGGATCGTTCTCGGCCGGTAGCCGCTCGACCTTCCAACGCCCCTTCTTGTTCTCCGAGATGTACTCCGCGAAGGGGTTGGGGGCCATGTCGGCGGCGAAGCGCAGTTCGGTCATCTGGCGAATTTCGTGCAGTCGCTCCGACGACAGTTTGTCGCGGGCGTGCAGCAGGTCGTTGGCGAAGAGGTTGTAGAGGCTCTGGTAGGGCTCGTCCTGGATCGCCGCTTCGGTCTGATAGTCGGTGGCTGAAGCGATCTGTCGATAGTGCTTGTCGAACCAGCGGCGGCCGGTCGAATCGTCGGCGCTGAGCCTCAGCATCAGTTCCCTGCCGTGCGACTCGAGGATCTCTCCGGTGACCAGCACGTCGACGCTCTTCAGCCCTGCGGGTACGACCCGGACCGCGCCCCAGTTGCCCGTCGACTGGAGGGTGTCACTGAGATGGAAGGGGATGAAGCGCGATTCCGACTTGCGGATGTCGTCGAAGACTCCCTTGTCTTCCTGTTTCGTGACGTCCTCGGGCAGGCCTGGATCGAGGATCTGGATGCCGACGTCGAGCAGTTTCTCCTCGGGGACCTCCGAAGTGCTCTGGATGGCCTCGATGAACTGGTCCTTGGCGCCGGCGAACACCGTGCCCGGCATGAGCATGGCGACGGTCAGGATGGCTGCCAGCAGCCGGCGTTGGGGGCTCCTGGAGGTCATGCTTCCTTCTTGCCGCCGCCGATCGCGGCCTTGTAGCGTCGATACTCGTCCCAGAGTTTCTCCCTCAGTTCGGGATCTTCCTCGCGCTGGGCGGCCTCTCGCAGTTGGCGCGCGACGACGTCGTCGTCGCTGCCGTCACCGACGTCCTCGGGAGTCCGCTCGGCGCGGACTTCGGGATCGACCTGGGGTTGAGACGGTCGGCTGCCGGCGGCGCCGCCACCCCCGCCGCCGTTCTCGGCCCCGGCCGCGTCGGACCCGCCTTCGTCGCCGTCGCCGGAGTCAGACCCCGCTGCGCCGCCACTCCCCGAGAAACCTCCGCCGTTGGCTGCGTTCTGGGCCGCGATCTCCTCGCGGCGCTGATTCTGCACTTCCTGCTCCCGCAGTAGTTTGCGGTCGAAGTCGGACAGCGACTCCTGGAGTTCGTCGTCGAGTGCGGCGACCCGCTCTCCGCTCGTCGAAGCGCCCGAGCGGGCGCCGGCTGCGGAAGCCTCGGAGCCCTGCGACGACGGGGACGAAGCGCTGTTCTGGGTGCCGGCGTCGGCGCTCGGCGATGCCGCCGTGCCTGCTGCCGCCTCGGCGCCGGAACCCGACGGCCGGTCGGGAGGCGTCCCGGCCCCGGTCGAGACCGAGGTCGAACTCCCGGATGAGCCGCCCTCCGCCGGGGCGCCCTGGTCGCCGCTCACGGGAGTCGTCGAACTCGGAGCGGCGGCGGGAGACCCGGGCGTCGTCGGTGACGCCGGGGTGGTCGATGGGGAGCTCGCCGAGGAGCTGGCGCAGCCGACGGCGGCGAACGCCAGCAGGGCCGGAACGAGGCTGAGTCGT
>CALOFD010000055.1:0-24477 GCA_942492505.1 Thermoanaerobaculia bacterium
TGATCCTCAGTGGCGACGAGGTCACGGTCTCCGGCCTGACCGGATCGCCGCACGACATCATCTGGGAGATCTTCTCGAAGGCTTCCGGAGACAAGATCGGCGAATCCACCTTCCATCTGTCGTGTTCGGATCAGGACATGAACGACGTGACCGACTGCGGCAAGGCCCAGGGTGACGGCAAGGGCAAGCTGGCCGGACCCTGGATCACCGATTGGATCCTGGAGGGCCTCACCGCCGCGGGCGGCAGCTTCGACTGCACCCCGTAGCGACTGAGTCCTCACCGGGAGGGATCGCCGGGTGACCGGCGGCAGGACGGCCGGGACGAAAGTCCCGGCCGTTTTGCGTCAGCTGGCCTGCCAGGTCTTCAGGCGATCGAGGCTGGCGACGAACGGCTTGAGGCCGGCCCAGAGCAGAACCGCGGCAACGGCGTGGGCTACGGTGGCGACCCAGAAGAGCGACAGATGGAGGTTGTCGCTGCCGAAGACGTAGTCGGAGATCAGGGCGAGGACCGTGGGTCCGATCGCCAGGCCGATGAAGTTGACGACGAACAGGTAGAGCGCTGAAGCCTGGCCGCGCATGGTGTTCGGCATCATCTCCTGGATGGCGGCCGGCGCGACGCCGAACGGCATCGAGGCGGTGAAGGTGCCGCCGATGAGCAGCAGCATGGCAGTGGTGGAGTTCTCCACCAGCGGGAAGGCCATTCCGAAGGGCGCCCAGATCACCGCGGCGATCATTCCCATCCGCATCTTGGAGTCGCGGTAGCCACGCGTCGCGAGCCAGTCGGCGACGCGACCACCGAAGGCGATTCCCAGCGTGCCGGCGACAGCGACGATCCAGCCGTATCTCCAGGCGACTTCTCCCTGGGTCCAGCCGTGACGGCGGATGAAGAAGCTGGGAATCCAGGCGCCGCTGCCGTAGGACGAGAACGAGAGCAGGGCGAACCCGAGGTTGTGGCAGGTGAAGGTCCTGGCGTTGGCCTTGATATAGGCGACGACCTGCGAGGTCGGGACCTTGATGCCGGCGCCCGCGCCTCGCCGCAGCGGTTCTCTGACGGTGTAGAGCAGCGGAAGGACGAGGAGTCCGGCGAGACCGACGATCACGAAGACCTGTTGCCAGGGCTCGACCACGCCGAAGATCGGAAGATTCCAGGCCGAGCCGCCGGCAGCGAAGGCGATGGCAGCGCCGCCGAGCAGGTAGGCCATGCCCGAGCCGATGTAGATCCCCGTGCCATAGACACTGATCGCCGTGCTCAAACGACGTGGCGGGAAGCTGTCGGTGATCATCGAGTAGGCGGCTGGAGACAGCGAGGCCTCGCCGATGCCGACACCGATCCGGAAGAGAGCCATCTGGGTGAAGTTGCGGGCGATGCCGCAGCCGGCCGCCATCAGGCTCCAGGCGGTGAGGCCTGCAGCGATCAGTCCGCGGCGCGACATCGTGTCTGCGAGCCGGCCGAGAGGGAATCCGAAGATGGCGTAGAAGATCGCGAAGGCGGGGCCCATCAGGATCGAAACCTGCCAGTCGCGGTCGAGTCCCAGTCCGGTCTTGAGGTCGTTGACCAGCAGGCTCATGATCTGGCGATCGGCGAAGGAGAAGATGTAGACGAGCATCAGGACCGCGACCATCCACCAGCTCTTCACGGTCGATGGATAGGCATCCTCGGGGGTCGCGATCGTGGGCTCGCTACGGGCTTCGCTCATGAGATCTCCTCACTGCAAGAACGGACGTCTGGACGGGTTGTACGAGGCTGTCGTGGCGGGAATATATCCCGATCCGCGGTGCTAGCATTCGATGCCGTGGAAGGGGGCTTCGGCTGAGCTACGACGACAACAACATTTTCGCGAGAATCCTGAGGGGAGAACTGCCGTCGAAGACCCGGCTCGAGACCGAGCACACGCTGATCTTCGAAGACATCCGGCCGCAGGCCGCAATCCATCTGCTGGCCATCCCGAAGGGGTCCTACGTCGACTTCGAGGACTTCTCGAGCAACGCCCAACCCGAGGAGATCGTCGACTTCCACCGCGCGGTCGGGCAGTTGATCGGCGAGATGGGGCTGACAGCGGACGGCTTCAGGGTCCTCGCGAACTCAGGCGAGTTCGGTCACCAGGAAGTGCCGCATTTCCATCTGCATCTCTTCGGCGGGGAGGATCTCGGTTCGATGATCCGTCCACCCGGTAGGCGCGGCTGAGCGTCTCAGTCGTGGACTGAGCGTCTCAGTCACGGACTGAGCGTTCAGTCACGGACCCGCATCGTCACCAGTTCCTCGGCGCTGGTGGGGTGGATCCCGATCGTGGCGTCGAAGTCGCTCTTGCGCGCCCCCATGTGGACCGCGATGGCCGCGGCCTGCAGGATCTCCGGAGCTTCATGCCCAAGGATGTGGACGCCCAGGACGCGATCCGAGACCGCATCGACGACCAGTCGGATCTCTGTCGGCTCGTCTCTGCGGGTCAAGGTCTGGCGAAGCGGGCGGAATCCGGAGCGGTAGCAGTGGACTTCATGGCCGGCGGCCTTCGCAGCTTCTTCCGTGAGTCCGACGGCCGCCAGGGGTGGCTGACTGAAGACGGCTGTCGGGACCGAGTCGTAGTTCGGAGCGGTGAGTTCCCCGTCGATGGACGAGCGGACCATGGCCATGGCTTCGGCGATCGCCACCGGAGTTAGATTGAACCGATTGGTGCAGTCGCCGACGGCCCATACGCCCGGAGCCGTCGTTCGGGAGAACTCGTCGACCACGATCGCGCCGTCGGCGTCGACCTCAACACCGATCGTCTCCAGTCCGAGGTCGTCGGTGTGAGGGCGTCGGCCGATCGCGAAGATCGGAGCATCGGAGTCGAGGGGCGGCCCGTTGTCGAAGGACATGCGAACGCCTGAAGGGGTGGGCTCGAGGGCGCGCACCTCGGTGTCGAAACGGAGGTCGACGCCGCGCACCCTCATGATCTGCGCCAGACTGCGACGCAGTTCGAGTTCGAATCCGCGTAGGAAGAGCGGGCCGCGGTGGACGAGGGTGACCTCACTGCCGAGGCCCTCGAGGACGCCGGCGAACTCGACAGCGATGTACCCTCCGCCGACCAGGACGGCGCGCTCGGGGAGGGCGTCGAGTTCGAAGAAGCCATCGGACAGCAGGGCGAGCTCCGCTCCCGGAATGTCCGGGCGGATCGATTCGCCGCCGACGGCGATGAGCAGGATGTCGGCACTGAAATCGCCTTCGGCGGTCGCGACGATCGGCCCTTCTTTCAGGACCGCTCGCTGCTCGACGATGTGGACGCCGGAACTCTGGAGCAGGCCGCGATAGATCGCGTTCAGTCTCGCGATCTCAGCGTCACGATTCCGTTTCAGACGGGGCCAGTCGTGAGTTGGAGATCCCACTTCCCAGCCGTAGGCGGAGGCATCTTCGAAGTGCTCGCGGAACTCCGAGGCGAGGACCATGAGTTTCTTCGGCACGCAGCCCACGTTGACGCAGGTGCCGCCCAGGAATCGCTCCTCGGCGATGGCGACCTCGAGTCCGCGAGCCGCCGCCTGGCGTGCCGCCCGGACGCCGCCGCTGCCGGCACCGAGGACGAAGAGGTCGAAATGTTTCATGCGGATTCTCCGAGGGGCTCTCAGGAAGGGCGAGTCCAAGGCCGAGCAGCTGCCGCTCCGCTGTTTCGGCCCATCCCCGGTTCGCGGCCGGGCTGGCGGGGCTGGGATGGAGAATCCTGCCGATGCGGACCGACCCGAGGTCGGCGCAAGCTTCGCGAGCCCGCTGTTCGGCCCAGACGCCGACTCCCACGACTCGGTCGACGCCGAGGGCGAGGGCGGTTCGACGAAGGGCCCGGTCGCAGGAAGGGAACAACTTCGCCCGATCTTCGGCCGCGAGCTTGTCCGGAGTGAGGTTGCGGCCCCCCTCGTCGAGAAAGAGAAGAGGGCAGTAGTTGGCGACCCAGAAGTGCTGAAAGAAATCGGTGGGATCGGGCCAGCGGTTTCGGACCCATCCCCAGAGTCGGGCGCCGCTGACCTCTTCGCGTTCGCAGGCGAGCCCGAGCACGGGCTTCTTGTCGTGGGTTGGAGGAGGAACGATCGGTGGACTCTCGAAGCCCAGCCAGTCCCTGACGACCGACACCGCCCCGAACGGGACCGCGGTCTGGGCCATTCCCCAGGGGCCGGGGTTCATTCCGACGAGAAGCGTGCTGCAGCGATCGTCGCAGCACTCGAGCCACTGTTCGTGCAGTTCTGCCGCGTAGTCGAGCGGGCGGTAGGTCCAGGCCACAGGAGGGCCCGGATCGAGGACGGCGAGTTCCTCGCGTAGCTCGGCGGTGATGTCCCTCAGCTCGCTGGTGACTCCTGACATGGCGTGGATGGTAACGGATCGATAGGACTCGAGAATTGGTTGAAACGTTTGTTTCAAACGAACGTATGTAGTAGAGTCGATCCATGGCCGTCTCCACGAAACAGAATCTGCTCGATTCAGCCGAGGCGCTATTCGCGCAGGACGGGATTCGGGCAACCTCCCTGCGCGCGATCACCGCCGCCGCGGGGGCGAATCTGGCAGCCGTGAACTATCACTTCGGCAGCAAGGACGGTCTGGTGCGAGCGGTCCTGGGGCGCCGACTCGTTCCCCTGAGTGAGGCGCGGTTCGAGCGCCTGGCCGAGGCGCAGGAGGTCGGCGGAGATCTCGAGTCGATCATTCGGGCCTTCGTCGAACCCGTGCTCGAGATCCTCGAGGAGAGCCTGAAGAACGGGGATGACTTCGCTCGCTTCATCGGACGATCGCATTTCGAGGCCGACCCTGCCATCCACGACTATTTCCTCGAACAGTTCGCTCCGACGATGGAGGCTTTCCTGTCGGCTCTGCGGCCCCTGCTGCCGAAGTTGGAGCCGGAAGAGATCTTCTCGCGACTGCTGTTCGCCGTCGGGACCCTGATGACCTCGATCAATTTCAAGATGTTCGAGTCGGACGACCGACTCGAGTTGGATCTTGGTTGGGCGGTGGAGAACCAGGCCGAGGGTCTGATCGCGTTTCTCCTCGCGGGCTTCGAGGCACCTCCGACCGTCATCAGCGGAGGCCGACGATGATCGAGGGACGATTGCGAACGGTCGCCTCGGTGGCACTCGTAGCGACGGCCCTGGCTGGGTGTGTCGCCTCGACGTCGACCGATCGACCGGGCCTCCCCATGGATACACCGGAGACCTACACGGCGGTGGACGTGAGTTCTTCTCCGACCGGCGCAGTGCAGGGAGTCTCGGGAAGCGGTGCGCAGATCGACGACGTCGAGTCCCTGCCCTCTCTCGATTCGTGGTGGACCGCGTTCGGCAGCGACGAACTCGACCGTCTGGTGTCGGAGGCGCTCGACCACAATCACGACCTCGGGGCCGCCGTGGCGCGAGTCGATGCGGCCGCGGCCCAGGCACGGATCGCCGGAGCGGATCGCTTTCCGAGTGTGGGGTTGAGTTACTCCGGCAACCGCGCCAAGCGAAATTTCATCGGTCTCCCGATCCCCGGTGCCGGTGGCGTTCTGACCACTCATTCGACGACCCAGGGTCTGTCGCTCGAGGTGAGCTGGGAAGCCGACCTGTGGGGGAGGCTGAAGGCGCGCCAGAGAGCCGCCGTTGCCGAGTTCGTGGCCACCGATTCCGAACGCCATGGCGTCGAGCTGGTCGTGGTCGGAAGCACCGTTCGTTCCTGGTTGGCGCTGATCGAAGCGCGCCAGCAGGTGGAGCTCGCCGAGCGTACGTTGGAAAGCAGGCTGCGGGCCGAGCGCCGTGTCCAGACCCGCTACCTGCGTGGCGTGACGGGGTCGCTCGAGTACCGACTCGCCCGCTCGGAGCGAGCCCTGGCGGAGTCTTCGCTCGACGCTCGTCGTCGGGCTCTCGATGCTTCCCAGCGCGCCCTCGAGATTCTCCTGGGACGGTATCCGGCTGCCCAGGTCGACGTCCCCGACGTGTTCCCGCCCTGGAAGGGTGGGGTGCCGGTCTCGGTGCCCTCGGAGCTGGTCGTCAGGCGGCCGGATCTCCAGGCGGCCGAGTTCAGGTTGCAGGCGGCCGGTGCGCGGCTCGATTCCGCACGCCGCGCCCTGTATCCCAGACTGACCCTGTCGGCTTCCGGCGGCACGGCTGCCGCTGTCGTCGGGGATCTGTTGGATGGTGGTTTCTCGGTCTGGTCGCTGGCGGCCGGAATCTTCCAGCCTCTCTTCCAGGGAGGTCGGCTGCGGGCCGGTGTCGACGCCGCCGAGGCCGAGAGAGAACAGATGTTGAGGCTCTACCTTCAGGAGGTCCTGCAGTCGTTCTCGGAGGTCGAGACCGCGTTGGCGGCCGAGGAGTACCTGCAGGAGCAGGAAGAGGCTCTTGCGGAGGCCAGTGTCGAGGCGGCCGAAGCCGAGGCGCTCGCTCTGCGTCGATACACCGACGGCCTCGAATCCTACCTGTCGGTTCTCGAGTCCCAGCGCCAGTCCTTCTTCGCCGAGAGTCGGTACCTGGCCCTGCGTAGGGATCGGCTTCTGGCCCGGGTCGATCTGATCCTGGCCCTGGGTGGTGGCTTCGACGAAACGGATCTGGACCGAACTCCCGCCAAGGAAGAAGGAACGACGTGAACAAGAAAGTCCTGCTACCGCTGGTTCTTCTCGTGGTCGGAATGGTCGCGACGGTCGTGGTGATCCGCTCGGCTCCGGAAATCGAGACCGAACCGCCGGTTCGGCTGGCGCCGCTCGTCGAGGTGATGGCCGCAGCGACTACCGTGCTCGACCTGGAGGTCGAGTCCCAGGGCGAGGTCCAGCCTCGAACCCAGGCCGATCTGATTTCGGAGGTCGCGGGCCGGGTGGTCTGGGTCGCCCCCTCCTTCGAGGACGGTGGCTTCTTCTCGGGAGGCGACCTTCTCCTGCGGCTCGATGGCAGGGACTACGAGGTCTTCCTGGCGAGCGCCGAGGCCCAGTTGGCCCAGGCCCGTGTTCGCCTCGTCCGGGAGCAGGCCGAGGCCGAGGTTGCGCTCGAGGAGTGGCAGGATCTGGGCGAGGGTGAGGCCGGCCCGCTGGTCCTCAGGGAACCCCAGTTGGCGGAGGCTCGGGCCAATGTTCAGGCCGCCGAGGCGACGGTCGCGAAGGCGCGGCTGGATCTGGAGCGCACCGAGATCCGGGCGCCCTTCGACGGGCGCCTTCGCGAGAAGAGGGCCGACGTGGGCCAGTTCGTCAACCGGGGCGCTCCCCTCGCGCAGATCTATTCCGTGGACTTCGCCGAGATCCGACTGCCGGTGTCGAGCGATGACCTGGCGTTTCTCGACCTTCCCCTGAACGGCAGGGCGGACGATCGGGATTGGCCGCCGGTCCGTATCGAAGCCGACTTCGCGGGCCGCCTGCGGAAGTGGGAGGGTCGGCTCGTCCGCGCCGAGGGCGAGATCGACTTCAACAGCCGGATGGTCTACCTCGTCGCGCGGGTCGAGGACCCGTACGGAACCCGCCGTCGTCGCGACGAGGGAGCGATGCCGCTGGCGGTGGGCATGTTCGTTCATGCGTACATCCGCGGACGCACCGTGGAGGACGTCGTCGTCGTGCCGCGTTCGGCCATGCGCAGCGACGATACGCTCGCCATCGAGGAGGCGAGCCGGCTCAGGCTGAGGCAGGTCGAGGTCCTGCGTCGTGGTGAAGACCACGTGGTGATCGGCTCCGGGGTGACTGCCGGCGAGCACGTCTGCGTGTCGCCGCTCGATGGGTTCGTCGAAGGGATGGAGGTCCGCACGAGCCCGGTCGAGTCGAGCGGGCTCGGTGACTCGATGACCTGGAGCGCCGACCGTTGAACGGAACTTCGCTCGGCTGGAAGACGGAAGTTCGCTCATGAAGGGATTGATCGCCTGGTTCGCCCGCAACACGGTGGCCGCCAACCTGTTGATGCTTGATGATCGTCGGCGCGGGTCTGTCGACTCTCGGCAGCCTGAAGCTCGAGGTCTTCCCCGAGGTCGCGTCGCAGATGATCACGGTCTCGGTTCCCTACCTCGGGGCCGCGCCGGTGGAAGTCGAGGAAGGCGTCTGCCTGAAGGTCGAGGAGGCGGTCCAGGATCTCGAGGGGATCAAGCGCCTGACGTCGACAGCCTCCGAAGGCGTCGGTACCGTGCTGATCGAGGCCGAGGACGACGCCGACGTCCGAAAGCTGCTGGAGGAGGTGAAGTCGAGGGTCGATGGAATCATCACCTTCCCTGAACTGACCGAGCGGCCCATCGTCCAGGAGCTGGCGCTGCGCTTCCAGGTGCTCAATCTGGCATTGGCGGGTCCGGCCGACGAGCGAACGCTCAAGCACTGGGGCGAAGTGGTTCGCGACGAGCTCACGACGCTGCCTTCGGTGACGCAGGTCACGCTGACCAGCGCGCGACCCTATGAGATCTCGATCGAGGTCCGTGAAGGAGATCTTCGTCGCTGGGGCTTGACCTTCGACGAGGTCGTCGCCGCGGTCAGGAATTCTTCTCTCGATCTGCCTGGCGGCTCGGTGAGGACGGACACCGGGGAGATCCTCCTTCGGACCAAGGGACAGGCCTATCGCGGACGCGAGTTCGAGGAACTGGTGCTGCGCGCGCAGTCCAACGGCACTCGTCTGCTGCTGGGCGATGTCGCGACGGTCGTCGACGGCTTCGCCGAGACCGATCAGGAAGCCAGCTTCGACGGTCAGCCGGCCGTGTTGTTGCAGGTCTTCCGAGTCGGCGACCAGAACGCTCTCCAGATCGCACGCGAGATCGACGCCTATCTGGTCGACCTGCGCACTCGTCTTCCTGAAGGCCTCGAGGCCACGGTGTGGCAGGACGATACGAAGTTGTTGCAGGACCGGCTCGAACTGCTGTTGCGAAACGGGCGGGTGGGTCTGCTGCTCGTGTTCGTGGTGCTGGCCCTGTTCCTGCGCCTGCGGCTGGCTATCTGGGTTGCCGTCGGGATCGCGGTCTCGTTCACCGGCGCTCTCTGGCTGATGCCGTACTTCGATGTGTCGATCAATATCATGTCGCTGTTCGCGTTCATCGTCGTGCTCGGCATCGTGGTGGACGACGCGATCGTGATCGGGGAGAACATCTATCGCCACAGCGAGCTCGGCAAGGAAGGTCTGGCGGCGGCGATCGGAGGAGCGCAGGAAGTCGCCATCCCGGTGATCTTCTCGATTCTCACCTCCGTCGCTGCGTTCTCGACCCTGCTCAACGCTCCCGGCGCTGTCGGCAAGGTGATCGCCGTGGTGCCGATCATCGCCATGGCGACCCTCTTCTTCTCGATGGTGGAGTCGCTCTTGATCCTGCCTTCCCACCTGTCCCACATTCCTGCCGCCGACCATGCAGCTCGAGGCGAGGGGCCATGGGCTCGCATCCAGGGCTTCACCTCCAGGTCCCTGGGGCAGATTCGTCCGAAGGTCTATGCGCCGATTCTCGAGCGGGCCCTGGAGTGGCGCTACATGACGATAGCGGCCGCATTCGTGATGTTGATGCTGACGATCGGCGCAGTCGTGGGGGGTTGGGTGAAGTTCGACTATTTCCCCGACGTTGCGGCGGACAACGCGGTTGCGGTTCTGACGATGCCGCAGGGCACTCCTGCGTCCGTGACCGACGCAGCCATGACGCGAATCGAAGAGAGTGCTCGTCGGCTCGAGAAGGAACTCCAGAACGAGGGCTACGAAGATGTCTACAGACATCTCCTGAGAACCGTCGGCGATCAGCCGTTCAGTGCCCGCACGCAGGCCCAGGCGGGCTTCGTGGCGTCCGTGGGAGTGTCGGGCTCCCACCTCGGAGAGGTGAACATCGAGCTGTCGCCGTCGGAGGAGAGGGACATCAGCAGTGAGGAGATCGCTTTCCGAGGTGGCGTGAACTCACCGGCGACATTCCTTCCGCGGTCGAGCTGCGCTTCGATTCGTCGATGCTTTCTGCGGGCGACGACATCAGCGTGCGACTTTCCTCACGCGATCTCGAGCACCTGCAACGGGCAGCCGCCGATCTCAAGGAAGCGATGCGCCAGTACCCGGGCATCTCGATCTGGCCGACTCGTTCCGGCCGGGAAAGCAGGAGATCCGGCTCGAGATCGAACCGCAGGCCGAAGCGCGGGGCTGACCCTCTCCGACATCGCGACGCAGGTGAGGCATGGCTTCTATGGTGCCGAGGCGCAGCGCATCCAACGCGGCCGAGACGACGTTCGCGTCATGGTTCGCTATTCGCGCGACGAGCGCTCGACGCTCTCGACCCTCGAGCAGATGCGCCTTCGCGGCCCCGGTGGAGTGGAGATGCCGTTCTCCCAGGCTGCCACGGCGGAACTGGACCGGGGCTACTCGACGATCACTCGCGTCGATCGCCAGCGGACGATCGATGTGACCGCCAACACCGATCCCGGCGTGGCGAGTGCAGGCGAGATCCGGCGCGATCTCGAACAGCGGCTGTTGCCGGAGGTACTGGCTCGCCATCCGGGCGTGACGTTCTCATGGTCGGGGCAGCAGGAGGAGCAGGCGGAGTCGCTGGACGGAGCGATCGCCGGTTTCGCCATGGCGCTCGCCATCATCTTCGTTCTCCTGGCGATTCCATTCCGTTCGTATGTCCAGCCGATGATCGTGATGAGTGTCATCCCGTTCGGGCTCATCGGAGCGGTCCTCGGGCACGTCCTGATGGGCATGAACCTGACCATGCTGTCGATCTTCGGGGTCATCGCCTTGACGGGTGTGGTCGTCAACGACAGCCTCGTCCTGGTCGACTTCGTGAATCGCGCGGTTCGTTCGGGACGGCCGCTCGTCGATGCGGTGAGACAGGCGGGGGTGGTCCGCTTCCGTCCGATCCTGCTGACTTCCCTGACCACGTTCGCCGGACTCACGCCGCTTCTGTTGGAGCGCAGTCTTCAGGCTCAGTTCCTCAAGCCGATGGCGGCGGCCCTCGGCTTCGGGGTCCTGTTCGCGACGCCGATCGTTCTGATCCTGGTGCCGGCGCAGTACCTGATCCTGCACGATCTGATCGGCGTCTTCAGGAAGGCCACGGGCAGGGAAGAGCCGGTGCCGGAGCCGGTACCCCAGGGTCCCCCAGGAGCTGAGGGGCTCCCCAGCAGGGGAGCTGGAGGGGCTCCCCAGCAGGGGGCTGCGGGGCTCCCCCAGCAGGGGCGCGGGCTCCCCTGTGGGGCCGCGGCTGACCCCGGGGAGGGCTTCGCCGGCGGGGCTGGGCGCCCCCAAGGGGGCGGAGGGCTCCCCACGCTGCGAAGCCACTCAGTCGGGGCAGACGGTGCTCGGAAGCAGAGAGCCCCTACTCAGTCGGGAAGACTGGTGCGAAAGGCCTCTGCGGCGGCGTTGATCTCGATCTCGGCGCCGGCGAAGAGGATGTCCTCGGCGCGGACGTACGTACGGTAGAACTTGGGGATCGCCTTGCGGATCACGCTGAGCTTCGCGCCGTCGAGCGCCGCCCCGGCGAAGAGGCCGTTGGACTTGGCGTAGCTGTACATCTCGGCGTCGAAACGGACGTCGGTGTGAGCCGCTGCCTTGGCGCTGTGGGGACCGGCGGCAACGCCGGCGTCGACTCCGACCGTGAACTTCGAGCGCAGCAGTGAATCCACGCTTTCTGCCTCGTTGACGAGAATCACGAGGTCGGTCGAACGGCCGCCGATCTGGAGGCCGATGCTGCCGCCCGAGAGCTTGACGAAGATCGGGTAGCTCCATTCTGCCGTCTCGGTGTTGCGGCACGCCATGACGCCGCGACCGTGCTTGCCGCCGATCACGAAGGCTCCCTCGATGAGTCGGGGGATCACGATCACGCAGGAGGTCTGGTCCAGGAGCGATCTCGGGGGGCCGGTGTCTGCCTCGAGCAATTCGAGCAGGACGGTGGTGGAGGTCTCGACCTTCTGGATCAACTCCGGATCGGCGGCAGCGCTTGCCGCGGAGGGCACGAGGAAGCACAGGCAGAACAGGGAGGAGAGGTGACGCATGAGGCTCCTTGCGGTCGGCGAGAACGGCAGCCGAGTACAATCCATCCTTTCATGAAACAACCAACCACCTCGCGCCGCACGATCTGGTCGTGGGCTCTGTTCGACTTCGCGAACTCACCGTTCACGACCCTGGTCGTGACGTTCATCTACGCTGCGTACTTCACCGGAGGCCTGGCGACGGACGAAGCGCATGGCACGGTCCTGTGGTCGCGGGGAGTGACCGTGACGGCGCTGTTCGTCGCCTTCCTGTCTCCGATTCTCGGCGCGGTTGCCGATCGGGGCGGCTTTCGCAAGCGATTTCTCGCCATCTCGACCGTCGTCTGCATCGTCGCGACGACGGCCCTCTACTGGTTCGAGGCCGATCGCATGATGACCGCCCTGGTCGTGTTCGTGATCGCGAACATCGCCTTCGAGATGGGGATGGTGTTCTACAACGCCTTCCTCCCCGATATCGCTCCACCTGGGAAGATCGGGCGGGTTTCGGGCTACGGCTGGGCCCTGGGCTACGGCGGAGGTCTCCTGGCCCTGGTCGTCGCCCTGGTCGCCCTGGTCTTCCCGGAACAGCCGTTGTTCGGATTTGCGACGGAGGGCGGGCAGAACATTCGCGCGTCGAACCTGCTGGTCGCGGCCTGGCTTGCGATCTTCAGCCTGCCTCTCTTCCTGTGGGTCCCCGAAGACCGCTCGGCGGTCTCCCATTCGGGGTCCCTGTGGGGGAACACCTTCGGGCAACTGCGCCGGACATTCGTCGAGATCCGGGGTTACCGACAGATCGCCCGGTTTCTCTTTGCGCGCCTGCTCTACAACGACGGGGTCGTGACGATCTTCGCGTTCGGCGGCATCTACGCCGCTGGAACGTTCGGCTTCGGTTTCGAGAAGCTGGTGGTCTTCGGAATCGTCCTGAACGTGACTGCGGGCCTCGGGGCGTTCGGATTCGGGTATCTCGACGATCGCCTGGGCGCCAAGCTCACCATCCAGTGCAGCAACGTCGGCTTGATCGTGGCAACGGTGATCGCCGTTCTGTCACCGAGCGAGACCTGGTTCTGGATCGCGGGGATGATGGTCGGGATCTTCTCGGGACCGAACCAGTCCGCGAGCCGCTCGATGATGGGGCGGTTCGTGCCGCCGGAGAAGGAGAACGAGTTCTTCGGCTTCTTCGCCTTCTCGGGCAAGGCCACGGCCTTCCTCGGGCCCCTCCTTCTGGGCGTGATCACCGATGCCACCGGATCCCAGAGGGCCGGAGTCTCGGTGGTCGCAGTGCTGTTGCTGCTGGGGGCGATCTTCTTGACTCGCGTCGACGAGAGGGAGGGCGAACTCGTGGCAGCTCGCAACGAGGGCTGAGTTCGCAGGCTCGATTCTCGGAGACGAAAAAAAGGGGAGGAAGTGCCAAGGCACCTCCTCCCCTTGCGATAGCGGATGGTCGGTGGGTCTAGAAGGAGCCGCTGAAGCTGATCATGGCCCAGAGGTCGACCGGCTGCTCGACCATGACGTTGTCGTCGAGGGTGTCGGTGTAGGCGACGAAGCCTCCCACTCCCCAGTTGCCCTCGCCGGCCCAGCTGAATCCGACCGTCGCGGTGCCGTCGGAGAAGCCGGACTTGGTGCCGCCCTGGATGGCGGTGGCGAACTCGGAACTCGAGTAGCCGAAGTTGGCGCCGATGTCGACACCGACGGTATCGCTGACCGGGAAGGAATGACCGACGCTGAAGTTGGCGTAGTAGCCCTCGATCGCATCGAAGTCGTAGTAGAGCGTGATGCCGGGCTGTGCCACGACGTCAGCGGACCATCCGATGAACAACTCGTTGGTCGACGTCTGCCCTCCAGCGGCGTTGCCGGCGTTGGGGAAGTTGTAGTTGATCCAACCGATGTCGAGGCTGCTCTTCTCACCGAGTCCGAAGCTGTAGCCGAGGGTCACGTCCAGTTCCTGGAAGTTGCCGCTGTTGCCGTTGGCATCGTCGAGGTCGAAGGCACCCCAGACGTTGGCGCTGAAGCCGGACGAGTGCGAGGCCGTCATCCCGGGCTGCAGGGACAGCCCGTCCAGGAAGGTGACGCCGCGCCAGACGTAGGCTGAGGCGAGGTCCAGGGTGTAGTCGACGGCGACTTCTGCGGAAGCCGTCGCGGGTACAATGGCGCCGATCAGGGCCGTTGCGAGGATGATCGAACGAATGGATTTCTTCATGATGGGTTTCCGCTCCTTGTGGGGTGAGACGGAGTGTTGTGCTCCCTCGCTTGCCAGAGCGAGACCCGGGTACCGGGTCTCTCCAGTCGGGCGAGTTCAACGACTCCTTGCCATGCATGTCCTTAACGCAACGCTTGTGCCAGGCTTGAAGCGACTTCACAGGAGGCTTCTAAGTGTCTGGAGTTGCAGCGTTTAGCAGGGGTGAATCCGGACGCGAGTCGCGACCGTAAGGCGACAAATTTGTAGGGAGCGTTTGATCCATGGAGCAGAAACGTCGTCAGGATTTTGGATCGGGCCTCACGCCCGGTGGGGTCGCAGGAGGATCGCGATGAGTCCGTCCGCCTCGCTGCTGTCGACCCTGTTGGTCTCGTGCCCCGATCGCCCCGGACTGGTGGCGGCACTGGCCCAGGTTCTCTACGGACACGGCGCCAACATCCTGGACTCGGACCAGCACGTCGACAGCGTCGCAGGCCTGTTCTTCCAGCGCATCCGGTACGACCGCTCAGAGCTGCGAACCGACGCGGCTTCACTCACCCGGGCCATCGAGGAGGTCGCGGAACGCTTCGAGATGGATTGGCGGCTGTGCGACTCGGATCGCCGCCTTCGCACCGCTGTGTTCGTCTCGAAGGTCGATCACTGTCTCTATGACCTGCTCCTTCGCCATCGGGCGGGAGAGCTCGACACATCGATCGCCTGCGTCATCGGCAACCATCCAGAATTGTCGTCGGTGGCCGACCAGTTCGGAGTTCCTTTTCACCACTTCCCGATCCGACCGGAGAACAAGCGCGAGCAGGAAGAGGCGGAGCTCACGGTGCTCGCCGACGCCGGGGTGGACCTGATCGTGCTGGCGCGCTACATGCAGATCGTGACGGCCGATTTCATCGAACGCTTCGCGGGTTCGATCATCAACATCCATCACTCGTTCCTGCCCGCCTTCAGCGGCGGCAGTCCCTACCAGCAGGCGCACCGCCGGGGCGTGAAGCTGATCGGCGCGACGGCGCACTACGTGACGGAGGTGCTCGACGAGGGACCGATCATCGCTCAGGACGTAGTGCGGTGTTCCCATCGTGACTCGGTCTCCGATCTGATGCGCAAGGGACGCGATCTGGAGAAGACCGTTCTGGCGACGGCGGTGCGCGCCCATCTCGAACATCGAGTCCTGACCTACGGCAACAAGACCGTGGTCTTCGACTGAGTCGGCCCGCCTGCTCGGCGTGCCCTAGGCGGAGTCGACGGCCCTGCAGGCGCGGCCGAGACGCTCGAGACCTTCGGTGACCTCGTCTTCGGTGATCAACATCGACGGTCCGAGCCGCACGACGTGACCGTGGCGACCGCCGAGACCGATCAGCAGGCCCTCCTTCCGGGTTGCCTCGAGCACGGCCTGGGCACGGGTTGGATCGGGATTGCGACGTCGGCCGTCGTCGACGAGCTCGAGGCCCTGCATCAGGCCCATCCCACGAGCCTCCCCGATCCAGTCGTAGCGCTGCGCGAGGTCGTCGAGGCCGGCCCGCAACTGCCTTCCGCGCAGGGCAGAGCGCACTCGGGTGTCCTCACGTTGCATGATCTCGAGGGTGGCCGAGCATCCGGCCATGGTCAACGGGTTGCCGCCGAAGGTCGAGATGGTCTTCGCGGTCCACGAGCGTGCGATCTCCTCGCGGGTCACGGTCGCCGCGACCGGCAGTCCGTTGGCGATGCTCTTGGCCGTCACGAGGATGTCCGGCGTGACCCCCCAGTGCTCGATCCCGAACCAGTGATCGCCCGTGCGTCCGAATCCGGCCTGGACCTCGTCGCTGATGAACAGTCCGCCGTAGCTTCGAATGATCTCGGCGGCGCGCTGGAAATAGCCGGGTGGGGGCACGATGAAGCCTCCGACGCCGAGGATGGTTTCGGCGATGAAGGCGGCGGGCCGGCCGCTGGTCGTGGTCTCGATCAGATCTACGAGGTCGTCGGCGAAGGCGTCTGAACAGTCGCCTCGACAGGGTCCCTGACAGAACGGGCAGCGGTAGGGGTAGGGCGCCAGGGCATGCTTGATGCCGGCGACCGTCGACGGCAGCGGGCGCCAGGCGGCGATGGCCGTCAGGTTGGTGGACAGGACGCTGCGTCCCGAGTAGGCCAGCCGCAGGGTGACCACCTCGGTCCTGTCGGTGTGCTGACAAGCCAGCAGGATCGCGGTTTCGACCGCTTCCGTGCCGCTGTTGGTGAACAACACCCGGTCGAGATCGCCCGGGGCCATCTCTTTCAGACGCCGGGCAGCGTCGAGTTGCGGCTCGTTGAGGTAGAGCGAGGAGACGTGGCCGAGCTTGCCGACCTGCTGCCGGACGGCGGCGACGACCTCGGGATGACAATGACCGACTCCGGTGGTGAGGATCCCACCGAAGAAGTCGAGATATCGCCGTCCCTCGACGTCGTCGAGCCAGACTCCCTGGGCGCTCCTGGCGACCAGCGGTTCACGATAGTAGGGGGCCACGCAGGGGAACAGACTCGCCGCGTGCTCGGCGGCGATGTCTTGTGAACTGCGGGTCGGCGGTTCGACGGTCAGATCGGTCATGTCTCCTCCGGGACCTCGAGATCGTAGCACCCGCTGGTCGTGGGTCGGGCTGGTAGATTGACCCTCCACACAACGAGGAATCAGCCATGTTCGAGTACATCGAAGTCGAGAGAGACGGCCCCCTGACGCTGGTGCGAATCAATCGTCCGGAACGGATGAACGCGCTGCACCCTCCGGCCCAGAAGGAGCTGGACCAGGTTTTCGACGATTTCCAGAACGACGACGATCAATGGGTCGGAATCATCACCGGCGCCGGCGAGAAGGCCTTCTCCGCCGGCAACGATCTGAAGTATCAGGCCGAGCATGGCTC
Source organism: Thermoanaerobaculia bacterium (assembly GCA_942492505.1). Lineage (GTDB taxonomy): Bacteria > Acidobacteriota > Thermoanaerobaculia > Multivoradales > Multivoraceae > CALOFD01. The sequence goes on from CALOFD010000055.1 coordinate 16,905, forward strand.
AGCGGCGGTCCGGGAGCAGATGGCTGGAGTGAAGGGAGGCTTCGGCGGACTCCACAGGCGAACCGATCTCTACAAGCCGCTGATCGCGGCCGTCAACGGCTTCGCCCTGGGAGGTGGTTTCGAGATCGTTCTCTGTTGCGACATCGTGATCGCTGCCGAGCATGCCTCGTTCGGCCTGCCCGAACCCCACGTCGGACTGATGGCCGGCGCCGGCGGCGTCCACCGGTTGCCGCGCCACGTTCCCCACCACCTGGCGATGGGCATGATCCTCACCGGGCGCCACATCTCGGCCCATCAGGCGGCGGAGTACGGTCTGGTCAACGAGGTCGTCGCGGCCCAGGGCCTGCTGGCCACCGCGAGGCGCTGGGCCGAACAGATTCTTCAGGGAGCGCCGCTCTCGGTTCGCGCTTCGAAGGAGGCGGCGATGCGAGCGATCGATCTGCCGCTCGAGCAGGCCCTGAGCGTTTCCTACCCGGGGATGCAGGCGATGTACGCTTCCGAGGACCTGGTGGAGGGGCCGAAGGCCTTCGCCGAGAAGCGAGCGCCGGTGTGGAAGGGACGCTGAGCGCAGACTTGCCGGTCGTATACTCGCGCCGCCCGTAAACCGCTCCCCGATCTTGACCTTTGCAAGGAGAAACGATGAAGCATCTCTTCGACCTGACCGACAAGGTCGCCGTAGTCACCGGTTCGACGAAAGGGATCGGAAAAGCGATCGCGGAGGCCTTCGCGGCCCATGGAGCCAGGGTCGTGATTTCGAGCCGCAAGGCCGACGCCTGTGAGGCTGTGGCCGAATCGATTCGTTCCGACGGCGGAACGGCGGTCGCCATCCCCTGTAACGTCTCCCACAAGGAGGATCTGGCGGCACTGGTCGAGAAGACCCACGAGGAACTGGGGGCGATCGACATCCTGGTGTGCAACGCGGCGGTCAATCCCTACTATGGCTCCAGTCTCGAGATCCCCGACTCGGCGTTCCAGAAGACCCTGGACGTCAACATCGGCAGCGTGCTCGCCCTGACCAGGCTCGTGGCGCCGGACATGAAGGAGCGCCGGGACGGAGCGGTGATCATCGTTTCCTCGGTCGGAGGGCTCAACGGCAGTCCCGTTCTCGGGGCCTATTGCGTCACCAAGGCCGCCGACATGCAGATCGCTCGCAACCTGGCGGTGGAACTCGGTCCATCCAACATCCGGGTCAACTGCATCGCCCCGGGACTCGTGAAGACCGACTTCGCCAGGGCGCTGTGGGAGAACGACGAACGCCGAGCCGCTGTCGAAGGCATGACTCCGATGCGCCGACTCGGCGAGCCCGAGGACCTTGCGGGGATCGCGGTCTATCTGGCTTCGCAGGCCGGTGCCTGGACGACCGGACAGACCTTCGTCGTCGACGGCGGAAGAACCATCGCCTAGGCCTTGGGGACACCGACGACGGAGATCGTCGCTTCGCCACCGTCTCGCTGGACGATCACCATCGTGCGATCGTCGAAGTACGGAGTCTCGCGCGAGAAGGCGTCGAGGTCCGCCTCGATCGCGTCCGCGATCTCCTCTGCCTCGAGCTGACGTGAGCGCAGCAGGACCTGTTGCAGTCTGTCGAGACCGTACTCCTCGCCCTCCGGATTCTCGGCCTCGGTGATGCCGTCGGTGTAGATCAGGAGGGTGGCGCCGGGAGTCATCTCGATACGGCGCTCTTCGTAGACGGCAACGGGCATCAGGCCGATAGGCAATCCGCTGGTCGAGAGGGCGTGGCATGTCCCGTCGGCTTCGCAGAGCAGCGCCGTGTTGTGACCGGCGTTGGTGTAGCGCAGGATTCCCGTGTGGGGGTTGAGTACGGCGACGAAGGCCGTGGCGTACTTCTCCGGTGGAGTGCGCTGGAAGAGTCGGCGCGAGACCTTGCTGCAGATCGAATCGGTCGACTCGCCGTCGTCGATGGGTGCAACAGCCAGGGCCTCGAGCGACATCGTCAGGAGGGAGGCGGCCATTCCCTTGCCCGAGACGTCGGCGGCGAAGAAGACCCACTCATCGGTCTTCTTGCGCCAAGTGACCTGGTAGAAGTCGCCGGAGACGCCGCGAGACGGTTCATTGCGGCCGAGGACGCTGTAGCCGGGGGGGGCCTGGACGTCCTTGGAGAGCAACTGGAGCTGAATCCGACGGGCGACTGCCAGTTCCTCCTCCAGCACTCTGCGCTTCGCCGCCTCCTCGCTGAGGCCGAGGTTGCGCAGTTTGAGCGCGGCGATCGAGGCGAGCGAGACCAGGAGTTCGAGATCGGCCTCGGCGAACTGCCGGGCAGCCACGGTCGAGTTCAGGACGATCATCCCCATCGGCCCCTCGGCGTCGAGCAGCGGCGTCGCCAGCATGGAACGCACGCCCGAAGTCAGGATGCTCTCGGACGCCTGGAACCGGTCGTCGGTCATCACGTCGAGGACCAGGGCGGCCATGCCCTTGTCGAGGACCTCGGCGACCAGGGTCTCGGAGAGGGGGATGGTCCTCGAGACGCCGGGTAGAGCGCGGGTCGCGGCCTGGTAGTACTCGCCATCGTCCTCGCGAAGGTAGATGACTCCCTGTTGGGGTTGGAGATGGTCGAAGGCGCGATCCAGGATGAGGTCCAGCAGTTGGCGCTCGTCCATCGGACGGGCGAGGGCTTCGTGGACCCTCTTGAGAATCTCCAGCTTCTCGGCGTAGCGGCGAAGCGCCTCGGTACTGTCGATGTCGTCCGAACTCGTCTGCGTGTCGCTCGTGAGGAGTTCCTTGGCGGGGCGGTAGATGGTCGCTCCCGCGTCCTCCTGTTGAGTCGTCACGTGGGTGATCGAGGTTCGGTCGTCCCGTTCCAGTTCGATCAGGCTGGCCGACAGCCGGATCTCGTCGCCGGGTTCCAACGGGGTGAGTCCGGTGATCTGCTCACCGTTGACGAACGTGCCGTTCCTGGAGCCGAGGTCCTCGACGCTGAGGACATTGTTCTGCAGAACCAGTCGGGCGTGCTGACGGGACAGGAAGGGGTCGGCGAGGGCGAGGTCGGCGCCCGAGGACCTGCCGACCGTGGTCGAAGCCTCGGTCACTACGAAGGAGTAGGGTTCTCCTTCAGCCGGTGTGACGCGCAGGTTCATCGTCGCTCGGAGGGTGGAGGTCGTTGCGGTGGGAAAGTATCACGCAGTAGCGGGGCGCTCGCCGAGCGCCTGGAGGTAGCGTCCTGCGAGGCGGGGCCCCGCGCCGGCGTCCTCGTGTTTGAAGAAGGCGTAGCTGGTCGACCAGCCGCTTCCATCGACGCGCCGAGCGAAGCCCTCGATCTGGTTGGTGTCGTAGGTTTCGCGACGCAGCCGAAGATAGCCCCAGTCTGCGGTTTCGACCCAGGGTGCGTCGGTTTCGGGGTCTCCCGTGTCGGCGATGCACAGGGCTGCACCGGCCTTGCGGAGGGCTTCGAAGACGTCGTCGCAGAACCAGCTCCGATTGCGGAACTCGAAGGCGTGGCGACCCTCGCGCGGCAGTCGGTCGAGGAAGCTTTCGAGCCTCTCGAGGTTGAGCTTCATGTTGGGAGGAAGCTGGAAGAGGACCGCACCGAGCTTGTCGCCCAGGGTCTGAACGGTGTCGAGCAGGTATTCGAGGGGCTCGGTGGCACCCTCGTTGAGCTTTCTGATGTGGGTGATGCGTCGTGAAGCCTTGATGATGAATCGAAAGTCCTCGGGTACCGAGTCGGACCAGTTCTGCAGCACCTCGGGTTTCGGCAGTCGGTAGAACGTGTTGTTGATCTCGACGGCCGGCAATCGACTCGAGTAGTACTCGAGCATCTGGTTCTGGTGCAGATCCTGCGGATAGAAGGGACCCTTCCAGGGCTTGTAGGCGTAGCCACTGGTTCCGGCGAGATGACGGCAGGTCATCGTGGGTCCTCGATCGGGTGGATCCTCGGGGAGAGGAGGACCGGGGTGCAACGCAGGCAGCCGCGGCGAAGTCTCATGGTGGACGGAGGGATTGCCATTGCGCGAAGGGTTCAGGAGGCAAGCCGGCCGTCGAGCTCCAGGTCCGTGGCGATCGCTGCCATCGAGGCGAGGACGTTGTCGATGTGCTGCCACAGGTCGAGTTCGCCCGCGAAGCACTCGCGGCTGAAGTCGAGGGTTGCCGCTTCGACGTGGGGTCGATCGACGCCCCGTGTGAACGCCTTGTCCTTCCACTTCTTGCGAACCGACTTGAGGCGGACCTGGCGAAGATCGCGGTCGGGGCGAACGAGTGCCGAGGCGCTGATCAGACCGGTGATCTCGTCGCAGGCCAGAAGTGCGAAGTCGATCGGCCGCTGGCGCTCGACACCGGTACCCGCGGTGTTGTGGGCGAGGATGGCGGTGACGACCTCCTGGGGACAGCCGCGTTCGAGGAGGATGGGAGCGCCGTCCTTCGGGTGCGCTTCCAGGGAAGGGTGGATCTCCCAATCGAAGTCGTGGAGCAGACCGGCCATCCCCCAGAGCTCGACGTCGCCCCCGAGGCGTCCCGCGTAGCCGCGCATCGCGGCCTCGACAGCCAGCATGTGGCGGCGCAGTCCGGGCTGTTGGACGAACTCCTCGACGGTCTTCCATGCGTCCTCGCGAGTCATCGTGGTATCCATCGCGACATGCTAGCGGGGAGACATCGTCGAACCAAGTGTGGGCTCGAATTCTGCCGGGTTTTCCTGGATGTAAGCTAGCCGCATGACGGTTCGACGACCCTTTGGCGGCGGCAGTGGAGCCGGTGGACTCTTCGGCGCCGGTCGGGGACCGGTGGCGCCCGATCTCCTCTGGCTGCTCGGCGTGGTCTTCGTGACGTTCAGCCTGCGATTCTTCGAGTCGACCTCGGATCTGATCCGACTCCTCGAGTTGAGTCCCTCGGTGTGGCAGCGGGGATTCATCTGGCAGGTGGCGACGTTTCCGTTCGTCGGGCAGGGAAGCCCCGGGATCTGGTTCCTGCTGGAGCTTCTGATTCTGTTCTGGTTCGGCCGCGACATCCGGACTCGCCTGGGCCGTCACGACTTCTGGCGCGTCCTGGGCTGGGGGATCGGAGTCGCCGCCGTGACGGCTGTCGGAGTCGAAATCGTGGCGCGCCTGATGGGAGGCGGCAGCGCTGCTGCCTTCAGTCTGCTGCAGGGGCAGCGGACCCTGATCATGATCGTGATCGCGGCGTTCGCGACGCTCTACGCCGAAGCCACGATCCTCCTGTTCTTCGTGCTGCCGATCCAGGCGAAGTGGTTCCTGCTGCTCGAGATCCTCTTCGCGTTCATGGGCTTCCTGGCCAGCGGCGACCTGGCTGGATTCGTCGGGATCGTTGCCGCGGTCGCGATGATCTACGACCTCCTGAGCGGCGGAGCCCTCCGTCGGGTCCTGCGCGAGAAACTGCTTCGCGCCGAACAGCGCCGCCTGAAGGCGAAGCTGGGGAGAATGCGCAAGAAGCGCGGTCTCAAACTCGTCGACCCGGATTCAGAACCGCCCGCGAGCTCCAGGGACGATCCCTGGATCCACTGAATCGTGGCGAAGGGGAAGGCACTTTCCGCAAGCCGCCGATGACTCTCGTCAGGCAGTGGCCGGAGCCAGCTTCGCGGTTTCCAGCAGGATGCTGATGCAGAGCACACGCGTCGCCTGACGAAGATCGTCGAGGCTCGGGAAGCTGGGTGCGAGACGGATGTTGCGATCGCGGGGGTCGTGACCTCCCGGGAAGGTCGCCCCGGCCGGCGTCAGCCGCACCCCGGCCTGAGCGGCTCTCGCGACGACCGACGTCGCACAGTGGTCCTGGGTATCGAGACTGATGAAGTATCCCCCCCGCGGGCGGCTCCAGGTCGCTACGCCGGCGCCGGCGAGTTCCTCGTCCAGGATGTCCAGGACGGCCTCGAAGCGAGGTCGAAGGAGAGCGGCGTGGCGCTTCATGTGGTCTTCGACGGCCTGGACATCGGGGAGGAAGCGGAGGTGTCGGAGCTGATTGAGCTTGTCGGGGCCGATCGTCTGCTTGGAACGGAACCGCCGGAGTTCTTCGAGGTTCCTGCCGCCGGCTGCCATGAGCGCCAGGCCCGAGCCCGCGAAGGTGATCTTCGACGTCGATCCGAAGATCAGCGCGCGCTCTTCGTTGCCCGCTTCGCGGCAGGCGGGAAGAAGATCGAGAAGGGGATCGGGGGTGTCGTAGAGGTGGTGTCCGGCGTAGGCGTTGTCCCAGATGATCCTGAAGTCCGGGGCGGCGGTCGGCATGCCGGCCAGTGCCCGAACCGTGTCGTCGGAATAGGTGACGCCGGTCGGATTGGAGTAGCGGGGCACGCAGAAGATGCCCTTGATTCGTGCGTCGTCGGAGACGTATCCGAGGACCTGTTCGAGGTCGGGGCCGTCAGGCCCCATGTCGACCGGGATCATCTCGATTCCGAGGTGCTCGCAGATTCCGAAATGGCGGTCGTAGCCCGGGCTGGGACAGAGGAAGCGCACCGGGCCGTCGGCGGTCCACGGACCGCTTCCACCCGGCACTCCCCGCAGCATCGCCTGGGCCACGACGTCATGCATCAGGCTCAGACTGGCGTTGTCGCCGATCAGCAGTTGCTCGGCGCTGACACCCAGGTAGGGAGCCCAGATCTCGCGCAGCTCGGGCAGACCCTCGAGCCCTCCGTAGTTGCGACAGTCGACGCCGCCGGGGCTGCGATAGTCGTCGACTCCGAGGTTGGTCAGCAACGCGTTGCTGAGATCGAGTTGCTCGGGCGACGGCTTGCCGCGAGTCATGTCGAGGTCGAGGTTCTTCGCCTTGACCTCTTCGTAGCGGTTGGACAGGGATTCGACGTCGATCGCGGTGGGCACGCAGCCTCCTCTCGCGCGGGATCTTTTCAACCCCTCACCGCATTGGCAAGGAAGGATCTGGGATCCGGCCGGCGCCGGCCTCGGGTTCCCCCGGATCGATTCGGGTCGTAGGATGACGACGTGAGGCGACGAGGGGTGGCCGCCGTGTTCTTCGATCTCGACGGAACGCTGGTCGACAGCCTTCCAGGGCTCTGCAGCGCGCTCGAGAAGACTCTGGGTTGTGGCGAGTTCGAGCCGGATGCGGTGCGCGGCTGGGTCGGTGACGGTGCAGCCGCACTCGTCGCAAGAGCCTGGTCCTCGAGGCGAGGTGACGAAGTTCCGCCGGAGTTCGTCGAACTCTTCGAGCTGCGCCTGGCGGAGGCGGCGGCTGAAGGGGTGCGGGTCTATCCGGGGATCCGCACTGTGCTGCGCGAGTTGAGCGCGCGGGGAGCCGGCCTGGCGGTCGTCACCAACAAGCCGCATGGTGCGGCCTGCAGGGTGATCGAGGAGTGCTTTGGATCGCGGGTCTTCGAGTTCGTCCGGGGTGCGGCCGACGAGCGTCCGAGAAAGCCCGATCCGGGGATTCTCGTGGAAGGCCTGCTGGCACTCGGGGTCCCCGCTTCCCGGGCCGTCATGGTCGGCGACAGCGACATCGACATGGCTGCGGGGCTGGCCGCCGGAGTCGTACCCGTCGGCGTCGGCTGGGGATATCGCGACAGAGGTCGACTCCTGGCTTCGGGAGCCCGGCAGGTGGTGGAGGATCCCGCCGCAGCTCCTGCAGTGGTTCGATGATCGTGAATGAAGTCGAAAGGCTGCTCGTA
>CALOFD010000056.1:0-52146 GCA_942492505.1 Thermoanaerobaculia bacterium
CACCGCATCGAGACGCCTGACGTTGTTCCGCGACAGGACACCCGAGACGACCAGCGTCGCGAACATGACGGCCATCACCATGTAGAGCCCGTTGTTGCCGGTGTTGGTCCCGGCGATGCCGATGATCAGGCACAGGACGACGAACCAGACTCCGACGCGCGTCGGACGGATGCCTTCGGGAATGGTTCGACCTGCAGAGGCGGCCCCGCTCATCGGACCGTCCGACTCAGACCGGCACCGGGACTTCAGCGATCACCCGCTGCATCGCCAGACGCGTCGCCTGGAGTCCCGTTGCGGAGGTCAACATCACACGATGGGAGAGAACGGGAACCGCCAGGCGCTGAACGTCGTCGGGCAGGGCGAAGTCGCGGCCCTCACAGAACGCCAGCGCCTGGGTGGCTCGAAACAGGCTCTGCGCGGCGCGGGTCGAGACTCCCAGAGCGAAGGCCTCGGAGGTCCGTGTCCTGTCGGCGATCGCCAGCATGTAGTCAGCCAGTCTCTCGGCTACGGTCACCGTGGCGACCCGACGCTGCAGATCGAGGAGTTCCTCCAGGGAGACCACCGGCCCGAGATCCGCCAGAAGGTTCTGGACCCCGCCGGAGATCAGCAACTCCCGCTCCTCCTGACGAGGCGGATAACCGAGTTCGAGCGACATCAGGAAGCGGTCGAGCTGCGACTCGGGGAAGCGGGAAGGTGCCCTGGAACTCGAGCGGGTTCTGGGTCGCAAGGACCACGAAGGGGTCCGGAAGATGCAGACGCTCACGCTCGATCGAAACGCGGCGCTCACTCATCGCCTCGAGGAGGGCCGATTGGGTCTTCGGAGTCGCGCGGTTGATCTCATCGGCGAGAACGACGTTGGCGAACAAGGGTCCTTTGGAGAAATGGAAATCCTCGGTCTCCCGCCGGTAGATCGACACGCCGATGATGTCCGAAGGAAGCAGATCGCTGGTGAACTGGATCCTCTGGAAGTCCAGCCCCAGCGAGCGCGCCAACGCCTGCGCGAGAGTCGTCTTGCCGACTCCTGGAACGTCTTCGATCAACACGTGGCCGCGAGCCAGCACTGCGACGATGGCCAGTCGTACGGCCTCCGCCTTGCCCCGTACGACGGAGGTCACCGCCGACTCGAGGCGGCGCAGGACGGCTCCTCCGTCATCTTCCCGACTCAGAACACTCGCTGCTTGCGTCATCAAGACCTCCCAGAACTCGCGTCATGCGGCCGACCTCGTCGAGGAGCAGCAATATCGCCATATCCCTATAGCTCTAAGCGAAGGATTATAGCTGAACACGCCCCGAGCCGGACTCCCTGCTCCGCTCCAGTGCTGTCGGCGGTCGATCGGCCCCTTGCGAGGACTCAGAGACTGTCGTACTCGCGATACTCGCCACGCTCGCCCGCAGGAATCGGCACCCTCACCTCGACGTGGAAGCCATCGCCTTCCTGATAGTCCACGTCCTCGATCACATGCGAGATCTGCGCCCCTACGCCACGAATCAGCGAACTCGTGTCGATGTACAAGGTTCGCCGCCCCTTTTCGTTGCGATTCACGTCCACGTGCGTCAGGTCGAGCGTCACACCGTCCAGCGTCGGTTCATGTTCGGTCGAGACCAGGATGTCGAGGATCACGTCGGTGCGCACGAACTCCTCTTCTTCGCCGTCGAAGACTTCCATCTCCTCGTCCTCATCCGACTCGACCTCGATGACTTCTTCTTCGGTCGGGATCTGTCGGAGGTTGATCGACGAGAGCTCCGCGACGTACCGCGAGCGATTGAGTTCGAGTTCCTCCTCCGGCGTCAGGGACGGCCCGCACGCCAGCGACAGCACGAGCATGGGAAGGGTAAGCAGCGCGATGGTACGACTCATGGACGGCCTCCTCGGATAGCGAATCGCAGCGGTTTGGATCCCTTCGACTATACCGGAGGGTGACGAACACCCTGCTCGCCGACCGCGCTCCGAGTCCGGCGCCTCCATTCCTCGCCCAGGTTGCCCACGAGAATCAACTCCGGTTCGAGAAGCACCCCGGAAGCTTCCAGAACCTGCCGGCGGGCGAGCACCATCAAGGCCAGGACATCCGCACTCGTAGCCCCGCCCTCGTTCACGATCACTTTGGCGTGATCCAGGCTGATTCGCGCCCCACCCTCTCTCGCGCCCTTGAGGCCGACGGCCTCGATCAGCCGACCCGCGTAGTCCCCCTCCGGGTTGCTGAACACCGAGCCGGCATTCGGCTGTCCCGGCATCGACGCATGACGTCGCCGATTCAGTTCCTTGAGCTTCTCCATCGCCGCGTCGGCTTCCCCGGCCTTGAGCTCGAGCACGGCAGAGGTCACCCAGAGATCTCCCCCCTGGAGTCGTGTGCTGCGGTAGCCGGCACCGAGATCCGAAGCTTTCAGGACTCTCACCTGGCCCCGTTCATCGACGGCGGTCACTTCGACCAGCAGATCGATGATCTCCGTACCGTAGCAACCGGCGTTCATCACCACCGCCCCACCCACCGTCGAGGGGAATCCGGCCAGTGCCTCGAGCCCCAGCAGGCCGGCTTCGGTGAGCCGTCGAGCAAGGCGGGCCAGTGGCACCCCGGCGCCCGCCCAGACCCGCGGAGCGGTGATCCTGTAGTCGTCGAACTCCCCCACCAGACGCAGGGTCAGCCCGGGCAGACCGTCGTCGGGGAGCAGGACGTTCGACCCGAGTCCCAGGAGTCGGGTCGGCAGGCCGGATTCGCGGGCGACGCGCCTCAGTTCCGAAAGTCCGCTCAGGGTGCTCACCCGCACGAACGCCTCGGCCGGTCCACCGATTCCGAGAGTCGTGAAGGAGGCAAGACTGGCGCCGGTCTCGATGGCGACGCCGTCGATCCCCTGCAGCCGTTCGAGGGTTGCCGCTTCGATCACCCGCCGACGTTATCCCAGGCCCGCGGAACGACGGGGCGAATTGACTCCCTCCGGCCTCGCGGATACCATCGAAATCCTTCCTGCCGCCCAGTCTTGCGGGGTCGCTCGGATCGCCGAACCGACCCTCTACACACCTTCCGTCCCCCCGCGGTACAGGCCTTCCAATCGGTCATGCCATACCGCAGAATGCAGTCACACCCCGGCTCGCAACGACGCCGGGGAAGGAGACCCCCTTCATGACAGAGAACAGCCCCGAAAAGACCAAAGCCATCGACTCCGCCCTCTCCCAGATCGAACGCCAGTTCGGCAAGGGGTCGATCATGCGGCTGGGCCAGAGAGAGACCCTCAGCATCGCGGCCATCCCGAGTGGCATCCTCGCCGTCGATCACGCCATCGGAATCGGCGGCGTCCCTCGCGGTCGGGTCGTCGAGATCTACGGCCCCGAGTCGTCCGGCAAGACGACCCTCGCCCTCTCCATCGTCGGACAGGCTCAGATGGCGGGCGGCACCGCCGCCTTCATCGACGCCGAGCACGCCCTCGACGCGGAGTACGCACGCAAACTCGGCGTCGACATCGACAACCTGCTCGTCTCCCAGCCCGACAGCGGCGAAGAGGCGCTCGAGATCGCAGAGATGCTGGTTCGCTCCAACGCACTCGACATCATCGTCATCGACTCGGTCGCAGCGCTGGTTCCGCGCGCCGAGTTGGAGGGCGAGATGGGAGATTCCCACGTCGGGCTGCAAGCCCGATTGATGTCCCAGGCGCTCAGGAAGCTCACTGCGATCGTCGCCAAGTCGAAGACCTCTCTCGTCTTCATCAATCAGATCCGCGAAAAGATCGGCGTCATGTTCGGCAGTCCGGAAACCACCACCGGTGGACGCGCCCTGAAGTTCTATTCCTCGGTTCGCCTCGACATTCGCCGCATTGCTGCCATCAAGGACGGCGATGTCGTCAGCGGCAGCCGCGCCCGCGTCAAGGTGGTCAAGAACAAGACGGCGGCGCCCTTCAGGCAGGCCGAGTTCGACATCCTCTACGCCGAGGGCATCTCGCGCTTCGGAGAACTGATCGATCTCGGAGTGGTTCACAACCTGGTCTCGAAGAGCGGTGCCTGGTACGGCTACGGAGATCTGCGCCTGGGACAGGGACGAGAGAAGGCGAAACAGTTCCTGCAGGAGAATCCGGAACTCGCCCACGAGATCGAGACCGCGCTCCGCAAGGCCATGGAGTTGCCTCCGCCGCGGCCGTACAAGGCTCCCGAGGTCAAGGCCGAGGCCCCCTCGCAAGGAGACGACGAGGAAGCGGCGGTTCTCGAGGCAGCGGACGCGTGATCCCCACGGCCGGCCGTTCGTATCTGGCCGCGGCCTGCCTCACGCTCCTCTTCACGGCTGCCGGACGCTCTCAACCCCTCCCCTGCTCGCCCTGCGTGGCGACTCGGGTCGAAGACCCGAGCGCCCTGATCGCGGCAGCGCAGGGGACCGCTCTCGCGGAGGACGATCGCGTCTTCCTCGTCGGCTGGGAGGTCGAGCTCGATTCCGACCCCGAGTCCCTGGCTCTCCTCGGTCGACAGTTGCTCGACCTCGGGGCGACACCGAATCCGTCGCTCGTCCTGAGGGTGCCCGCACCCGTCGCCCAGAATCCGGTCCCGCTCGCCGAAGCGCTCGAGGCGATCGCGGTGCTCGCCCGCCGCATGCCGGCGACGAGCATCGTCCAGATCGACTGGCGGCCGGCCTCCGGGGAGTGGCAGCCGAGGGACTATTCCTTCCTGTTCAAGCGAGCGGCCGTCGCCCTGACCGGTGAACTGCCTGCAGTTCGGGTGATGACCTCCGCCCTGGCGCCCGACATCGATCTGCTCAACCTGCTGTGGGCCGACGAACTCGCCGCCTACGCTGACGTGGTCGCGCTGCAACCTGCCGACCAGGACACGCTTCACCTGGCGACCCGCAGCCTGTCGGTCCTCGACCCCGGCACCCCGGTCTTCATCGACGCGGCCGGCCCCTTCGAAGACCCGAATCGTGCCGTCGTCGAGGCCGCAAGGGCGACGACCTCCGGCGCCGTCGGCGCCATCGTTCGAATCGCCGACGTCGATCCGCAGTCCGTGGCTTCACTCAGGACCCTGGCCCGGGAGACCAGCGGTGATGTCTCGCCGGATCCCGCCAGCGCGCCGGCCAGCGCCCTGGGAACGTGGAGTTTCGCTCGTGGCGACGACCTGAGCCTGCGAGTCGTCGCAGAGGCCGATCCCGAACAAGCCCTGACCCTGCGTTTTCCGATGACCGTCGTTCGCAGGATCGAGAGAATCGACCCGCAGACGGGAGAACGAACGAACCTCGGCCGGGGAAGACTCGTCGACGACTCCATCGAACTGACGATCGAGGCTCCGAGCAGCGTGCTCCTGCTCCACGTCGAGCGCCTCAGCGCTGCCGAACTCGAAGGCATCGAGGGCCTCGACGACCAGGTTCTGGTCGCCTCCGAGCGGGAGATTCCCGTGGAAGAGATCCTGCGGCGCCTGCAGGCCGTCGAGGACGCCCAGTATCGGCGGCTGCACCACTACCAGGCCGTCCGCGAATCCCATCTGCGCTTCGAACTCGAGGGGATCCGTTCCCTGGAAGTGACGTTCCGAGGTGACCTGTTCTTCGTTCGCGACCAGGGCTTCGACTGGGCCTGGCAGGAGTTCCTCTTCAACGGAGTTCGCTGGCGCGGCAAGCGCATCCCGGAGATCCCGTTGATCCAGCCCGAGAAGGCTGCTGCGCTTCCCGTCGAGATCAACTTCACCCAGGACTATCGCTATACCCTGCGCGGAACCGCCAGAATCCGAGATCGCGATTGCTGGGTCGTCGAGTTCCGACCGGCGACGAAGGTGGAGGGGAGGAGTCTCTTCCAGGGGACGGTGTGGATCGACCAGGAGCACTTCGTGCGCGTTCGCACTCGAGCCATTCAGCTCGGACTGCAGGGCGACATCCTGTCGAGCGAGGAGACCACCGACTTCTTCCCCTACGACGAGAGCGGGGCTCAGGCGCCCTGGCATGCGACGAGCATCTTCCTCGGCACGCAGAACACGGGGCAGCGCATCTACTCCCTCCTGAACAGCTCGATCATCGTCGAAACCGAGAACGTCCTCTCATCCGTCACGATCAACGCCGAAGGCTTCGAGGAGGCGCGCCAGCGAGTGCTCGACTCCGACTCGACCATGGTCCGGGACACGGCCGAGGGACTGCGCTACCTGGTGACCGACAAGGAATCCGGGCAGCGGGAAGTCCGCGATCGCCTGCATCCGAATCGCCTCTTCGGTGCCGCCGGCGTCATCTGGGACGAGTCCTTCGACTATCCCGCTCCGCTGGTCGGCGTCGATTTCCTGTCGTTCGATTTCATGAAGACCGGCGCCCAGGTCAACGCGCTCTTCGCGGGAGTGATCCTCGACGCCTCGATCGCCGACCCGACCTTCTTCGGCAGTCGCTGGGATGCCGGCGCCGACCTCTTCGCGCTCGCCATCGAGGGCAGTGACACGGTGTTCGTGGGCGACATCGAAGACGTCGGAAGCGAGGTCAAGGTGCGACCCGCCTCTCTCGATCTCGCTCTGGGCCATCCGATGGGCGCCTTCGCCAAGATCGACCTGCGCTACAGCGCCACGTCGCTGAACTACAGCGAGGGAGACAACACCGATCCCGACTTCGCCCTGCCCAGCGACCACATCGTCCAGACCGCCGGGCTCGTCCTGCGTTACAACCGGGCCGGCTATCGGTTCAGGGCCGGTGGAAGCTACAACGATCGGTCGCAGTGGGAACCCTGGGGCTATGACGGCAACCCCGACTACTCGCCGGAAAACCAGCAGTTCCGACTCTGGAATGCCGGCCTGTCGAAGATCTGGCACCTCAGATCGTTCCGCAAGCTGGGAGTCGAAGTCGCCTATGTCGGCGGCGACCATCTCGATCGATTTTCGAAGTACGACTTCGGTCTGTTCTCCGATCTTCGGGTGCATGGCTACCAGAGCGGCAAGATCAAGGCCGAGAGTGCCTATTCGACACATCTCACGTACGGCTTCGGACTGGGAGAGATCTTCAGGATCGATCTGGTCGGCGACTTCGCCTGGGCGACCGACGAGGCCAGCGGCCTCGACAACGAACTGCTCGCCGGCTTCGGTGTCGTTGGGACCGTCACCGGGCCCTGGAGCACCATCATCAACATGGACATCGGCATCGCGGCGGCCGGCCCCGACGACGGCATCGGCGTTCTACTGACGGTGCTCAAGCTTTTCGGCGGCGTCTGATGAGCTCCGGAGAAGAGGATCGCGACTCGCGACTCAGCGCCGACGTCTTCGTCGGCGACGACGTCTTCGTCGGCGACGAGGATGTCGTGGTCGTTCCGATCACCGATGTCTTCGACCTCCATTCCTTCCGCCCCCAGGAGGTCGGCGAGGCTGTCGAGGCCTATCTGGACGCGGCCGTCGAGGCAGGCCTGACCGACATTCGGATCATCCACGGCCGTGGAATCGGCGTTCAGAGGAAGACCGTGCGGACCCTGCTGGAGCGAGATCCCCGGGTGATCGAGTACTCGGACGCCGACGCTTCGGGAGGCGGATGGGGCGCGACCGTGGCGCGCCTCCGCCACGACCGCTAGCCGGACCCGTCCAGATGGGGCGGCACCGTCGGTGGCTGCCGCAGTCCTCCAAGCCAGAGCCCCGCCACGAAGCCGATCAGGGGACTGATCGTAAGCAGGTCGGCGACGCTGAACTCCTCGCCCTTGAACTGATAGGCGAGTAGCAGGCCCAACCCGATCGGAGCCGCCAGATGCGCGACGGCAACCCGTTTCTTCTCGGCCGCGGCCTCATGGTGGGCGTACTCTCGCTCCCCCGAGGTGAGGGCGGCGTCGTCGACGACTCGCCACAGGTTCCTCTCGATTCCCAGGCTGCGGCGCCGGGACAGGAATCCGAAAGCCAGTCCGCAGAGAAGGACGAGAGGATGGAGCAACCGCCCCGCTTCGGGCTCGCCGGTCGGCAGAACCGGGCAACCCGTTGCCGTCGCCAATGCCAGTCCGGCACAGACGGCGCCGACGGCGATGAAGATCCCTTCGAACGACTTCAACTCTCGATGCTCCCGAAAGGGAACCGCGGCGCGTCGCTCCCCGTCAAGGCCGATCCTTCCCTGACACGGGCTGCTCCCCTCAGCGGCCGAGCAGTCCGAAGATTCCCGTGGTCAGCCAGGGCACGTAGGTGATCAGGAGGACGCCGACCCCCAGGATCAACAACATCGGCAGGGCGCTGCGATAGATCTCGAGCAGAGGCCGCTCGAAGCGGTAGGAGGCCAGGAAGAGGTTCATGCCGACCGGCGGGGTCAGGTAACCCAGTTCCAGGTTCGCGACGAAGATGATCCCGAGGTGGATCGGGTCGATGCCGAACGCCGCTCCGAGGGGGATGATCAGCGGCACGATGACCACGATGGCCGAGAAGATGTCCATCAGACAACCGACGACCAGCAGGATGAGGTTGAGACCGAGCAGGAACAGCAGCGGCGAAGAAACCGAACCCTGAACCCACTCGAGCACGTGCTGGGCGATCTGGGCGTCGACCAGGAAGCTCGTCAGCCCCATCGCCACGCCGAAGATGATCAGAACTCCGCCCACGAGCACGCTGCACTTCTGGAAGACCTCCAGCACGCGACGGAAGCCGACCAGATCGCGATGGACGACGACCTGCACCACCAGAGCGTAGGCCGCCGCCAGTGCCGCCGACTCCACGATGGTCGCGAAGCCGCCGAAGATCGCCACCAGCACCATGACCGGCAGGGCGATCTCCCACTTCGCCGCCCACAGGGACTGCAGCGCCTCGTTGCGATCGAAAGGCGTCCTCTGAACGCCCGACTTGACGCCGACCCGGACACCCCAGGCAGCGACCAGTCCCAGCATGATCAGGCCGGGGATCAGGCCTCCCAGGAACAGATCCTCGTACGGGATGTCGGCGACGATGGCGTAGAGGATCAGCGGCAGGGCCGGCGGCCATAGCAGCCCCAGCGATCCCGAGGCGGTGAGCAGACCCAGCGAGAAACGCTCCGGGTAGCCGTCCTTGAGCAACGCCGGGAAGAGCAGGCCGCCGAGCGCGAGAATGGTCACTCCCGAGCCGCCGGTGAAGACCGTGAAGAACGCGCACAGCACGGCGGTGATCACCGCCGTGCCGCCCGGAATCGCGCCGAAGACCGCACGGAAGAGTCGAACGAGCCGCTCCGAGGATCGCCCTTCGGCCAGCAGAAAGCCCGTCAGGGTGAACAGCGGGATGGCGGCCAGGGTCGGTGACACCGACAGGCGGTAGGTCTCGGCGGGAATCGCCATCGACGAGACTCCGACGCTGAGGAAGAGGAAAACCGCGGCGCCGCCGAGGGCGACGAAGATCGGTCCACCGAAGACCGTCGCGACGATCACCAGGGTCACCCAGGGCCAGGCCGCAGGCTGGTCGATCACGGCCCTCAAGCCGATCGACTGGGCCCAGGGCTTGTCGAGTGCATCGACCCAGACGATGCCGTTGTAGGCCATCTGATTGAGCCCGAACCAGAACCCCATGAGGACTCCGAGGCCGGCGATGGACCGCCCCCACCAGCGAGCGGAGGCTCTCCACAGCAGGCGGGCAGCAATCGCGCCGAAGGCGATCGGCAGGGCGACCTGGACGATCCACACCGGAATCCCGGCGCCGATCTCCATTCCGCCCTCCTTCTCGATCATCACCAGTTCGAACGACGCAACGCCAAGGATCGTCGAGACTCCCGCCCCGACCGTGTTGGCGAAGATCTTCGAAGCGTTGCGGAATCGCCCCTCGGGCATCAGCTGGCCGGTCGCCAGGCTCAGCAGACGGTCCTCCCGCGCAGCCAGCGCGGCTCCCAGGAAGCCGACCCACAAGGTCAGATTCTGAACGATCGGCCCGGAGGCCGGAATGCCGCGATTGGCAACCAACCGCAGCACCATTTCCGCCACGGGCAACAGCACCATGACGAGCAGGGCCAGCGCGACGACGCCGTCTTCGAACCGATCGAGACGACGCTTCAGGGTGAGGAGCCCCCCGCCGAAGCCTGACTGCGGAACTCGTCACGCTTGCGTCGAGCCTGGTCGAAGATCTCCGGCGGGACCATCCCTCCCCTCATTTCCTCTGCGAACTTCCGAGCTTCGGCGAGCCATTCCTCCGAATACTCGCTGTCGCGAATCGGCAGGACCTCGAGGCCCTGGCTCTTCATCGCGGCAACCGCGGTCTGGTCGAGGAACGGAGCGAGCTTCTCGAGCTTGGCGCCGATCTCCGCGGAGGCCTTCAGGACGGCCTGCTGGTCGGCCTCAGAGATCCTTCCCCAGGTCCGTTTCGACAACACCACCGCTCCGACCAGGGGCGCCAATCCGATGTCGATCATGTAGGGAGTCTCCTTGTACCACTGCAGGGACTGCGCGGCCGAGGGCGGCGAGATCATCGTCTCGATCATGCCCGTCCTCAGCCCCTGGAGGGCGTCGGGGAGAGCCAGCGCCACCGGCTGGAAGCCATTGCCGCGCCACCACTGAACCATGCGGTCGTTGCCGGCCCAGGTCCAGACCTTCAGCTTTCGCAGGTCGTCGAGTCGTTCGACCGGCTGCTTGGTGAAGAAGTGGACCCAGCCCACATGTCCCCACGTCAACCACACGAAGCCGTTCTCATCGAGACCGTCTCGCAGCGTCGGCGTCAGGTCGGCGAGCACGTAGTTGAACTCGTCCCAGTCGTCGAAGAACAGCGGGATCTCGAAGACGCTGAAGTCGTCCGAAAGGTCGGTGAGCCCGCTGACCGTCAGCGCTCCAGCCTGGAGCTGACCGATCCGCATCTTGCGGATGATGTCGGACTCGTCGCCTGAAACACCGCCGGTGTAGAGGGTCAGGGTCACGCGACCGTCGGTCGACTCCTCCCACATCTCGCCCAGCTTCTTCAGCTGGATATGCCAGGGCGAGCCGTCGGGCACCTGGGTCGCCATCTTGATGTTGACGGGCGCCGCCATCACCGGTTGGCCGAGGAGCGTCGAAACGAGGAGAACCAAGAGGATCGCGCGAACTTTCATGACCTTCCTCCACAAGATGTCCCGACGTTCGGACTTCTGGACGACCGACCGGACTGAATCGAGGGGCGATACAAGCGCCACTGTACTCGTGGCCCCCAGAGGGGGTCAAGGAACGGCAGTCGCGGAGAATTCCTCGACCCCGCCGCCGTGAGATCGCCGGAATTGCCTCCCCTCTCCCCCTGTTCTGCCCTTCCAGCGACCTTTCGAGACGGCGCGGCGGTTGGGCGCGCACTGCTAGTCTGGCCCCGCCGACAGCGGACCCTTCGACCCCGCGAGTCCTCGAACGGAAACCGATCTCCATGCTCAGGCCTGCTCTCCCCCGCCGATTCGCCGCCAGCCTGCTCGCCACCCTGCTCGGCGTCACGACGCCGGCAGGCGCCCAGCGAATCAGCAACCCGGGTCTGTTCAACACCAGTGCCGAAGCGGCCTACGGAACGCTGGCCGTCTACGGCGTCTACGACGATCCAGTCGAGTTGGAGCGCCTTCAACGGATCGGCTACGCGGTCGCGAGGCATTCGGGCTTCGAGGACTTTCCGTTCTCGTTCTACCTCGTCGACATGGCGATCCCGAATGCCTTCGCGCTGCCCGCCGGCCACATCTTCATCACCCGCGGAATGATCGGGCTCGACCTCGACGACGACATGCTCGCGGGCCTGCTCGGACATGAGATCGCCCACGTGACTGAGCAGCACTTCCTCAAGATGAAGAAGCGGGCAACGCTCTTCAGCGCCCTCACCCAGGTGCTGTCGATCGGCACGATGTACGCAGCGAGCCAGATGGGCGGCGACACCTGGGTCGACCCCTACGGTTATCGGAGGAGTACCAACACCGCTGCCGAGGTCGCACAGGGAATGATGGCCGGCAGCATGGTCCTGAGCGAGATGCTGCTTCGCTCCTACAGTCGCAGCAACGAGGACGAAGCGGACGAGGAGGGCCAACGGTTCGCAGCCGCCGCCGGCTTCGACCCGGCGGGAACGCAGAGGCTGATGGCGCGAATGGAGAGCCGCCTGCCGCAAGACCAGAGCTTCGGCTACTGGCAGACCCATCCCTTCTTCGAGGAACGGGTGCGGGCCGCCGAGGCTCGAAAGGACTACTTCACGGTCCAGACTCCCAAGAGCGATACTCCCTATCGTCTGCAGACCCAGCAGGTGCTGCTCGATTTCGTCGCCTCACCGCTGCTCCAGGAGCGCGAACTCGAACCGATGATCAAGGAAACCGCACTTCTGGCCTGGCCGGAGGGAGATCTGGCCGAAGCCATCCGACTCGAGCAACTCCATCGCCAGCGCGACCTGGTCTCGGAGCTGCCTCCCCTGGAACGCGACTACAGCCGGCTTCTCGAAGCCTACGAGGAGCATGAGCGGGAAGTCCGGCAACGGACCCCGGACAGCGACTTCCTCTCCGTCCTCGAAGCGGAGAGTCAGACCCTGCGTCGAGAGCTCGCCGACTTCTACCCGACGGCGGTCGCCCAGATCGACAGCGAAGTCACCCAGGTTGGGATCCTCGCGACCTTCGTTCGCAACTACCCCGCCTCCGATCGGATTCCGGGAGTCGCGATGCAGCTCGGCGAGTCCTATGCCCGTCTTCGTCGCGAGAAAGACGCGGTCGAGAACTTTCTCCTGGCCTGGAACGCCGACCCCGAAGGACCTCTCGGAGCGAGAGCCCAGCGTGGGCTTCGCAGTCTGGTGAGCGTCCTCGAACGACTCGCCGCGGTGCAGCAACTCGCCGACCAGTCGTTCGATCCCGAGCTCCAGGCACTGGCCGAGCGGCGACTCGACGAACTCGTCGAGACCTACGAGGAACTCGACAACGGCGGGATCTATCTGCGCGAGTTCCCGGACCGCGAGCGCTCCCAACGAGTCGAGGAGCGTCAGGCCCGTTTGGCCGACGAGGTCTACAAGGAGGTCGTTCTCTATCAGGGAATCGGCGACCAGACCAAGGCCGTCCGGGGCATCGAGAGAATCTTGACGTGGGCGCCGCTCTCCCCCGCCGCCCGGCGGCTCAGTCAGGAAGCGACGAAGGAATCGGACTGACTTCCTTGGGTCCCCCGGAACTCTCGGAGGACTTTCTTGAGTCGCAGCGCCGCGTACCCGTATTATGGGTACTCTGATGGTTCCTCCTGCCGCCTCGACCCCATCCCATTTCGGTCGTTTTCGCGTTCGACGAACCGTCGGTCGAGGCGGAATGGGGAAGGTCTATCTGGCCGAAGACCCCCTGATCGGCCGGGAGGTCGCGATCAAGGTGGTCACCGCCGAACCGGATCTCTCGGAGCAGGAACTCGGAGAGATCCAGGCTCGCTTCCAGCGCGAGTTCCAGTCTGCCGGCACGCTCTCCCATCCGAATATCGTGACCGTCTACGACGTCGGACAGGAGGGCGATGAGACCTTCATCGCGATGGAGTACCTCCCCGGTGACAACTGGAGCGACATCCTCAAGTCCGACCGGCGCCTCGGTTTCGGCGAGATCGCCGACTTCGCGACTCGCATGTGCAGCGCTCTCGACTACGCCCACGCCCACGGCATCGTCCATCGCGACATCAAACCCGCCAACATTCTGGTGGCCCGCAACGGAGAACCGAAGCTCACCGACTTCGGGGTCGCCAAGCTGGCCTCGACCAACCTGACGCGAACGGGGACGGTGGTCGGAACTCCGTCCTACATGCCCCCGGAGCAGATCACGGGCCAGGAAGTCTCCGGCGCGTCGGACCAGTTCTCGATCGCGGTCATCCTCTACCAGATGCTGACCGACACGCTCCCCTTCACCGGCGAGAACCCTACGACGATCCTCTACAAGATCGTCCACGAGGAACCACCCGAACCACGCACCCAGCGCGGCGGGCTGCCCGAGGAAGTCGACGCGGTGCTGATGAAGGCGCTGGCCAAGAAGCCGGAGGATCGCTATTCGTCCTGCGGGGAACTCGCCGCACGGCTCAGCGAGGCCCTGGGGCTGAGCACCGACGCCCTCGATCTCGACTTCGAACATACCCAGGTGATCGACCCCCGAAGTCGGCCGCGCAGAGCCCCGGGGCGGTCCTCCAGGCGCCCCCTGTGGATCGGACTTTCCGTTCTGCTGCTGGCCCTGGCGGGATGGGCCGGCTGGACCCAACGCGAGGCCCTGCTCGGAGGCCTGGGCGGACCGACGCAGCCGCAGCTGCTCACCCGTTCCCTGACGATCGAAAGCGACAAGGCAGGCGCCGCGATCTGGCGCAATGGCAGCGACACCGGTCTGACGACACCGTCCGACATCGAACTCTCAGGCACCGACGGCGAGGAGTTCACGATCGAACTTCGCCGCGAAGACCATGTCGTGGCCAGAACGACTCTCCTCCTCTCCGAAATCATGCCGGTCGACTGGCGCCCGCTCGAGGAAGTCCCCGCTGAAACCTTCGCGGTGACCAGTGAGCCCCAGGGAGCCGAGGTCTACCTCAACGACGATCGAATGGATGGCACGACACCGCTCGAGATCGACCTCACCATCGGCGAGCACTACACGATGCGGGTCGAGTACCCCGAGTACCACACCGAGTCGACCGCGTTCACGTTTCCGGACTCCCTGGACACGGGAATCCGAAACAGTCACCGCTTCTTCTTTCCGCTGCGGCCACGGATTCCACCCGGCAGGCTGACGCTCGAGGCCGACTACCCGGTCCGGGTCCAGGTCGACGGACGAAGCTTCGACCAGCGCCGGAGCCACGACATCGCACTCAAGCCCGGCACCTACACGGTGATCCTCTCGTCGCAGGAAGTCTTCCTCGACGAGACCCGACAGGTGACGATCCAGTCATCCCGGGCGCTGCCCCTGAACCTGCCGCCGCGCGTCGACGTTCGCGTCGCCGCCCAGCCCGGCAATTGCCGGGTCTTCGTCAACGGCCGCTTCGTCGACGAAACCCCCTTCAACCTGGGCGTGGTTCCAGGTTCCTACGAGATTCGCTTCGAATGGCCGGCAATCAACAAGAGTCGCTCGCAACTGGAACGTGTCACCCGCGACACCACCCAGATCTTCGCCACTCCCGAATGAAGCATCGAACTCCAACTGCCGCCGCATGGGTACTCCTGGCCGTCGCGACGCTCCTCCCGGCGGCGGCGCGGGCGCAGGACGACGACGCCGCCCGACGACTGATCCGAGAAGGACAGCGGCAGGTCGTCGCCGGCGACCTCGACGAAGCGGTCGCCTCCTACCAACTGCTGCTGGACCGTTTCGCCGGCACGGCGGAGGCCAGGCAGGCAGGCCTCGCCATGGCCGAACTACGCTGGGCCCAGAACGACCAACCCGGGGCGATGTCGTACCTCGACGATCTCATCTCGAACTCGCCGGACTCGCCGGAGGCCGCCGCCGCCTGGGTGATGAGGACTCAGTTCCGCCGCACCAGCGTGAACGAACTGGAAGACTTGCTGACCCTGCGCAACGAACTCCGGCGCGTGCCGATCCTCTACGGCAGAGACCGATTCCCTTCGCTGGTGGCTCGCGGACAGTCGAGGGTCGACAGCGGCGAGATCGCCCTGGTCATCGGCGAGTACGATTCCGCGGCTGCCGACTTCCTGCAAGCGGTCGAAGACGAGCCGATCAGTGCTTTCACTCCTCAGGCTCAGCACGGTCTGGCCAGGGCCTTCATGGCGACCGGCAACTGGGCCGCCGCGGTCGAGATCCTGCAGTCCGTGACGCTCTCGCCCGACACAGCCACGGCGGCAGCGGCCGAGCGCGCTCTCGGCTACGCCCATCGCCATCGCCTCCTGCCTTCGAGCGGCCAGCCAGCCTGGCGTTCGACTCGTTCCTTCTCGATCAACGAACCCTCGATCAAGAAGCCGACTCGCATCGCGGCTTCGGACGACGGCCTCGTTCTGCTGCTCGACGAGGGCCTCAAACGGGTCTTCCTCCTCTCCCCTGACGGCAACGTGCTCGAATCGCAGATCCTCGAATCGGGACGAGACGTCTGGTTCTCCACCGACGATCGGCCCTGGGTGAGCGACGCCGACAGCATCCGCCCCCTGACGGGAGGCGTGCGACTGTCGCTCGGCACCAGCAGTTCAGACAAGTCGAGGAACGCCACGAACATCGTCGGGGGGCATACCGACGCCCTCGGCCGGGCGGTCGTCGCGGATCGCGGGCAGAGCGCCCTGATGATCTACTCCCGCGACGCTCGCCTGCTCGACACCGTTGCGGCTCGCGAACCCATCGACGTCGCCGGTGGACTCGGTCAGGGGACCGTTCACCTGCTCGATCGCAAGGCAGATCAGGTGGTTCGAATCGGACCCGACCTCAGCACCGTGGCTCGATGGGATGGCGGCTGGAAGAAGCCTGTGGCACTGTCGGTAGACCGAGCCAACAACATCTACGTCCTCGACGCCGGCGAGCGCACGATCCAGACTCTCGGTGAGAATCGAAGCGCACTCGGCTCGGTGGGTCCGGTCCTGCCCGGCGGCATCGAACTCAAGAATCCCCTCGACCTGGCGATCGACGGCCAGGGCAGGCTCTACATTCTCGACGCCCGCGAGGGCATCCTCGTTCTGGAGTAGGAGAGCCGATGTCTTCAAGAAAGCGACGGCTCGTATCCATTCTCGGTCTCTTGCTGCTTGCGCTGCCCATCCTCGGCCAGCCGCTGATCGAAGAGGATCTCGAGGAGCCCGATATCTACGAAGACCTGCTGCCGATCTTCGAGCGAGCTGAAGGCCTCTTCAACTCACCCGATCAGCCCGACTCGGTCGCGGTGATCGACGAACTCCTCCAGGAGTTCGAGGCTCTTCGAGCCGTCGATCCTCCGACCGAAGAAGCCTGGGGACTGGTGACCCAGGCCCTCTTCATGAGGGTTCAGGCGAACTTCAACCTGGGCTTCAACGAGGTCGCGGAAGTCGATCTCGGCCGGATCCTGGAGATCGAACCCGCGTTCGCGCTCGATCGAGGTCTGGTGTCGTCGAAAGTCGTCGATCTCTTCGAGGGGATCCAGCGCAACCGGATCGGCCTCCTCGAACTGCAACTCGAACCCACCGACGCCACCGCCTTCGTCGGTCGATGGGTCGCCGATGAAGAGGGCATCCTCCAACTTCCTGCAGGGGAACACCGCCTCACGGTCGAGCGACCCGGCTACGCGACCCTGGAACGACCGATCGAGATCGCGGCCGGGAAGAGCGAAAGCCTCGAAATCGTCCTCGAGCGAGTCTCCGCCGTGCTCACGGTACTCAGCAGCGACGAAGACGTCGAGATCTATCTCGACGGTCGACTGATGGGTCAGACGGCCTTCGACCCCGAGACCCCCGACGATTCAGCGGTCGCGGTTCTGCAGGACCTCGAGGTTGGAGCCTACGATCTCGAAGCCCGCAAACTCGGATTCCGCACCCTTCAGCGTCGCGCCGAGATCCCCGAACTCGCCGACTACGAACCGGCCCCATCGAACTCGAGCGTACGGCGGCCGAGGTCGTCCTGCAGAACGTTCCCGCGGGCACGGTCGTGCGTGCCAACGACGCCCTGGTGACCCCCGACTTCTCCGGCGGCAGGACCACCCTGACGCTCTCGCCCGGCAACTACCTCCTGGCCTTCTCCAACCCCGACCGCGGTCTCTTCGAAACCCAGTTCGCGCTGGCCGATCGCGACGTCAAGGAAGTGGACGTCAAACTGCGCCCGGCGATCACCTTCCTCGGAGTCCTCGGCTCGGACCGGCAGGCCGCTGACGGACTCGCGGAAGCGCTGCGCACCGAGCTCGCCGAATCGGAACGCTGGGCCCTGATCGATCGAACCGGAAGCGCCGAGGAGATCGCGGCGGCCGCTTCCCTGGACATCGCGGACCTGCGCTCGGGACCGGAATCCCCGCTGCCCTGGGACGTCCTGCAGCGCGAGGCCGACGCCCGCCTGTCGAGTTCCCTCTTCCTGATGGCCGTTCTCACCGACGATCTCCTCGCCGACGAGGCGATCCTGTACGTCTGGCCGGCCGCCCCCCTGCCGGCTCAACCCGACATCCTGCTGCGCAGACCCGGGATCGACGACGGAGGCCTTTCCAGACTCGACGACGCCGTCATCGAAACGATTCCCGCTCTCGGCGCTGTCCTGTTCGAGTCTCCAGCCCGTGACGGCGCGATCGTCTACGCCTCCGACCCCGGCAGCGCCGCCGACCGCTCGGGACTGAGAGCCGGTGACCGTGTGATCGCGATCGACGGCGAAACGGTCTCCAGCGTGGCCGAGTTCCGCCGGGGATTGCGCGATCGCGTCGCCACTCATGCGGCCACCGGACGCACCGTCCCCCTGAGCATCGAGCGCGCGGGAACGCCGACGACCCTCGACCTGCAGATGGAAACCGGCCCCCGCATCCGCGGCGTGCGCGATCCGGACCTCATCTTCTCAGCGGCGGGTGTCAGCCTGAGTCGGGAGATCGAGCGTAGTGACTCCGCAACGCCTCGCTGGGCTCTCGACCTCCAACTCGCCATTGTCCATCTTCGCGGCAACGACCTGGAGGGAGCCATCCGCATCTTGAGAGCGATCGAGGCACCGTCACAATCCGGACTCGGAGTCGGCATGGTCTCCTACACTCTCGCCCGCGCCCTGCAGGAAGCCGGCGGCAGCTACAGCGCGGCCGCCCGCCAGTTCCTCGAGGGCGTTCTCGACTCCGCCACAGCTCGACTCGGTGACGCCGATGGACCGTACCTGGCTCCCCGCGCCCGAGCGCGCCTCCTCACCCTGGAGTAGTTCCATGTCGTCTCTCGAAAGAGCCAGCCGGTCGCTGCCCGGTGGCGTCAACTCCCCCGTTCGAGCCTTCCGTGGCGTTGGCGGTGAACCGATCTTCGTGAGGCGAGCGATGGGCGCCTATCTCGAGGACCTGCGAGGCCGCCGGTTCGTCGACTACATCGGCGGCTACGGCCCCATGATCCTCGGCCATGGACATCCGGCCGTCGTCGAAGCGATCGAGAACGCAGCCCACCGCGGTCAGAGTTTTGGGACCCCCACGATCGAAGAAGTCGAACTCGCCGAACTCATCCTCTCAGCCCTGCCGGCGGCCGACATGATCCGGCTCGTCAACTCGGGGACCGAAGCGACCATGTCGGCGCTGCGCCTGGCACGCGCCGCCACCGGGCGGGAGAAGGTCGTCAAGTTCGTCGGCTGCTATCACGGACACTCCGACGCCTTCCTGGTTGCGGCAGGCTCTGGCGCCGCAACGCTGGGCGTCCCTTCCTCGCCCGGCGTTCCGCCGGCGGTCACAGCCGCCACCCTTCTCGCGCCCTACAACGACCTCGCCGGCGTGGAGTCCCACTTCGAGCGCGAAGCGTCAGAGATCGCCGCCGTCATCGTGGAGCCGATCGCCGGCAACATGGGCCTCGTCCCGCCCGACCCCGGCTTCCTGGCCGGACTGCGACAACTCTGCACGAAGCACGGCGCCCTGTTGATCTTCGATGAAGTCATGACGGGGTTTCGGGTTGCCTGGGGAGGAGCCCAGAATCTCTTCGACATCGCTCCCGATTTGACCTGTCTTGCCAAGGTGATCGGTGGAGGACTGCCGATCGGCGCCTACGCCGGTCCGCGCGATCTGATGCAGCGCATTGCCCCGGCCGGCGACGTCTACCAGGCGGGGACCCTGTCGGGAAATCCGATCGCCGTCGCCGCCGGCAAGGCGACCCTCGAGCTCCTGGCTGCCGACGGTGGAGCGATCTACGCTGATCTGGAAGAGACGTCGGCCCGGCTCGAGGAGGCGATCCAACGCTCTGCCACTCGTCACGGAGTTCGCTGCTGTACGCAGCGCCAGGGCTCGATGCTGGGGATCTTCATGGGTACGGACATCGTTCGAAACCAGCACGACGTCGATCAGAGTGACCGGGAGACCTGGATCACCGTGTTCCATCATCTGCTCGAGGCGGGCATCCATCTGCCACCCTCGCCGTACGAGACACTCTTCGTCTCGGCCGCCCACGGCGACGCGGAGATCGAGCGCACCGCACTCGCCTTCGACATGGCCTTCTCCGCCCTCGGGTAGGCGATCGGCGAGAACACGATCGGGCAGATTTTCTTGGTCCGGATTGCTTGAGCCGGGAAACCCTTTGCGGCATAATTGCCGCGTCGGTTGGTAATCGATCGTCAGGAAAGTAACGAAGGAGAGCGAGCGAATGACCCACATCATCACGGAGCCTTGCGTCGGAACGAAGGACACGGCCTGCGTCGACGTTTGCCCGGTCGACTGCATCTACGGCAAGGACGAGGACTGGGAAGCCCTCTACATCCATCCCGAAGAGTGCATTGATTGCGGTCTTTGCATCGATGCCTGTCCGGTCGACGCCATCTTCACCGAGGAGGAAGTCCCGGAGAAGTGGAACAACTGGATTGCCAAGAACTACGAGCACTTCGGCCTCGAAGCGCCCTAGTTCTCATCTTTCGACACTCCAAAAGGCGGCGACCCGAACGGGTCGGCCGCCTTTTTTGCATTCAGGGACAGATTCCTGGCTGAATCAGGGAATGCCGAGGAGCCGCAGCCTGTTCTCTAGAATGTGATATCAATGGACTGAGATTTCGAGAAGGATCTGATCCTCTCTTACGAATATCCTGAGATCTCACCCTACGAACCCTGAGTCCCGGAGTTTCCGGACTCGAGGCAGGAGAACCTCTTGCAGTTCAAGGACTACTACGCCACCCTCGGAGTCGATCGCAACGCGACGGCCACGGAGATCCAGAAGGCCTATCGCAAGAAGGCCCGGACCTACCATCCGGACATCAACAAGGATCCAGAGGCCGAAAACCGATTCAAGGAGATCGGCGAGGCCTACGAGGTCCTCAAGGACGACGAGAAGCGCAGTCGCTACGACCGCTACGGCCAGGCCTGGAAGTCGTCCCAGGGAAGCGGCAGCCCACCTCCCGGCTGGGAAGGCGTGCAGTTCGACTTCGGGGACGGCCAGGGATTCGACTTCGGCGCTGGTGGCGCCTCCGGCTTCAGTTCGTTCTTCGACATGCTCTTCGGTGGCGGCGGTCCCGGCGGACCGGTACGCCCCGGCGGACCGGTACGCCCCGGCGGACCGGTACGCCCCGGCGGACCGGGGCGCGCGCCTACGGGGCCCCGCCGAGGCCAGGATCAAGAGTCCACGGTACAGATCACGCTCGAAGAAATGGCCAACGGCGGCAAGCGCAAGTTCACCCTCAGCGACCCGACCACCCAACGACAGAACACGGTCGAAGTCACCCTTCCGAAGGGTGTCCGGGAGGGACAGAGGATCCGGCTCGCCGGGCGCGGGGGGCCCGGCATGAACGGCGGCCCGGCCGGCGATCTCTTCTTGAGAATCGCGCTCCTTCCCCACGCCAGACTCGAGGTAGAGGGAAGGGACCTTCGAGCTCGGGTGCCGATATCGGCCTGGACCGCGGCTCTCGGTGGCGAGGTTCGGGTGCCCACCCTCGACGGAGAAAGCACCATCAAGGTTCCGCCAGGAAGTTCTTCGGGCAGAAAGCTCCGCCTGAAGGGCAAGGGACTCCCCGGCAAGGGGGATGAACGCGGAGACCTCTACGTGGAGTTCCGCATCACGGTTCCGGAGAAGCTCAGCAAAGAACAGGAACGCCTTTTCAAGAAACTCGCGGCGACCGACGTCGACCAGCCGGCAACCGTACGGGGAGAGGAGAACTAGACCATGGACATGAACCGACTGACCCAGAAGTCGCAGGAAGCCCTGCAGAACGCGCAGAACACGGCCGTCCGCCACGGCCAGCAACAGGTCGACACGATCCACCTGCTCGACGCCCTGGTCAACCAGGAACAAGGTCTCGTGCCCCGACTGCTGGAAAACCTCGGCCGCCAGCCCCAGAGCCTCCGGGCCGAGATCGAGAAAGCCATCTCCAGTCTGCCCAGCGTCTCCGGCGGCGGCGCCGAAGCCGGCAAGGTCTACATCACCCAGAACCTCCAGCAGGCCCTGGTCAAGGCCGAAGAAGAGGCCAAGCGTCTCAAGGACGAGTACGTCTCGGTCGAGCACCTTCTCCTCGCCCTCCTCGAGCTACCGGAGCGGGACGCCGCGGGTCGGATCCTCGCCGGTCTCGGCCTCGACAGAAGCCGCCTCCTGTCGGCACTCCAGGAGATCCGCGGCAACCAGCGCGTGACCAGCGCGACGCCCGAAGGCACCTACGAAGTCCTCGAGAAGTACGGAGTCGATCTCGTCTCCCAGGCTCGAACCGGCAAGATGGATCCGGTCATCGGACGCGACGCCGAAATCCGCCATGTCGTTCGGATCCTTTCTCGAAAGACCAAGAACAACCCGGTCCTGATCGGTGAGCCGGGAGTCGGGAAGACCGCGATCGTCGAAGGCCTCGCACAGCGCATCGTCCGAGGCGACGTGCCGGAGTGGCTCAAGGACCGCTCACTCTTCTCGCTCGACATGGGAGCCCTGCTGGCGGGGGCGAAGTACCGCGGCGAATTCGAAGAGCGACTCAAGGCCGTGCTCAACGAGATCAAGGAGAGCGACGGAAGAATTCTTCTCTTCATCGACGAGATCCACAACATCGTCGGAGCAGGCAAGACTGAGGGATCCACCGACGCCGGCAACCTGCTCAAGCCCATGCTCGCCCGAGGCGAGTTGCACTGCATCGGCGCGACGACGCTCGACGAGCACCGTCGCTACATCGAGAAAGACGCAGCCCTCGAGAGGCGTTTCCAGCCGGTCATGGTCGACGCATCGAGCGAAGAGGACACCATCTCCATTCTGCGTGGCCTCAAGGAGCGCTTCGAGGTCCATCATGGGGTGCGTATTCTCGACAACTCCCTGGTCGCCGCGGCTACCCTCTCGAATCGCTACATCACCGACCGCTTCCTGCCGGACAAGGCGATCGACCTCGTCGACGAGGCCTGCGCCATGGTGCGCACCGAGATCGACTCCATGCCCGCCGACCTCGACGCCGTGACTCGCAAGGTCATGCGACTCGAGATCGAAGAGGCCGCCCTCAAGAAGGAGAAGGACTCGGCATCCAAGGAGCGTCTGTCGAATCTTCGTCGCGAGCTCGCCGACGCCAGGGAACAGGCCGAGACCATGCGGGCCCAGTGGGAGAACGAGAAGCAGGCGATCGGACACCTGCAGCGGGTGCGCGAAGAGATCGAACGCGTCAAGCACGAGATCGAGATCGCCGAACGCGACTACGACCTCAACAAGGCGGCCGAGCTGCGCCACGGCCGACTGCCCGACCTGCAGGCGGAACTGGTGCAGCTCGAAACCGCCGAACAGGACCCGACCGCCTCCCGCCTGCTGCGAGAAGAGGTCACCGAGGACGAGATCGCAGAGATCGTGGCGCGCTGGACAGGCATTCCTGTCACCCGTCTCGTCGAAGGAGAGCGCGAGAAACTTCTCCACCTCGAGGAGATCCTGCACGAACGAGTGATCGGCCAGGACGAAGCGATCACACTGGTTTCGGACTCTGTCATTCGAGCGCGGGCCGGCATCAAGGACCCGCGACGCCCCATCGGCTCGTTCCTCTTCCTCGGACCGACCGGGGTCGGCAAGACCGAACTCGCGAAGACCCTGGCCGAGGCCCTCTTCGACAGCGAGGACAACATCGTTCGAATCGACATGAGCGAGTACATGGAGAAGCACGCCGTCTCACGCTTGATCGGTGCTCCTCCCGGCTACATCGGCTACGACGAAGGCGGCCAACTCACCGAGGCGGTGCGGCGCAAGCCCTACTCGGTCATCCTCTTCGACGAGATCGAGAAGGCCCACCCCGACGTCTTCAACGTGCTTCTGCAGGTTCTCGACGACGGCAGGATCACCGATTCGCAGGGCCGTACGGTCGACTTCAAGAACACGGTCATCATCATGACCTCGAACATCGGATCGACGACCCTGCTCGAGGAGATGGCCGAAGACGGTACGATCCGCCCCGAGACCTCGGAGAAGGTTCTCGCATCCCTACGCGACAATTTCAGGCCCGAGTTCCTCAACCGGATCGACGACGTGGTTCTCTTCAGCCCGCTCCTGTTCGACGAGATCAAGCAGATCATCGATCTGCTCACCCGCGATCTCGAATCGCGATTGAAGGACCAGGACCTGCGCCTCGAACTCAGCGAACCTGCCCGGGAGTTCATTGCACGCCAGGGCTACGACCCGGTCTTCGGCGCCCGTCCGCTGAAGCGCTATCTCCAGCACTCGCTCGAGACCCGAATCGGCCGGGCCCTGGTCGGAGGGGAGATTCCTCCGGGGAGCGATCTCCTGGTCGAGATCGTCGACGGGCAACTGACCGTCACCGCAAGCGCCCGAAACCCGACCACGGAAGAGGAACCCGAGGCCGACCCGGTGGCCGTCTCCTCGTGACCGGCCGCGGAAAGCGATCGGGAAAGCAGGGGACTTGAGGTCTCTGCATGCGGTGATCCCAGCGGCCGGCCGGTCTGAAAGGATGGGGCGTCCCAAGGCGCTGCTCGAATTCGCCGGCACGACGCTGATCGGCCGTCTCATCGACACCCTGAAGCAAGCAGGAGTCGACTCGATCCGGGTGGTTGTACGCCCCGACGACGACGCGCTCCACGAATGGCTCTCCGGCCGCCGCGTGAAGACCGTCGAAAACCCCTCTCCCGAGGACGGAATGCTCTCGAGCATCCTCTGCGGAATCGCCGATCTCGCCCCGTCTCCGGGCGGTGACCTGCTGGTCTGCCCGGCCGATCTCCCGACCCTGCAACCCGCGACGATCCGCAGTCTGCGTCGCGCCTTCGAGGAGAAGGCTACCGACCTCGCCGTCCCGGCGTTCGAGGGCCGCCGAGGTCACCCGCTCCTGATCCGCCACGGACTCTTCGAAGAACTCCGAACGCTCGACCTGAAGCGGGGCCTCCACCAGGTTCTCGCCAGGAACCACACCCTTCTCGAATGGCCGGTCGAGGACCCGGGAGTGCTCAGGGACATCGACACCCCGGCCGAGTACGAAGCGCTTCGGCAGTCACTGGAGCCGTGAACCCGGGCCGAGGTCGGATGACCTCAGAGCAGGACGGCGCGAAGAATCATTCGCCCGTTGCCGATCAGGTCGCCGCTCTCGACGGCCGTCGAACCCTGGATGGCGAATCCGTTGATCAGGGTCGGATCGCGCTTCGACAGGTTGCGGCACTGGACCCCCGCCGGAGTCGTCATCAGCTCGAACTGGCGCTGCGCCGCCAGATCGCCTTCCTCGAGAACACAGTCGCAATCGGCATGCGAGCCTACGACCACCTTGCCCTCGATCACCAGGGGATACTCCCTGCCCGACGTCGCTCCCCTGACGACGACCAGCAGGAGTCTCCGCTTCGGTCCGAGCGCCGGCCGGTCTCGCACCGGAGCCTGGCGACTCGGGGCGGCAGCTTCGCGAATCGAGGCATCGAAAGCAGCGATTCCCGTTTCGCGAGGCGGTGACCCTGCGGGACTCGAATCAGCAAGCGAGAGTCTGGCTGCCGTCTCGCCCGGAGTGAGAGCGCCGGCAGGCTCCAGCGGCTCGATAGCTTCCAGAGGCGCGCTGGCACGAGCGGGCTTCAGGGCGGCCAGCCCACCCAGGGTCGCCAGCAGGGCCCCCTGATCTTCACGTTCCGCCTGCGGCAGCGAAGCCACGCGCGCCATGGGCGCGGTCGCCTGCCCGGAGAACTCGGGGAGTCGATCCGGCGGCGAGGACTTCGCGGAGGGGGGGGGACCCGCCGCCGAGGCGGAAGTCGCCGAAGGCTGCCTCGCGCCGGGCCGGCCTCCTCCCGAGGGTGTCGAGATCAGACTGGGCGCTGCGCGGAAACGCCTCGCGCCTGACTGGACAGGCACCGGCGCGGTCTGACGTACGACCTCGCCGGCAGCAAAGTCGTCCAACGAACGCTGCGTCGGCGCCGCAACGGGAGAGAACACGGGACTCGCAGGAGAACGACTCACGGTGCTCGGGTTCCGCCAACCGGCGTCTTCAGGACGATCGGGTCGATCCGCGTTCCAGCGCTGCTGAAGACCCGCCAGGGCCAGGACCGCGACCACCGCCAGGATTCCAGCACCGATGAGAAGCGGGGACGGCCCGCTGACCTGCAGCGGCGGCGCCACTCGGGCCGGAGGTGATTCGGAGGCCAGCAACGCCTCACCGCGCTCTCGACGAGTGGGAGTCGGCCTCGCCAGGGAGGGCCCCCCATCTCCGCGGAGGCCGTTGAAGCCGTTTGCGTACCCGGATCGGCGACCTCGAGGGCCAGCGGCGGCAACGAGCGAACCGACTTGCCGTCGGACAGGACACGCTCGGCGAGCTGAAGATTCAGCTGCAGGCGATAGGCATCGCCATCGGCGATGCAGCGCGGGCAGTGCAGCCCCAGTGCCCAGACTCTTCGGATCAAACGATCGACTTCGCGACAGGCAGCGGCGAGATCCCCCCCATCCACTTCTCGGATGTCGCCTCCTGTTCGTAGCGCCAACCGTTTCAACTCGTCGAGATGCCGACGTCGGGAAGGTTCCGTGAGCCGACTCGAACCGATGGCGTAGACCGGGATCTGAACGTCTTCCAGACGTTCGAGAGCGTCCTCGAAGACCACCCCGCTGCCCTCGTCCCGACCGTCCGAGACGACGATGGCTACGCGTCGATTCGGAAGTCCAGGATCCCGCCTCTGGGCCAGGCCGGCCGTATCGAGAAGCGCTCGATAGAGCGCCGTCAGGTCCTCCGTCGGCTGGAGGTTCGCGATGGCGGTTCGAGCCGCGTCGAGATCGGAGGTGAAATCGACCACCAGGCGGCTGGTCTCTCCAAACGCGACCACGGCTACCTGATCGTCCGGCCCCAGCGCGGCTACCCATTGATCGACGGCTCGGCGTAGAACTGCGAACTGGTTGGGCTGCAGTGAGCGCGAGATGTCGATGAGGAAGATGTAGGCGATTCCCTCGAGGGAGTCACGAAAAAGGCCGACATCCTCCACCATCAGCTCGCGTTCGCCGAAGGTTCCCGAGAGGGCCCCAGGATCGAGGATCGGACCGGCAGCCCCATTTCCATCCGTCAGATCGACGTAGGCGCGGAGTCGCACCTCGCCCCCACCGAACTGGCGTGCCTGGCTCAGGCGGAACTGCCGTGGCTCCTGGGCGAAGAGCCCGGAGGAGATCAGGACGAGGACCTGAACGACGAGGAAGAATCGGCGAGACATAGTTGAAGAGCCATATTGTAACGAATTGAAGACCCGCCGACCAACAATTCGAATCTGTGCACGCTGCGGCGATAGGATGGCCCAGCCGTGAAGACCGCCATCGATCCGGGCCAGATCCTCCAGGAACTCGAAACCGACGTCATCGGTCAGTCGTCGATCTTGAAGTTCGTTTCAGTGGCGATCTTCAAGCACCTGCGTGGGGAACCCTTCGGCAACCTGATGCTGATCGGCAACTCCGGCACCGGCAAGACGACGACCATGCGCTCGATCGAGCGCCTCTACGGATCACGTCCCGAACTCGAACGCTACCGTGCCGTCGTCATCCTCAACGCCAACATTCTCGCCGACGAGGAAGGCAACGTCGACACCACCCCCATGCTCGCGCGCCTCGAGGAGCGGGCCCGGCAGATCCTGGGCGCGAGCGCGCAGCCTGCAGCCATCGCCGAACTGATGCAGAACGGCACGGTGTGCGTCGACGAGATCGACAAGATCTCGGGGCTGGTCGGGGGCCGTCCCTACGTCACCGGCATCAACATCCAGCAGGCTCTCCTGACCCTGATCGAAGGAGAGAAGCTGCTCTACCCCGTCCAGGGTCCGGCTGGAGGCGCGGCCACGCTCGTCGAGATCGACACCAGCCGAATGCTCTTCCTCTGTGCCGGCGCCTTCGAGAGTCTCTACGACCAGGTTTTTCGCCGCGTCACCTCCGCCAAGAGCGGCATCAAACTACCCACGACGACGACCTACGAGGACGGCAAGGTCCAGATTCGCGAGCACTTCGCCCTGGTCGACCACTTCAAGCTCGACGACCTCTTCGACTACGGCATGCAGCCTCAGTTCCTGTCGCGGTTCGACAACGCGATCATCCTCCAGGATCTGTCTGTCGAGGTCCTCGAACGGATCTTCCTCGACAGCCGCGACAGCGTGTGGAGCCAGAGTCGGCGTTTCTTCGAGGGACTCGGTGTCGAGCTCGAGATCACCCAGGAGGCGGTCCACCGCATCGCCAGGGAGGCCTTCGTCAACCGGCGCATCGGCGCCAGGGCGCTGAAGACGATCTACAGCCGCATCATCAAGCCGTTCGAGTTCCAACCGCACGGCCGTCCCGAGATGTCGGTGCGCGACGGCGTACCCTGCCTGGTGATCGACAAGGACCTGGTCGTCGCCCAACTCGAAGGTCGTGGACTCGAAGCCTAGACACCGGACGCGGACAGGAGCCGATCGACCCACTCGATCGTATGCAGAACCTCGATATCGCCTCGCCCGAGGCGTTCGAGGTGAACCTGCATCTGGATCAGGCAACCGATGTTGCCCGTGACCACCGACAGCGCTCCACTGTCGATCACGGATTGTGCCTTGGAACGGCCGAGAGACTCCGCCAGTTCCGGCTGCTGCAGGTTGTAGGTGCCGGCGGATCCGCAGCAGAATCCATCGGCCAGCTCCACCAGTTCGACCTGCGGAAACCGCTGCAGCAGTCGCCGAGGCCCGACGATCACGCCCTGGGCGTTCTCCAGATGGCAGGCTCCCTGATAGGCCAGCCTCAGCGCATCTCCAGACGACTCGAGATCGAAGTCGAGTTCGTCGAAGACGGACTCGACGAAGTCGGAGATGTCCACGACGCGCTCCGCGAAGCGCTCGGCTGCTCCGACGTCGCCTCCCCGGCGCGCGATCAACTCGGGGTACTCCTTCATCCCCGAGCCACAACCGGCAGTCGTCGTCACGATCCGATCGACGGCGTGGCCGGCGAAGGCGCCGAGGTTGGTCCTCGCCAACCCGTCGGCCAGGGCCTCGAGACCGTCGTGCATCGCCAGCGAACCGCAGCACCCCTGACCTTCCGGAATGAGGACGTCGAAACCGAGCCGGGCGAGGACCCGAATCGCAGCCTCATTGATCTGCGGACGAAGAACCTGTTGCGCGCAACCCTCCAGCAGGGCCACCGTCCCTCTGCGATCGCCGACCGCCGATGTGTGCCGTGGCAGTCGCTGACCGCCAGCCGGCGGGTCCCGGTCCGCCAGTTCGAGGGCTGCTGAAATCGTCCTCGGGAGCCACCTTCGGAACCCGGCCAGCGGCCGGGCGAGGGCCAACGCCAGCCTGAACAGCGCGGGTCTCGAAAGAATGCGGTGCAGCGTCCCCGTCCAGGCACGCTCGATCGGAGACCGACGAGGACGAACGAGCGCCCGATAGGGATGCAAGAGCTCACCATAGGCGACCCCGGAGGGGCAGGCCGGTTCGCAGGCCAGGCATCCGAGGCAGCGGTCCACGAAGGGCTCGGCCTGCGCGGGTGACAACCGCCCCTCGAGAACCTCCTTGATCAGGACGATGCGACCGCGCGGAGAGTCCATCTCCTCACCGAGTTCGCCGTAGGTCGGGCAGGCCGGCAGACAGAAACCGCAATGGACACAACCCTCGATCGCCTTCGCCATCGAGAGCAGCCCGGGAGAAGCATCGCGATCGATCCGATGCAGCATCAGGGAGTCCCCGGAAGCAGTGCGGGGAACTTCGAGTTCGGATCGAGAACGGCCTTGAGTCGGCTCGCCACCACGCCGTCGGGGGACCTGCCCAGGAAGACCGGCGCCTCGCCGAGTACCGAAAGACCGGTCAACGACTGCTCCGCCAGCAATCGGTCGAGCTCCGCGCAGGGACGGCTGTCGGGCCAGCCGACCCAGGCGAGCTGTGCGCCGGCGACGTAGCGTCGCTCGCATCTACGGTCCAGCGCCGCATCCAGTCGGGCGATCCGATTCGGCGTCACCGGCACCCGCAGCGCGACACCACACCGCCTCTCCCTCAGCAGCCCGGCGCCCTCGGCCCACCAGTCGTCGCAGGCTTCATCCACGATTCCGAGATCCCCGAACAACTCGCACGCGCGATCGGTCAACTCGTCGAGGGCGTTCTGCCGACCGGCAAGCCGCAGCCAGAGCGTACCGCCGGCCTCGAGGTCTGCGGCCTCGGGGTCGAAACCGCTCCGGATGCGGCTCACTGCCTCGAGGCCCGCATCGAGGTTGGCGCATCGAACCTGCAGGGTTCGTCTGGCTTCCGGCCGCGGGAACACCTTGAAGGTGATCTCGACCAGCACGCCCAGCGAGCCCAGGCTCCCGACCATCAGCTTGGGCAGATCGAAGCCGGCCGCGTTCTTGACCACCTTGCCGCCGCCGCGCACCAGCCGGCCTTGCCCATCGACAAAACGCACGCCGATCAAAAAGTCGCGCACGCCGCCAAAACGCACGCGCCCGGCGCCGCTCAGCCCGGCGGCGACGGTGCCGCCCAGCGTCGCGCCCCGCTCGGCCAGCGGCGGATCGAAGGGCAAGTACTGGCCGTGCTCGGCCAGGGGCCTGTCCACCTCGGTGATCGGCGTGCCGGCCAGCGCGGTGAAGGTGTACTCGCCCGGATCGTAGTCGAGGATGCCCGACAGGGTCCTCAGATCCAGCATCCGAACGTCGCGGCACGGGCGGCGACAGCGCGCTCTTCGTGCCGCCGCCGACGATCTGCAATCGGACCGCCGGCCCGACGGCGACTTTCTCGTCGACTCTGTCCACCGATGATTGACTGCGCTTGTTCGAGCGTCGTCTCATTCTCGGAAGATCACTCCTCCGTCTCCAGCGGATGGGGACCGTGGTGATACAGCGCCGGTGCGGTCGCATCCGGGCAGCATCTTGCCCCGGTTGGCCAGTTCGTCGGGATCGATGGCGCGGCGCAGTTCGTCCATAACCGCCAGATCCGTCTCGGTGAACATGTCCGGCATGTAGGCCCGCTTCTCCACGCCGACGCCATGTTCGCCGGTGATCGAGCCGCCCAGGCCGATGCACATCTGCAAGATCTCCCCGGCCAAGGCTTCGGCCCGCTCCAGCGCGCCCGGCTCGCGACCGTTGTAGAGGATCAGCGGGTGCAGGTTGCCGTCGCCGGCGTGGAAGACATTGGCGACCCGCAGGCCGTGGGCCTGACTTAGGCGGTGGATCTGGGCCAACGCCTGGCCCAGCTTGCTGCGCGGCACCACGCCATCCTGCACAATGTAGTCTGGGCTGAGCCGTCCCACCGCGGACAAGGCGCCCTTGCGCCCCTTCCAGATGCGGCCCGCTCGGCGTCGTCCTGGGCGACGCGCACCTCGGTCGATGGCTTCGACGCTCGATCACTTGCAGCAGATGCGGCAAATTCGGCCTCCACCTGGATGCGCTCGCCCTCCAGCTCGACGATCAGCAGCGCGGCGGCGTCGCCGGATAGCCGGCGTCCGACCGACGCCTCGGCCGCTTCGATGGCCAGCCTGTCCATGATCTCCATGGCGCCGGGCAGCAGACCC
The DNA here is from genome assembly GCA_942492505.1 of Thermoanaerobaculia bacterium. Taxonomy (GTDB): domain Bacteria; phylum Acidobacteriota; class Thermoanaerobaculia; order Multivoradales; family Multivoraceae; genus CALOFD01. Next base: position 31,241 of record CALOFD010000056.1, read on the forward strand.
GATGCCACGACCTCGACACGGCATCGCCGGCCGCCGACAGGGAGTCGTAGGCCGCCAGCAGGGTGTAGCGATCCTCGGGCGGCTTGGGCAGCAGACGCAGCGTGATCTCCAGCGCGATGCCAAAGAGCCCCTCCGACCCCACGAAGAATCCGGTCAAATCGGGCCCCACGGGCTCCAGGCTTGATCCGCCCAGCTCGACCACCTCGCCGTCGGGCAGCACCGCCTTGATGCCCAAGACGTGATTGGCCGTCATGCCGTATTTCAGACAGTGTGCGCCGCCCGAGTTGAAGGCGACATTGCCGCCAATCGTACAGATGAGCTGGCTGGACGGATCGGGCGCGTAGTAGAGCCCGTGAGACGGCGCCGCGCGAGACGTCCAGATTGACCACGCCGGGCTCGACCACGGCGATGCGCTCCACCGGATCGAGCCGCACGATCCGGTTGAGCCGGTTGAGCGCGATGACGATCCCGCCGGGGATCGGGCAGCGACCCTCCCGACAACGAGGTACCGCTGCCGCGCGCCACGAACGGCACCGCGTGTCGGCGGCAGAGGCGTACCAGGGCCACTACCTGCTCGCCCGACTCGGGAAGCACGACCGCCAGCGGACGTTGTCGAAAGGCCGTCAGGGCGTCGGACTCGTAGGCGATCAGCTGTGGCGGGTCGCGCAGAACCTGGCGCGCCGAGACGACAGTCGAGAGCAGGTCAGGGAACGACATCGAAGTGGATTCTACGGCCGGCTCGCAGCGCAGGGCCAACGCTTCGAAATCGACACTGCCCGCAACTCATGGGAAGATCCGGCCGTAGAAGCTGGTTGGAGAGGATGATGGCCGAACCACTCGATACACCCGTCCCAACCGAAGACTCCGAACCGGTGGTTTCACCGCTTCCCCACCGACCCGCCCGCCCCAGTTGGGGTCGCTCTCTGTGGAGCGACTGGGTGCGTCCGTTCCTGTTGATCCTCGCCGTCATGGGGACCTTCCGCTCGGCGGTCGCTGACTGGAATCACGTTCCGACCGGTTCGATGAAACCGACCATCCTGATCGGTGACCGGATCTTCGTGAACAAGCTCGCCTACGACCTCAAGGTGCCGTTCTCACGCATGCGACTCGCCTCGTGGTCGGATCCACGGCGTGGAGATCTGGTGGTGTTCTTCTCGCCTGCCGACGGCAAGCGACTGGTCAAGCGAGTGGTCGGACTGCCGGGCGACGCCATCTCCATGGTCGACAACAGACTGCGCGTCAACGGCGCCGAAATCGCCTACAGCAAGCTCGGCGCCGACGTCGTCAGCGAACTGCGAGCCAACGAACGGCGGGGACGGACGTTCCAGCTCGAGCATCTCGGAGACCGCGATCACCCGGTGATGCTCGCACCCCGGCGACCCTCGCGGCGGTCCTTCGAAGAGACCGTCATTCCCGAAGGCGACTACTTCGTCATGGGCGACAACCGCGACGAGAGCTTCGACTCTCGCTGGTTCGGCGTGGTGGACAGGGAGCAGATCGTAGGACGGGCCATCGCGGTGGCGATCTCCGTCGATCCCGACCACTACTTCATCCCTCGCTGGGGACGCTTCTTCAGCAACCTGCCCTAGATCGGTCTGCCCCGAAACGTCCGGCAGGCTCCCTGAGCGACCCTCGTCGGGAACCCATCGACAGCTCCGGCAGACTGCGGGACGACGACCTGGCCTGCCCGGCACGGGCCATCAGACCCGCGCGCCCCTGAAATCTGGCAAGTGCAACGGACTCAAGAGCTCCGAGGGCATCAGGACCCACAGGATCAGGTAGACCAGGATGCCGGGGAAGGCCACGGACAGGATCGAGATCACGACGAAGAGAACCCTCACCTTGGTCGACCCCCACCCCAACCACTGGGCGATCCCGCCGCACACGCCGGCCAACACCCGATCGCGCTTCGAACGAACCAGCTTGCCTTCCATTCTCGCCTCCTTGCCTCTGTCTACGATTTCAACACTCGCGAGTTGCTGAAACAAGTCCGACAGCAGAGCCGTAGGCAGCAACAGGAGGCGAACCATGACGCTGATCCGACCCGCTGCTCTCTCGCTCACGCTCTTCCTGACGCTGGCTGCGGCGACCCAGGCCGAGGTCGTGCGTACCTTCAGGGAGTCCCTTCAGCTCGAGACGAGGGATCGAATCCACGTCGATCTTCCCGTCGGCAAACTGCGGGTGGAAGGAGTCCCGGGCAACACGGCGACCTTCGAGGTCGAAGTCACCTGCAAGAGGAGCAGTCGTCGCTGCGAAGACTACGCATCGGATCTCGACATCCGACTGGACCGACGTTCGACCCGGGTCCTTCTCGAAGTCGATGACTGGCCGAAGTGGAGCACCGGGGGCCTCGACGTCCGGGTCCTCCTGAGGGTACCCAGGAACATCGCTCTTTCCGCAGACCTGGGTGTCGGAGACATCCACACCGAGGGCCTCGAATCCAATCTCTCACTGGACCTGGGCGTCGGCGACATCACGATCACGGGCAACAGCGCGAGCGTCCGCTCGGTCGACGTCGACAGCGGTATCGGTAAAGCCCTCCTCAAGGTGGCTGGAGAGACCTTCAGCGAACGCAGCTTCCTGGGCGGCGAAACCAGCTGGCATGAGGGCCGCGGCGAAGCCCGAATCGAAGTCGACCTGGGAGTCGGCGCCATCGAAGTCGATCTCCTCTGATCTGAACCGCCATCGATCGCTGGCGTCACCTCGTCAGAGCACCTTCTCGGCCCGCTGGGGCCCTGCTAGGGTCGGACCTCAACGCCGCTCCTACAGACGCCCATGAGCCCCTCTCTCGACGCCAGACTCGCCGACCTCCTCGATCTGCCGGAGGACGAGGCGGTCCTGCGCCACTTCGACGCCCGCAACTACCGCTGGCTGTCCTTCTACGCCTACGGCTTCAGCATCATCGCGGTCCTCGCCGCCCTCTGGTACCTGGCCCAGGCCCAGTACCTGCGCATCGCTGTCAGTGCCCTGAACCTCGTTCTGGCCCGCGCCGTCTTCGCTCTCGAAGAGCGCGAATTCCTGCGCCGGAACTTCCGCCACTTCCTGACCGCCTTCCTGATCCTCCAACTCGCTCTGCTCGCCGGCTATCACCCGTCGCCGACCGTCGGTTTGAGTTGGCTGGCCTTCCTCGCGCCTGTCCTGCTCGTGCCCTTTCGATTTCGCCCCGCGCGAGCGGTCAGCCTGTTCGTCATGACCTGGGTTCTCTGCTCCGCCAACGACCTCTCCGTGTACCTGAGAGCTCTCACGGGAGGGGAGGCTTCGGGCGACGACACCCTGCCCATGCGGCTCGGGCTGGCGAGCGTCGTCACCGTCTTCTGCGCCACGATCAGCGTCGCCACCACGAGTCGTGACGCCAACAGCTTCCTGGCCAACTTCAAGGTCGAATCGAGTCGGCACCGAGATCGCAATCGGATGCGTGAGGAGCTGGACTACGCACGCCAGATCCAGCTCCAGATGCTGCCTCGACACGATCCCCGTGTCACCGGCCTCGACATCTCCGCCCTCTGTCTGCCGGCGACCGAGGTCGGCGGCGACTACTACGAGTACTTCCCCGGCAACGCGTCGAGGCTGACGGTCGCGATCGGTGACGTGGCCGGCCACGGTGTTGCCAGCGGCCTGCTCCTGTCCGGCCTGCGAAGCGGGCTCCATCTCCTCAAGGAGGAAGGACTGAGTCCCGGCCAGGTCCTCACTCGCCTCGATCAGATGGTCCGCGACACCAACGACAGCCGGATGATCATCAGCCTGCTCTTCCTCAGCATCGAGGGTGACCGGCGGCGAGCGTCGGTCGCCTCTGCCGGACACCCCCCGCTCCTGCACTACTCGCAGCGCGATCGGCGGATCCACGAGATCGGCCAGGGCGCGCCGCCTCTGGGAACCCGACTGGCCGTCGAGTTCACGGCGACCGAGATCGAACTCGAAGTCGGCGACGTGATCGTCCTGACCACCGACGGAGTCCACGAGACTCTCGACCCCGACGAGAACGACTACGGCTACTCGCGCCTGATCGACAGGGTGACCAAGCTCGCTGCCCGAAGCAGCCGAGAGATCAGGGAAGCGATCCTGGGTGATGTCTGGAACTTCAAGGGCAACAAAGAGCAGGAAGACGACGTCACGCTGATCGTCATCAAGATCACGGCCTGAGCGCCGACCGCCTCGGAGCGCTGAAGAAAAATGGGGCCCCGTGAACTTGGCGAGGTTCAGGGGGCCCAGAGGAGAATTTCGAGGAAGTCTCATGGCTACCTACGCATGACTTCCCGAAAGGGTTCTATCCAACGCCAGCGATCGCCGCACCTTCCTGGAAGACCGGGCTGACGTAGGATGGCGCCGACATGAAGACGCCCTTCAAACGCCTCGCGATCAGCACCGGGGGCGGAGACGCTCCCGGCCTGAACGCCGTGATCCGCTCTGTGGTTCTCTCCGCTTCCAACCTGGGCTGGGAAGTGCTGGGGATCGACTGCGGGTACAACGGCCTCATCGGCGAGTTGAACGTGACTCCGCTGACGCGGGAAAGCGTCAAGGGAATTCATGCCCTCGGTGGAACCATTCTCGGAACGACCAACCGCGGCAACCCCTTCGAGTATGTGACGCGGCGAGACGATGGCACCGTCGAGATCGAGGACCGTTCGCAGGAAGTGGTCGACAATCTTCGCCATCTCGAAGTCGACTGCCTGATCTCGATCGGCGGTGACGGCTCGATGGCGATCGCCCAGAAGTTCGTCGACCTCGGGGTGCAGGTGATCGGCGTTCCGAAGACGATCGACAACGATCTCAACGGCACCGTCGTCACGTTCGGCTTCCAGACCGCCGTCGAAGTCGCCACCGACGCCATCGATCGGCTGCACTCGACCGCAGAAGCCCACGATCGCGTCTTCATCGTTGAAGTCATGGGCCGCTACGCCGGCTGGATCGCCCTCCACTCCGGACTCGCCGGCGGCGCCGACGCGATCCTCATTCCCGAGATCCCCTACGACACCCAGGCGGTTGCCGACGCGATCCTTGCGCGGCAACGGCGAGGCAGGGAGTTCTCCATCGTGGTCGCCGCCGAGGGGGCCAGAGAGCGCGGCGGAGAGGCTCATCATCAGACCGAAGCCAGCGCCGGCGAGAATGCCCGCCTCGGCGGGATCGCCGAACACCTGACCACCGAACTGGCGCAGCGGACCGGCAAGGAAACCCGGTCCGTCGTTCTCGGTCACCTGCAGCGCGGTGGGCGACCGAACGCCTACGACCGCTTGATCGCTCTGCGCTTCGGCGCCGCTGCCGTGCGGCTGGCAGCGGCCGGACGCAGCAACATCATGGTGGCGCTCGACCCCCCCGATGTCCTCGCGGTCCCGCTGTCGGTCGCCACGCAGAGGATGAAGTGCGTGCCGCTGGACGGAGACACCCTGGCGACCGCGCGCCAGATGGGGATCAGCCTCGGCGAGCCGCAGGAATCCGAGGCGTGAAACCACGCCAACCGCGCTCGCTGCTGCTCCATGCGATGGGTGTCGCTGTCGTCCTGCTGAGCGCGGCGTGCAACCGCGCCGACAGGGATCCCTCGCCGGCCGCCATGGCCGAGGAAACCGGTCCACCATCCTGGGTGGGGTCCGAAAAGTGCGGCGAGTGCCACGCACCAGAGTACGACCTCTGGCTCGGTTCCCACCACGACCTCGCGATGCAGGTCGCGGACGAATCCACCATTCTCGCCGACTACGAGAGTCGACCGACCTTCGGACATCGAGGCATCGACAGCCGTTTCGAGCGTCGAGACGACGGCCTCTGGGTCCGTACCGACGGTGAGGACGGGACTCTTCAGGAGTTTCGAATCGCCTATACCTTCGGTGTCGAGCCCCTGCAGCAGTACCTCGTGGAGTTCCCCGGCGGGCGCCTCCAGGCTCTGCCCCTCGCCTGGGACACTCGCCCCGAGGACGAGGGCGGCCAACGCTGGTTCCATCTCCAGCCCGACGAGGAGATCCCGGCCGGAGACGTTCTCCACTGGACAGGACCGAATCAGAACTGGAACTTCATGTGCGCTGCCTGTCACTCGACGGCACTCGAGAAGAACTACGATCCGACGACCGGTGAATACTCGACGACCTGGGAACAGATCGACGTCGGCTGCGAGGCCTGTCACGGCGCCGGCTCCCACCACGTCGCCCAGGCCGAGGCCGGCGACTGGGACGAGGACGCCCTTCGACCGGCTCCGCCTCCGGCCTGGTGCCCCTGAGAGAAGCACCCGCCCCCTCCTGGGAGATCGATTCACAGACGGGCATGGCCACACGCAGCCATCCCCCTGCCGACCGGAGCCAGGTCGAGACCTGCGCCCCCTGTCATTCGCGCCGTTCCGCGCTCGCAGAACCGGCAACGCCCGGACGACCGCTGCTCGACAGCCACCGCCTCGCCCTGCTCGAGCCCGGTCTCTACCACGTCGATGGCCAGATCCTCGACGAGGTCTATGTCTACGGCTCCTTCCTGCAGAGCAGGATGTATCAGGCCGGAGTGACCTGCAGTGACTGCCACGATCCCCACGCCCTCCAGGTGCGCGGCGATGCCAACCAGCGCTGTTCCGGGTGTCACGCCCCGGAACGATTCGACACGCCCGACCACCATCACCACCCCGCAGGCAGCTCCGGGAGCTCCTGCGTCGAGTGCCACATGCCTTCGAGGACCTACATGCAGATCGATGCCCGGCGCGATCACGGCTTCCGTGTACCTCGGCCCGACCTTTCGATCGCACTCGGTGTGCCCAATGCCTGCAACCAGTGTCACGAGGATCGAGATGCCGTGTGGGCCGACCGCGCCAGCCGCGACTGGTGGGGTTCCTCGAGCTCCGACGAGCCGCACTTCGCCACCGTCCTCGCCGCTTCCCGAAGCGGAGCGCCGGACGCCTCTGAGCACCTCCTTTCCCTGGCCCGAGACCTCGAGCAGCCTGCCATCGTTCGGGCCACGGCCCTCGCCGAGCTGGGCCGACTCCGGCTGACGGCACCCGCGACCGCGCTGCGCGCGTTGCTTCGTGACGAATCGCCGCTCGTACGCTCGGCCCTCGCCACCGCCAGCGTCAGCCTTCCGGAAGATCGACGCGCGGAGATCCTGGCACCCCTCTTCGACGATCCGATCCTGGCAGTCCGGATCGAAGCGGCTCGCCAAGCTGCAACCCTGCCGACGGAAGCAGTACCGCAGACCCGGCGCAGCAGTTTCGACCAGGCCCTCGCCGAGTACCGAGACTCCCTGCTGGAGAACGCCGAGAGGCCGGATGCGAATCTGGGCCTCGGTGTCCTCGCGCTGCAGCGGGGGGACCTCGCGTCTGCCGAGTCGGCCTACCTGCGAGCCAGGGAACTGGGCCCCTGGTATCAGCCTGCCGCCATCAACCTCGCCGATCTCTACCGCGCCACCGGCCGCGATCCGGAGGGGGAGAGGACTCTGCGGCAGGCTCTCGAGTCGGCTCCCGAGGCCGCCGACCTCCATCACGCACTGGGACTCCTCCTGGTGCGCAGCGGCCGGCTGTCCGAGGCCCTGGCCTCGCTCGGGGAGGCCGCCGATCTGCGTCCCGAAGACCCGCGCTACGCCTACGTCCACGCCGTGGCCATCGAGGCTTCGGGAAACCGAGCCGAGGCCCTGCGACTCCTGACCGAAGCCTGGCGCAGGTTCCCCTCCGATCTCGACATCCTGGGAGCTCTCGTCGCATACAGCCGAGCCGACGGCGACGCGGATCAGGCCCTCCTCTGGGGGCGACGCCTCGCCGACGTCGCCCCCCAGGACGACGCGCTGCGCCAGATGCTGTCCACGCTCGAGGCCGAAGCCGACGCTCGCTGAGCTGAAACGAGGCTGACTCGCTGCCCTCGCACCGGACGATCGTCGGGGCCCGCAAGGGCGACCCCTCGGGACGCTTCGCCCGTCGAGGCCGGTGATAGCCTGATTTCGTGAGTGCCTTCTCCTACGAGGCCTGGGATGAACTCCTGGCCCGCATCGTCGACGAAAGCGGCCGTATCGACTACGAGGAACTCGTCGCTCGACGACCGCTGCTCGATCGCTTCGTCGAACAGATGTCGGAGTCCTCACCTGACACCGCCCCCGAACTCTTCCCGGCGAACGACGACCGCCTCGCCTACTGGATCAACGCCTACAACGCGTTCACGCTCCATGCGATCGCCGAGGAGTACCCGATCCGTTCGGTCTGGAAGACCCGCGACGGCAAGTTCTTCCAGCGCAGGCGCCATCAGGCGGGAGGGCGACGCGTCAGCCTCGACGACATCGAACACACCATCCTGCGCGGTGATTTCGCCGAACCCCGCATCCACTTCGCCATCAACTGCGGTTCGAACGGCTGTCCCGCGGTTCGCCCGCAGGCCTATCGCGGGGCCGGGCTCCAGTCCACCCTCGAGCAGGCCGCGCGGTCGTTCCTCGCCAGCGAGTTCAATTGCAGAATCGATCACGACAGTCGTCGGATCTTCATCTCCAGGCTCTTCAAGATGTACGCCGACGACTTCGCCGGTGAAACGGGCACGCGAGAGGACTATCGGGCCGGCGTCCTGCGATTCGTCGATCTCCACACCGACCTCGAGTTGTCGGCCTTCGAGGACTACGAGGTCGTCTACAACGTCTACGACTGGGGCCTGAACGACACCCACCGCGAGCCCAACATCGGCCCGATCGTCTTTCACGAACCCGTCGAACACTTCTCGGCTTCGGACGGTTGCATCAGGGAGCTGCACCTCTACGAAGGCAACTTCTGCAATCGAGACTGCTCGTGGTGCACGATCGACGGATCCCCGGAAGGCTGGTACCAGCCCTACAGCAGCGAAGTCCTCCAGCAGGCGATCGAAACCCTGGCGCCCGACGGCAACCTGAAGTTCTACGGCGGCGAGCCGACGCTTCACACGGACGAGATCGTCAGCGCGATCGAAGTCGTCCGGAACCAAGGCTTCCACGGCCTCATCACCGTCTTCTCCAACGGTATCCAGGCCGACAAGCTCATCCGAATCCTCGAATCGGATCCACGTTCCGAAGCAGTGCTCAACTATTCGATCTACCACGGACGCGACGCAGAACCGATCCCGGAAGCTTCGAAGACCCGCCTGGAAGCCTGGGCCACGCAACACCCGAACCGGATCTTCCAGGGCTACAAGGTGCTCTTCCACGCAGGCTCCGGTGCCGGACGATCCTTCGACGTCGATCGCGAAGCCGACTACCACGGCATGGGCGAGGGCTGCGTACGATGCTTCCCCGTTCTGACCACCCGGGGTCGGTTCCATGCCTGTCCCTTCGCGGCCGAGATCGAGGCTCCCCACTTCGATCTCGGCAGGGTGGGCTCGACGGCCGACGAGGTCTTCGAGGCCTACACCACCTTCCTGGGCTGGGTCGACGAGGTTCTCGACCCGGCCGCGCGAGAACGCGAGATCTCGAGTTGCGAGATGTGCCACCGCCACCTCCATGAGCTGCCTCCCGCGAACTTTCGCCACGAGCCGGCGGCGGACGCCGCGCCGACTCCCCAGGCCGCACCGACCGCCAGCCGCTCCCGACGGCGGCTTCCCGTCGCCTGAACGCGTGCCCCTGCTCCGCTTTCTCGCCAGCCGATCCGCCACGGCCTTGGCGCTGAGCCTCGCTGTGCTCCAGGCGCAACCCCTGCTCGCTCGACAGCCGCCCGACATCGTCCTGATCGTCGCGGACGATCTGGGTTTCTCCGATCTCGGCAGCTACGGCGGCGAGATCCGAACCCCTCATCTCGACGGCCTCGCCGACGATGGAATCCGGTTCTCGAACTTCCAGGTGACTCCCCGCTGCAGTCCGACTCGCGCCGCCCTGCTGACCGGCCGCTGGCCGCACGAGGTCGGAGTCGGCCACCTCAATCGCGACTGGGGGCTGGCCGGCTACCGCGGACGGATCGATCCAGCGATCCCGACGCTCGCCGAGCGCCTTCGCGACCTCGGCTACCGCACTGCGATGGTCGGCAAATGGCACCTCGCCGCTGCTCCAGACGAGCGCACGCCGGCCGACCCCGACGGCCCGCTGGCGCGAGGCTTCGACTCCTTCTGGGGAACGCTTCGCGGCTCGGGCAGCCACTACTTCCCCGCGACCCTCTTCGATGGAACACGGTCCCTGGATCCCACGGCCCTCGGCGGGCGGAGCTACTCCGTGGCGATGACCGACCAGGCCATCGTCGAGATCGAGGGGACCGCCCGACAGCACCCGCTCTTCCTCTACGTCTCCTTCACCGATCCACACTGGCCGTTGCAGGTGGAGCCCGAACTCATGGCGGCGTACCGGGGCGAGTATCTTGGCGCGGCCGGTCCGGAGGCGACCCGACATCGGCGCTTCGAGCGCCTGCTCGCCAGGGGGATCGTGCCGGCCGGGACGAAGCTGCCCGGCCTGCAGAAGGCAGCGGGCGGGAGACTCGACCGGGTCCCGGGAACCGACCCGTGGCGCGCCAGACGGATGCAGGCGTATGCAGCGATGGTCGAGCGTCTCGATCGCCAGGTCGGGCGGATTCTCGAGGCCCTGCGGGTCACCAACCGACTGGACGACACCCTGATCGTCTTCCTCTCCGACAACGGCGCGAGCGCCGAGACCTTCACGGGTCTCTGGAGAGTGGTGCCCTTCTTCCTGCCGGGGGCCCGACGGACGCCCGACGGACGCTCCGTCCGCTCCGGTCGTGGCGCCGCGGAAGGAGCCACCGACGACACCTTCCAGGGTTACGGAGCGGCCTGGGCGACGACCTCGAACACTCCCTTCGTCGGCCACAAGCACCACACCGACGAAGGCGGTATCGCAGCGCCCCTGATCCTCCGGGCGCCACGCCTCGAACCCTCGAGAAGGGGAACCTTCGACCCGCGACCCTCCCACGTCGTCGACCTCGCTCCCACCCTGCTCGCGGCAGCCGGCCTTCACGACTCCTACACCGGCCAGCGCGGCATCGATCTGCTCGCCGCTGACAAGGCCGAGCGGCCGCCGCGCTATCTCTTCCAGGAACACGAGGGGAATCGAGCCGTGCGCAAGGGCCGCTGGAAACTGGTCTCACGCTGGCCGTGGCCGTGGCGGCTCCACGACCTCGAAGCGGATCGCACCGAGCTCATCGACCCGTCGAGGAACCACCCCGAGGTGGTCGCAGAGCTCAGCCTGGCCTGGGACCGCTGGGCAAAGCGAAGCGGGGTCCGTGCCTGGCCCCTGCCGGTCCCGGCCTACCGCTGGACTCTCTACGGCCTTGCCGGACTTCTCGTCTTCCAGGCCTTCAGGCTCCTCGCGAGACGGACTCGCACCCAGCCTTCGGCACACACGCGGGCCGAGTAGACTCCGACCGCCATCTTTCTCCCTATAGAGGAACCCATCTCGTGAATGCCCCTGAACCCCGCGCATCCCGCTTTCCCCGAATCTGGTTCACCCTCGTCGTGCTCGCTCTCGGCTACCTCTGGCTGTTCAGCAGCCAGGTGCGCCAGATGCAGTTCATCTTCACCTATGTGGCCATCCTGCTGAGCGCACTGATCTTCGGAGCTCGCTGGTTCTTCAGCCGAGGGCGCAGCACGCGAGCGAGACTTCTCGCCCTGGTGGGATGCCTGGTGGCGATCTTCGCGATCAGCCTGACGGTGGACTACCGTGGCATGACGGGCGACTGGGTACCGATTCTCGAGTGGCAATGGGCCGAGCGCACCGATTGGAGCGATCGCATCCAGAGCCGCGTCGCGGAGCAGGTGACTCCGGCGGTCGTGAGCCAGAGCGTCGACCCCGCGGTGGAAAGTCCCGAAGAAGTCCCCCAGGCTCCAGCCGAAAGCGTCGAAGCAGCTCCCGAAGCGGCCCCTGGAGCGCCGGCCGAAGTCGTCGTTCCGACCGTCGACCTGAGCTCACCGGCCGCCTTTCCCGGCTTTCTGGGGCCGAACAACGACTTCTCCGTCTCCGGACTCCGACTCGCTCGTGACTGGGAGGTCGACGTCCCACGCCGCGTCTGGACTCGCGAGATCGGCGCAGGCTGGTCCGGCTTCTCGATCGTCGACGGCCGCGCCTATACGATCGAGCAACGAGGCGACTACGAGGTGGTGGTGGCCTACGACCTCGAAAGCGGCGACGAGCTGTGGCTGCACTCGGATGAGGCCTACTTCACGAATCCCATGGCGGGCCCCGGGCCGCGGGCCACGCTGACCGTCGACGAGACGACTGTCTACACGTTTGGACTGACCGGCCTGCTGAACGCACTCGACCGCCTCACCGGCCGCCCAATCTGGCGCCACGACACCGTTGCAGAAGGGGGCCGACTTCCAGAGCACGGCTATTCAGGTTCTCCCCTTCTCGTCGACGATCTCGTGATCGTCAGCATCGGCGGAGCTGCAGTGCGCTCCCTGGCCGCCTACGACTGCGAGAGCGGTGCGGAGGTGTGGGCGGGCGGCGACGACCACGCCTAGGCTACCCCGGCCCCACCCCTGCGACGCTTGCGGGCGGCCGTCAGATCCTCGTCTTCAATGAGGCCAGCGCTGCCGGCCACTCGGTCGACGACGACCGGGTGCTGTGGCAGCACCCGTGGTCCTACCCCCACTCCAACGTCGCCACCCCCCTGGTGATCGACGCCGACAGCGTGCTGTACTCGACCGGCTCCGGTGTCGGTGCGAAGCTGCTGCGTCTCTCAGCCGCGGCCGACGACTCCGTGTCCGTGGCGCTGGTCTGGGAGAGCCCGCGCATGAAGGCCAAGTTCACCAACCTGATCCTGCATGAGGGCTACGTCTACGGACTCGACGACGGGGTCATGGTGTGCCTCGATCCGCAGACCGGAGAACGCATGTGGAAGGGCGGGCGCTACGGTCACGGCAGCATCCTGCTCGTCGGCGACGACCTCCTGGTGCAGACCGAGAAGGGCGAACTCATCATGCTCGAACCCAATCCCGAGGAACTGCGCGAGATCACCCGCTTCACCCCCCTGACCGGCAAGGCCTGGAACCACTTCGCCCTCGTCGAGCCCTTCCTCCTGGTCCGCAACGACCGCCAGGCCGCCCTCTGGCAGATGCCCCTCGGCTAGACCTGCGGCGAGGTGTCGGGAGCTAGCCTTCGACTTCTTCGCTGACCCGACCCGTCTCCGGATCCTTCAGGATCAGCTTCATGCTGCCGTCGGGCATCCGCTCGCGCTTGATCAGCACCTTGTCGCCGACGCGTTCTTCACGAGCCCGGATCGGTTCGGGATCGTCGATACCGCGCCACTCGTGGAGCTCCACGTCCTCCCACCGCCGGCTCTTCGCCGAGCGGTAGGCGGCGTCGATGATGGCGTTCACGACGTAGCCGTCCCAGAAGCTCTCCTGCGGCGCTCGACCGGCTTCCATCGAGTCGAACATGTCGGTGAACATGTGGTTGTAGCCGAGTTCGTGCACCTCGTCGCCCACCGGGAACTGCCAACCCGAATCCTGCTCCGCCTTCTCTGCTACGTAGCCGCCCCCTGAGCCCGTGGTGTACATCTCGTAGCCGGTTCGAAGGAAGTTGTTGAGCCAGATCGTGCCCTCGGTGCCCGAGACTTCGTCGCGCAGATCCAGGCCGCCGCGGAAACTCCAGCTGACCTCGAACTGGCCGAGGGCACCGTTGGCGTAGCGCACCCAGCCGATGCCGTGATCTTCGGCGTCGATCGGATGCACCTGGGTGTCGGCCCAGCACATCACCTCGACCGGCCGCAGATCCTTGCCGATGAAGGCGCGGGCGATCTCGATGCAGTGACAGCCCATGTCGACGATCGCTCCGCCGCCGGCAAGCTCCACATCCCAGAACCAGGCGGTATGGAGGCCCGGATGGGTCTCGCGCGACCGCACCCAGAGAACGTCGCCGACCGCTCCCTGCCGAACCGAAGCGACGGCGCTCAGGGTCTTCGGTGGGTACACCAGGTCTTCGAGATAGCCGTGGAATACGCCCGCCTTCTCGACCGTCTGTAGCATCCTCCAGGCCTCCTCGGCGGTCCGACCGAGCGGCTTGGTGCACAGGACCGCCTTGCCGGCGGCGGCAGTACGCGTCACGGCTTCCTCGTGCAGGTGGTTCGGCAGGGCGATCACCACCACGTCGACGGACGGATCGTCGATCGCCTCCTGCATGTCATCGGTGGCCGTCGGCACGCCCCATCTCTCTGCCGTCTTGCGGGCCGTCTCGAGCGTCCTGGAATAGACCACCTCCACCCGATCCCGACGCCGTTGCTCGTGCAGGGCTCGAACGTAGAAATCCCCGATGAACCCCCCACCGAGAACAGCGATGCCATGGCTCCTGGTCATTTCCAACTCTCCCTTTTCCGAGGTCGCCGAGCCTACCGCAGGTGACCGCCGACAATCGGATCGGCGCCCGTAGAACCGAACGCTCCATCCCGTATCCCTGTAGTAGCCTGAGGTTCCACTTTCCGGAGATCCGATGAACCGAAGAGACTTCCTTCGAACCACCCTCGTTGCCGGTGCCGCGGCGGCGGGATGCGCCAGCGAGCCGAAGCCGCTCACGGTTTCATCGCGCCCACCCGAAGGCGCCTCGCAGGAGCCTCTCTACAGGATCTCGCTGGCTCAATGGTCCCTGCATCGAGCGCTCTTCGGCGGTGAGATCACGACGCTCGATTTCGCAGCCCTCGCCGCCGATCACCAGATCTTCGGGATCGAGTACGTCAACCAGTTCTTCAAGGACAAGGCCACCGACTCGAACTACCTCGCGGAACTGGCGACGCGGGCCACCGATTCCGGCGTCATCTCGCTGCTCATCATGTGCGACGACGAAGGCCGACTCGGCGACCCCGACGAGAAGTTGCGGCTCGAAGCCGTCGACAACCACCTGCGCTGGCTCGACGCTGCTTCCGCGCTCGGCTGCCACTCCATCCGCGTCAACGCCCACAGCGAAGGCACGTTCGAAGAGCAGCGTGACCGGGTCGCGCACGGACTGCGCGCGCTCGCCGAAGCCGGCGACGAGCGCGGACTCGACGTGCTGGTCGAAAATCACGGCATGCTGTCGAGCAACGGCCGCTGGTTGGCATCGGTCATGGAAGCCGTCGATCACCCACGATGCGGAACCCTGCCCGACTTCGGCAACTTCGGCGTCTACGGAGGCAACGACTTCCACGCCGGCGGAGAGCCCTACGACCGCTATGTGGGAGTTGCCGAACTGATGCCGTGGGCGAGAGCGCTGAGCGCCAAGACCTATTCCTTCGACGAGCAGGGCAACGAAGTCGAACTCGACTACCCCCGGCTGATGAGAATCGCCCTCGATGCCGGCTACCGCGGCTGGGTCGGCATCGAGTACGGCGCGGGACTCGACCATGGTCCCGAGATCGACGGCGTGGTCCAGACGCGCCTCCTCCTCGAGCGGCTCAGAACCGAACTCACGCCCGAGTACACGGCGGCCTGAGGCCGCCCCTCAGCGACTCCGATCCGAGACCCCGACACGGGCTCGCGCAACTGACTCAGGCTCGGCGGCAGGACGACGCACGACGATTCCCGACAGGGCGCGACGACCCGTCGCTTCCTCCCGGAGATCGAGGATCTCGAACTCCTCGAACGCCGTCGCCAGTTCTCCGGGCTGGAGGGTGAAATCAGGATTGAAGGGCTTGCCTCCTCTGCCCCTGTGCCCGGCCAGGAAGGTCTCGATCACGATCAGGCCTCCCGGCGTCACCGCCTGCCGCATCTCGGCGAACAGACTCCGCTGCAGGTAGCGGGTCATCACGATCAGGCTCCATGAGCCCGCAGGCAGGCCATCGGCCTCGAGATCCCAACGCCGAGCCGTCAATGTCGCACCCTCGTTCCGACACCGTAGTGAGACCTCTTCGATCGCGGTATCAGAGAGATCCACCGCCTCGACCTCGAATCCGAGATCGGCCAGAAAGAAGGCATTGCCACCCCTGCCGCACGCCACGTCGAGGGCTCGACCGGGCACCTCTCGACGCAGCAGCGACCCATGCTCCTCGAGCCAGGGATTGACGCCCGGTTCGGTGTCCCGAGCCTCCAGATGTCGCTGATTCCAGCGCCCCCGCATGGGGTTGTCGTTCAAGACCGTTCCTCCTGTGTCGCGACTCTATCGGCTACACTTGCCGGCTGTGAGCCAGGTCTTCGCCCTTTCCACCGACCCCTTCGCACCGTCACCGCCTGTCGATGAAGTCGGCGTGAGCGAGCGTGCTTCGCGGATCACGACTCGCAGTATCAAGAAGGAGTCGAAAGTCGCCGCACTCGATACCGTGCTGTCGATGATCGACCTGACGACTCTCGAAGGGGCCGACACCGCCGGCAAGGTACGACAGCTGTGCGCCAAGGCGTTGATGCCTCACGCCGCTCTTCCAGACCTGCCTCGGCCCGCGGCAGTGTGCGTCTACCCGAGCTTCGTGTCGCAGGCCAGGAGACATCTCGAAGGCAGTGGGGTTCGCGTTGCGTCGGTGGCGACCGCGTTCCCCAGCGGCCAGGCGCCGCTGGAGGTGAAGCTCGCCGACACCCGCTTTGCCGTTTCCGAAGGCGCCGACGAGATCGACATGGTGATCTCGCGGGGCCGCTTCCTGGCCGGCGAGGAAGGCTTCGTCGTCGACGAGATCGGGGCCATCAAGGAGGCCTGCGGAGCCGCCCATCTCAAGGTGATCCTCGAAACCGGAGAGCTCGGCTCCTTCGACAAGGTTCGCCGCGCCTCGGATCTCGCGCTGCGCGCCGGAGCGGACTTCATCAAGACCTCGACCGGAAAGATCCAACCTGCAGCCACCCTGCCGGTGACCCTCGTGATGCTGGAGGCCATTCGCGACCACTACTACGAGACCGGGCGCCGAGCCGGCATGAAGCCGGCGGGAGGAATCTCGACCGCCAAGCTCTCGATCCAGTATCTGGTCCTGCTGCGCGAAACCCTCGGCCAGGACTGGATCACCCCCGACCTCTTCCGTTTCGGAGCCTCGAGCCTCGCCAACGACGTCATCCTCCAGCGCCTCAAACAACAGACCGGCATCTACGGGTCGAAGGACTACCTGTCGAATGACTGAGAACACACCGAGTCCACTTCGATTCGAGGGAGGTTGGGGTTACGCCCCCGCGCCGGAGTCGACCGAGACCCTCGAGATCGAACCGCGTTACGACCTGTTCGTGAATGGTGAGTTCGTCGCTCCGAAGAGCGGCCAGTACTTCGACACGATCAATCCCGCAAGCGAAGAGAAGTTGGCCGAAGTCGCTCTCGCCGACGAATCCGACGTCGATCGCGCCGTCTCCAGTGCCCGCCAGGCCTGGCAGTCGTGGTCCAGGCTGCCGGCCGCCGAACGTGGCAAGTACCTTTTCCGGATCGCCCGCCTCATCCAGGAGCGCTCGAGGGAACTGGCCGTGATCGAATCGCTCGACGGTGGCAAGCCGATTCGAGAGTCCCGTGACATCGATCTGCCGCTCGCCGCCGCCCACTTCTTCTATTACGGAGGATGGGCCGACAAACTCGACTACGCCTTCCCGGGTCGGCGGGTCGAGCCTCTCGGGGTGGCCGGCCAGATCATCCCGTGGAACTTCCCCCTCCTGATGGCTGCGTGGAAGATCGCGCCGGCCCTCGCGACGGGCAACACCGTCGTTCTCAAGCCGGCCGAAACCACTCCGCTCACGGCCCTCGTCCTGGCCCAGATCCTGCGCGAGGCCGAGCTGCCGCCGGGAGTCGTCAACATCATCACCGGAGCCGGCGCCACCGGCGCAGCCCTGGTGGCCCATCCCGACATCGACAAGGTCGCATTCACCGGATCGACCGAGGTCGGCAAGCTGATCCAACGGGCGGTGGCCGGCACAGACAAGCGTTACACCCTCGAACTGGGCGGCAAGGCCGCCAACCTCGTCTTCGAGGATGCCGCCCTCGACCAGGCGGTCGAAGGCATCGTCAACGGCATCTTCTTCAACCAGGGGCACGTCTGTTGTGCCGGTTCGCGACTCTTCGTCCAGGAATCGATCGCGGCGACCCTGATCCGGAAGCTCCAGGATCGAATGGAGACCCTCGTCGTGGGAGACCCGCTGGACAAGAACACCGACATCGGCGCCATCAATTCTCGCCAGCAGATGGAGAAGATCCAGGAGTACCTGAGAATCGGGAGCGAAGAAGGCGCCACGCTCTACCAGACGAACTGCAGCCTTCCCGAGCGTGGCTTCTGGTGCCCACCGAGCCTGTTCCTCGACGCCGCACAATCGCATCGCGTCGCGCAGGAAGAGATCTTCGGACCCGTGCTGACCGTTCAGACCTTCCGCACCGTCGACGAGGCGCTGTCGAAGGCGAACAACACTCCCTACGGCCTCTCGGGAGGCGTCTGGACCGACAAGGGTTCGAAAGCCTTCCGGGTCACGGGAGGGATCCGAGCGGGAGTCCTGTGGGCCAACACCTACAACAAGTTCGACCCGACGTCGCCGTTCGGAGGCTACAAGGAGAGCGGGATGGGTCGCGAAGGCGGTCTGCACGGCCTCGCTCCGTACCTCCGACTCGAGACGCCGAGCCCCTCGCCGACAGCAGGAGGACCCGGCCGATGACCGATCTCGTCGACCGCCCAGGCATCGTGACCGAAGAGCCGGAGGCCATCACGCCCTCCCAGCCCGATCGGCTGACCGTCAACAAGACCTACAAGCTGTACATCGGCGGCAGCTTCCCGAGAACCGAGTCGGGGCGCTACGAGCGCATCGAGGATACCCAGGGAGCGCTCTTCGCGAATGCCAGTCGAGCCTCCCGCAAGGACTTCAGGGAGGCCGTGGTGGCGGCTCGTGGCGCCTTCCCGGCGTGGTCCGGTCGGAATGCCTACAATCGGGGCCAGATCCTCTATCGGATCGCCGAAGTTCTCGAGGGTCGAAGCGCCCAGTTCGTCGAAGAAGCGCGACGCATCGGACTTCCCGAGGCGGACGCGCGCACGCAGATCGCCGCTGCCGTGGATCGTCTGGTGTACTACGCGGGCTGGACCGACAAGTACCAACAGATCTTCTCGAGCGTCAATCCGGTGGCTTCGTCCCACTTCAACTTCTCGATGCTGGAACCGACGGGGGTGGTCGGGATTCTGGCCCCCGAAGAGACCTCGATCCTCGGCCTCGTTTCCAGCCTGGCGCCGGTCCTGTGCGGCGGCAACACGGCTGTCGTCCTGGCATCGGGCCGCGGTCGACTGAGCGCGATCAGCTTCGCAGAGGTCCTGAACGCTTCCGACGTCCCGGCCGGCGTCTCGAACATCCTCACCGGCAGGAGGGAGGAGCTGATCGAACCCTTCGCCTCCCACATGGACGTCAACGCAGTGGTCTACTGCGGACGCGATCGCGAGGCGATCACGACGCTTCAGCAACTGGCGGTCTCCAATCTCAAGCGGGTGGTCGTCGAACGCTGCGACGATTGGCAGGCCGACGACGCTGCCGATCCCTACCGCATCGCGGCCTGCCAGGAGACCAAGACGACCTGGCATCCCGTCGGGCGATAGGACCGCGGAAGCCGACGACGTCGGACTCGTCGAGGCACGCACGGCCGCGGTTCGGGCAGCCGGCAGAGTCGAACCTGCGCATCCGACCGAACCCCTGAACGGCCCGAATCGAGGGCGCCGGCGAGACGAAAACCGGCCTCCTGAAGGCCTCGGTGACGATGTTTTCCGCAGGTCTTGCCCGACATCACGGGTGGGTGTACATTACGGCCTCGCTCGCAAAAGGCTCGTGTCCACGGACGCGGCCGCCGTCAACGGTCCACACGACCGTTGAAGAACTTTCGGGACCGATCGACAGCCGATCCGACCGGGAGAGCCGGCTTCGCCGGGACATGGGAGTTCTGTCTCCGTGGAAATCCAGGTCAAGACCAACACCACTCGCCAGAGCTTTCGAGTTCGGCCGCTGGCGAACCCCTTTCAGCTCCTGGCGAGCAACGAGATCTCCCTCTTCCATACCGATTGCGGCGGGCACGTGTCGATCGACGGAGGACGCGAGGACGATCCTGAGTCCTGGGCCACCATTCGCTGCAACCTGTGCTTCGAAGCCAACCGCGAGAAGAGGATGCGGATCTCCTCCGCACTCGGACAGGTTCTGGTCGAGCACCGTCGCTCCGACGCATGTACCGTGCTGGCGTTCGTGCCCCTCTCACCCCGGGAACGGCTCACTCACGGCCCCGTCAAGTCACGGATCCAGAGCTACTTCCGGCGGCGTTGAGACCTACTCCGGAACCCACTCGCGGGCGATCCGCCACAACCCTGCCCGCTGCACCAACTCGAGCGCCTTGCTCGTGACGACCCTCCTCTCGCCCTCGGCGTAGCGCTGACGGAAACGGGCCTGTACGCGATCCGGGCCGACTCCGCGAACCTCGACCGAGGCAACGTCCACGCGAACATCCCTGGCGGAGAGAATCAGGTCGGCGCGGCCTGCCGCCCACGCGTCGCGAGTCGAGCCATCCTCGGGCAGGAAACTGTCGTCGTAGAACGAGAGGTAGCGTCGAACGTCCTGCGCCGACCACGCCGACGCCCAGTTGCGAATCGTCCGCTCGACGGCCTGGGCCAGTTCCACCGCTCGAACTTCGTCGTCGACTGCGGGTCGGCCACCGGCCGCGGAGCCACTGCTCGCGACTCGAACCGCCTCTTCCCGAGCCAGCCGCTCGGCCTCGAGCGCCAGCTGCTGCGACTCATAACGAGAACGCAGGTTCTCGAGTTCCTCCGAGAGTCGTATCGCAGCCTCCTCGCTCGTTCTCAGCGCCGCCTCGAGGGTCTCCACCCGGCCTTCCAGAACGGCATCGCCGCCGGCCGCGCGGTCCCGCGCTCTGGCGACTTCCGATCTGGCATTCTCGAGTTCCGATGCGAGCGCGGAAGCCCTCGAGCGCGAGGTGATCAGCTCCTCTTCGGCGCGCTGCCGAGCGGCTCGCTCTTCGGCCAGACCGGAACCCTCCTCTGCGGCCCTCTGAGACGCCTCCTCCAGCTCCTCCACCAGTCCCTGGTTGAGCCTCTGGGCACGATCGAGGTCGCGCGCCAGTCGAACGCCCTCGGCGTGGGCCGAGTCGAGTTCATCCCGCAACGTCGACACCTT
>CALOFD010000057.1:0-2634 GCA_942492505.1 Thermoanaerobaculia bacterium
GAATGCTCCGCGACAAGGGCTGGTGGAGAACGGGCGCTGAGCCGACTCATGACGATTCTGTGGTCTTCGATCTTGGAGGATTGACGGACTGTGGGTTGGTGGCTCGATCTGCGATTCTGTCTGCGCGGCGTTCGAAGATGGCCGCTGGCCTGGTCGGTGGCCGTTGTCACGCTGACGCTGGCGATCACGGCGAGCGCGTTGCTGCTGCCGGTGCTCGACGCGGTGTTGCTGCGGCCCCTGCCCGTCGACGAGCCCGATCGGCTGGTGAAGCTGATCCAGATCGACCTGGAGACCGGAGGTCGCTATGGAGTTCCGTACCACAGCTACGTCCGATGGCGGGAGCGCACGACGGCACTCGAGGGCTCGGCGGTTCTGAGGCCTGTGGCGTCGACCCTGCTGGCCGGTGAGATCGCGGAGCGACTCGAGGGCTATCAGGTCTCGTCGTCCTATTTCGAGATCCTGGGCAGGAGTCCGATTCTCGGCAGGACCTTCACCTCGCAGGCCGATCCTGGCGAGGATTCGAGCGCCGAGGTCATTCTCAGCGACGCTCTCTGGCGAGAGCGCTTCGACGCCGACCCTGAAGTCCTCGGCAGGAAGATCGTTCTCGATTCCCGGCCGCACGAAGTCGTCGGAGTCATGCCGCCGGGATTCCGGTCGCCCACTCTCGGCTGGTCGGATCTCTGGCTGCCTATCGTCATCGACGAAGCCGCGGCCCTGGTGACCCCGATCCATGGGTTCTCGGCGATCGGCCGCATTCGTGAGACCGAATCGTTGCAGTCCGTGAGGGCCGAGATGTCGGGCCTCGCGAAGGCTCTCGAGATCGAGTTTCCGGAGGCCCATCAGGGCTGGGGCGTCGAAGTCGTCAGGGCTCTCCCAGTGGATTCTCGGAGACTCTCCGAGGACCTTGATCGCTCTTGCCCTGGCGGTCGGTGCCGTTCTGCTGATCGCGGTCGTCAACGTCGGCAACCTGCTCCTGGTGCGGGTCGTGTCGCGGCGCAACGAGTTCGGCGTCCGGGCGGCCCTGGGTGCGTCTCGCTGGCAGTTGATCCGCAGCGTCCTGCTCGACGGCCTGTTCGTCAGCCTGGTGGGGGCGCTTTTTGGCAGCGCGCTGGCTTGGATCCTGCTTCGTGCCGGATTGACCCGAATCGGTTGGGAACTCCCACGGCTCGAGGAGGCGACGTTCGACTTCCGGACCCTGGCGGCGGTGGTCGTACTGGCCTCGTCGTGTGCGTTGATCAGTGGCTCCATTGCTCTCTTGGGAACCAAGGGGCGGATGGGGGAGTCTCTTTCGAGCCGCCGTCTCTCCAGGCGGGGTTCCTTCGCGCTGAAGACCCTGACCGGCGTTGAAACCGTGCTGGCCTTTCTGGTTCTGACTGCCGCGGGCCTGGTGGGCGAGAGCCTGCGTAATGTGAAGGCGGTCGATCCTGGATTCGTCGCCGACTCGCTCTTCGTCTTCCGCTTCGAAGATCCAAGCGACTCCTCGTCCATCGATCGAGCCTCCCGACTCTCCCGGTTGCACGACCTGCGCCAGGACCTGGCGCAGCTTCCCGGCGTCGATTCGGTGGCTGTTGCCGCAACCCGCTTGCCGCTCGAAGGGTCTCAGGGCACGTTCGAACTGTATGCCTCACCGACTCATCGGGAATCGGGTGATGAGATTCGCGTGACGGCTGGGATCGTCTCGCCGCACTACTTCCAGACGCTGGGGATCCCCCTCGTCGCGGGCCGCGATTTCTCGAGCCGCGAGAGTTGGGAGGACGCCCATTCGGTGATCGTCGGTGAGGAATTCGCTCGGCGGTATGGCTGGGGTAGCGACTCCGTCGGCCGTGAGCTGGTGTTCAAGAACGGCGAGGTCGGGCGGGTAGTCGGAGTGGTCGGCGACGTTCGTCACCGTTCTCTCGAGACGTCGGGAGATCTCGCGGTGTACGTTCCCTGGGGCGAACGTTCCAACGCGGTCCACGCGGTCGCCATGCGCTTCGCGGAGGCTGCTCCGACACTCGGGACGGTGCGGCAGAGCGTTGCCGCCCACTTCCCCGGTGCTGCCGTCTTCGACGTCTCGCAAGGCGCGGACCTGGTGGTCGAGTCGATCGCTCAGCGCCGAGCGCTGGCGCTGGCTACCGGTTGTTTCGCCGTGCTTGCCTTGATCCTGAGCGTCGCCGGAGTGTTCGCCGCGACGGCGACGTCGCTCGACCGCGCGCGCGCCGATTTCGCGATTCGGTCCGCGATCGGTGCCTCACCCGGCCAGTTGAGCCGGGCCGTCATGAAGCAGGGCCTGCGCCCGGTCGCCCTGGGGATTGCCGTGGGATGGGGTGTCGGCCTCGCTACGGCCGGATTGTGGCAGGGCCTGCTCTTCGGCGTTCGGGCTTCCGAGCCGTCGACCCTGGCGATGATGGCAACACTCCTGTTGGGTGTTGCGATCCTGGCGGTCTGGCCGTCGGCTCGCCGAGCCGCACGAGTCGATCCCGTCGAAGTCCTGCGCGCCGAGTAGGCCGCGTTGAAGCTCTAGGTTGTCGGTAGCTGCTTCGCCTCGGTCTGGCTTCGGTCGATCTTCGGCCAGCGAAAGCCTTGAAGACGCGCGGCTGCACCGGTCGCCGAAATGTAGACCACGGGGATCAGGACCAGGGTGACGAGGGTCGA
>CALOFD010000058.1:0-13260 GCA_942492505.1 Thermoanaerobaculia bacterium
GGGCAGCTACGGGAAGCTGTTCACCGAGGTCGGCAGGGAGTTCGCCTTCGAAGTCGGCGGCCGCCGTTACCTCGCCGTCCATGGAGACGGCCTCAATGCCCGCGATTGGCGCTATCGTCTCTGGCGTCGTCTTTCGAAGAGCTTCGTCACGAGAGCAGCGCTGGCTCTGTTGCCCACCTCTCTCGGTCTTCGCATGATGGCGTCCACCGAGCGCGGGCTGGCCCGGACGAACTTCGAGCACAAGATGAGAATTCCCGAGGAAGTGGTCCGGTCCTATGCGGAGAAGCGTCTGGCGCAAGGCCACGACACGCTCCTGCTCGGTCACTTCCACGAGGACCTGCACTGGCCGGTCGTCGGGTGGGGAGGTGCGAATCCTGCCGGCGTGGTACACGGATCGCTCGTTGGTGTGGATCGGAGGATCGGATGACGACTGACGGGGTGCTAGTTCGCTCCGGCCGGGTCGTGAGGGGCGTGCTTCGGCCGCCGCCGTCGAAGAGCGTCTCGCACCGCTACTTCAATCTCGGTCTGCTGTCCGGCCGACCGGTGCGAATCGATCATCCGCTTCAGTCGGAGGATCTCGAGCACTTCCAGAGGGCTCTCGAGGTGCTCGGTTACCGCGTCGATCGGGAGAGCGATGCCGTGGTCCTGACGCCTGGCGAGACCCTTCCTCGATCCGGTGAGATCTTCTGCGGCAACGCGGGCACGCTCTACCGGTTCCTGGTGGCGACGCTGACCGCGATTCCGGGAGACTGGGTTCTCGACGGCACGCCGCGCCTACGTGAACGACCGGTCGGTCCGCTGGTGGAAGCCCTGCGTGCGCTGGGAGCCGAGATCGTCTGCCCACGCGCCGAGGGTCTGGCGCCGCTCGAGATCCGCGGAGGCAGCCTGGTCGGTGGTCGCTGCAGCATCGATGCGAAGGAGTCGTCGCAGTATGTGTCGGCCCTGGTCATGGCGGCCACGGGCTTCGACTCCGGTCGAGATCGTCGTGGATGCCCCGTCGTCGTCGCCCTATCTCGAACTCACCCTGGCGGCGATGGCGCGCTTCGGGGTACCGGCGGCGCGGCTGCGCGACGGCGCCTTTCGAATCGATCCGGCGGCGCCGCAACCGCCTGCGGATCTGGCCGTGGAACCGGACTACTCGGCCGCGGCCTATCCGGCCGCCGCCGCCCTCCTGACCTCGGGTCGGGTGCGGCTGCGCGGACTCGTAGCCGATTCGTTCCAGGGTGATCGACGTTTCCTCGATGTCCTGGCGCAGGTCGGAGCCGACCTCGACTGGCAGGGCGACGAACTCGAGGTGAGCGGTCGTCCGGGACGAGGCGGGGTCTTCGACCTCGGCGACATGCCGGACCAGGTGCCGACCCTGGCGGCGGTCGCCCCCTTCCTCCAGGGTGAGACCCGGATCGTCAACGTGCCCCATCTCAGGATCAAGGAGAGCGACCGTCTGGCAGCCATCGCGATGGAACTGGCCCGAGTCGGAGCCGAGGTCGAGGAACTCGACGACGGCCTGATCGTGCAGGGGAGCTGGCACGAGACGGATCCGCCCGTCGCCGAGGTCCGCTGCGAGTCCTACGACGATCATCGGATCGCGATGGCGATGGCGTTGGTCGGTCTGCGGCGCCCCGGCGTCTCGATTGCCGACCCCCAGGTGGTCGCCAAGTCCTATCCCCATTTCTGGAAGGATCTCGACACCCTTCTGGGGTGAGTTGACAGCGCCCACCCGTCCAGTCCCGTTCCAGCATCCTGCCCTGCAGGGACCTCCCAGTCAGAGCCTCGAGAGTCTGTGCGAGGACAGCGCTCGTATGGCCGTCCTTCTCGAGGGCTGTGCCCTGGTCGCGCTGCTCGAGAAGGTCGGCTTCGAGGTCGACGACGCGAACTGGAGTCGCAGCGGCCTCGATGAGATGGGCCGTCTCAGGAGCGTCGTCGTCCGCGAGCGCTGCGGCCGTCGTCTATGGCGGCAGCGAGTGGATGCCCTGGCGCGGCGGCTCTTCCAATGGCCCGAATCGCAGCGCGGAGGTCTCTGTGAAGGGCGGGGAGCGGTTCGAAGGGCGGTGCGACGCTGGCTGCGGTGCAGCCGGGCCGTCGGAGGACCGTCGACGCCCGCCCAGTTGCTGTCGAGTCTGTTCGAGTTCTACCCGGGCCTTTGGAAGCCTCGATTCGCCGAGGCTCGCTCCCGCATGGTCGCCCTGGGGCCGCACGGTCTCCTGGTGGCCGGTCCCGCGACGATCGCGCGAAGCATCGAGGGATCTGGGTTCGCCTTCGCAGGAGTCCAGGATCGGTTGGCCTCAGGGGGTGCAGAGGAGTTCTGGTTCGGCGAGGCAGGGCTCGACCCCGAGCAGAAAGTGGCGTTGCACGGACGGGCTTGGAGATTGCGAACCACCGTGCGCCGGATCAGGGCCGCTGACCCGTCGTCGGTTGGCAGGAGTCCGGCGGACGAGCTCATCTCGCTGGGTGAACTTCGGCTCGCGTCGAAGCAACTCGGCCGTGAAACCCGCTCCGAGACCGCGGCGTGCTCGGCCCGGCGTCTTCGCCTGGACCGCCTGCGAGCGCGCGATCGCTCCTGGATCAGGCGACTCGAGTCGTTGCGGCGAAGGTGCGACCCGTCGGACCCTCCGCGGCAAGCCGCGGCGCTGGCGGTGTACCAGTGGGCGCAGCGGCTTCGGGTGGATCCATCCTGGGGC
Organism: Thermoanaerobaculia bacterium; assembly: GCA_942492505.1. Taxonomy (GTDB): domain Bacteria; phylum Acidobacteriota; class Thermoanaerobaculia; order Multivoradales; family Multivoraceae; genus CALOFD01. The sequence goes on from CALOFD010000058.1 coordinate 2,679, forward strand.
GAGATCGCTCCCAGGTCGTCCTCGTCGGACGACGGCGCGGCAGTCGACGTCGGCCGCCACGCTGCCCTGGCCTTGATCCGCGCCCGCGAGGAGCTGAGTCGTTCGTGTGCCGCCGGCGCCGAACGGGGGGCCCTGGCGGCCTGCAGACTGCTGGCCGGCGGCGGCGATTCCGTGGCGCTCTGGACCGCACGGACCCTGGTCGTGGCCGCCCGCTGGGCTCGCGGAATCCACGACGCCAGGGATGCACAGACCCTGAAGGATGCCTGGGAGTACTTCGAGCGCAGGGGGGTTCTGGTGGGTTGCGTCGACGTTCTCGAGGTCGAGTGTGACGTCGCTGAGTTTCGCCGCGACTGGGCGGCGCAGTTGAACGTGCTCGAACGGCTTCGCAGGCGGCTCGAGAGCGAGTCCCTCGAAGCGCGCCGGCTGGATCTCTGTGGCGCGAGACTTCGGATCGTCGCGGGGGTTGCGGTCGAGGTCGACGGGGACCCCCTCCGTCTCCCCTCCCTGCTGGCGAGAGATCAGCGCATCGAGATCGCGGCCGTGGCCGTTCCCGGAGAGGTCGAGGAGCTGCTCGAGGACGATCCGGTTTCGAATCTCTGGAGAAGCCTGATGGCGGGCGAGCCTCCATCGGCGCGGGCCAGGCTCGACCTCCAGGCCTTGGAGGGATTCCGCGCTGCCCGCTGCGTTGTCTCGATGGTCCGAACCGCCCCCGACCTGGTTCCTCCCGGCATCGCGTCGTGGGCCTCCGGGCGTCTGCGCGAGCTAGGCTGGAACACCTTCTCGGGACTCCTGAGCGGCGGCCGGGGCATCGACTACGCGGCCCTGCGAGCGTTCCTGTCCTCCGCCGAGCCGGAGAACGCCGCCGCTCGTCTACTCGAGGATTGTGGCTACCGAGAGGCCGCCCTGGAATGGCAGATCGGCGAGGAGAGCCGCTGCCTGGCGACCGGGGGCCGCGGCTCGCAACGCTGGTCGACGACCGCGCGCGCAGGTCGGATCGTGGTCCGCTCCGAGGTGATCGACGATCCCCTGAAGGTCCTGGTGGGTCTGGTGGGGCAGCGGCTCCGACGGCCCCCTCCGAGGATCTCGGAACGATCCCAGGGGGCGATCCTCGGCCGCAGCACGGCGCTGCGCCAGGCCCTCGTTCGTCTCGACGAACTGGCCAGGGCGGAGGTCAGCGTTCTGCTGCAGGGCGAGTCGGGGACCGGCAAGGAGTTGGCGGCGCGCCGACTGCACCGCAGGAGCTCCAGGGCAGGCCGACCCTTCCTGGCCTACAACTGCGCTGCGGTCGACGACTCCCTGCTGCTCGGTGATCTCTTCGGACACGTCCGTGGGGCCTTCACGGGCGCCGATCGCGAGCGGCGCGGTGTGTTGGAGAGTGCCGACGGGGGAACGGTGGTGCTGGATGAGGTCGCCGATCTCTCACCCGCGGCCCAGGGCGCCCTGCTTCGTTTCCTCCAGGAGGGGGAGGTCCGACGCCTGGGCGAAAGCCGCGCGCGGCGCGTCGACGTGCGGGTGGTCGCCGCGACGCATCGCGAGATCCCGAGGCTGGTCCGTGAGCGCCGCTTCCGACACGATCTCTACTATCGACTTGCCGCAGCGACCGTGGTCCTGCCGCCCTTGAGAGAGCGAGGTGAGGATGTCGTGCGCCTGAGCGAACACATCCTGGCCGAGGTCGGCCCGGAGGTCGAACTCACCGACGAGGCCCGCAGCCGCCTTCGTGAGTACTCCTGGCCCGGCAACGTTCGCGAGTTGAAGAATCGACTGCGGGTTGCCAGCACCCTCTGTGAAGGCGGTCTCGTTCGAGCCCGGGACCTGGAGTTGCCGCAGTCAGCGGCCGGCGGGCGTTCCTATCACCGTCGCCTCGATGATTTCCGCCGCGAGCTCCTCAGCAGGGCGCTGGCGGAAGCCGGAGGCGTCGTCGCCGAGGCCGCCCGCGGGCTGGGCATCTCGCGCCAGGCTCTCGCCTATCTCATCAAGCGTTTGAAGCTCGAGGACGGGCGGTGGACGAGAGATGCCGGTGCGATTGACGATGATTGTCACCGAGTCCCTCCAGTCGGGTTGAAGGCCTCGAATCAGGGGGCTTCTGCTGGCATGGGCCTTGCTTCTCTATCCTGGTCATGAAGGCGATTTCCGGGTTTCGAAAGCGCAGTTCGAGGGGCTTCACTTTGATCGAGGTGTTGATCGTCGTGGCGATCATCGCGGTGATCGCGTCCCTCATCATTCCCAACCTGCTCGATTCACTCCTGCGGGCCAAGCAGAAGCGGACGATGACCGACATGCGACTCATGGGGACGTCGTGGTTGTCCTGGATCACGGACCAGGCTGGAGCGATGGCCGCCGGACAGGAGGTCAAGACCTTCGACTGGAGCACCTTCGACACCATCACGGCGGAGGCGCTGGAGGACACGCTGGTGCCACAGTACGCCGCAGTGGTCCCGGTGGTCGACGGTTGGGGATACCGCTACGAATACGGCACGACCGGTTCGTCGGCATCGGCGATTCCCGTAGGGATCCGGTCCGCCGGTGGAGACGGTCAGTTCTCTGCCAGCGAGTATGCTCGCGGTCCGTTCCTGCACACGAACTACACCGAAGACCTGGTCTGGGCCGGGGGATACTTCCTGAAGTGGCCTTCGGGTCTCGGGCAGGTCGGCGCCGAAGACGAGTAGAGGAGCCTCGGGGCTCGCACCGGGCAGGCCGCTCGGATAGGATCGGCACCCCGGGCCGGCGCCCCTGACTGGATGCCGTTCGGGGTTCCCCCCTACAACGCTGAACTTCGACAGGCCCTGGGTTTCCGGCGGCCGCAGCGTCGGATCCATCGACTCATAATCCAGGAGGACTGTCTGATGACTCTGCAGGTTGGCGATTCCGCTCCCGATTTCACGCTCCCCGGAGCGCCCGGCACCGACAAGGTGACCCTTTCCGATTTCCGCGGCGAGAAGAACGTCGTGCTTCTCTTCTTCCCGTTCGCCTTCACCGGAGTCTGCACCGCCGAGATGTGTTCGGTGCGGGATTCCTTCGCCTCCTATGAGGCTCTCGACGCCGAAGTCCTCGGGATCTCCGTCGACAGTCCTTTCGCGCAGGCCGCCTGGGCGAAGGAGCAGGGCATCAACTTTCCGCTGCTTTCGGACTTCAACAAGGAAACGGCTGCCGCCTATGGAGCGCTCTACGGCGACTTCATCGGGTTCGAGGGCGTAGCCAAGCGGTCGGCCTTCGTGGTCGACAAGGAAGGCAAGATTCTCTACGCCCAGGTCCTCGAGAAGGCCAGCGACCTTCCGGACTTCGAGGCGATTCACGCCGCCCTGGCCTAGGCCAGGAGCGGCCCGTCGGCAGCGCCCTGCACGGCCGATCCCAACTGGTCCCAGCCCGCGTCGGGCAGGTCGCGGAACCTGCCCTTCGATTCGATCTGCAAGCGACCTCCACCGAGGTCGTTTCGCCGATCCTTCGACATCCGAACCCGGCCGGCGGCTCGGTTCCCTCGGGCAGCGTGAAGAGGAGTTCGTAGTCTTCGCCACCGTGCAGTACGACGTCCTCCGGGTCGAGTTCGAGGTAGGCGGCCAGGCGGGCGAGATCCGGTTCGAGTTCGATCCGGTCCTGGTGGATCGTCGCGCCGACTCCGCTGCTCTCCACCAGGTGGCGAAGGTCCGTGGAGAGACCGTCGGAGAGGTCGATGGCGCAGCTTCCATGATGCGCCAACCAGCCGGCCAGGTCCATCCGGGCCTGCGGAGAGAAGTGCAGGCGGAGGCACCGTTCGGCGTCGGCTGAGAGTGCGTCCGGCAGGTCCTCGGGCAGGTGACAGTGCAGCCGGCGATCGATTCGTCCGCCACGGCGGGCGAGAGCAAGGCCGATCGCCGAGCCTCCCAGCCCTCCGCCGACCCAGATCGAATCGTCGGGCACGGCGGCGCTGCGACGCAGCCATCGACCGGGCACGAGCTGATGCCCGATCAGCGTGAGTGTGGCGGAGAACTCGTCCGACCTCGGAGTTGTCGCCTCCGGCGAGCGTCACGGATCGAGCCCGGGCGGCTTCGAGAAACGCGGTGAAGAAACGAGTCCAGGGGTGGTCGCGGGGGCCTGCGACGGCCAGGAAGGCCCAGGCAGGCGCTGCACCGCAGGCTGCGAGGTCAGAGACGTTGACCTCGATCAGGCGGCGCGCGAAGACTTCCGTGTCGGTGTCGCGAGGCAGGTGGATGCCGGCCGCCTGGCGGTCCACCGTGACGGCGGTGTGGCCGGCGGGTGGCAGGAAGGCGCAGTCGTCCCCGAGCAGTCCGCGAGTCTCGGGCTGCTCTCGCAGCCAGGCGAGGAGGTCGCGCTCAGTCGGAGGCGTCGACCGGTTCGACAAGGGCGCGCTCCAGCAACTCGTCCATGGTGTCCACGAAGCGGAAGACGATGCCTCGTCGGAGGTTCGGCGCGATCTCCGCGACGTCGCGTTCGTTGAGCTTCGGCAGCACGACCTCTTCGACGCCGGCGCCGCGGGCGGCGAGAACCTTCTCCTTCACCCCGCCGATCGGCAGGACTTCGCCGCGCAGCGTGATCTCGCCGGTCAGGGCGACACGGCGATCGACCGGTCGTTCGGCGAGCAGCGAAACGATGGCGGTGGCAATGGTGACGCCGGCCGAGGGGCCGTCCTTGGGAATCGACCCGGCTGGAACGTGGATGTGGATGTCCTTGTCTTCGAGGGATCCTCGATCGTTCTCGGCAGCCCAGGAGCGTGCGAAGGAAAGGGCGGCCTGGGCCGACTCCTTCATGACGTCGCCGAGCTGCCCGGTGAGCAGCAGCTTGCCGCGCCCCGGCAGGGCCAGGGCCTCGATGAACATCAGGTCGCCGCCGGCCGCCGTCCAGGCGAGTCCGGTCGCGACACCGATCCTGTTCCGGTTCAGGAGTTCTTCGGCCCAGTGACGTTGGACGCCGAGGTACTTCTTGACGTTGCCCGCCGTGATCCGCACCTTGCCGTCCTTGCCGTTGGCCACTCGCACTGCGACCTTGCGGCACAGCGTGGCGATCTCACGTTCGAGATTGCGCACTCCGGCCTCGCGGGTGTAGGCGGTGATGACCTTCGTCAGCCCGCTCTTCGTCAGGTCGAGGTGGGCCTCCTCGATTCCGTTCTCGGCGCGCTGCTTCGGGATCAGATGGCGGCGGGCGATCTCGACCTTCTCGCCGACCGTGTAGCCCGACAGCCGCAGCACCTCCATGCGGTCGAGAAACGCCGGTTGGATCGGCTCTGCGAGGTTGCCGGTGGTGATGAAGAGGACCCTCGAGAGGTCGTAGGCGAGGCCCAGGTAGTGATCGCGGAAACCGGTGTTCTGTTCCGGGTCGAGGACTTCGAGCAGCGCCGAGGATGGATCGCCGCGGAAGTCCGAACCCAGTTTGTCGATCTCGTCGAGCATGAACACCGGATTGTCGGTGCCGGCCTGCTGGATGCCCTGCATGATCCGGCCGGGCAGGGCGCCGATGTAGGTTCGTCGATGCCCGCGGATCTCGGCCTCGTCGTGGACGCCGCCGAGCGAGATACGGACGAACTCGCGACCGAGCGCCCGGGCGATCGAGCGGCCCGAGCGAGGTCTTGCCGACGCCGGGGGGACCGATGAAGCACAGGATCGGACCCTTCGCGGTCTTCTTCAGTTTGCGCACGGCGAGGTATTCGAGAATGCGTTCCTTGACGTTCTCGAGGTCGAAGTGATCCTCATCGAGGACTCCTTCGGCGCGTTGACGAGGTCGAGGTCGTCGCCGCTCTGGGTGCCCCAGGGCAAGCCGGTCACGCAGTCGAGATAGGTGCGGATCATCGCGCCCTCGGCGCTCTCGGGGTGGGTGTGCTGGAGGCGTCGAATCTGCTTCTCGACCTCGTCGCGAGCCTCTTCGCTGAGCGAACTCTTCTCGAGCAGCTCCCGATACCCGCGGATGTCCTCTTCGAGGCTGTCGCCCTCGCCGAGCTCCTCCTGGATCGCGTTCGCAGCTGTTGGCGAAGGAAGTAGTCGCGCTGCGACTTGTCGAGTTCCTCGCGAGTCTGGGAGGACAGTCGCTGCTGGATGTTCAGCAGTTGGATCTCGCGAACCAGGAGACCGCTCACATGGCGCAGTCTCTCGAGAGGGTCGAAGGTCTCGAGAACTCTCTGGGCGTCGTCCATCTTGGGGTCGAGGTTGCTGGCGGCGAGGTCGGCCAGGCGCCCTGGATCTTCGATGTTGCTCGCCAGAACGACGACCTCCGAAGAGATCGTCTTGCCGAGAGAGACGGCGTCGTCGAGCAGATCCTTGACGCTCCTGACCAGCGCCATCGATTCGATCGCGTCGCTGACAGGTGGCTCTTCGATCTTCGAGATCCGAGCCTGCATGAAGGGGTCGAGCTGGCTCATGTGCTCGATGCGGGCTCGCGCCAGACCCTGCACCAGGATGCGGATGCGTCCGTCGGGCAGCTTGAGCATCCGCATGATCAGGGCAGCGGTGCCCACCTTGTACAGGTCGGCCTCGCCGGGCTCGTCGATCGACGAGTCCTGCTGTCCAGCGAGCAGGATCATGCGGTCCTCGGCGAGGGCCTGGTCGATCGCCGCGACACTTCGTTCCGAGCTGATCGACAGCGGAACGATGTTGTACGGGATCAGGATCGTGTTCTTGAGCGGCAGCAGCGGCAGAACGTCGGGCAGTGTTCTGAGCAGCTCGTCCTGCTCGACGGTCGATACGGTACTCAAGGGTGGCCTCCGTTGGCTTGGAGACTACACCCAAATCCCCGTCGCGCGGAGGCTCAGCGGGCTCGTTGCCGGATCAGGGTCTGAAGCTCGTCGACGAAGGCGTCGATGTCCTCGAAACGACGGTAGACCGAGGCGAATCGGACGTAGGCCACCTGGTCGAGCTCGCGCAGTCTGTGCATGATGAAGGCTCCCAGGTCGCGGGTCGAGAGCTCGCGGTCTTCCTGTTCTTGGAGCATCGATTCAGCGTCATCGACGAGGGCCTCGAGGGCCGTCGATGGTACGGGTCGCTTCTCGCAAGCCTTGAGCAATCCCCCGAGCAGTTTCTTGCGGTTGTACTCCTCGCGCGAGCCGTCTTCCTTGACGACCATCAGGGGGATGTCTTCGATCTGTTCGTAGGAGGTGAACCGGCGGTTGCAATCGACGCACTCTCGCCGCCGTCGGATCGTCGCGCCGCCGCGGCTCTCCCTGGAATCGACCACGCGGTCGTTGTTCTCACCGCAGTATGGGCACTTCATGGCCGTCGGGCTGAGAGGCGCACAGCGCCCGGTTTCAGTCGTTCGGGTTGACGGTTACGTTCAGCTGGAGCAGCAGTTCCTCGAGGTCTGCCGGCCGGGCCGTCAGGTCGAAGCTGCGTTCCATGTTGCCCACGATGTTCTCGTCTTCGTCCTCGAACTGCAAGAGCATCGACATGCGACGGGCCTTCATGAGCGACTTGCGCGGCAGCGTCATCTCGAGCTGGCGCGACATCTCGACGTGCCCGTTCTCCCTCGCCGTCGGATGGAAGCCGTTGACGCTGCCGTTGTTCCCTTGCGGCGATGTTCCGTTCATGGTCGGCGCGGGGGTTCCGTCGTGCGGAAGGGAGTTCTCCAGGATGCGCTGCACGGTCGCTGCCTCGGCCTGGGGATCGGCATCCTGGGAGGCGGCGCTGAGGGTCACCGGCACCTCGGTCGGATTCTCGGTCGGGCTCGCCAGAGTCGAAGCGTCGTTGCCGGTCGGGGCGGCATCGTCCTGGGGACGGCCGGCTGCGGTCTCCGAGACCCTTCCCGCACGGTTCTCGTCGGACGGAGCGGGACCCTCGGCCTCGAGCGGCAGCCCGATGCTGTGCTTGCCGTCGAGTTCGAGAAGATCGGGGTCGGTCAGCGGAGCCCGGGTTGCGTCCTGCAGCAGATCGCCGGCTTCGCCGAGCAACTCGTCCGAGACCGTTTCGGTTCCATGGCCGGTCACTTCCGCAAGGCTGGCGCCGGTGGTCGGGGCGTTCTCGCGCGGGCTTGCAGGCGGCGCCGTCGCAGCGGTCGACGGAGCGTTCGTCGAGGTCGGGGTCGTGACGGCCGGATTCGCGTCGGCTCGGGGAGGAGCCGGCATCTGTGGGGCAGCCGGCGGGGCGCCTGCCGCGGAGGGTGCCGGTGAGGCGAGTCGCGAAGTCGCAGCGACGTGGCGCGGTGCCGGGGAACGTTGCGAGACCGACTGTCCGACCCTGGTTCGGAGTGCCTTGAGGGTGAGCTTGGAGATCGCCGTCAGGGTTTCGAAGATTCCCTTGCCCGACAGGGCCGAGGCCTCGAACGTCGGCCAGTCGCCCCGATTCAGGGCTTCGTCGAGTTCGTCGACCGACAGTACGCCCGGCAGGTCTCGCTTGTTGTACTGCAGGACGATCGGTACGTCGTCGGGCTCGAGACCCACGATCCGGAGATTCTCGACCAGATTGTCGAAGGACTCCCGATTCGCATCGAGCATCGGACGCTGGGAGTCGGCAACGAAGACGACGCCGTCGACGCCCTTGAGCACCAGCTTGCGGGTGGCGTTGTAGAACACCTGGCCCGGGACGGTGTAGAGCTGGATCCGGGTCTCGAAGCCGCCGATGGTGCCGACGTCGATGGGCAGCAGGTCGAAGAAGAGGGTGCGATCGGTATCGGTGTCCAGGGAGACCATTTCGCCGCGCGAGTTCTTGCTGGTGTGGTCGTAGATGTACTGGAGATTCGAGGTCTTCCCGCCCAGGCCCGGGCCGTAGTACACGACCTTCGCCGCCATCTGCTGGGTGCTGTAGTTGAAGAAGACCATGGGAGAAAGCGGAGCTGCAGCAATTGAATAATATTGATGAAGGGTAATATCTTAGCAACAGGACCCCCGACGGTCAAGAAATGCAAGGCTCTCGAGGCCCTTCGGCTCTGCTAGAATCTGGGGCCCTGTCGCCGGGTTTCGGGCTCTCTGAACCCCCGGGTTGAAATCGACCTCCGTCTGCCATCCGAACATGACCAGGACCGAGCCCCAGCTGCTCAGCGAACGTGCCCAGAGCGTCCTCCGGGACGTGGTGGATTTCTATATCCGCAGCGCCGAGCCGGTGTCTTCGGCCGAGATCGCAAAGCGCCGCAGTCTTTCGTCGGCAACGGTTCGCAATGTGATGGCCGATCTCGACCAGGGAGGTTTCCTGCGTCAGCCCCACACCTCGGCCGGCAGGATCCCGACCGCCGACGGGTATCATGTCTACATCGACAGCTTGATGCGTCGGCGCAACCTGTCTTCCGGTGTGCGCACCCGGATCGGCGAAGCCCTCAACGGCGGCCGGGGATGCCGAGGACCTCGGCGAGGTCGCCAGTCGCCTGCTGTCGGACCTGCTCGCACCAGCTCGGCGCCGTCCCTGTTCCGGTCCGCGGCGACGTGATCCTGCGCAGTGTCGACTTCGTGCCGCTGTCCGACCAGCGAGTCCTGTGCGTGGTCGTTTTGTCGGGCGGTTTTGCCGATCATCGGGTGATCGAGGTCCAGGCACTGGTCGAGCGCCACGACCTGATCCGGATCTCCAACTACATCACCCAGAACTTTCAGGGGCTGACGCTTTTCGAGGCCCGCACGCGGCTTCTCGAGCGCATGGCCGACGAACGTGCGCTGCTGGACAAGCTGATGCAGAGAGCCCTGAGGATGGCTTCCATGGGACTGCACGCCGGACTCGATCCGGCCCTCATGGTCGATGGCACGGAGTCGCTTATCGATCAGCCCGAACTCGCCGACCTACAACGCACCCGCCGACTGTTCGCCGCCTTCAACGACAATGCCCAGCTACCTTCGATCCCCACCAAGTGCGTCGCCGAAGAAGGGGTCCGGGTGCTGATCGGCGATGATGCCGACCTGACCTCGGCCCTCGACTTCTCACTGGTTGCAACGACCTACGGTGTGGGAGGTCGACCGCTGGGCAGTCTGGGGGTGTTCGGACCGTCGCGCATGGAGTACCCGCGCCTCATCCCCCTGGTGCAGTTCCTGGGAAGCGCGCTGAGTGAGGCGCTCTCGGGTGATCTCGACGGTCCTGAGGGAGGAGGACCCAGAATGACTCAAGAAGCCGACGTCCGAGGAGGACCTACATCCTCGAGGATCCGGGCAGTTCCGAAGCAGCCGACGCCGATCCTCCGAAGGCGGCGATCGGATCGCCGGACTCGAAGAGGAAGTCGCCGAGTCGAAAGAGCGCATGTTGCGGGCCATGGCGGACTTCGAGAACTACAAGAAGAGGGTCGATCGGGAGCGGGCAGACGCACGGCGCTATGCGGCGGTCGATCCGTTGCGCGAGATCCTGCTCGTGATGGACAACCTCGAACTCGCAGCGAGTTCGCGCGGCAGCTTCGAGGATCTGCAGAGCGGGGTCGAGATGATCCTGCGTCAGATGCACAAGCTGCTGGAACGCTTCGAGGTCGAGGAGGTCCCCGCGCAGGGAGAGCCCTTCGATCCGTCGATCCACGATGCGATCGCCCGATTCGAGGACGCCTCGGTCTCCGAGCCGAGGGTCGCCGAGGTTCTGCAGCGCGGCTACCGGCTGAGCGACCGTTTGCTTCGCCCTGCGATGGTCAAGGACGCAGTGGCGCCCCTGTATGGAGATTCCTGAGCTGAAGACGGTGAGTCCGATCCTGGACCGGGCGCCACGAGATA
>CALOFD010000059.1:0-117497 GCA_942492505.1 Thermoanaerobaculia bacterium
GTAGATGTCGGTGTCGGGAGGCGCCACGCACCTCGGAGTCCTCGATCAGGACGTTCTTGACCTGCACCGGGTAGAGGCCGTAGGCGCCGTTCTCGGTCTTCGGCTCGCCGCTCCAGTCGATGCCGACCCGGCGGAAGGTGGCTCCGGTGGTGCCTTCGACCTTGATGGCGTCGCCACGCGTGTTGAGCACGGTCAGGTCCTCGACCACGAAGTCGTCGCTGGTCACCATCAGGCCCTCGCCCCCGGTTCCCGGCTGCTGCGCCGCGAAATCGAGGATCGTCGCGCCGAGACCGGCGCCGCGAATCGTGACCCCTGCCACGTCGAGGGACAGACTGCCGTTGAGTTCGAACGTGCCGGCGGCGAGTTCGATCACCGCACCCGGTTCGGCGACGATCAGGGCGGTCTGGATCTGCTCCTGGGCGTCGGGGCCCGGTTCGATGGCCTTCGAGGCCTGCTCACTCGAGCCGCCACATGCACCGAGCAGGGCGACCAGCAATACCAAAAGAACGGCTCGCTTCATGACGAAGTCTCCTCTTTCATCGGGTCTCGCCAGGATTGCGAGACGACTGGGGAAGCTTCGATCCTACTCCATGACCCGGCCGACTCCGAGGCCCCGCGAACAGATCGACGATCGGCTATCGGGTCCAGGCCCCCGGCAACGGCTCCCAGCCCTCCTCCACGCCTCGCGCCGCGGCGCGCAACAGGTCGCGATCGTCCTCCCAACCCCGATCGAGGATGAAGAGTCGAGGGTGCTCGGGCCGCACGGTCTCCCCCAGCCTCCACACGCCGTAGTGGAGCTGCGAGAAGCTCGCCCAGCCCGAATCTCCCACCGTCGCCAGCTCGTCGCCCCGCGACACCGCCTGCCCGCGCTTGACGAGCAGTTCGTCACAGTGGCCGAAGGTGGTCACGAACTCGTCGCCGTGGCGGATGACCACCACGTTGCCGAGCTGCCACCAGGAGTTGCGTCGTGTCAGGGTGTTGCGCCCGGCGAACATCACGGTGCCGTCAGCGGGCGCCCGAATCACCGTGCCGGCCGGCGCCGCCAGGTCGATACCACTGTGGTACACCGCCTCGCCGGTGAACGCCGAGAGCGTGAAACCGAAGCCGGTGGTCAGCACGAAGTCGACGCCGGGCAGCGGCGAGCGCGACGGCGTCAGGCGAACCCGATCCGGATGCTCGGCCTCGTAGGCGATGAGGGCTTCGATCTGGTGCTCGACCCCGCTCACCGTCTGGACCACGTGGTCCCTCAGGTCGACCAGCCGGGTGCCGGCGTCGACGACGTCGCCGGTCGCCCAGGGCACCTCTTCGTCGATCTCCCCGACGTCCTCGAGACCGTAGGCGAACTCGACCTTCAGCAGTCGCTCGCGCAGCGCCCGGGTCTCGATGTCGAGTCCCCGGTAGCGATCGACGAGCGCGGCGACGCGCTCGTCGAGCATGGCGGCGACCCGCACCAGGTCGCGACTGCGTCGCCCCTCGACGATCGAACGGCCGGTCGACCGAGCCGTCGCGGCACCGGCGATCACGAAGCCCAGCCAGGCGACGACCAGGACCCCCAGCAGGGTCAGCGAGCGACGGGACAGTCGCACCGACCGCGGAGGCCGAAGGGCGTTGGCGGAGTGGAACTGGATCTCGAAAGAGCCCCCCGACCTCGCGGACGCCTCAGCCATGAGGGCACTCTAGCAGCGGTGGCGACCGATCCTCGCCCGAGTAGGGCGACCGATCCCCGCCCGCGAGGAGGCCCTCAGCCGTACCCGATCAGCCGTCGCACAGTCGCGCGATCGAAGCCTCGTCGGCGTGCGCCTCGACCAATCGCCGCAGGGCCGGCTGCAGGCGGGGAGCGCCGGCGATCACGTTGCCGGTTTCGAGGAAGCGGTCGCCTCCGTCGAGATCGGTGGCCGTGCCACCGGCCTCCTGGATCAGCAGGGCGCCGGCGGCGAGATCCCAGGGCGACAGACGGAACTCGAAGAAGCCGTCGTAGACGCCGGCGGCCGTGTAGGCGAGATCGAGGGCCGCGGCCCCACAGCGGCGCACCCCACGCGCCTCGAGGAAGACATCGCCGAAGATCTTCAGGTAGACCTCGAGGGCCGGATGGGCCTTGAAGGGGAACCCCGTCGCCAGGAAGCCGCCGGTCAGCGGGACCTCGGGGTCCAGTCGCAGCGCAACGCCGTTGCGACGCGCCCCGCCACCGGCTTCGGCGGTGAACAGATCGTCGCGCAGCGCGTCGAGCACCACCGCGGCGATCGTCTCGGAGCGGCGCCGGCAGGCGATCGAAACGCAGAAGTAGGGCACCCCGCGCAGGAAGTTGTTGGTGCCGTCGAGAGGATCGACGATCCACAGGTAGTCGTCGCCGGCCCGCGACAGTCCGCCTTCCTCGGCCAGCACCGAGTGCTGCGGAAAGGCGTCGCGGATCACCTCCAGGATCACCGACTCGCAGTCGCGATCGACCCGGCTCACGTAGTCGCGCAGGTCCTTTTCCTCGGTCACCACCGCGTCCGACCCGAACCAGCGGCGCTGCACCTCGCCGGCGCGTACGGCGGCCTGGGTCGCCACCTCGAGGATCGATGCCGTCACGATCGGGCTGCTCGGGGTCAGGTTCGGGGATCGATCACGCGGCCGTCGACGATCGTGCCGGCCGCCGCGCCCTTCAGCTTCCAGCCGGCGAACGGCGTGTTGCGCGACTTGCTGAGGAACCGGTCCGGATCGACGGTCACTTGCGCTTCGAGATCGATCAGGGTGACGTCGGCCACGCTGCCCGGCGCCAGCGAACCGCCCGGCAGGTCGAAGACCCGCGCCGGCTGACAGGACAGCAGGTCGATCAGCTTCGAGAGCTCGAGGATGCCGCCGCCGACCAGACGGTCGAGGCACAGGCTGAGAGTCGTCTCGAGTCCGACGATCCCGAACGGCGCCTCGGGGAAGGGCACGTCCTTCTCGTCGGGGTGGTGGGGAGCGTGGTCGCTGGCGATCAGGTCGATGGTGCCGTCGAGCAGGCCGTCGATCAGGGCCATACGGTCGGCCTCGGAACGCAGCGGCGGGTTCATCTTCGTGTCCGGGTGGATTCCGCTCTCCTCGACCGCCTCGTCGGTGAGCAGCAGATGGTGCGGCGTCACCTCACAGGTCACCCGGATCCCGCGGGTCTTGGCGTCGCGGATCAGCTCGACGCTTCTCTCACTCGACAGATGCTGCACGTGGTAGCGACCGCCGACCATCTCGGTGAGCAGCAGATCGCGCGCCACCATGATGTCCTCGGTAGCGGCCGGGAACGCCGGCAGCCCGAGGCGCGCCGACACCTCGCCCTCGTGCATGCAGCCGCCCTGGGTGAGGTCCATGTCCTGGGCGTGCTGGATCACGGCGACGTCGAAGTGCTGGGCGTAGGTCAGGGCGCGGCGCATCAGTTCGGAGCTCTCGATCGGATGCCCGTCGTCGGAAATGCCGACGCATCCGGCGCCGACCAGTTGGCCGAACTCGGCCAGTTCCTCGCCCTTCAAACCCTTCGAGATCGCGCCGATCGGATAGACCCGCGCGAACCCCCACTTGCGGGCTTCGGAGAGGATGTGCTCGGTCACCGAGCGGTTGTCGTTGACCGGATGGGTGTTGGCCATGCAGGCCACCGCCGTGAAACCACCGGCCGCCGCGGCGCGGCAACCCGACTCGACGGTCTCCTTGTATTCCTGCCCCGGCTCCCGCAGGTGGACGTGGGGGTCGATCAGTCCGGGCGCCACCACCTTGCCGCTGACGTCGAGGACCTCGCAGCCCTCGGGCGCCTCGAGTCCCTCGCCGATCTCGGCCACCACGCCGTCGACCAGCAGCACGTCGAGAACGGCGTCGAGCGACTGCGACGGATCGACCACGCGACCGCCGCGCAGCAACAAACTCATGCTCCACCCTCCGGGCCGACCACCAACTGGTAGAGCACCGCCATCCGCACGGCCACTCCGTTCGCCACCTGGTCGAGGATCAGCGAATAGGGTCCGTCGGCGACCTGGCTCGAGATCTCGACGCCGCGATTCATCGGCCCGGGGTGCAGGATGATCACGTCGTCCTTCGCCGCCTCGAGTCGCTTCGGCGTCAGCGCGAATTCCTCGAAGTACTCGCGCACCGAGGGAAAGAGCTTGCGACTCTGACGCTCGAGTTGCACGCGCAGCATCATGACCACGTCGGCGTCCTCGATCGCCGCCTCGGTGTCGTCGAAGACCTCGGCGCCGAGCGCGCCCGCGGCCAGCGGCATCATGCTGCGCGGCCCGGCAATCCGCACGGTGGCGCCCATCTTCTGCAACAGGGCGATGTTCGAACGCACCACGCGGCTGTGCTCGATGTCGCCGATGATGGCGACCGTCAGTCCTTCGAGCCGCCCCTTCCTGCGCCGGATCGTGTAGGCGTCGAGCAGCGCCTGGGTGGGGTGCTCGTGGGCGCCGTCGCCGGCGTTGACCACCGCGCAGTCGAGTCGGTCGGCCAGCATCTGTGGCACGCCGGGGTGCTGATGGCGCACCACCAGCATGTCGGGGGCCATCGCCTGCAGGTTGCGGGCCGTGTCGAGCAGGCTCTCGCCCTTCGACAGCGACGACGACGCGGTCGAGAAATTCACCCAGTCGGCCGACAGGCGCTTCGCTGCGATCTCGAAACTCGAGGCCGTGCGCGTCGACGGTTCGAAGAACAGGCCCAACAGCGTGCGGCCGCGCAGCGCCGGCACCTTCTTGATCGGTCGCTCGGCGACTTCCCGGAACGAATCGGCGGTGTCGAGCAGATCGGTGATGTCGGCCGGGTCGAGCTCGGCGATCGACAGCAGATTGCGACGGTCCCAGCTCACTTCGCCTCCTCGCGCTCGACCACCGACACCAGGTCGATGCCGTCGACGGTCTCGAACTGAACCCGAACCCGCTGCGTCGACTTCGTGCTCACCGAGCGGCCCACGACGTCGGCCTGGATCGGCAGCTCGCGCATTCCCTCGCGGTCGATCAGTACCGCCAGGCGAACCGCTCTCGGCCGGCCGAAGTCGGCGATCGCGTCGAGCGCGGCGCGGATGGTGCGCCCGCTCATCAGGACGTCGTCGCACAGCACCAGCACCTTGTCCTCGACCGGCAGCGGCAGGTTGGTGCCGCGCACCACCGGCCGCGGCCCGATCGTCGAGAGGTCGTCGCGGTAGAGCGTGATGTCGAGTTCACCCAGCGCCGGGCGGCGGCCTTCGACGCCCTCGATCTCGTTCGCCAGGGCCACCGACAGCGGTACGCCGCGGGTGCGGATTCCCACCAGCACCAGCGACTCCACGTCGTTGTCGCGCTCGACGATCTCGTCCGCCATACGACGCACGACGCGCGCCAGTTGCGGGGAGTCGAGCAGGGTCGCCATCAGGGCTCGCAGTCCACCACCTCGGGGGCATTCAGGCAGGTCGCGGACTGGCGGGATCGTACGCTCGCCACCGAGCCTTGTCAACGCGTCGCGCCCGGTCGCCGCCGGCGCGACAGGAAGCGCCGAAGTGCGACTCTTTGCCGCAGGCTCAGACACCACATCTTGGGGTTTCTGCACGAACCTTGCACAAGGGGTTGTGGTCGCGGAAAAAGAACTGCTACATTCCCGCGAACGCACATGCTGAAGCTAAGCCGCCTCGAAATCTCCGGATTCAAGTCCTTCGTCGACCCGGTCTCGACCGAGTTCGCCGACGGCATCACCGCCATCGTCGGACCCAACGGGTGCGGCAAGTCCAACCTCTCCGAAGCCGTCACCTGGGCGTTGGGAGAGCAGAGCGCGAAGTTCCTGCGCAGCGACACGATGGACGACGTGATCTTCAACGGCTCACAGCGCCGACGTCCGCTCGGCATGGCGGAGGTCAGCCTCGAGTTGACCACCGACCCCGGCTTCGAGCACGCCCAGGACGGCAAGCTCCTGATCGGCCGGCGGGTCTTCCGCACCGGCGAGAGCCAGTACCGCCTCAACGACAAGGTGGTGCCGCTGCGACAGATCAAGGACCTGTTGATGGACACCGGTCTCGGCATCCGCGCCTACTCGGTGATCGGCCAGGGCCAGGTCGAAACGGTGCTCTCCGGCAAGCCCCAGGAGCGCCGCAAGCTGATCGAGGAAGCGGCCGGCATCACCCGCTACAAGGCCCGCAAGCGGCTCGCCGAACTCAAGCTCCAGGACGCCGCCGGCAACCTGCAGCGACTCGACGACGTCGTCGGTGAACTCGAGCGCTCGCTGCGCTCGCTCAAGCGCCAGGCCAATGCCGCCAATCGCTACCGCGAGCACGAAGCGCAGGCGCGCGACCTGCTCGCCGCCGTGCTGGTGCGCAAGCGCGACGCGCTCGACGAGCGCCTGGCGGCCCTTCGTTCGCAACTCGCCCAGGCCACCGACGCCGACTCCGAGATCGCCGCCGCGCTGCATCGCGACGAAGCGGCGCTCAGTGCCGATCGCGAAGACGTCGACCGGCTCGCTGCCGAGGTCGAGGAACGTCACGGTCGCCTCACCGACCTGGCCGCCCGGGTCGAAGGGCGCCAGGAGTTCCTCAAGGGGGCTCGCCTCACCCTGACCGATCTGGCGACCCGCCTCGAGCGCGGCGAGACGTGCTCGCCAAGCAGCACCGCTCCGAACTCGAAACCCAGAAACAGGCCCTCGAAGCCCTCGAGTCGCGCCGCGGCGAGCTGTCGTCGGAACGCGACGAGGCCGAGAGCGCGGTCAACGAAGACCGCGACCGGATCGAGGACGCCCGCCGCCAGACCGAGACCGCCCAGGCGCGGCTCGACACTCTGCGTGCCGAACTGCTCGACACGAGCGCCCGGCTGACCGCGCTGCAGACCCGCCTGCACCAGGAACAGATCGAGTCGGAGAAATCGACCTATCGCCGCGAGCACGCCGCCGCTGAACTGCAGCGACTGGCCGAGGCGCTGCAGGCCGCCGAAGACTCCAAGGCCGCGGCCGGCCGGTCGGTCGACGACCTGCAGGGCCGGCGCGGCGAGCTCGAAGAAGCCCTCGCCGCCGCCATCGAACGCCTCGACGCCACCCTCGCCGAAGAGCACAAGGCGGTCGAAGAGCGCCAGGCGCTGAAGGAAGAACTCGCTGCGCTCGAGCAACGCCGGCGGATCCTGGTCGAACTCGAAACCGCCGCCGCCGAGCGTCGCCGGCGGATCGCCTCGGTGTGGAGCGACCTCGGACTCGGCGAACCGCAGTTCCTCGACCGGAACCTCGACGTTCCCAAGGGCTACGAAGACAGCGTCGATCTGTGGCTCGACTCGCTGCGCGACGCCGTGCTGCTGCCCGATTCCGAGGATCCGCTCACCGCGGCCCAGGCCCTGTCGCGCGCCGGCGCCCGCGGCGCCCTGCTGCAGGCCCCGGGGCCCGACGCCGAACCGCAGGCGAAGGTCCGCGACGCCGCCATTCGAGGCCCGGTCGCCGACAGTCTCGGCCTTCCCGACGGTTTCGCCGCCGGCCTCCCCCCGGCCTACCTGGTCGAAGACGGTACCTCGGCGCTGCGACTCGCCCAGCGCCACCCCGGCGTCGCCTTCCTGGCCCCCGACGGTGTCTGGGCCCAGGCCGGCCTGCTGCGGGTGCACGCCCAGAACTCGGCCCCCGGCACGCTGGCCCGGCGGCGCGATCTCGACGCCATCGAAACCCGCCTTGCCCGAAGCCAACCTGCGCCTCGAAGCCGTCGGCCGCGAGATCGACGCCCTCGTCGGCCGCCGCTCGCGTGAAGCCGAAGCCCGCAACCGGGTCGAGGTCGAACTCGGTCAGGCCCGCCAGGAAGAGGCCGTCGCGCAGTCGAAACTCGCCGAGGCCGGAGAGCGGTTCGACGGACTGGTCGGCCGGCGCCGGCAGCTCGAGGCCGACCAGGAGTCGCTGGTCGAGGACCTGTCGCGCATCGAGAGCCAGCGCGAGAACCTGCGCCAGTTGCAGGACAAGGCCAGGGCCGAGCATGAGGTGCTCGAACAGCGCTTCGACGAGGCGCAGACCGCCATGGCCACCGCCCGTGAACGGCGAGAGCTGTTGTCGACGGCCGGCGCCGGGCGCCAGGGCCGACTCGACCTCCTGCAGGAACGTCTCGAGGCCCACTCCCAGGAGCGCAAGCGGATCGAGAGTCGGGTCGCCGAACTCGACGGTCAGCTCGAAACGTGGCGCAACGACGAAGCCGCCATGAACCTGCGCCAGGAAGAACTCGCCGCGGCCATGAAGACCGCCGAGGCCGAGTTGCAGGAAGCGCTCGAGAACCGCGACGAGATGCAGACCGGCTCACGCGAACGGCTCGAGGCGCTGGCCGCGCGCCGCGAGAAGCTCAAGGCCCTCGCCGAGAACGTCGAAAGCCAGCGCACCCAGCACGAGGAGGCGCGCGAGCGCATCCAGGACCTGCGCGTCTCCGAAGCCTCGCTGCGACAGGACCGCACCCATCTGGTCGAATCCTACGAGTCGAGCTTCCACGCCGAACTCGAACAGGCCGAGGCTCCCGAAGGCGTCGACCCCGACCTGCCGGTCGACAAGCTCGAGGCCGAACTCGAGGAGTGCCGACGGGTTCTCGAACGTCTCGGACCGGTCAACCTGCTGGCCGCCGAGGAGTACGACGAACAGTTCGAACGTCACGCCTTCCTGATCGAGCAGCGCAGCGACGTCGAGCAGTCGGTGGCAAGTCTCAAGAAGACCATTCGCGAGATCAACCAGACCTCGAGCGTGCGCTTCAAGGAAGCCTTCGACCAGATCAACACCAACTTCGCCGAGGTCTACACCAACCTCTTCCGCGGCGGCGAAGCCGAGATGCGGCTGCTCGACGAGGACGATCCGCTCGAGAGCGGCATCGAGATCGTCGCCCGGCCTCCCGGCAAGAAGCTGCAGAACCTCATGCTGCTCTCGGGCGGTGAGAAGGCGCTGACCGCGATCGCGCTGCTCTTCGCCCTGTTCAAGACCAAGCCGTCGCCGTTCTGCATTCTCGACGAGGTCGACGCGCCGCTCGACGACGCCAACGTGCTGCGCTTCGTCGAGTTGGTGAAGTCCTACTCGAGCGAGATCCAGTTCCTCATCATCAGCCACAACAAGCTGACCATGGAGGCGGCGTCGACGCTCTACGGCGTCACCATGGAAGAGAAGGGCGTGTCGACGATCGTCGGCGTCGAACTCGACCGGATGCATCCGGCCCAGGTCGCCCAGACCGCCTGATCGGGTTCACCCGCGGGTGGAGGTCGCTCCGGATACGAGCACCGGGCACCCCCGTCACCTCGGCCCCCGAGGGCCGAGCGAATGCCGCGCCGTTCGCGCGACGAGGTCCGCGGCGTCACCCCGGCTCCGGTCTCGGGGGCGAACCCGGGCGAACGTCGACGCTGAGCCGACCCTCTGATCGCCCTTGTCAGGTTCGACGAGAGCACCGTCGGTACCCTCCGCGAGGAAGGTACCGATCGGCTTGCACCCGCAGGTGCGGCTCTACTTCTTGGCCGCGCTCTTTCGCAGCCGCCTTCTTCGGGGCAGCCTTCTTGGCAGCCGGCTTCTTGGCGGCAGCCTTCTTGGCGGCAGGCTTCTTCGCAGCAGCCTTCTTCGCCGCCGGCTTCTTGGCGGCAGGCTTCTTCGCAGCAGCCTTCTTCGGGGCGGCCTTCTTGGCAGGCTTCTTCGCAGCAGCCTTCTTCTTCGGAGCGGCCTTCTTGGCTACCGGCTTCTTCGCAGCGGCCTTCTTCTTCGGAGCGGCCTTCTTGGCTGCCGGTTTCTTGGCGGCCTTCTTCGCAGTTTTCTTAGCCATCGATCATCTTCTCCCGCGCCCCGATTCCGCCGGCACTTGAACAGCCCATTGGATCATCGAGACCGTTGAGGTAGTTCGCGTCTGAAGGGAAGGTTCAGAAAGCTACGAGCTGTCCGTTCCGCACGATCACTCATGCCCATTCGACCCGAACCGACCTGAGTAGTATGCGATCAGCCTATCCCACAAGAGTGCTCTGGAGACAGTCTGCAAATGCATCCGGGCCGGGACTGCTGGAGCGATCCGCGCCCCTCGCCGAGCGGCCGATCGATTACTTCTTGCGAGTCGACTTGCGGGCCGCCGTCTTGCGCGTCGCGCGCTTCCTCGCGGCAGGCTTCCCCGGCCCCTTCGGCCCCTTCTTCATCCTGGCGAAGGGTCCGCCTCCGCTGCCCTGGTTGATGATCTTCGGATCGACCGTCTTGTCGTTGACGTAGAGCTCGTACTCGATCTCGTGGTTCATCGAACCGGTGGTGTTGTCGTCCTCGAGATCGATTCCGTTCGCGCCCTCGTCCTCGACCACGGCTCCCGACTTCGAGAACTCGATCCACTTTCCCTGGGCGTTCCTGGTGAACTTGCAGTCCTTCGCCGGCTTGAACTTGATCTTGACCGTGTAGCCGTGGGGGATCGTGATGTCGCCCTTCTGGGTCACCTTGATCTCGTCGACTCCCTTGGTCTTCTCGAAGACCTGGTTGCCCGCCTTGTTCAGTCCGACGTCGATCTTGACGGTTCTCTTAGGCATCGTTCGTTTCCTCCCGTTCCTGCACCTCGGCCTGGCTGTCGCTGCCCTCCGGAATCTCGATCCCGAACTCGCGACTCTCTTCGAGCATCAGACGGGCCCGATAGCCCTTTGCCACCAGATCCTGCACGACCGTTCGTGCCTGCTCCGTCCTGCCCAACCGAAGCAATGTGCGAGCCAGCCTATCGTAGACCCGCGGATCCTCTGAGCTGCCCGAGACGGCGCCGATCGTGGCCAGCGCCTGCTGAAACAGTCGGCGCGCCTCGTCGGGGCGATCGTCGGCCTGGGCGGCGATCCCCACCAGCAGGGTCGCGTCGACGAACTGCAGGCGCACGTCGAGGTCGCCGGGTGAATCCCGGAACAGGCTGTCGAGCAGCCCGTGGGCCTCACCGATCGGCATGCCGGCCTGGTCGATCTCGCCTTCGCGCACCAGTGCCCACGACAGCGACAGCAGCGCCGAGGACAGGTCGAGGCGGTTGCCGATGTTCGACTCGTCGCGGTCGCGGAGCTCGCGCAGCATGGCCACGGCGCGTTCGAGTTGATCGATGCCGGCGTCGGCGTCGCCGAGCAGCGCCATCGTACTTCCGGTGGCCTGGTGACCGATCGCCGTTTCGCGGAACCAGCGGCTGTTCTCGGGGTCCTCGCGAACCAGGGCCTGCTGGATCTGCAACGATCGTTGCAGGCTGAGCAGGGCGGCTTCGAGTTCGCCGCGCAGGCTGAGCACGTTGCCGGTCTTGTTGTTGATGATCCCGAGCCGATAGCGCCACTCGACGTTCTGCGGATCGTCCCCCACCAGAGTCTCGAGCAGGCGACGACTCTCGCCGAAGGTCTCGAGCGCGGCGCCGAGTTCGCCCCGAGTGGTGTACACCTCGGCGATCCACGACAGCGTGTCGGCCAGTTCGACCCGCCAGGCGGTGGTCGTGGGCTCGGCGGCGATCAGGTCGCGTTCGATGTCGGCGCTGACGCTGAAGTGCTCGAGGGCCCGGTCGCTGTGGCCGCGCGTCACCGCCAGGGTGCCCAGGTTCGAATGGGCGTAGGCGATCTCGATCTGGTACTCCGGGCGCGTCGGGTCGATCCCCTGCAGGCGCTGCGCCGCTTCGAGGTAGGTCTCGAACTGTCGCTGCGCGCCATCGAGATCGCCCTGCTGCAGATCGACGTTGCCGATCCAGAAATGCACAGCGCCGAGGTGGGCCAGCCAGTCGCCGTTGTCGGGCTGCACTGCGAGCAGGCCGGTGACCAGCGGCAGGGCCTCGTCGAAGGCCGCTCGCGCCGCCGTCAGGTCGCCGCGCGCCAGTTCGACCTCGCCCTTCTGGGTCAGCGCCTTCGAGCGTCGGAAGCGCTCCTGGTCGTTGACGTCGCCGTCGCCCGACGAGCCGGAGTGTTCGAGCACCTTGTCGGCCACCCGACTGAGGATGTCGAGCCGACCGATCGGCGCCAGTTCCGTGCGCAGGTCGTTCTGGATGAACTCCAGCACGTCTTCGGCCTCGGAGTGACGCTGTTCGGCGAGCGCTCGCTCGGTGCGCAGGTCGACGGTGTACTTGAAGGCGCCGCCGATCGCCAGGGCCGCGACGGTGGCGATCGCCAGGGCCCGCATCCTCTTCCTGGGCCGCGCGATCGCCTCGTCGAGTCCCTCGAGGATCGCCACCGCGGTCGGGCGGTCGGCCGGCGACAGCGACTTGAGACGCTTGATCCACTTCTGCAGATCCGAACTGACGCCCTTCGGCTCGTCCGACTCGCCGCGGCGCACGCGCTCGAGAATGGCGTCGGAGTCGGTGAAGCCTTCGTGCGGCGCCTTGCCGGTCAGCAGCACCTGCAACAGCAGACCGAAGGAGTACATGTCGCTGGCCGTCGACACGCCTTCGCCGCGCGCCTGCTCGGGGCTCATGTAGGAGGGCGTCCCCACCACCTTGCCGACGCGCGTCTCGAGTCCCGCCGACAGTCCCGAGGAATCCGCACTGGCCGCCGAATCGGACCGCGCCTTCATCCGCCGCGCCAGCGCCTCCGGCCGCAGTTCCCGAGTCGGTTCGAGATCGTCGCTCGACGAGGGAATCGGGAACTCGACCGTCGAACGGCCGTCCTCGTGAGAACCCAGCAGGTCGCGGATCTCGGAAGCCACGTCGGCGTCGGAAGTCCGCGGCCACTCCACCAGCGATCCGCCGCTGGCCGTCACCGTCGGCGCGAGATCGATGCCGGGATTCGTGCCGAGGTCGCTCTCGACCGCGCCGTTCGGCGACGCGTTCCCGTGGACCGACCCGGGATCCACCGCCGCGAGTCCATCGTGGGTCTCCAGCGGATCCGACTCGCCGTGGTGGGTCGAATGCCAGGGAGTGTGCCGGGCGCCCGAGTCGAGCGGTCGCGCCAGCCCGAAGTCGAGCACCTTCACTTCGCCCTCGTCGGTGATCATCACGTTCGACGGCTTGAGATCGCGGTGCACCACGCCCACCCGGTGGGCGGCCGCCAGCACGTCGGCGATGGCGCGCGCGATCTCGAGCGCCCGCGCCCGCTCGATGCCCTCCTTGATCACCACCCCGAGCGTGCGCCCGCGGATCAGCTCGAGAACCAGCACGTCGCCTTCCTCGGTTTCGAGGTAGTCGTGGATCTGGCAGATCCCCGGGTGCTCCACCTGCGACAGCACCCGCGCCTCGCGCAGGAAGCGCGCCTTCGCCTCCTCGGCCAGCAGGCGGTCGCTGCGGATCGACTTCAGGGCGACCTGGCGACCGAGAGTCTCGTCGTAGCCGACGAAAACGTCGCCCATGCCCCCTCGACCGAGGATCGATTCGATCCGGATCCGGCCGACCGTCTCACCGATGCTTGGCATTTCTGCGCTCCCAGGTTCCCTCCCGAGGAACTTCGCAACTGCCTCTGCGAACGAAGTGGCTTCCGAGTCTATACCGATATCTATAGCCATTCGTCGATAAGTGCTAGCGTTTCCCCATGCTGCGTCTCTACGACTACCTGATCTCCGGCAACGGCTACAAGGTACGCCTCCTCCTCCACCTGCTCGGCATCGACTACGAGCTCGTCGAAATGGACCTCGAGCGCGGCGAAACCCGCACCGGCGACTTCCTCGAGAAGAACCCCAACGGCCGCATCCCCCTGCTCGAGCTCGAAGACGGCACCTTCCTCGCCGAATCGAACGCCATCCAGTACTACCTGGCCCGCGACACCGAGTTCTTCCCCAAAGACCGCCTCGAGCAGGCCCAGGTCATGCAGTGGATGTTCTTCGAGCAGTACAGCCACGAGCCCTACATCGCCGTCGTGCGCAAGTGGGTCCACTTCGGCCTCGACAAGGAGAAGGAGGACGAGATCCACGAGCTGCGCCAACGCGGCTACGCCGCCCTGGTCGTCATGCAGCAACACCTCGAAGGCCGCAAATGGTTCGTCGGCGACCACCCCACCATTGCCGACATCGCCCTCTACGCCTACACCCACGTCGCCCACGAAGGCGGCTTCGACCTCAGCCCCTACCCCAGCATGCGTTCCTGGATCAGCAACATCGAGAAGCTCCCCAACTACGTCCCCATCACCCAGCGCTGAGCCACGGCCGACCCCGCCGAACTTCTTGCGAATCGCCGCCGCGACTCCTAAAATGCCCCTCTTGCCGCGCCCCGCGCGGCCCCTTCCCCCAGCCGACGTAGCTCAGTGGTAGAGCAGCTGATTCGTAATCAGCAGGTCGCCAGTTCAAACCTGGCCGTCGGCTCCAGTGGGGCCAGGACAGAGCGAGTCGTCAGATCCGCTCTCCAATTGCCGTCTCCAGGGTAGGACGGAACGGACGGACACTTCCGAGTCTGCCGTAGAATTCCACCATGGCTGCGCGCACCAAGAAGCACGAACTCACCCTCCCCTTGACCTTCGTCTGCATCCCCGACGAAGAAGGGATGGAGGCTAGATGGTCCGCGCACTGCCTCGAGATGGACCTCTCGGGCTTCGGCGATACCGAACGTGAGGCGATCGACGAACTCAAGGGCATGGTGGAAGCCCAGGTGCGCTCCGCCGTCGCCGACAACGACCCCTCGACCCTCTACCGCCGGGCCCCTCAGTTGTACTGGGACATCGCGGCCGCAGATGCGATGAAGAATGCCGGCAGCACCGGAAGGCGCTCTGCGGCGAAGAACTCTGACCTCCCTCCGGCCTACACGGTCAGCCACCAGCACCTGCCGCTTCCCGCGACGCAGTAGCGAACGGCACACCACGCGGCGGCCGATGCCGAAATTCCGCGACCTGCGAAAGGCCCTCAGAAATCACGATCGGCGATTTGAGATCCGCAAGCAGCAGGGCAAGGGGAGCCACCGCATCATCTTCCATCCTGATGTAGACGGCCGCCCCGAGAAGTACCCGGTCCCCTTCCACGGCAACAACGCTGACCTGAAGCCGGGATGGATCAGCGGCCTTCGCCGCCGTTTCGGCCTGCCCGATGACTTCTTGCGGTGAGCCGGCCCACCGTCAACAAGCGTCCGGCACCTCTCGCAGGGCGGGGTCCGAGGGAACGGGAGCCAGGCAATACGCGTCCGGCGCCTCTCGCGGCAGGGACACCTACCGCCGGTGCGCTCCACATTCTCGAGTCCAGTCTGGAACTGACCGCTGCCGGGCCAGTCGTTGGTGAACTCCAAACGTGCTTTCGCCTATTTCCGAGGTCAAGCAACCTACTTTGAGGGTGCACCGCAAGAAGAGGCGCCGCACGCACGTTTGTCCACCGAAGCAGAGGCCCTTGCCGCGGGAGACGCCTCCATCAGCGTGTGGCACCTCCCCCCCAGCACCTACCCAGCAAGTCAGTTCCTAGGAACCGCGGCCGTCCAGTCTTGCATCACCGTGGCCACCGACTCCCGCTTGCTGAGCGTCCTGACGACAATGAACCGCTGGCCGTCGGAAGTCGCAAAGCGGGCTCGATGGTTGGTGGTCGAGAGGTCCACGCCGATGTCGTCTCCTTCGAAGAGCACACTGGGAGTACCGAGCTGCGGCTCGGCACCTCCTTCGAAGGGAACGGCGATCAACCGATTCTCGATCGGATCGTCGTAGAAGATCTCATCGCCGGCTGGGCTCCAGATCGCCGCCGAAGCATCGCCTGAAGAGACCTGCCACTCGCCTTGAAGCGACGGGTAGCGCGTCAGATAACGCCGCCCGTAGAGTTCCTTGCGTTCTCCAGCGAGGTAAAGGAGAAGCGTGCCGTCGAAAGAGATCTCGGGTGCCTTTTCGCCGCCGGGCTTCTGGATGAGCGGTTGTGGCTCGGCGTTCTCGATCGAGGTGGTGTGCCAGAGATCCCAGCCGGTTTCCGGGCTGGATGCGTGAAACAAGAGGCCTTTTCCGTCGGGATGGAAGCGGGGGTAAAAGGTATCCACGGGGCCGGACACGATCGCCCTGGCGTTGCCGCGTCCCGTGGCAGATTGAATGAAAATGTCTCCGGTGATGTTCCGGGTCGACACGAACACTGCGTTCTGGCCGTCCGGCGACCAGGACGCGTCCAAGTCCATCCCCGGATTCACCGTCAACCGAGAAGTGGAGCCCGTGCTCAGGTCGATGAGCCAGACATCGATGTCTATCTTGTCGTCTTCGGTGGCCCAGGTAAGAAGTCGTTTTCCGTCAGGTGAGAGGCTGATTGCGCCCATTGACTGGAACGGTCTCGAGATCGGTTCTGGATTCCTGCCATCGCGATCGACCCAGAAGAGCTGATCGGAGCTCGTTCCGCGGCGATTGTGGAAGAGCAGAGTCCCGTCGTCTGACACGCTGGGTCGGGCACCCGACGGCGAGAGTTCAAAGGGCTCACTCGTGCGCTGGAGAGTCTCGAGATCGAAGGAAAAAGCCCAGATGCCTCGGCTCAGGCCCGAGCCACGCTGGTACACCACATACCCCGGGTGCACAAAGTTGGGATAGGCCGCCACCTCCCCCGGGTGGCGAGCGAGGACTTGCCTTTCCTGTTCTCGCAGCGCAACGATCGTGCCGGTTCCGTCCTCTTCCTGCTCTATGAGGAGGAGCGTTTCGGCGTCGGCGAGGAGACGCGGGTATCCGACGGCTTTGGCTACATCGGTATTGCCTCCCGCGGCCTCGTAGGGTGCAAAGAGACCGCCCTCATCGGGAATCACCACGATCTCGGTCTGCGTCGAATCTCCAACTCCCCGCGCCAGAGTGACCAGAATCTGGCCCTGGTGGGTCCAGAAGGCGTCGACGACCATTCCAAGTGGAGTGTCGCCCAGGTGGGTGCTCGGGCCTCCCTGCCTAGCGACTTTTCTCAACGCTCCGTCATTCGAGGAGGCACCGACGAAATAGCCGACCCACCGGCTATCCGGTGACCAGAAGGGACCTTCGGCTCCAAAGGTCTCTGGGAGCTCTCGTGGAATCAGCTGTCCCAGTTCGCGGATCCAAAGGCGTTCGCGGTGGATGTAAGCGATCGACTTGCCGTCGGGCGAGATCGCAGGCGCATCAATTCCTGTTTGAACAACGAGAACGGTGCTGTCGCCGGTCGTGATCTCGAAGGTGCGCGGCCGGGCCTCCGGTTCGGGGTCAGAACCGCTTGCGAACCACCAGGTTGCGCCAACAGCCAGGCCCAGTGCGAGAACCTGAGCACCAACCAGCCATCGTGATCTCGGGGCCGGCGATGCAACCGGGGCCGATTCGGACTCGGGCGGCTCCAGCTCCTCGAGTTCCAGGCGAGCGTCGCCCATGTCGTGCAGCCGCTGGCGCTTCTCCTTCTGTAGACAGCGCCGCAGGAGCCGCTTGAGGTTGTTCGGCAGCGCATCGGGTAGGGCACTCCAATCCGGCTCCTGCAGGAGCACCGATGCCAGGACGTCCGCCGCGTCGTTGCCCGCAAAGAGGCGCCCGCCGGAAAGCGCTTCATAGAGGCAGGCGCCAAACGCCCAGACGTCGGTCCGACGATCTACCGGCTTGCCCTTCGCCTGCTCGGGGCTCATATAGGCCGCCGTCCCGAGGATCTGGCCGCGTTGCGTGGCTGCCAGGGTCAGCGTTGGAGACATCGACAGCGAGGCATCGGAGGACTGAGAATCATCGTCAGTCAGCGCTTTCGCCAGGCCGAAGTCGAGGATCTTGACCCGGCCCTCGTCGTCAATCTTGATGTTGGCCGGCTTGAGATCGCGATGGATAACACCGAGCTTGTGTGCCGCTTCGAGCCCCTCGGCGATCTGGTGAAAGAGCGATGTCGCCTCCTGCACCGGAACGGGCCCCCGGCCGATCCGTTCAGCGAGAGTCTCACCTCCGACCAGCTCCATAACCAGGAAGCTGGTGTCACCGTCCTTCTCGAAACCGTAAAGGGTGGCGACGTTCGGATGGTTCAGCGAAGCGAGAACGCGAGCCTCCCGCTCGAACCGGGCCAGCCGTTCGGGGTCTGAGGAAACGCTCTCCAGGAGCAGCTTCACGGCCACCTCGCGCCCCAACTTGGTGTCACGCGCTCGGTAGACCTCGCCCATGCCTCCCACGCCCAGGCTGGAGAGGACCTCATATTGCCCGAGCTTCGATCCCTGGTCCAACGGCATGCGAGGGAGATCTTACCGGCTGCGCTACGTGGGCCCCTCAAACGGCCGGCTGATGCTCCCGACAGCGCAGTCGTGTACGAGGTGTCTCGCCGGAGGTCGAACTGACGTTGCCGTCGCCCCGAGCAACGATTCACCCACCCCCGAAAAGAGGTGCCCGCCGCGAGAAGTGCCGGACGTAGGTTGACGGCGCTTCACGATTCGAGGCGAGAGTCATCCCTTCGAGCGATCACACAGGCACCGACCAGCCATTCGCAGGGCCTGCCCCCTTCCCCAGAGGGTCAAGCGGCTCGACACCAGTCCTTCTCGGCAACCTCGAGACGCAGAAACCCCCTGGCATCCTGGATGCGCGGACTGGCTCAGGCCCTTCGGGGCGTTGTTCGGGTCAGATGGGCGAGGGAATCGGCCCGGCACGGGCCGGGAACATTCCCGACGGAAGGAAAGCCCCGACGGGGAACTCGGCAGGCCTGCCTGCCTTCCATTCGAGGGATGCTTTTCGGTACGCACGGACGAATCGGTAGTAGGCAGATCGCATTCCAAGCCAGGTCTGCTTGTCCGAGGCATGACAGAGCGGGGCGGGAGACCGATTCGAGTGCTCGGGTCGGTCGTGGGGGTGCTGGGCGAGGACGGCTCGAGCACCGAGTGGCTTGCGGCCTTTCGCGCGCTCTTCGATGCCGGCGATGAGCTCGCGGATCGCGTCGCGATACTCCTTGGCGGTCTTCGAGGCCCACGCAGGCAGCGGCGACAACTTCAGGACCTCCCGGGTCTGGCGCAACGCCTTCGGCAGCTTCCTGCCGGCCTGGGCGGCGCGCCAGATGCGCGAGCGCTCGTGCCAGATGCCGGTTTGCTGGTTGATGCCCTGGGCGAGTTCGACCGCGCAGTTCACCCCCGGCCAGTCCTGCGGTCGGGCGACCAGTCCTTCCTTCACACCCTGCTCGAGAACGTAGAGGAGTCGAGCGAGTTGATCGGCTGGGTCATCGGAAACGGGAATGGCCTGGTAGCGTCGCTCCCAGAAGGGACCTTTCCAACCGTTCAGCCGGCCGACCTGCTTGGCGATGTTCGTATTGAGGAACTGCATGAAGCGAGCGAAGGCGGGGGAAGTGCCGGACGTAGGTTGACGGCGCATCCAGGACTAGAAGCGATCGTCATCCCTCGAGCGATCACACAGGCACCGACCAGCCATTCGCAGGGCTTGCCCCCCTCCCCAGAGGGTCAAGCGGCTCGACACCAGTCCTTCTCGGCAACCTCGAGACGCAGAAACCCCCTGGCATCTCGGATGTCCGAACTGGCTCAGGCCCTTCGGGGCGTTGTTGGGGTCAGATGGGCGAGGGAATCGGCCCGGCGCGGGCCGGGAACATTCCCGACGGAAGGAAAGCCCCGACGGGGAACTCGGCAGGCCTGCCTGCCTTCCATTCGAGGGATGCCTTTCGGTACGCCCGGACGAATCGGTAGTAGGCAGATCGCATTCCAAGCCAGGTTTGCTTGTCCGAGGCATGACAGAGCGGGAGGGAGACCGATTCGGAGTGCTCGGGTCGGTCATGGGGGTGCTGGGCGAGGACGGCTCGAGCGCCGAGTGGCTTGCGGCCCTTTGCGCGCTCTTCGATGCCGGCGATGAGCTCGCGGACCGCGTCGCGATACTCCTTGGCGGTCTTCGAGACCCAGGCAGGCAGGGGCGACAGCTTCAAGACCTCCCGGGTCTGGCGCAACGCCTTCGGCAGCTTCCTGCCGGCCTGGGCGGCGCGCCAGATGCGCGAGCGCTCGTGCCAGATGCCGGTTTGCTGGTTGATGCCCTGGGCGAGTTCGACCGCGCAGTTCACCCCCGGCCAGTCCTGCGGTCGGGCGACCAGTCCTTCCTTCACGCCCTGCTCGAGGACGTAGAGGAGTCGAGCGAGTTGATCGGCTGGGTCATCGGAAACCGGAATGGCCTGGTAGCGTCGCTCCCAGAAGGGACCTTTCCAACCGTTCAGCCGGCCGACCTGCTTGGCGATGTTCGTATTGAGGAACTGCATGAAGCGAGCGAGCTGCGCCTCGGATACCGGCACCAGCAGGAGGTGGTAGTGGTTCGAGAGAAAGCTATAGTCGACCACCCACATGCCGGTGTATCGCTGCGCTCTCCCGAGGCAGGCAACGATGGCTTGATTGACGGCCGGGGAGGGTCGCAACAGAAAGCGGCCCTGGACGGTGCGACAGGTGACTTCAACGAGGCGATTAGCGAGGTGGCAGCGGAGTCTTCGTCCCATGTGCTCCTAGGACGCAACAAGCGTCCGGCACCTCTCACGGCACCTCTCACGGCACCTCTCACGGCGGCACCTCTCATGCCTCGGTCCCGAAGGTACCTGGCGCTGATGGCTGGGATGGCCTTCGCGATCTCTCAGAGCGCGGCACTTCGTGCCGAACCTGCCCTGGCGGCGATCGATCTCTTCGGGACGTCGCAGATCACGTTGGAGGAGGTCGAGGCGCGTGTCGGAGAGAGCATCCGCGAGATGGTCCGTCTTCATCTCTCCGAACCCGAGCAGGCTCGTTCGTTGCGGGACGAGGTCATCGCGACGGTGAAAACCATGGGGGACTTCGCCTGGGTTGGACTCGGGGCGATTCCCTACTCACGACACGAGATCGTCTACGTCACGGTCGACGTCGTTGACGCTGCCGACCGACAGTCGCGAATGCCGTTCAAAGAGCCGCCCTCTGGGGAGGAGCCCCGCGAGGATCCGGCGGGGCTGGTTGCTGCGATGGCCGAGTATCTGGCGATCGGGCGTCAGTTGATGATGGCCGGGGAGAGCAGCTCTCGCCGGGCCGAGTGCCCCGCCTATCACTGCGTCTTCGGCTTCGAGCATCCCCGTCTCCGAGAGTACGAGGACCGCTTCGAGCGCGACGTCCCGGAGCATCGAAGCGCACTCGCCAGCCTCCTCGATCGCTCGCCCGACGCCCTGCAGCGAGCCATGGCCGCTTACCTCCTGGCGTATCTCGAGGACGGTGACGACGTGGTCGAGCTACTGCTTCCGGCGGTCGTCGATCCCAACGCCGGGGTTCGCAACAATGCGATGCGAGTGCTGGCCTTCATCGCCAGCTCCCAGCCCGAGGTCGACATCCCGATCCCTCCGATCGCCACCGCCCTCCGCTACCCGGCGACCACCGACCGGAACAAGGCTGCGGCGATCCTCTTCGGTCTCGCCAACCGCGGTGAGGACCACGAAGTGATCGCGCGGCGTGCCGGCCCCGCCCTGCTCGAGATCCTCCGGCTCGAGCAACCGAACAACCACGACTTCGCCTACCGCATCCTGAGGCAGATCAGCGGCGAGGCCTTCGGGGATCGGGACTATGAGGACTGGGAGAGGTGGTTGAAGCAGCGATATCCGGCGCAGGATCCTGTGTAGCGCGGTGCGACAGAGGAGAGAGAGCTCGACATGCGTCACTCAAACATGCGTCCGGCACCTCCCACCCCTCCGCTCTCGAGTGGGCCGGGCTGTCCGACGAGGCGAACGAACTGTTCAGCGATCCAAGCACCTTGGTCCCTCCATTGGAGCCGGACGCGCCCTCCGAGGAGGAGGGTGAGGGGCAGCCCGCCGGAGACTTTCAGGAACCCAAGAAGACGGTGGACGTCAAGCCCGAGTACCCCGACCGGGCCGGGAACCTCGGAACCCAGGGTGTCGTCATCCTCCAGACCACGATCGAGGAGGACGGCAGCATCGGACCGATTCGAGTCGAGAAGGGGCTCCGGGGACTCACCGGCCAGGCCATCACGGCCGTCCGCCAGTGGAAGTACGAGCCCGCGACCCTGGACGGCGAGCCGATCGCCGTCAACTTCACGCTGACGGTCAACTTCCAGTTGGGGAATTGATTCGGCCTGCTCCGCCTGGACCCGGAGTGGCCACACCCACGATACCCGCGATCCACCTCTACCCTGATCAATTGTGACCGGCTTCCTCACCATCGTGGCCCTGTTCGCGTCGGCGCTCTTCATAGCGAGGCTGGGGCTACTCCTGGCCGTGCGGCTTCGACTCGCGTCCGCCGACAGTCTCCGATGGATCGGACCAGACGACTGGCAGAACGCAGTGGTTTGCGTGGCGACCTCCCTCAGTCTTTGGGCGTTCACAGAGAAGACCTACGGTGATTCCCCGCTGCAAGGGATTCCGCTGATTCTCTACGTAGGGATCTTCTGTGGTGGCGCCCAGATCCTCCTGTTCGTCCTTGGAGCAGTCGGACAGAGAATCAAGAGTGCCTGACGATGCTGCCGAAATCAGAATGGACAAGCGTACCGATCGGCGGGTCGTTCCATCGACTGAGGAGCTCTCTCTCTCCGCCTCGATCGATTCTCCACCCCTCTACTCTGCTGAGAGCGATTCTTGCGGCTGGCCTGGTCCTACATACCTCGACAACGGTATTGGCCCAGGCCGAGGACGACATCGTCCCTCCGGTGAGAATCTCGAAGGTGCAACCCCACTACCCCCCCGCGGCATCGAAAGCGGGAATCGAAGGCATCGTCGTCCTCAGGACCATCATCGATGAGACCGGTTCGGTCACGGAGATCGAGGTGCTCCGCGGCCTCCCTATGGGCATCACTGAGTCGGCCATCGAGGCGGTCAGGGCAATGGAGGTATCGGCCCGCTACCCGCAACGGAGAGCCCGTGTCCGTCTACTTCAACCTCACGGCCCGATTCGACCGGGACGGAGTGCGGGACGGAGAAGCTCATCTGACTTCCTCGATCGTTCCTCTCGAGGAAGGCGACGAAGTACGCGACCTCGACCCGCGTGCGTTCCACAAAGGCTCGATCGGACCGGTCCACTACTTCTCCGATGCCTGGAGGGAGCAGGGACGTAGACCGATACGTTCTCGACTCGAGGGCATCGGAGTCATCTACCCTCCGATCCTCAAGTACTCAGTGAGGCCAAGCTTCAGAAGAGGTGTCATTCGCAAGAACGATGGCAAGACCCTGACGGTTCTGTTCATCGTCAACCGTGAAGGTCTGGTCGAGGGACAGCCGGAGATCATTGAGAACAATGGCACCAAGCACCTGGAGGGTCCCACCATAGAAGCCGTCAAGCAGTGGGTCTTCCTTCCAGCAGTGGTCGAAGCGACCAGCGAAGCGATCCGGGTCTGGACCACGGTTACGATCGAAGGGTAGATGCCTCCCTCGCTGACCCGGGGAACGCAACACGCGTCTGACACACTTCGCTGGCTCCTCGGGTAGGAACCGCACCGTAGAACCATGAAGTATCTGACGACAGAGATCCTCGTCTCCATCCGCAACCGGCGGGGGCGCCGAAACCTGCGCATCCTGACGCGCTTCGTCGTCGTGCTACTTCTGATGGTGCTCGTCTACTCGGTCCTTTTCCACGTCCTGATGCTGCGCGAGGGCCAGAATCACACGTGGATCACCGGCGCCTACTGGACCCTGACCGTGATGTCGACGCTCGGCTTCGGTGACATCACGTTCCATACGGATCTCGGCCGCGGCTTCTCGATCCTGGTGTTGATGTCGGGGATGATCTTTCTCCTGGTTCTCCTGCCCTTCACCTTCATCGAGTTCTTCTACCAACCGTGGATCCAGGCCCAGGCGCAGGCCCGCGCGCCGCGCGAGTTACCGGAGAAGACCAAAGGCCATGTCCTCCTCACGAGTCCCGACCCCGTTGCGCTGACGCTGATCCGGCGCCTCGAACACTTCCAGTACAGCTACGTGATGATCGTTCCCGAACTCGAGGAGGCGTTGCGGCTGCACGACCTCGGCATCAACGTCATGTTCGGCCGGCTCGACGATCCCGAGACGTGGAAGCGAGCACGCGTATCGCAAGCGGCCCTGGTGGCGGCGACCTCGACCGACACGCTCAACGCCACCATCGCTTCGACGGTGCGGGCCACCGACACCGACGTCACCATCGTCGGCACTGCGACTCGCGAGGCGTCGATCGACGTGCTCGAGTTGGCGGGGTGCGACCAGGTGCTGCGCCTCGAGGGAATGCTCGGCCGGGCGTTCTCGCGACGCGCGATCGGCGGCGATGCCCTCGCCCACATCATCGGCGAGTACGACGGCGTCTTGATCGCCGAGGCGATGACGCGGAACACGCCGCTCCTCGGCAAGACCCTGCGCGAATGCCAGATCACCCGCCTTGTCGGCGTCACCGTTGTCGGTGTCTGGGAGAGAGGAGTCTTCGAGTTCGCCGTGCCCGACCTCAAGATCCGCGACAACACCGTGCTGTTGCTCGCCGGCTCGCAGCAGGCGATCGATGGCTACAACGAGTTCGCCGTGATCTACACCGTCTCGGTGGCCCCCGTCTTGATCCTCGGCGGCGGCCGGGTCGGCCGCGCCACGGCACGCGCGTTCGAGGAGCGGAAGATCGACTACCGGGTGGTCGAACTCATGCCGGACCGCGTGCCGGAGAACGATCGGTACATCGTCGGCGACGCAGCCGACCTCGATGTGCTCAAAGAGGCAGGGATCGAGCAGGCGCCGACGGTCATCGTCACCACCCACGACGACGACACCAACGTCTATCTCACGGTCTACTGCCGCAAACTGCGCCCGGACATCCAGATCATCAGCCGCGCGACCGAGGAGCACATCGCCGCGACCCTGCATCGCGCCGGCGCCGATATCGTCCTGTCGCACGCGTCGCTTGGGGCGGGCAGTTTGATGAATCTCCTGCTGCACTCGAAGATCCTGATGGTCACGGAGGGACTCGACATCTTCAAGGTCCCGGTGCCGCCCTCGCTGGTGGGAAAGCGAGTGGCCGACTCGGGCATCCGCGAGCGCTCCGGCTGCAACATCGTAGCCGTCAGCTCTGTCGACGGCGAGAAGTTCGTCCCCAACGCCGACGAGCTGCTGCGCGAAGACGCCGAGCTGGTGCTGGTCGGCAGCCTCGAGAGCGAAGATCGCTTCGCGAAGGAGTTCGGTGTGGAGCTCTAGCCGAGAAACCGCCCTCGAGCGGCTTCTCGCTCCAAGACTTGGGTCGCAGGGAGATAGGCCGGCGCCGCGCTGCACCTATCGCCGCGCACCCCAATACGCGTCCCCCAATACGCGTCCGGCACCTCTCACGCGCACCTCTCACGCCTCTTCTCATGCCAAAAAAAATCGCCGGCACCTCCGACTTGTAAACTATGGCCCAGAGAATCAGATTTCTGCCCCACCAACAAGGAAGAAGGGGGGGGAGACGGCAATGGAGGATGTTCCCTATGAACTCGATCTTCAAGGCGCTGAGCCATCCCGCGCGGCAGCGCATCATCTCCATGCTGCAGAAGGGCCCGCTCACGTCGGGTGAGATCGCAGCGGAGTTCGACATGGCGTGGCCGTCGGTCACCGGGCACCTGACGGCCTTGAAGGACGCCGACCTGGTGGAGGCGGAGCGCAACGGCAACACCGTTCGCTACCGCCTCAACATCTCGGCGGCGGAGGAAGCCGTCGGCTTCCTGCTCGCCATGACGCAGGCGGCGAAACCCAGGCGGAGCAGCGAAACGCTGAGCCGCACAACGACAAGGACGGACCCGGTATGAGCGAGAACACACACAGCGAAGGGGACTTTCTGACCAGGGCGGGCGCGGTGCTGATCGCGCTCCAACTCGCCATCTTCGCCAAGACCTGGCTCGACATGGGCTTCGACCGCGCCACGGACAGCATTCCGATCTTCATCATGTGCACCGGACTCTTCGTCTCGAGCCACCGCCGGCTCCTCGCCCGGCCGCCGAATCCTGGCGCGGGGCGTTGGCTCTTCGCGGCCCGTACGACGGTACTGGTGATGCTGACGCTCGGAACGCTGGCGATCGGCATCAATCGGTTCGCGCCGCAAGTGGGGGCTCCGCCGGCGTTCGTGCCCCGAGGTCTCTTCGCCTTGATGTGGGCCATCATCGCGCTCAAAGGCGCCGGAATCGGCAAGCTGAAACCGGGCAGCGCGATGGGCCTGTGCGTCCCCTGGACGATCCAGAGCCGTCTTGCCTGGGACAAAGGTCATCGGACTCTGGGACGGGTGCTGTTCTGGGGAGGTCTCCTCGGTCTCAGCGCCAGTCTGGTCGTCGCACCGCCCACCACGATCGTGATGTGGATCGGGACCGTGGCGCTCGCCGTTACCGCCGCTCTCTTCGAGAGCTGGCGCACATGGCGGCTCGATCCCGAGCGCGTGGACGGACACGCAGCCTGAGGCACCTGGTGCCTCCAATGCCAGCTGCGCCGACGTAGAGAACGGCTCCCACGCAACAAGCGATCACGAGCCGCGGACGGACGAAACCCCAAGGGGCCCCCGCTCACCCCACTCTGGCGGTCCCGCAGCCAACCGCCGGGACGCCGCGCCGCGCCGAATTCGGGCGGCGACCCGTCGGCCGACCGATATCAGATCGTCAGCTGCCGCCGAAGCGACCCACGCCTTCGACGGCAGCCTCGGTCTGGACGCCGCAGGCTCCGTCGTCCCCGAAGTCCATCGCTCCGAACACGAAGGCACTCGTGATGTTGGCGGTCGTCCCGGACAAGCTGCCGAAGAACTCGTCGCAGCAGGAGGCCTGCACAGAGAAGGTGAGGTCGGCACCACCCGCCCAGCTTGCGTCGGCCCGGACGGTGACCGCCTCCCCGATGCCGGTCCCGCTGGCCGACGCCGAGACAGTGTCGGAGAACGAGAACTCGGACAGAGGCGAGGTCCCGTCGGAACGCGACTCGATGATCGTGATCGACCCGGTGCCGCTCTTGGTCATGAAGATCTCGACCACGGCGGTCCCGCATTCCAATGAGCCCTGGGCGTGTGCGCTGAGCCCGCCGATGGAAACCACCGGGCGCTGCCAGTCGAGCGAGATGAGGCCCGAGGCGCCCACCACGCCCAGGGCCTGCAAGAGACGGCGTCTCGAGGTTGCGGCAGGGTTCTTTTCCGAGGCGTCGATGGCGTCGATGGTCGCGGGAAGGTCGTTCTTGGACTTCATTCGTGGATCTCCTGGCTTCGAGAGCGTTGGATTGAGTCGATCGAGGTGCCGAGGGGCCCAGGTACAAGACCTCTCATATGCAACAGCGAGAACGCTGACCGAAGTGGCTCACTCAGGAGGGAGATAGCCAGCGCAAGATGCCGAACGCGGCCTCCAAGGCACACGCAGGCCGGCGCACCTGCGCCGACCTAGGGTCGCACTTGCAGTGCCGGACCTGGGTCGGCTTGGGTTCGACGAGGCGCCCGCCACCATGGGCCGGGCGCCGTCCTGACACGCCGTCGGGACCTGGGTACCCCTCCATGGGAGTGCCAGGTCTCGACCCTCGCGAAATCAGAGCACTTCACACTGTCCGTCTGCCTTCCCCTCGACCGAATTGAAGCTCGAGAGGAAGCTGTTTGGTGTGTTGTCGCTGCACTTGAGATGGCCGCCGATGGCGTTCGCGATGATGTGGGTGTTGATACCGGAGTTGCCATCCACCTTGACGTTGCCGCCGATCGAGCTGCCGGAGAGCACGACACCATAGGTGTTGCCGGTCGCCGTGAAGCCACCGCCGATCTCGCCGTTGACAGCGAGCGTGCCCATGGGGTTGCCTTCGTAGTCGACCTTGCCGACGATCCGCATCTCGCCCACGAAACCGCTGGCGCCCGCACCGCCGGCACCGGTCAGGTTCTTGATCTCGTAGTTACCGGTAATGAGATTGCCACCAACCGGAAAGTAGGGAGGGCCGGCGCCGAACACCCTGACACCGCCATCGCTCTTCACATGCCCAATGATCTGGGTGGAGACGAAGACCAGGGATCCGCCGGGCTCTACGTCGACATTTCCGTTGACGACAACGCCGGAAAGCACGCAGGCACCCACCGCGGCGACGTTCTCGTCGATCGTCTGGTTGGCGATCGTCTCGTCGCCGCAGATTCGATCGCCGGCATTCGCGCCGGCAACGAAGGCGAAGGACAGCAGAGTCGACAGAAGGACTCGCAGAAATCGTTGGTTCATCATGACTGGCTCCTGGTGGGGTGAGTCGAGTTGAGTCCCGATCACCCGTACACCAGGTCCTCAGCGCAAGCTACGTGCCACCCCTCGAATGCCCTGTTCTCGGGCATTCACCGCTCCGTGGTCCTCTCGAGCTCTATCCGATCGTCCTGTCTCACCTATCCGATCGGATAGCTCCACGCGGCCGCGCTGGGCCCGATTCCGTTCCTGGGCTGTGGGGATCCCGGGCTGGTTATCCGTCCGCTGCGCTCCTCGCTCGGAACCCATGGCAGACCATCACGGTGATCGCAGGTACTCGATCAGCAGTTCCTTGACCTGCCCGTTCAGGATGAGATCGAAGTGTCCACCGTCAACCGACACCCGATCGTCGGCCATCGCCGCCTTCTCCTGGGGCGACAGGTACTCCTGGCTGTCGACGGTCGCATGGCCGTCGCCCAGAGCGCTGACCCGGGGTACGAGCGAAGCATGGTGCACGAGCTCGTCGTCTCCGGTGAACAGGACCTGCCAGGACTCGGCGCGCGGCACGAGAACCGCTCGATCGGGGGTCGAGTGCTCGGAGTTCTGGATCGAGAAGTACTGCGGATGCGTGAAGCCGGGAGAGTCCTTCGCGAGCAGGGCCTGGAACCGTTGCGCGGAGTCGAGCACGCTGCGGAGATATTCGAGGCGGGCCTCCCGGTCCCCGAAGAGGTCTGTCCGCTCAGCCTTGGCCAGCCGACGTTGCGCCTGGGGATCGAAGATCGACCAGCCGTAGGTCTCCCAGTTGTCGGCATGGAAGAGGTCGACGTCGAGCGGCTGGCCGCCAGGATCGAGGAAGAGGCCGCTGCGGTAGCTCGGCAGGTCCTGGAAGAGCGAGGGGAAGGTGAAGAGGGTCTCCGGCTCGAGGCGACGCCCGACCACGGCGATGTACTTGCGCCCTCGCAGGAGCTCCCGGAAACTGCGCAGACTGCCGCCGTTGGCCGTGCCGACCAGGATCACCTTCGTCACTTCGATGCCGGCGGGAAGACTCCCTGGATTCGCCTCGGCCTCGTCGAGGCCGACGCCGCCGTACTTCGCGAGGTAGCGACAGATCTGCCCGCCGCTGCTCTGGCAGATCAACGCGACCCTCAGAGGGTCGGTGCCTCGAGAGCTGCGGAGATTCTCGAGAGAGCGAGTCAGGTCGCGAATCGCGAGGAGGAGATCCTGACGCCAGTCCCAGGGGAAGGGGAAGAAATCGTCACCCGGACGGGGATTCTCGAAACTGCCGATCTGATAGCCGTTCTCTTCCACCAGTTCGAGAATCGGGCCGTACACCTGCTTGCGGGCGACCCCGAACACCCGTAGTCGCTCGATCAGGTCGAAGGCTTCCGCGGAAGGCCGCGACGGCACCTCGCCGAGTGGGCGAACCAGCGAGTAGCCGCCGTCGAGAGGCCGCAGCAGGTTGCGCCCCTCCCCCCAGATCGTCTCCCCGCTCCCGACATCGCGCAGCTTGGACCCGGTGATGCCCGGAACGAGGACGACGATCGACTCGGGCTCGGAACCGGCCTCGGAAGCACGCTCGCCGGCAGCCCACGAGTCGGCGGCCGGCGTGAGCAGCAACACCGTCGCGGTGATTCTGAGCACTCGTGTCATGACGTAGGCGCGACTCTACAGCGCCAGCGCGCTCTGGAGCGCCAGGTGCCGATCCCGTCCCGGCACAAATCCGGGCGTTAGACTGGCGCTCACTTCAAGCGGAGGTTGATGATGACGAAGACGACGCGCAGACGCTTCCTGTGGACCACGGCTGCCCTGTCCGGCGCGGCGGCCCTACCCGGTCGCGTCCCGATGGCCGCGGCCGCCGTCGAGCCGGTCGACGACCTCGCGTTCGCTACGGCGATCGAGCTGGCGGCTCAACTGCGAACCGGGCAGGTCGGCTCGGTCGAGCTGACGCGCTTTTTCATCGAACGAATCGAGCGCTACGACGAACGGCTCAATGCCATTCCGGTGCGCGACTTCGAGCGCGCCCTGGCGGCCGCCGCGCAGGCCGACGAGGCGATGGCGCGCGGCGAAGTTCTCGGGCCGCTCCACGGTCTGCCCATGACCATCAAGGAGTCGTACGACATCGCCGGCCTGCCGACCACCTGGGGCTTCCCCACCGCCGCCGACAGCAAGGCTGCCGAAGACGCGGTCGTCGTGCAGCGCTTCAAGGCCGCGGGCGCCCACTTCCTCGGCAAGACCAACGTCCCCGTGGCGCTCGGCGACTTCCAGAGCTACAACCCGGTCTACGGCCAGACCAACAATCCATGGGACGTCACTCGTACGCCCGGAGGCTCCTCGGGGGGCAGCGCGGCCGCACTCGCCGCCGGCCTCACCGGACTCGACAGCGGCTCGGACATCGGCGGCTCCATCCGCAACCCCGCCCACTACTGTGGTGTGTACGGCCACAAGCCCACCCTGAGCGTGGTTCCAGTGCGTGGGCACACGCCGCCCGGCATACCGCGCATGCCTCTCGATCCCGATCTCGCCGTCGTCGGCCCGCTCGCCCGCAGCGCAGAGGACCTGGCCCTCGCCCTCGACATCGTCGCTGGGCCCGACCTGCTCACGTCGCCCGGCTGGAGTCTGGAATTGCCGCCACCCCGCCGGACCGCACTCGGCGATCTGCGGGTGGCCGTATGGCCCGACGAGGCCATCGCCCCCGTCGATGCCACGATCAGCGACCGCATCGGCGAGGTCGCCGACCTGCTCGCCCGCCAGGGCGCCACGGTGTCGGACACCGCGCGCCCAGAGTTCGATCCCGCGCAGTCCTTCTCGACCTACCAGACGCTACTCGACGCCGTGACGAACCCCGAGAACGCTCTGCCGCATTCAGCGTGGGCCGGCCTCGACGGCATGCGCACCGGCTACCGCGTCGCCTGGCAGCGCTTCTTCCAGGACTGGGACGTGGTGCTCTGCCCGATCAGCTCCACCACGGCATTCCTCCACGACCACGGCGAGATGGACACGCGCACGCTGCCCATCAACGGCGAACAGCGTCCCTACTTCGGCCAACTGTTCTGGGCCGCGTTGGCCACCCTCGCCTACCTGCCGGGCACCGTCTTCCCCACCGGGCTGTCGGCGCAAGGCCTGCCCATCGGGCTCCAGGCGATCGGCCCGGCCTTCGAAGACCGGACCACGATCGAGTTCGCGCGCCTGCTGGCGCGGGAGATCGGCGGCTACCAGAGACCGCCCGGATTCGAGGGCTGACGAGTGACGCACCCATGAGCGACATCAAGCGCACCTGGCGCAAGGCATTGGACCTGGACGAGTTGCCCGACGGCCGGGTCAAGCCCGTGACCTGCGAGCACGTGACCGTCTGCATGACGCGCTTCGAAGGGACGTCTGGCAGACCTCGCTGCACAATCCGGACTTCGCGCAGTACACCACGCTGTGCGGTGGACTGGGTATTCGTGTCGATGACCGGGCGCAACTAGACGACGCACCGTCCACGGCGCTTGCCCATGAGGGCTTCTCCCTGGTCGAGATCATCGCCGACGCAGAGCTGGTCTGAGCCGGAGGCCGGTCAGGCCACGAACCGGTTGTACTGCCGTCCAACTCTGCGAGTTGGCGGAGTGAGACACCCTCACTCCGTCACGACCTCCTGAGCTGGGAGATCCGTTCCAGCGCCATGGCGACCTCGTTCTCGTCATTGAGGAGGGACGGAGCCAGACGCGCGAAGCTGCGCCGGTAGGGCGTGCGGCTGATCACCACTCCAGCGCTCAACATCCGCTTGACGACCTGGCGCACGTTCAAGCCACGCACGTCGAAACAGATCATCCCCGACGACAACGCCGGCGACATGGGGGTACGCAGGATGATCCCGGGCAACCGTGCCAGTCCCTCCTTCGCCAGGCTGTTCAGCTCGTGGATGCGCGCCTCGACGTTGGCCTTGCCGAGTTGCAGATGCAGGGCAAAGGCCTCGGGCAGCGCCCAACGGTGCTCGAAAGAATGGAAGCCCCCGGGGGTCATGTATTCACCCACCGGAACGTCTTCGAGACTGCGGCGACCCTGCCACACGCCGCCGGCACGCCCGAAGCTCGGAATGACGGGCTCGCAGCGCTCCCACGCCCGGTCGTTTCCCCAGATCAGTCCGGTACCGCGCGGACCGAACAGCCACTTGTGAGTCCCCGCGATGAAAAAGTCACAACCCAGATCGGTGACGTCGAAGTTCTCGACACCCAGCGCGTGCACTCCATCGACGCAGAGCAGGACGTGCTCTTCCTCGGGGCGCCCCTGGTTGATCTCGCTGATCAGATCCGCCAGCGCGCGGATCGGGAGCTTCACGCCGGTCGAGGAGTGGACCCACGTGACGGCCACGACTCGGGTGGCAGGGGTGACCGCCTCCTTCATGCGCATGACGCAGTCATCGACCGACACCTTCGCGGGTTCGTCGTAGAGCGCCACCTGCCGGACCCCGGCTCCGGTGCGAGCGGCGCGATGGGCGATCGCGGTCATCGTCGAATAGTGGTCGTGGGTGGTGTGCAGGATCTCGTCGCCGGGGTTCAGCGCCAGGCCGCTGTAGACCATCGCCAGACCCATGGTGGTGCTGTCCGTCAGGGCGATCTGGTCTGCTCGCCCGCCGAGGTACTTCGCCGCTTCCGCTCGAATCCGGCCGTCGGCCCTACCCCACGCCCCGTTGACGGTGGCGACCGGGTCGTAGTCGAGCTCCCGGCGATGGCGGTCGATGGCGTCGCGCACCGGCGCCGGATGCGACGCCAGGAGGAACGTCGCGAACTGGATCTGGTCCTGGCGCAGTTCGAACAATCGTCGCAGGCCGGCCCAGTCTGCCGGAGCCAGGGGTCCGGTGGACGTGTCGGCTTCGGGCGGCTCGGCTGGCTCGGGGCTGCACGCCACCGAACCGGCGCCGAGACCCAGCGCCACCGTCTTGAGAAAGCCGCGTCGATGCATGGGGCCTCCCGTCTCCTCGATGTCCTTCGTGCTCTTCATCCTGTCGACAGCTCAGCCGCTGCGAGTCAGCCCTTGCCACTCAGGTGAAGTGCACCGTTGGAACGTACCACGCGGGGCGGGCGGCAACTCACCGGCCCGGCACCACATCGAGTCGGAACGACCCCAGACTGAGCTGGAGCAGGGCCTCAGGGGGCGTCAGGGAGAGAGCCTCGAGAGGAGGGCCTCACCTCGGGGGAGGCTCTTGTGCCTTGACGAGATCCTGGTCCACTCCGTAGTGGTCAGCCTCACTCACGTCCGCCTTGAGCGGATCGATGCGTCGGCGGGCGGCTTGAACGGCCGGATCGACCTGCGGGTCTTCGAGCGTGCCGGCGAGGAAGAAGAAGGCGGCATCGGTCCGCGGACCGAGGCTGCGGCCGACATGGTCGGCGTCGTAGTAGAGGCGGTACTCGTGACGGATCTTCTCCTGCCAGAGCACCTGGTGCAGGAACTCGGCGCCTTCGTAGAGCCAGAACAGGTCGGCGTCACCGGCCTCGAGGAAGATCTTGAGGCCCGAATCGCGGATCTCTCCACTCCGATGCCGGGCGAGCGTCGCCGGATTGTTGGCGTTCCAGAAGTCGCGATCGACCGGCTGACCGTAGATCTCCTCCATCAGCGCGTCGGCGCGCCAGAAGCGGTGCTTCGGCCTCATGTCGCTCCAGTCTTCGATCGGTGAAATCCCCGGTTCCATGGCGGCGACGGCGCCGAAGATCTCGAGGTGCTTGAAGGCCAGCCGCAGGGAGCCCATGCCTCCCATCGAGATGCCGGTGAGCAGCGTCCCTCGACGGTCCGAGCGCACGTGGAATCGCTCTCGGAGGTGATCGAGGAACGGACCGACCAGGAACGACTCCCACTGCTGCGAGCCGTCCTCGTAGTCCATGTAGAAGGAGCGTGGAGTGACGCTCGGGGTGACGATCACCATCGGCGGCAGCAGGCCGTCGGACCACAGCCCCTCCAGTCGCGGACGCTGGCGTTGGAGGACGTCGCGACTGCCGCCGCCACCGTGGAGGTTGAGGACGAGGGGAACGTCCGCCCCGAGAGAGTCATAGCCCGGTGGCAGGAGGGCATAGTAGAGAACCGGGCCGGGGACCAGATCCGATTCGAGGCTGCCCTCCACCAGGGCTGCCGGTTGCGCGTTGACGGTCCCGACAAACAGGAGCGCTCCGAGAGTGATCTGCAAGAGGCGTCGTAGGGTCATCGTTCTCTCCCAAGGGGTTCCGGATCCCAGTCGTTCAAATGGCCCACGAGACGGCCGACCTCCGACTCGACCACGACCGTGGCGCCGGGGCGACGCTGCCCCTCGATCGCCACCGATCCCTGCCGCAGGACGGTCGCCCGCCCCTCGACCTCACGCCCGTCTTCGAGAACCAGTCGAAAGTGTCGCACGTCGCTGCCCAGCGGGTCGATCTCGAAGGTGCGCACGAGAGTGACGTCGTCGCCCTCCTTGAGGTAGCCCCAGTCCTGCGGTCCGCGCCCACGTGCAAGCAG
Organism: Thermoanaerobaculia bacterium; assembly: GCA_942492505.1. Classification (GTDB taxonomy): domain Bacteria; phylum Acidobacteriota; class Thermoanaerobaculia; order Multivoradales; family Multivoraceae; genus CALOFD01. Next base: position 34,218 of record CALOFD010000059.1, read on the forward strand.
GGCGGTGGTCTCGTTCTGGGCGGCGAGGTACGTGAAGGTCCCCGCGAAGCGCGGCCGCGAACCGGTCTGCTCGTGCCACTTCCCGGGCACATCGAGGTCGAACGTGCCATCGGGCGTCGTGATCTGGGCGCGAACGCGACCGAAGACTTCGAGTCGACCCGGTCGCACCCGAATCCCCTCGTGCGAGGCCTCGAACGTCGCTTCGAAGGTCACCGGCAGCGTGCCGACGCCCGGCTCAGGATGGAGCGCTTCGTGAGTCTTCGCCCACCCGACGAGTGTCCCGCGCATCGAGGCGCCCTGTCGGTTCTCCGAAGAGAAGCGGGCGCCCGCCGCACCGGCGACCTCGAACTGCACCTGCGCATCGTGAACCGGCGTCGCACCCGCGTCGGGGAGTTCGAGCCCGTCGTCGTTGCTCGCGAGCACCCGACCCCCGGCCGCGACGGAGACCCAGAGACTCCCCTCTTCCCGCCCCGGGAATCGAGCGAGCCGGACGGAGAGCTCCACCGAGCCGTCGGGCGAAATGCCCACCAGCATCACGGACTCGGCATGGTCCTGCGCCGGCGGGTCAGAGGGCGGCGGCTGTCCGAAAGCCCGAGGTGAGAACGCAACCAGCGCGAGGCCGAGCGCCAGGGCCCGCAGAGACGATCGGACAGCGGACGCCTCGGCCGAGGGACCGATCCCGGCGCGAGGCTGCAACACCGACTGAGACATTCGACGGCTCCGAAGATCGAGAGTGTCCGGCAACTATAGCCGTCCACCCACAGCCCGTGGACTCCCAGGAAGACAACCGGACCCAGACGAAGACCACCATCTTGCCGTTGGCCCGGTTCTCGCCCATCGCCCGGTGTGCCTCCTGCAGTTGCTCGAACGCCCACACCGGCCCCTGGCGAATCTCGACCTCACCGGTCTCGACCAGCGAGACATAGCGCTCCAGGTCTTCCGGCGAGATATCGCTCGCGCCCGCCGAAGGCTGGAGCTCGCACCCATGCTAACGTTCCTACCCTCTTCGACAACCCGACCTGAGGCAGCAGCCATGAAAGCAAGCATCATCGTCCTCTCGCTGACCGGCTTCACCTTCGTGCCGGCCGGACTCGTAGCTCAGGAAGACCTGTTCGCCGAAGCGGGCCATTCGATGGCGCGCAGCCGCTACGTGACCGTTCGAACGTTCCCGCTGATCGAGATCGCGCTGGAGGCTGACGACGTGGTGCTGATCGAGAGCGTCAACCATCCGCCACAAAGCCTCGCCATGCGACTGGACGGCGAGGCCGTCGCCGCAGACTGCGAGATCACGGAGACCAACGCGCTGCCCGTAAGTTCGGTCATGATGCGGCCCGGCGCGCCACCGCCGCGCCGAGACCCCGGACGGCCGACCCCGGCGGGGGGGGGGTGCGTGCCGAGGGGCGCCCGAGGCAGACGCGCGGGGGGGGGGGGGGGGGGGGGGGGGGGGGGGGGGGGGGGGGGGGGGGGGGGGGGGGGGGGGGGGGGGGGGGGAGCCAGGGGGAAGGGGGGGGGGGGGGGGGGGGGGGGGGGGGGGGGGGGGGGGGGGGGGGGGCGAGGCCGGACGAGAGGGGGGGGGGGGGAGACGAGGGGAGGTCGGCGAGGGGGGGAGAATAGAACCTCGTACACGTCCGGGACCGAGAAGTGGTTGGTGGGGGTTGGTTGGGGTGGGGGGGGGGGGGGGGGGTGGGGAGGAGGGGGGGAGGGGGGAAGAAGAAGGACGACGACGAGAAGCGCACGTCGAGCACGACATCGGAGATCACGACCACGTACTTCCACGGCAAGTGCCAGTTCCCGTCGGGTACCACTGAGCGCGCGCTGAACGCCCGCGACATCGCCGTTCAGGTCGCCCTCGCCGGCGGCACGACGAACCCGAAACACCTGAGCGCCAAGGCGATCTCGAAGTTCCAGAGCCTCGACAAGTAGCGGGGGAACGACCGGGTCTAGGCCGAGGTGGGTCTGGCCCCAGGCCAGCGCACTGGACCGGCGAACCTGCTCGAGTCTCCTCGCCCTGAATCGGTTCGCCTCCGGAGCCGTTCTCGCTTGAACTCCTCACGGGAGCCATGGCTGCAGCGAGACCTAGCTTAGGTGCGGGCGGCGACAGGGACTACTATTGACGTCCGAACACCGACACCCCATCCTGATCCTCAACGGGAGGTCCACCCCATGCACCGACTCCGCCTTGCCCTGATCCTCGCCCTCGGCGTCACCTTCTCGACCGGCGTTCTCAGCGCCGCGACCTATGAGATCGACACCGCCCACTCGACGCTCAACTTCCGCGCCAAGCGCATGGACATCGTCTACGTCTACGGTGCCTTTCGCGACATCACCGGCTCGATCGAACTGCCCGGCGACGACCTCACCGCCGGCAGCATCTCGCTGACGGTGAAGACCGCCAGCGTCGACTCTGGCAACGAACGTCGAGACAACCACCTGCGCAGCCCCGACTTCCTCAACAGCGCCGAGATCCCGGTGATGACCTTCGAGAGCAAGCGGGTCGAGGCCGGCGAAGCCGGCGTCTTCAACGTCGTGGGGGACCTCAGCCTGCACGGGGTCACGAAGGAAGTGATCGTGCCCGTCGAACGGGTCGGATCGGGCAAGGACCCACGATCCGGCGCCGGCCTGATCGGCTTCGACGGCAGCTTCACGATCCAGCGGAGCGACTTCGGCATGTCGTTCATGGTGGGGCCGATCAGCGATGACATCGAGATTCGCATAGCGATCCAGGCCGTCGCCCGTTAGAGGCGTCGGCGATGGGCGACTCCGGTTTCGGGCTCCTCGCCGGCCTGGTCCTGGTGACGGTCGTGCTGCCGGCCGTCGTCGGCTCGGTGGCGGTCTTCGCAGCACGAGGCCTTCCCGGAGGTGAGAGGTGGGGAGTCCCGATCGCCTGGGCCGGCGGCTACCTGGCCGCGCATGGGGCGATCGTCGGTGCTCCGGTCTGGCCGCCGGTGACAACCGCCCAGGGCGTCGTGCTGGTGGTCGTGGCGGCGACGGCCGCCTCGGTGCTCCTGAGTTCTCTCAGCGCGCGCCCTGAGCCGGTCGTCGGCACGGTGCCTGCCCTCGCCTCTCGGCTCGTGCCCCTGGCGAGCCTGGTTTGCCTCGTCTCCATCCTCTGGGTCTCGCTGCGCTCGATGATCCGCTACCAATGGCAGGGACTCGAGGCCGGCCTCTGGGTGACGGCAATCGCTCTCCTCATCGGCACGCTCCTCGCTGCGGGAAATGTCCTGCGCACCACCACCTCGGCTCTCGCCCAGGTCCTCGCCTGGGGGCTCGGCTTCTCGGGCCTCGCCCTGGCGCTCGCGATGTCGAGCACCGCACTGATGGCCCAGTTGTCCGCGGTGTGCGCGGTGCTCGCTGTCACCGTCTGGGCAACGGGAGCCGGGAAAGACCGCTCGGCCTTCGTTTCCCTACCCCCGATTCTCGTGTCGAGCCTGTCGGTCTTCGTCCTGAGCGGCGCCTTCTACGCCGATCTCCCGGTGTGGAGCGGCGCCCTGCTGCTCGTCGCGCCGACGGCGGGCCTCCTGGCCTCGACGCGCGTCGCCGGCGGCCGGAAACGGGCGTTGGTCGCGGCCCTCACGGTCGTCCTGATCCAGTCGCCTGCGCTCGGGGCGGCCGCGCTGCGATTCCTCGAGTCGGGCAGGAACGAGTACAACGGCTACGACTACAGCGATCTGGCGCCCGGGGCAGGGGCCATCGGCCAACGAGCACGAGCAACCCACGGATCGTGCCTGCAAGAGCAGCGTCGATCGCCCCCCTCGCCGCCGCTCCCGCTGCACCCTTGCCCGCGCCGACATCGGCCCCGGCGTGGCCACCGGGCGTCGATCCCGGCTAACATCGGGACTGTTACAAGGGAGGAAGGTCATGAATCGACGGTTGCTCGCGCTCCTGTCAGCGCTCGTTCTCTGCTCACCCCTTCTGCCGGCCGCGGCCGAAGAGGGCTCGCCCATCGTCTTCATCTACGACTCCAGCGGATCGATGTGGGGCCAGATCCAGGGCAAGTCGAAGGTCGAGATCGCCCGCGAAGTGATGGCCACCACCGTCGCCGACCTCGAGGCGACGCAACCCGTGGGACTGGTGGCCTACGGGCACCGCAACGAAGGGGACTGCCAGGACGTCGAGACCCTGCTGACGAAAGCCGACCCGGGCGCAGTGTCTCCCGCCCTGCAAGCGATCCGGCCGCTCGGCAAGACACCGCTGGCCTGGTCGGCCACCCAGGTGATCGAACAACTCGATCGCGACGGTGAGCGAGCGACGGTCATCTTGTTGACCGACGGCGTCGAGTCGTGCGGCGGCAACCTGTGCGAGGTGGTACGCGCTGCGCGGGCCAGCGGCGTCGAGTTCGTGATGCACATCGTCGGATTCGGCCTGAAGCCGGGCGAGACCGAGCCGCTGCGATGTGCGGCGGAAGCCTCGGGCGGCAGCTACTTCGACGCCTCCAACGCCGATGAACTGGCCGCCGGGCTCGACCAGGCCACGGCGCAGACCGTCGAAGCGGCCTGGAACACGAGCGTGAAGGCGACCAAGAACGGTGAACCGCTCGATGTCTACGTGCAGGCGTTTCCCGCCGGCGAGGACGAGGCCGTGGCGGCGGCACGGAGTTACCACGAGAGCGCTGAATTCCATCTGCCTGTCGGCAACTACGACCTCAAGGTGAGCGCGCTCGAGAACACCGACCTGCAGCCGACATGGATCCGGGGCATCGAGGTCACCGAGGAAGAGCTGAGCGAGCACGAGGTGAACTTCGATGCCGGCACGATTCGGTTCAGCACGACGAACAACGGCGAAGGCTGGGATTCGATGGTCAAGATCCTCGCGGGGGACGACGTCGTCGCCCAGACCCGTACCTACGGCAAGTCGCGGGACATGCAGGTCCCTCCCGGCGTCTATCGCGCGACCGTCCAGGCACTGGTGGTGAAGGGAACCACGACGACGGCCGAGGTGACGGACATCGAGGTGCTGGCCGGCGAGGTGAACGAAGTCGTCCACCCGTTCGCCTCGGGCGTCGCCATGATCGGCGTGAGCATGGGCGACGAGCTGGTGGACGCGGTGGTCAATATCGCCGACCGCTCGACCGGCAAGCGCGTGACCGGTTCGCGAACCTACACGACCGCCGGTTCCAACCCGCGCGAGTTCATCCTGACGCCCGGCGACTACAGCGTCGAGTTCACCACCCTGGGCAAGCACAAGGGCCACAAGGATTCGTTCGAGATGACGATCGAACCCGGCGAGACCTTCGAGAAGCGGATCGAGCTGCCGTAGGGCCCGCTCGCCCCCTGTGCCTCGACCCGCGGCCCGGATCCCATGGACCCCACTCCGCACGACTCCACGGAGACCGCGGCGCTGGGACGTGGGCGAAGTTCTGTGGGGCCGCAGAAGCAGGCCGACTTCCTCTGCTCCGACGCCCGATCATGACCTCCGGGCGTCGCCCCACGGAGGTCGCCCTGGCAGCGTTGGCGGCGTGCCTGCTGCTGGGGTGCGAGGTTCGCATGCCGGAGCGCGCGACGGCCTCGGCGCCCAGCTTCGGCTCGCCCAGGACGATCGAACAGCTGACGCGTACGAACTCGCTTCACCTGACCGCCCCGGGCGACGCCGACTGGCGCATTCCCAGCTTTCCCGGCCAGGGCCTCGACGAAGACCGGGAAGACTGCGGTCCGGCTCTCTACGGATCGGGTCCGGCCAGGCTCGAGGCCCTGCCCTCGACCGTGCTGGTCGACCCCGTCGCAGAGTCGGAGGTCCTGGTCGTTTCCCTCGCCACCGAGTACTGCCGTCTGGCCCGCCTGCACGCTTCTCCGATGCGTCGCGGTCGGGAGTGGGAGGAACCCGGCTTCGTGACCTTCTTCGAAGCCGGGCAACCCATCTTCGGATCCGGAGTCGGCGTCCGCATCCACGGCAACTACTCGCGAATCTTCAATCCAAAGAACTATCGCTTCACCACCCGGGAGGTCTACGGTGCGCCGTACGGACCCGGCGAAGTCATCGGACTGCCAGAGGGGACGGAGGTGCGGCAGTGGGTCCTGAAGCGCGACATCCTCTGGAGTGAGGGCGGAACGATCATCTCCGCCTTCTCGACCTCACTCGGCTGGGACGTCGCCCGGCAGATCGGAGCTTCGGTGCCCGACGGCCGCATCGTCTCCTTCCGCCTCAACGGACAGGACGAGGGCGTCTACTTCCTGGCCCAACGGATCGACGAAGCGCTCCTCGAGCGCGTTCTGGGGCCTGGCCCCTGGGAGATCGCCAACGAGAAGATCGACCCCGACGCCGACCGCCGGCTCTGGAACTGGACCGAACCCGACGCCCGAGGACGGCCGCAGACCCTTCCGCTTTCGAAGTGGGAGGCCGAGATCGATCTCGACAGCCTCATCCGCTGGCATCTGGCGATCATCTTCTGCCTGACGGCCGACAACGATCAAGCCACCATGGTGAGACGAGAGGGGGACCGGTGGCAGTGGTTCAACTGGGACATGGACCATAGTTTCCGCGGCATCCGACCCCTGCGCGAGGAATGGGACGTCGACATGATCCACTCTGTGCAGAGGAACCGGCTGAACCACCGCAGCCTGACGTTGCGGATCCTGGCCAACCTGTTGACGACCAGCGACGAATTCCGCCGACGCTACGCCGAAGTCGCCCACGAGGTCCTGGATCATCGGATCACTCCCGACTTCGTCGAGGGTCGGATCGAGCACTATTCGGGGCTCGCGGAGGACTTCGGCTTCGGCAGGACCCGCTATCTCAAGATCCTCCGGACCTTCCTCGAGAACCGGCCGGACGCCCTCCGACGGCACCTCGATCTCCTCCTCAGCCAACCCCCTCCCGGTCTCGAATCCGGCGAACCCGATTGAGCATGGGCCTAACGAACCACGCGACCTCCCCGCGCCCCGCCGTGCACCGGGCGATCAGCCACGCCCGTCTGCTGGCGTATTCACTGCCGTCGCTCGTGACCTCGGTCGCGCTGTTGCCGATGGTGCTCTTCGTGCCGGCGTTCTACGCCGATGAGCTCGGCGTTCCGCTCTTCGCCGTCGGCGTCGCCATCGCCGCCTCGCGCCTGCTCGACGTCGTGACCGATCCCCTGATCGGGACCTTCAGCGATCGCTGGTCGACACGCTGGGGCCGTCGCAAGCCGTGGATCCTGATGGGAACGCCGCTCTTCGGAGTCGCCCTGTGGATGATCTTCGTGCCGACGGGCCAGGTCGATGCGCTCTACCTGCTCGTCTGGTCGAGCGTTCTCTACCTCGGCTACACCATGATGGACCTGCCGCACAAAGCCTGGGGCGCGGAACTGTCGATCGACTACGACGAGCGCTCGCGCATCGCGGGCTGGCGCGAAGCCATGTCGACGACCGGCCAGGTCGCGATGCTCGCCTTCCTCGCCGTTTTCGCCGAACGAGGCCTGGTCGAGGATGCCGGCCAGTTGCGGGGCGTGGCGACGGCTGTGGTCATCGCCTTGCCGGTGCTGGTCGCACTCGCCCTCCTGCTGGTTCCCGAGGGACGGCCGCGCGACTTCGAGCCCAGCCGGCGAAAGGTCTGGGAGGGCGTCGCCCTGGTGGCCAGGAATCCGGCCTTCGGCCGCATGGTCGGTTGTGTGGTGCTGTTCGTCGGCGGCATCGCCATGCAGGGCACCCTCCATCGGCTAGTGCTCGCCGACATCCTCGGCGGCGAGGACAGCTTCGCCTGGATGCTGCTGCTCGAGAACCTCGCGACGCTGGCAGGGGTCCCGCTGTGGTTGGCGATCTCGAAGCGCATCGGCAAGCACCGGGCGCTGGTCGCCGCGGCCCTGTGGATCGCCGCTCTCAGCCTGCCGCTGAGCCTGCTGCGCACCGGCGACACCCTGACGCTCCTGATCCTGATCCCGATCCGCGGCTCGAGCTTCGCCTCCATCCTGTTCCTCGCCAACTCGATCGCCGCCGACGTCATCGACGTCGACACCCTGGCCACCGGCGAGCAGCGTTCAGGGCTGTTCTTCGCGGTCTGGGGCATGGCCACCAAACTCGCCCTGGCGCTCGGTGTCCTGGCGGCGACCGCTCTACCCGCGGCGCTCGGCTACGATCCGTCGGCGGCCTGGATCGCGCCTGCCGTCCAGGCCCGCGTGATGCTGCTGTATGGGGTCCTGCCCGCCGTCCTGATGGCCTCGGGCTCGCTCCTGCTGTGGAACTTCCCGATCACCCGCGACAGCCAGACGCGAGTCAACGCCGAGATCGAAGCTCGCCTCGCGGCGCTCGGTGATCGCTGAGTCCGAGGTGAGCGGCGGTCGAGGCGTCCGGCACTGACGCTTTCGTCGGGCCCAGCTACCCGGCACGACCCCGATCGGGAGCCTGCGGCATCTCCCAGCGAAGTCCACGGAATCGGCCGAATGCGCGGCCATCGAGTGCTATATCATCTGATGCATGCGCACCACCCTGGATATCGACGAGGACGTCCTGCTGGCGGTCAAGGAGAAGGCCCGGCGCGAGAAGCGAACTGCCGGGGCGGTGCTGTCGGAGGTCGCACGCCGAGGTCTCAACCGCCAGGGCAGCGAGGTCACCGAACCGGAGAGCTTCTACGGCTTCGAGCCGCTGCCGTCGCGCGGTGAAGTCGTTTCGAACGAGTTGATCGATCGGATCCTCGACGAGGAGCCGGAATGAGTCGGGCGCTGCTCGACGTCAACGTCCTGCTGGCGCTGCTCGATCGCGACCACATCGAGCACGCCTCGGCGCGCGCCTGGTTGACGCAGGAGATCGTCACAGGCTGGGCCTCGTGCCCCCTGACCCAGAACGGCTTCGTGCGCGTCATCTCCCAACCCCGATACCCGGGCGCGATCTCGCCGACTGCGGGGGCGGAACGACTGGGACGGGCGACGGCAACCCGCCACCATGAGTTCTGGTCTTGCGACCTCAGTGTGCTCGACGAAGACATCTTCGACCGGACCCGGCTGCACGGTCCCCGCCAGGTGACCGACGCCTATCTGCTGGCCCTGGCGGTGGCGCGCGGCGGCCGGTTCGTCACGTTCGATCGCTCCGTTCCGCTGAACGCTGTGCGCGACGCCACCCCCGAGCACCTCGTCGTCCTCTGACCGGCCTTCGAGCCCGGTGAAGCCAGACGCGGCGGCCGCTGCGTAGTCGAAACGATGAGCTCCGAGAACGCCGTCCCCGTCATCGACCACAGCTCGACCTTCGAGGAGAGGCTCGGTGAGCCGTTGCGCGCGGCGCCGACGATCCGCACGCTGCAGATCAATGTCGGCCTGCTGTGCAATCTGGCCTGCCGCCACTGCCATGTCGAGTCGGGGCCCAAGCGCGACGGCGCCGACGAGAACATGAGCGCCGAGACCGCCGAGCGGCTGCTCGACTGGCTGGCTCGCCACCCGGGGGTCGAGACGGTCGACCTGACCGGCGGCAGCCCCGAGCTCAACCCGAGTTTTCGCCGTCTGGTCGAGGGCGCGCGCCGACTCGGCCGGAAGGTGATGGATCGCTGCAACCCGACGATCGTCACCTGGCGCGACCCGCGCACCGGTCTCGACGGCTCGTGGATTCCAGGCTTCCTCGCCGAGCACGAGGTCGAGGTCGTCGCGTCGCTGCCCTGCTACTCCGAGGGCAACGTCGTCGAGCAGCGCGGGCGCGGTTCCTGGGACGCCTCGATCGAGGGGCTCCTGCGCCTCAACGAAGTCGGCTACGGCCGCGACCCACGCCTGCGCCTCAACCTGGTCTACAACCCCACCGGCCCGTTCCTGCCACCGCCCGAAGGGCCGCTGAGCGAGGACTACCGACGCGAGCTCGGCGAGCGCTTCGGCCTCGTCTTCGACGAGTTGTGGACGATCACCAACATGCCGATCGCGCGCTGGCGCGACGACCTCGAGCGCCGCGGCGCGCTCGAGGACTACCTGGTCACCCTTCACGACGCCCACAATCCCGACACCGTCGACGGCCTGATGTGCCGCCACCAGATCCACGTCGACAGCCAGGGTCGCCTGTACGACTGCGACTTCAACTACGCCCTCGGCCTGCCGGTCCCGGGTCGCGAGCGGACCCGCCTCTGGGAAGTCGACCTCGCCGAACTCGAGAATCGCCTCATCGCCACCGCCGAGCACTGCTTCGGCTGCACCGCCGGCGCCGGCTCGAGCTGCGGCGGCGCGCTGGTCTGACGACCGGCCCGCCGGCACTCGGCCGGTGTCGCCCGCGGCGGAACGGAGGGTCGCCCGACGGGCAGGGTCCCTGCGCGAGCAGCCTCTCGGCTCTCCACGCCGGACCCCCGCCGCTTCGAGCCTCCTAGGGACCGTCGATGATCTTCACGAGCTTCGTTTCCTCGCCCGATTCCAGATCGACGATCAGGATGTTGCCGACCCCGGCCTTGTAGTACTTGTCCTCCTCCACCCCCGGGTCCAGCGGGGTGAACTCGCGGGTGACCAGGCAATCCCCCGCGCACGAGGCCGCCGGCGCGCTCGCCGATCCAGCGAGATCGACGACCGTGGCCACATCCTCGGCGTTGGCGAGGTCGAACTCCTGGCGGTAGGTGTCGCCGACCATCGGTGCCGCCAGCATGAGCAAGCCGGCCCGGGCGCCGTCGACGCCGGCCTCGAACGATCCGTCGGTGTCGACCGGGAAGTCGTCCTCGTACTCGGCGGTGATCTCACCGCAGTACCAGACGTTGCCGTCGAGGTCCTGCGCCAGCCAGTCCAATGTGTCTTCGACCAGGTCGCCCTCGGACTTGACGACGTCTCGCACCACTCGACACGGGACGCCGTCGATGACCTTGATCTTGTGGGTGACCTTGACGCGAATCCGTTCCTCCGGGCCCTGGTAGACCATGACCCGCCCCGGGATCAGGGGCAGCCACGGGTTCGGCGCGACGCTGCCGCCGATGTCGTCGGGATCGACGAAGTTGGCCGGCGAGAAGTCGGGGTCGTGGATCCCCTCGCCGAGCTCCTCGCAGATGTCGCGGCGAGCGCTGCGCTGTTCACGACACTCGTCCTCGAACTCCTCGAGGGCTTCGGCGTTGTCGGCAACACACTCGGTGCGATCCGTGCCTGCCGGCTCGTTCATGCACTTGCCATGGCCTACCCAGAACTCGTCCAGGGCCTCGCTCATGCAGGCCTCGAAGGCCGCTTTCGTCGTTCTCCTGCAAGGGCCCGCTTCGACGGCTCCGGCGGTTGCCAGAAACACGACCGTCAACAAGATCGGCAGAAATGCCTGGTCACGGTTCTTCAAGGGTCTTCCTCCTCGTTGTCCTCCACTCCAACATGTGGCGCCCCATCCAGTGAGGCGCTGCTTCGTCCTCTTGGATGCACGAGCCGGAAACTTCCTTCGTCTCGACCGCGAGGCCACCCTCGCGGGCACAGGATCGACAATCGTCGCCGAGGAACGGAGAATCACCAGATGCCCAGCGTGGAACACGAACGAATCGTCGCGATGATGGCCGGAGGCCTCGGTCTCGAACAACTGTCGGTGGAGGAACAGCGCGCCGTGATGGAGGCCTCGGCGGGCCTCTTCCCGCCGGATGCCGACGTGATCGCGAGCGAAACCGAGGTGGCCGGGGTACCCGCGGACTGGATCTCGGTCGCCGGGAGCGAAGCCGACCGGGTCGTCCTCTATCTCCATGGAGGCGGCTACGTGATGGGCTCGCGGAACACGCACCGAGGACTCGCCGGGCGGATCGCCAGGGCGGCCCGGGCGCGAGTGCTGCTGCCGGAGTACCGACTGGCGCCCGAGCATCCGTTCCCGGCCGCCGTCGACGACGCCACGACGTGCTGGCGCTGGTTGCTCTCGCAAGGACATGCCTCGGAGCACATGGCGATCGCCGGTGACTCGGCCGGCGGCGGCCTGGCCCTGGCGACGCTCCTGGCGTCGAAGGCAGCCGGCGATCCGCTGCCCGCTTGCGCCGTCGCCCTGTCACCCTGGACGGACCTCGAAGGCACGGGTCCGACGGCGCGGCCAGGCGCGGTCGACGACCCGATGCTGACTCCGGAGGGTCTGCGCACCAGCGGCCGGCAGTATGCGGGCACCGACCTGCGTCACCCGCATGCGGCACCGCTGCATGGCGATCTCGGGGGTCTTCCCCCACTGCTTCTCCAGGTCGGCACCCGAGAAGTGCTCCTGTCCGACAGCACCCGCTTCGCCGACAAGGCTCGGGCCGCCGGAGTCGAGGTGACGCTCGAAGTCGAGGACGGCCTGATCCACGTCTGGCAGATGTTTCCGGGGGTGCCGGAGGCAGACAGCGCCATCGAACGCGTCGGCGCCTTCATCGCACACACGCCGCAGACCCCGGGGGTCCGCGCGCGTTCGAGCGAGACCGCCACGCCGTCCTGACCCCTTTCGATGTCTAGGGCCGGCGAGCCCGCAACTTCGCGAAGGGGGCCCAGGTGGACCCGCCGTCGTAGCTGCGTTCGCCCTCGAAGGAATAGCCGGCTTCGCTCAGGTCGAAGTAGCGGTAACGCTCGAGAAAGTCACCCCGCGCATCGCGACCATGCCCCTCGGCCACCAGCTCACCGCCGCTGTACTCCTCGACGAGGTGGGTGTAGTCGGCCTGGCCGGCCACCATCCAGTGAACGGCGAAGCGCTCGAGACTCGGGATCCAGGTGCGAAGAGTGGTGCCCCGGAAGACGACTTCCCCCAGCGCGGCGAGGCGAATACCCCGACACGCTGCCGTCGAGGATGGGTAAGATCGGGCTCGCCCGGTCGATGAGACTCCCACCCTCCGTGGAAGAGGCCACGCCATCCCGGCACCCTGCGACTCGGCGCCGGGCTGGGCCGCGATCACCGCGGAGACAGCGAGGAGGGTCGTGAGAAAGAGACGCAAGGGAGGGAAGGCTGGAAACGGCTGCGCATGGTGAACGCTCCTGGTTCGGAGGATCGTGCCGCTCGGCTCCCTCTCCGAGCAGCGACTGGAAGGTTGGGCAGGACAACCGAGCACACCCGGTCGGGGGGCCAAACCCCCAGCAGGCGGGGAACCCCCCGCCCTCGTCCACACTCTGCTCGCCACGACGCCGTCGACGGCACAGGAAACGGCGCTCGACCGCTACGTGCGCAAACCGGATGCAGCCTACGGCTGGACCCTGGTCGACTCGCGGCAGGGCGTCTTCGAGGGACGCGCCTACACGAGCTACGTTCTCGAACTGACCTCGCAGCGCTGGCGCGCCTCGTACGAGGTCGATCGACCCGTGTGGACGCACTGGCTGACGGTCACCGCGCCGGAGGGAGTAGTCCCGAGGAAGGCCCTGCTCAGCATCGGCGGCGGGCGCAACGGGCGCGACGCTCCGACGGCGACCGACGAGCGCTCACTGCGCATGGCGATCGAGACCGGCAGCGTGGTGGCGGACCTCGGCCAGGTCCCGAACCAGCCGCTCTACTTCGCCGACTCGCGCGACCACGGACGCTCCGAGGACGACCTGATCGCCTACTCACGGGTGAAGTACACGATCACCGGCGACGAGGAATGGTTGGCCCGGCTGCCGATGGTGAAGAGCGGCGTGCGAGCGATGGACGCCGTGCAGGAGTTCCTGGCATCGGAGGCCGGCGGTGGAGTGGAGATCGACGACTTCGTGGTGCTCGGCGCCTCGAAGCGCGGCTGGACGACCTGGCTGGTGGGAGCCGTCGACGAACGCGTGGTGGCGATCATGCCACTGGTCATCGACGCCCTCAACACCGAGGCGGTGACCCGCCAGCACTTCGCGGCCTACGGCTTCTTCTCGAGTTCGCTCGGCGACTACGTCCGTCACGGCCTCTACCCGGGCATGCTGGGCACGCCGGCCTTCGACCGCATCCTGGAGATCGAAGACCCCTACCGCTACCGCCATCGCGAGCAGCTGAAGATCCCCAAGTACGTGATCAACGCCTCGGGCGACCAGTACTTCCTGCCCGACAACTCGCGCCTCTACTACGGGGAGATGCCGCAGGAGAAACACCTGCGCTACGTGCCGAACGCCAAGCACAACCTCGCCGGCAGCGACGCCCGCGAGAGCATGATCGCCTTCTACCAGGCGATCCTCAACGGCACCCCGCGCCCGAACTTCGACTGGACGATCGACGACCGGGGCTCGATCCGCGTCGACGTCCCCACGGCGCCGCGCGAAGTCAACCTCTGGCAGGTCGAAAGCCGTGACGGCCGCGATCTGCGTCTCGACACGATCGGCCCGGCGTGGACAACGTCGCCCCTCGCAGAAACCGAGCCAGGCGTGTATATCGCCCACGTCGAGCCTCCCGAGGTCGGCTACGGCGCCTTCTTCGTCGAACTCGTCTTCGACAGTGGCGGCGCCTACCCGTTCAAGTTCACCACCGACGTCAGCGTGCTGCCCCAGACCCTGCCCTACTCGCTCGACGACGCGAGCGGGCCCTGGCTGCAGGGCTGGACCGACCCGTAGTCGCGGCCGAAGCGGCGGCCCTGGGGCCGCCGGCTACCTGCACCGCGGCACAACGCCCGTTGCAGCGATGTCGAGGAGATCGGCGGCGCACCGGCCCTCCGACATCAGAACCTAGCCGTCGTTCGGCTGCTGCGGTTCGTCGAACTGCGGCTCGATGTGAGCGTTGCCGGGATGGTCGTACGGCCATCCGTAGGACGGCTTCGGGTAGCGCTTCCAGCGCGGCGGTGGCGGCGCGAGAGCGCGGTCGGGACGCATCCGCAGGATCGCCTCCCGATCGGCTTCGTTGGCCGCCCGCTCGGCGGCGTCAGCGACCAGATGGTGCACGCGCCAGCGCACTTCCACCAACCGGATCTTCCCTGCGAAATGGGCGCTCACGCATTCGATGAGCGCGTTCCAATAGGTCCTTCCGAGCAGGCGGCGGCCCTCGGCCGAATTCACTCTTGCGAGGAGACTGACGGTCCAGCCGGTCTCGTCACTGGTATCGAGAACCCACGATGTCATCGACTCACACTCCTTGCGGCCCGACACGACGACCCTGGAGGGGGAATCGCTGCGACCTTTCCCAGGATACCGGCTTGCTCGTGAAACCTTCGAACAGGGCCTTTCGTATTATTGCCTAACATTCTAAGGTAATCCCATGAGCCAGTCCTCGAGCCAACTCCTCCGCGGCACCCTCCACGTCCTGATCCTGCAGTCCCTGAACGCCGGGCCCCGCCATGGCTACGGCATCGCATCTCGAATCGCAGAACGCACCCAGGGCGCCCTGGAGATCGAAGACGGAGCCCTCTACCAGGCGCTGCATCGAATGCAGGAACGCGAGTGGGTCGATTCGGAATGGGGGCACGCCGAGTCGGGAAAGCGGGCTCGCTTCTACCACCTGACGGCGCTGGGCAGAGAGCGATTGACGATCGAAACCCAGAGCTGGCGTGACTACGTGGTCGCCGTCTCGCGAATGCTGGAGATCGCGCCGGCCTAGCCGCCGGGCGCGGGAGACCTCGACGACATGAAGTGGACACCCAGGCACCGACTGCGCTTCGGCCTGTTTCGCACCCGGCGTCAACTCGAAGACGAACTCGAGGACGAGTTCGACTTCCATATCGACATGCGTACCGAAGAGCTGACGGCCGCCGGTTTCAGCCCCGAAGAGGCTCGCTCCAGGGCCCTGCAACAGTTCGGCGACCGACGAGTCGCACGGCGAGTCTGCCATCAGGCCGATCTCAGGAGGGAACGATCGATGAAGCGCAATGACTACCTGCTCGAGTTCGTCCAGGACGTCAGGCACGCCCTGCGGCAGCTGCGTCGCAGCCCGGCCTTCGCAGTCACTCTCGCCCTGACGTTGGCGGTCGGCATCGGCGCCACCACAGCCGTCTTCACGACGGCCGACTTCCTGCTTCTGCGGTCGCTGCCCTACTTCGAGCCCGAGCGCGTGGTGACGCTCTGGGAGGAGGACCTCGAGACCGGCGAGCGACGCGAAGTCGCCTCGGGCAACTTCGTCGAATGGAAGGAGCGCAGCACCGCCTTCTCGGCCCTCGGACTCGCCGACCCCTGGGGCTTCGACCTGGTCCCCACGGATGGGCGCCCCGAGGAGGTCGGTGCCTGGCGCGTCACCGAAGGGTTCATCGAGGCACTCGGAGTGAGCCCCGTACTCGGGCGACCGTTCGCGAACGAAGAGTTCCTCGCCGCGGCAGGAAGCGGCGATACCCACGAAGGCTCGGGAAGCTCGGTTCTGATCTCGCGCCACTTCTGGCAGACACGCTTCGCTTCAGACCCGGAAGTCTTCGGCAGGAGCCTGCTGCTGAACGGCAATCCGACCACCATCGTAGGAGTCGTCTCCGAAGAGCTCGAGTACCCGAAAGCGCGCGATCTCTGGGTGCCGAAGATCCTGGTCGAGCACGAGTTGCGCGACCGAACGTCGAGCTACATGCACGCCGTGGGCCGCCTGGCGCCCGGCGTCAGCCTGGAGCAGGCTCAGGCCGAGATGGACCGGATCGCCCGCGATCTCGCCGAAGCGTTCCCGGCGACCAACGCCAAGACCGGCGTGCGACTCGTGCCGCTCACCGACGAGGTGGTGGGCAACGTGAGACCGGCGCTTCTCGTACTCCTCGGCGCCGTGGCCTTCGTGTTGCTCGTCGCGTGCATCAACGTAGCCGGCCTGCTGCTCGCCCACAACGCCAATCGTCAGCGTGAACTCGGAATTCGAGCCGCACTCGGCGCGGGGCGAGGACGGCTCGCCCGCCAGCTCGTCACCGAGAGCCTGGTCGTCAGCAGCCTCGGCGGCCTCCTGGGAATCGGCCTCGCGGCCCTGGCCCTGCGCGCCATCGTCGTTCTCGGGCCGGCCGACCTGCCGCGCAAGGCGGCGCTCGGAATCGACATGAGGATTCTGGCCTTCACGGCGGGTGTCACCCTGGTCGCAGCCCTGCTGGCCGGCCTCACGCCCGCCCTGCAGGCGGCACGATCGTCATCGCAGGCCCATTTGCGCAGTTCCGGCCGCTCGTCGCGTCCCGCGGCCGACACGCGCTTCCGGTCGGCCCTGGTGACGCTCGAGATCGCCCTCTCGGTCGCGCTCCTGATCGGTGCCGGCCTGCTCGGCCGCAGCTTCCTCACCATCCTGGAAACCGATCTGGGATTCGAACCCGACCATCGCGCCACCCTGCAGGCATTCCTGTGGGACAACAACCCGACTCCCGCGGCGCGCTACCAGCGAGCGCGGGCCATGCTCGAGCGCATGGAGGCAGTTCCCGGAGTCGAACGAGCCGCGCTGGCCACGGCGGTGCCCTACCATCCCTTCGCCGCGGACTCGCCGTCGCCGATCGGCATTCCCGGTCAGGCACCGCTGCCTTCCGGTCAGCAACGCTCAGCGACCGCCGCCGTGGCTTCCAGGGGCTACTTCGAGACTCTCGGGATCCCGCTCATCGAGGGGCGGACCTTCGACGAGCGCGACGTCGGCCTGGCCGTCCCCGTTGCAGTCATCAACGAGAGCCTGGCGAGGCTCTACTTCCAGGGCGAGAATCCGATCGGCAAGAGAATCGTCGTCGGCGTCAACGAGGCGCCGCGCGAACGCCAGGTGGTCGGCATCGTCGGGGACGTGAGGTCGAAGGCCTTCGACGCAGCACCGAGGCCCGAGATCTTCATCCCCTTCGGCCAGAACGGCAGCGGCAGCGTCATCTTCGTGGTCGATACCGGGACGGACGCGGCTGCCGTTCTACCTCAGCTGCGTGAGGCGATCTGGGAAGTGGACGGCGACCAGGCGATCTACCACTCCGAAAGCCTGCGAGCCCTGGTCGAGCAACCCCTGGCTTCGCGACGATTCGCGCTCGTCCTGCTGGGTGCCTTCTCGATCACGGCGCTGGTCCTCGCGACCGTCGGCATCTATGGGCTCATCAGCTTCTCCACCAACCACCGCCGTACGGAGATCGGCATTCGCATGGCGATCGGTGCACGCAAGTCCGATGTCATCGCCATGATCGTCGGACAGGGCTTGAAGCTGGGACTCGTGGGTGTCGCCCTCGGCCTCGGCCTGGCATTCGCCCTGACCCGGTTCCTGGTCCACATGCTGCACGGCATCACGCCGACCGATCCCTGGACGTTCCTGGGCCTCGGCGCCCTGATGCTGGCGATCGCGGTTCTGGCCACCTACATCCCCGCCAGGCGTGCAGCAGGCAATCCACCGCTGCGGGCCCTCAGGGACGGCTGAGGCTCTCGCATCGGCGGGGAATCCCCGGCCAGCGGCGCGACGTATCCTGTCGCGAGGTCCTCGAGCCGTCGATCGACTCGTTCCCGGAAGCGACGCGAGGGGACCGGAACAGGACGAGAACAGGCGTGTCGGAATCCGGAGGTCGCGATGGCTCGAGGAACCAGAATTCGAGAAAAGCTCACGCTGCTGGCGCTGGCCGTGGCCGTGTTGACAGGGGTCGTGGGACCGGCGGCGCCGGTCGGAGCACAGGAGGAGGGCGAACCGCAGCGGGCGGTGGCGGAGGACGTGCGGCTCTTCGACCGCTACGTCGGACGGTTCCGGTCGCCGACGCGGCTCTTCGACGACGGCGAGACCGAGCACTACTTCGTGGTGGACTACCACTGGTACGACCCCGGCAAGACGCTCCTGAAGTACGAGATCGAGATGGTGATCCCATCGCAGGACCGCAGCCTCTCGACGTCGGAGGGCTTCTACGGCTACGACCCGGTCGCTCAGCGCCTCTTCGTCTTCGGCGCCTTCCGGCAGGGTGCGATGGGCTGGGGCACGATGGCCCGCTTCGACCACGAGACCGGCCGGCGCGAGGTGTGGGTGGAGAGCCGCACGCCAGACGGTGAGGTGTCCGAGATCCGCGACGAGTTCGAGATGCTCGACGACGACCGCTGGCGCAACGTGACGCGCCAGCGCCTCGGAGGCGACGGCGAGTGGACGGTGATCAGCGAGGGGATCTACACGCGCCTCGAGGGCTGACGATCGGGCGTTCTCCGATCCCTGCAGCGCCGCGCTACAGGTGTGAACGCCCGGGGAGCAGCTCCGCGCAGCGATCTCAGACCGGCGACACCCTCGCACCAGCGTGGGACCTCCGAACCAGGCAATGTGCGTGGGGCACCTCCCCTGCACCTCCCCTGGTACCTCCCCTTCGGCCTCCTCTCGCCAGAGAACGGTTTCGTATAGTTCAGGTCTCAACCAGGGAGGACCTGAACATGTTGAAACGCATCCTTCTGGCTTCCGCCATCGGAGGCGCGGTGATCTTCGCCCAGGCCGCGCTCTTCTTCGGAATCCTGTTCGCCGACTTCTTCGCGAGCGCGATTCCCGCCGAGTTCGCGGGAATCAATCGGGCCGTGCCCAACTTCGGCGTGATCTTCGTCGGCGACCTGGTCTACGCGGCCCTGCTGGCCGTCCTGTTCACGGTGGTGGGCAACGTCCACACGTTTCGCCGAGGGGCCGCCGTGGGCATGCTCCTGGGTTTCGCGATGGTCCTCCACTTCGACCTGATCTCTGCCGCCACCACCTTCATGACGACGCCGGCGACCGTGGCGGCCAACGTCGCACTGTCGACAGTCGTGTCGGGAGTGGGAGGCGGTGTCGTCGCGGTCGTGCTCGGCCGGCTCGGAGGCGCGTCGGAGCGACCGGCTCCCTAGACGACTCGCGCTTCACCGCGGCTCCATCCGGATCGCGTCCTCGAGATCGAGTTCGATCAGACCGTCCCCTCGAACCTCCACCTCCTGTTGAAGGAACTCGTGCTGCCGCTGGTCGTGGACGGTCACGGTGTAGTCCCTGTCTTCGAGGTCCGCGAAGACACACCGGCCGGCGAAGTCGGCCTGCCCTCCTCGGCTGTATCCGCTACGCGTCGAAACGGACATCCGAACGCCCGGCGCCGGGCGGCCTCCTCGGAGGGCCAGAACGGTCAGTGTGGAGTCGCGTTTGGTGAAGTCGAAGTCGACGACCACTTCGCCGAACTCCACCTGGACGCTCCGCTCTCGGTAGCGCCCCGTTTGCCCGACTTCGGCGACAATCCTCCACTCCCCCTCGGCCACGCCAGTCATCTGCCAGGCTCCTTCGGACGACGGGGTCGAGTGCATGAATCTGAGCACTCCGGCCCTCAGTTGTTGGGGTGGGCGCCCGTTCAGTTCGAGATGGGCCGTGACTCTCACGGAGCGAAGCTCTGTAGGTGAAAGCCCATCCAACCGACCCCGAAGGACCGCCGCTTCGTGCTCCTCGAGGATCAGCTCCAGACCCTCGAGGTCGGATCCTTCGACTACCGTCACCGCGAGAGGCACCGCCTGCCGGTAGCCCTCCACGCTCGCTTCGAGCGTGTACCGTCGCGCCAGGAGGTTCTCGAATCGGAACCGACCCGTGGCGCTGGCCGAAAGGTTGAAGTCCTGCCAGCTCAGGTTCACTGGACCGCCTCCTCGCTCCTCCCTCACGTGCCTCAAGACCACTTGCGCGTTGGGAAGCGGCCTCCCGTCAGCGTCCACCACCATGCCGCTCACGTCCTGCCCCTGGAGCCGGAGTTCCACCTCGTTGTCACCAGGAACCAGATGCAGAGTCGTCGTGTCACGACTGTCCACCACGACCTCGACCGGGCCGGGTCCGAGACCCTCGACCGAGAGTGTCCGCCGGCGTCCGACCAGCCGGTAGGCCACTGGCCTTCGAACGGGTTGCCGTTCGTTCCTCGCGGGTGCACGGACACGTAGACCGCAACGCCCTCGCCGCGCCCATTCAGGACCCGTCCGCTGAGCCGTGAACCACCCGGCTCGAGAACTACCTGCAGGCCGGAGACCACTTCACCTTCCGCCAGTTCGACCAGGTACGGTTTCCTCTGGACGTAGCCTGGAGCGCGAGCTCGAACGTCGAAACTCCCAGCTGCAAGCGAGCCGAGTTCGAAAGACCCGTCACCTTCGTCGCTGACGATCGGAGTTCGGGTCAGCCACGACACCATCTGCGCACGATCGTCGTGGAGGAAGACTTCGGCCCGAACGGGAGCACCGCCCCCATCGACAACCCGGCCGCGGATCGCGGCCGCGACGGCCAGCTGCACCGCCAACGGCTCCTCCACCGGAACGACAATGCCTCGCGCCTCCCTGCCGAGGAAGCCCTCCGCGGAAACCCTGAGCATCAGCTCCTGGCCCTGCGCAAGTTCGTCGATCTCGAACTTCCCGTCCCGATCTGTGGTGATTCCCCGGTCGATCCCCGCCCACATGCGTCCATCTCCCCTTCCAAGGCCACGCAGACCGTCTAATCGATTCTCGCGCGCTGCCAACCCCAGGGCGTGCTGTAGGCGACCGCTGCACCCTCGATCGGCTTGCCATCCGAATCCGTGACACGGCCTTCGATGGAGCGCTGCGGCTGGAGTTGGATCGCATCGAGAGTCGTGGTCCCGTCCCCCACCACGATCCCCATGACCTGCTCCACGGCGGCCCCTTCGGCGTCGACGCGTAAATCCCAGGAACCAGGCTGGAGCCCGGCTACCTCGAAGCTCCCGTCGACGTCGGTCAAGACTTCGGGTCGCGCCGCCTGAGAGCGCCAGAGGCGAGCGCGCTCTTCGAGACTGCGAGGCGTACGGCTCAACGCAATCAGGGCGCCGACGGCCGCAGAGCCTTCAGGTGTCAGGACCCGACCCGTGAGGCGGCGGCTGGTCTCGATACGAAACTCGAGGTCTCTCCAATCGTCCGGATCCAGAGCCGCTGCCAGGGGTAGTTGGACCGCCACGAGGTCTGTCGCTTCGATCAGGAAGGCGTTCACATCCTCGGGATCTACCGCCGGCATCTCGAAGAAACCCCGGCCGTCGGCCACGGCGTACGACGTCAGGAACGATCCGATCCGCCGCGCCGTGAATGACGGTTCGCCAATCGAATCAACTGGAGCCGCGATTCGGCCAGACCCTCCAACCGCTCGTCCACGACCCGTCCGGAGACCGGGTAGCCGACCTCGAGACGCACCACCGGTCCAGGCTCGGCGACATCGAACTCACGAGCCGTGATCGACGAACGCAGGTAGCCCGGGGCCAGCGACTCGAGATTCATGTGCCCGAGCGCCAACCCGAGGGCATAGTCACCGAACCGATCCGATCTCGTCGATCCCGGCTCGATGGGCCACTCGTAGTCGTTGCGCGGACCGTTCCTGCGATGCTGCAGCCGGCGAACGAAGGCGCCGGAGATACCGCCGGCGTCATCGCGCACCCGCCCCCGCAGGACCGGCCTCACGGCCAGCGTGACGTCTTCCGGTCCCTCCTCCCTCCGCGCCCCCGAAGGACCGGCCTGAGGGCCCGACGATGGAGACCGTTCTCCCCGTCGCGAGCCTCCCCGACCAGGTCCCGTCTGCCTGGCTGCTGCCCAGCGGGTGGCCGTCCTCGGACCAGACCACCGCTCCGGCGATCGGATCGCCGGCCTCATCGAGGACTCTCAGCGTCCTCTCCTGCGCTCGTGCCCGCGCCATCACCAGTCGACCCGACGACAGCCCCGTGATTTGCGGCGATCCGCTCGAAGTCGGCGTGACGAGCGTCGACATGGACCTTCATGCCGTCCGCGAGTTCGACGTCGAAGGACCGCCGACGCCAGGACGGTCTCATAGCCCAGATATGCAAGTGTTGCCGAACGACGTCTTGCTCGAGGTAGGTCTTCACGACCACCGTGGCGCCCGCGACCGGAGCGCCGGCATCGTCGACCAGGGTCAGCCTTCTGCGCTCGGCGCGAAGCAGATCCAACGGGGGTACCGTGCGATCACCGATCAGGGCGGGCAACTCAAACCGACCCGATACGACTTTCGGCCCCGTGATCACCAGCTCGTAGTCGCCGGGTTCCGGGGCCTCGAGGATGAAGGTGCCGTGGTCCGAGACGGCCGTCGAACTCACCGAGGTCTGCGCGATCCCCGCGCGCCACGCCGCTGCGCGTTCCAGCGGAGCCTCCACGCGCTCGAGCGAGGCGGTCAGCCCAGCACGCAGTTCAGCATCGCCGACGACCCAACCTCGAACGACCGCCTTCTCCTCAGCCGCCTGAAGGACCGTCGCCAGAAACACTGTCGCAAGCAGCGCCGCACGCGCCACGGCACCCACCCGCGCTCGACGATCCAGGGGACGCCTCACCGGGCCAACTCGATCTCGATCCAGTCGTCGCCGGTCAGGACGAACTCCTGCCGGTCGAAGGGACGATCCGGTGCGCCGGGTCTGGGAACTTCGATCCGGTAGCCGTCGGCTTCCAGATCGGCGAAGCGGAACTCGCCCCGGTAGTCGGTAGTGGCCGTCCGTGGTGCGGAGCCGTCGCCTCGTTGCAGCGAGACCCCCTGACTGGCCACCGCCTTGCCCCGGTAGGTGACGCGGCCGGCCAGCGTCCAGGCTTCGCTCTCGAAGTCGAAGACGATCTCCGGCGAGTCCTGCGACGCGCTCACGTCGACCCACTTGCGCAGCTCACGGCCCTGAGCGTGGAGGATGGCGGCGACTTCGACTTCGCCCCCAGGCAGATCGCGAATCTCGAATCGACCGTCGGCGCGTAGGAGGCCCGGCTGCCACCCCTTCAAGGCCCGTACCGTGAGCTGACTTCGTTCGAGCTCGCTGAGTCCCAGAACATGCCCGCGAACCGTGAATCCTTCCGCCAGGGTCAACTCCAGGTCGGAGATGTCCGATCGAACCGTGAACTCGCCCCGTTCGCGACCCCCACTCAGGAGGAGCACCCCGGGTTCACCGTGGCCGATCGAATAGCTGCCCGCGACGATGTCGACGAAGCGAAAGCTGCCGTCGGTCGAGGTGCGCGTCGTGGATCCGGACAGAGGGGAGGCAGAATCGCCCACGGGAGCCATCCTCAAGTCGACGCCCGACGCCGGGTCGCCGTCGGCGGCGAGCAGGATGCCGGCTACCGAGAATCCATCGAGACGGAGATCGATGCGGTTCTCGCCGGGATCGAGGTCGATGCGGCGTTCGATGGCGCCTCCACCCCGGCGTCGAATCCGCAGGCCTGCCTCGCCGACCTCGAGTCCCCGGAGGGTGAATCTTCCTTCCCCGTCGCTGGTGGCACTCGGCCAGCGGCTCGACCAGAACGACGGCGAGGCGTCTCCGGGCATCACCGTGATCTCGCCCCGAACGCCGTTCCCGTCCCGATCGACGAGCCGTCCGGTGAGCGACGCATCTCCCTCGCGCAAAACGACCTCGAGGTCGTCGATCACCTCTCCGGTCGAAACCCGAACCGAGACCGGGGCGATGAGGGTGTAGCCCTCCGCCGAGCCGTGAATCCGGTAGAGGGCCGGAGGAAGTCCATCGAGCGAGAAGCTGCCGGTTGCCGCGAGGGTGATCGCGCGCTTCTCGTGCAGGGAGAAACCCGGACCCGGCGGCACATTGGCGGGATCGAGTTCCACCCACACCTCACCCGCGAGGGGCTCACCGCGCTCGTCGACCAGGAAGCCGGACAGCACCGAAGAGAGTTCCAGACCGACCGTGAGGTCGTCGTCCACCGGAGCGACGATGCCGGGGAAATCTCGAGGCACGGTGTCTTCGCTCTCGAAAGCGAGCGTCAACTCCTGGCCGGGCGACAGATCTGGAACCTCGAACCTCCCCTGGCGATCGGTCACGATCTCAGGATGGAGGACCAGCCACACCCGATCGCCGCCCCGCATGCTACGGATCTGATGGAAGTCGCGCTCCCAGCCGACCGGGGTGATCAAGGCCACTCGAACGCCTTCGAGGGGAGAACCATCGTCCTGGTCGACGACGACACCCCGCAGACTCGACGCCGGCGGCAGCACCAGGTCGCCGAGGTCCGTCAGGCCCTCTCCGACCTCGACGCCCTTCTTCGCCAGGAGTCCCTCGCCGGGTGCATCGACCCGGATGTCCCAGAGGCCCGGCCTGAGTCCCTCGAACGAGAACCCGCCGCCCCGTCGACTGCCGGCTTCCACCACGCCGCGGGAGCGCTGCCAGGCCTCGTAGCTGGCGAGCAGTCCCTGGGGCGTCGGTCGCATGAGAACGATTGCGTCGTCGACCGCTGATCCATCGGCTCGCAGCAGGGTGCCGACGACCTCCAAGCCGCGGTCGAGTTCGATCTCGAGATCCAACCAGTCGGAGGGTTCGGTAGGCGTCGGAAGGCGCCAACGACGGGGAGTCCGTCCCGGCGCCGAAACGACGAGGTGGGTGATCTGGGCGGGATCGACAGCGGAGAGACGGAAACGCCCCGTCGCCCCGGTCTGGGTGTCGGTCACTCCCGATCGCGGCACGATGGGAGTCGCACTCGGCGACCCCGACGACTCCGGAACGATGGCTGCATCCACGACAGGGCTGCCGAATTCGTCGGTGACCCCGCCCGTGATCCGGTACGCCGGACTCAGGGTGATCGTGGGGCCCCGACCGATCTCACCCTGGCCGACCGACTGGCTGACGACGTCGGAACGATACCCGTCGGCAACCCCGTGGAGACGAATCGTCCCATCGTGCCACACCGGCAGGCTGTAGTCGCCGAATCCATCGGCGGCGACGAAATTCGGGTAGATGGGCCACTCGAAGTATCGACGCGGGCCGCCAACGATCAGCCGCAGCCGCGCGACGAAAGCGCCGCCCACCGCCTCTGCCTGGTGATCGACGACGGACCCCTCGAGTCGCGGACTCCGGTCCAGTCTCACCTCAAGGGGTTCCGACCGCGACTCGGGCGCCCTGAAATCGGTGAAAAGACCGTCCCGCCCCAACAGGTAGAGCACGTCCTGGGGATCCGCGTGTCCGCTCCAGTCGCCTTGCGCATCCGTCATCCCGAGCACCATGCCGGTGTCGTTCAGGACCACCACCGCAGCGAGGGCCTCGCCGAAGTCGTCGACCACACGCAGCGACAGCCCGGTTCGAGGATCGGCCCGCTCGAGGCGAAGCACCGAATCCGCCTGCGGGTTGCTGAGGGTCGCCGGCTCGAAGCCGGGAGAGAAGACGTCGACCTCGAGCACGAGACCCCGAGACGACTCCAGCCGCAGGGCTCCCTGCTCGTCGGCGGCCAGAGTCCGGTAACCGCGATACCACCGCGACGTCGGGGCGTTGAAGAGCGTCCGATCGTCGACCACGGTCTTGGCCACGGCCCGAGCGTCATTCAGAGGCCGCCCCGAATCGTCGACAACGGTCACCACGACGACCTCGGCGGGCCGCAGCTCGAGCGTCGGCAGCGTCAGGTCGCCAACCAATGGTTCGAGCCGGTAGCGAGCCGTGGCGAAGCCCTGAGCCTCGGCCTCCACCTCCCAGGCGCCCGGCTCGAGGCCTTCGAACGCCAGACTGAACCGGCCGTCGGCGCGCACGTTGGCCGGCGCCGGAGTCGGAGCCGCCCCCTGCAGCCATCCCGTGGCCCGCTCGTACTCGCTTCCGACGGCACGCAACTCGAGTCGAATCGCAGCCGGTGGGGAGCCGGCGGGAGTGGTGCCCGAGATCCGAAGCGATGCCTCCTGCGCAGACCCCGGACCCTGGGGCAGCCAGCCGAGAACCAACCCCAGGCCGAACACGAGTCGGCAGAATCGATCGGGACGAATCGGCTCGAGTCCAGACATTCCGATCACCTCAGGAGTGGAATCGGACGAGAGTGTGCTCCCAAGGATAACGGGCGCAACCGCAGCGTCAAGCCTCGGTCCGTTCCCGAAGGCCTATCGAGGACGGTGCAGGTCTGTTGATCGATACCAGGAAATCGACTAACTTCCGGCCACACTTCGTCCTTCACCCCTGATTTCGCGAATCGCCGATCCCCATCCCCCGGATGGTGTTCTTCGATCGCGGGAAAGGTCTCGATGGACACTCTGCTCTCGGGTTCTCGTCTCGTTTCGGTCACCGTCCTCGTCGCTCTGCTCCTGCTCAGTGGTTGTTCGAGCAGCAGCGACAGCCCCACGGCCCCGCCGCCGCCTTCTCCCGCCGATATTCAAGGCTTCTGGGAGGGCCTCTTCGGTGGGAGCCTCTACATCGCGTTCCAGTTCGACCAGACGGGCGGCGGCTTCACGGGAACCGTGCAGCTGGGACCGGACGAAGACGATTTCGTCGTCCGGATCATGGGCACCGTCAACAGCCAGGGTGAGGTGCAGTGGGAACAGGTCAACCTGGTCTGCCTGGGCGGCGTACCGATCTGGGAGGGCGATCTCCAGGTCACGGGCAACAGCGCCAGTGGCGTCGCGACCTTCGACACTCGCGACTGCGTCGAGGAGGAAGAGGACCTGCAGTTTCTGGTCGTCGATACGGTCGCAGTGTCTCGCGACTCGGGTGGAAGCTCGGCAGCGGTCGGTGCTCGACCTCACCAGGAAGCTGCCGAACTCGCTCGGATCCTCGGTGAACTCGCCATCGACTGAGGCCGCGACCGTACCCACGGAGTCTCCGCCTCGGTTCGCAGCCTCGACCCCTGCCCGGGACTACGTGTGCCACTTCGCGAGGCCGTCCAGGCCTCGCGACGCCGCGACTACTCCTGGCGCAGGATCTCGATCGGATCGATCGACATCGCCCGGCGTGCCGGCAGCCAGCAGGCCAGGGCGGCAACGCCGAGCAGCACCGCCGGCACCACGGCGAAGGTCACCGGATCGAGGGCGTCGACCTGGAACAGCATCGATCGCATGAGTCGGGTCAGGGCGGCGGCGCCGGCCAGTCCCGCCACGAGGCCGATGCCGACCGCGACCAGGCCGTCGCGCAGGACGCCCGCCACCAGTCGGTAGGCGTCGGCGCCGAGCGCCATTCGCACACCGATCTCACGCCGGCGCTGTGCCACCGAGTACGACAGCACCCCGAACAGCCCGACGGCCGCCAGCAGCATCGCGATGCTGGCGAAGAAGCTCAGCAGGAGAGTCGAGAAGCGCTCGATCGAGGCCGATTCCGACAGCGCCGCGCTCAGGGTGGTTTCCGAGTAGAGCGCCAGATCGCCGTCGACCCTCGCCACGGCGTCGCGCAGCGAACGGCTCAGGGTTCTCGGGTCGACGCTGCTGCGGGTCAGCAGGGTGAGTCCGCTGAGGGGGTTCTGCTCGAGCGGCAGGTAGACCGCCGACTGCATTCCCCGCGCCAGGCCGCGGTAGGCGACGTCACGAACCACGCCCACCACCTGTCGTTCGACGCCGAAGATCTTCAGGCGCTCTCCGATCGGGTCGGCGTCTCCGAAGTACTGGCGCGCGAAGGACGCATTGACCGCGGCGACCAGCGGCATGCCGCTGCGATCCGTGTCCTGGAAGCTACGACCCTTCAGAACCGGGATGCCCAGCATCTCGAAGTAGCCGGCCGACACCGGTCTGAAGCCGGCCTCGTCGCGGTCCTCGTCGGCAACCGGCTCGGCGCCGACGACGGTGACCGTCGTCGTCCAGCCGGCGGACATCGGCCCGTTGAGGGCCAGCGCCGCCTCCTCGACGCCCGGCACGCTGCGGACTTCACGCAGCAGGTCGTCGAAGAACGTCGTTGCCCGCGGCCAATCCAGCCACGGCCAGCCATCGGGAAACTCGTAACGCGCATCGGGCAGGTCGAACTTCGCCGTCAGGACGCCCTCGGGTTCGAATCCCGGGTCGACCGAACGAAGCTCGCCGAGACTGCGCAGCAGAAGGCCAGCGCCGATCACCAGCACCACCGCCAGCGCCATCTCCGCCGACGCCAGGGCGTGGCGCAGGCGACCCGACGAGGCCGAGAAGCGCTGCATCCGTCCGACCAGCGAACTCTCCCCGCTCGAACGCGCCAGCCGCAGCGCAGGTCCGATGCCGAAGAGGATGCCGGTCGCCAGGGTGATCGCACAGATCACGGCAAGCACCACCGGGTCGATGGCGGCGTCGGCGAGTCGCGGAATCTCGCTCGGACCCATCGCCACCACGACGCGCAATCCCCAGGAGGCCAGGGCCAGCCCCAGCGCGCCGCCGAGCATCGCCAGCACCAGGCTCTCGGTCAACAGTTGCCGCACCAGCCGTCCGTTCGAGGCTCCGAGCGCCGTGCGCACCGACATTTCGCGACGTCGGCGACGGGCTCGAGCGAGGGCCAGGTTCGCCACATTGGCGCAGACGATCAACTGCACCAGCCCGACCGCCGCCATCAGCACGAAGAGGGCGCCTTCGATGCCGGCCACCAGCTCTTCCTGAATCGGCGCCACTCGTACGCTGCGATTGACGTTGTCTTCGGGATATTCAGCCTCGAGCTGTGCCATGACGTCGGCCATCTCGGCCTGGGCGCGCTCGACGTCGACGCCCGCTGCCAGGCGGCCGAAGGCGATCAGGCTGTGCTGACCGCGATTCGCCCGTTCGCTCGGACTCAGCCTGAGGGGCTCCCACAGGTCGACCGGCGAACCCGTCAACTGGGCGGCGCTCGGCATGACACCCACCACCGTCGTCGGCAGGTCGTCGAGACGGATCGTCCTGCCGACGATCGCGGGGTCCGATCCGAAGCGACTCTCGAACAGCGACCGGCTGATCAGGGCCACGCGCGCAGCGCCTTCGGGATCGTCGTCGGGGGTGAAGCCACGGCCGACCTCGGGCGCCACGCCGATCATCGGGAACCAGCTCGACGACACCCGCATCGTGGCCAGGCGCTCGGGCCGGTCGCCGTCGCCGAGGACCTTGTTCTCGAAGCGCATGGCGGCCAGTTGCTCGAAACTGCGCGTGCGTTCGAGCCAGTCCAGGTAGTCGGGCGCCGAGGCACCTTCGCTGCGGGTGCCGCGAGCGCGATCGGTTTCGTACAGCAGCACGAGGCCGGACGGATCGTCGTAGGGCAGCGGACGCAGCAGGACGCTGTGGAACACCGAGAAGGTGACGGAGATGGCGCCGATCCCGACGGCCAACGTGAAGAGGGCGGTGAGCGTGAAACCCGGCGCATGCCACAACGACCGCAGACCGTAGCGGACGTCCTGCCAGGGCGAGTCCCAGGCCCAGGGTCGGCGCTCGGGTCGGTCGGACACCGCGTAGAGGGCCCTCAACTCGGCCTCGATGGCGCCGCGGTCGCCGAAGGCCTGCAACGCCAGCCTGTGGGCCTCGCGACGGGGGAGCCCGTCGGCCATCCGGTCCGCGGTCAGGCTCTCGAGGTGAGCCTCGATTTCGTCGTCGATCGAACGAAGCGTTCGTCGCCGCAAGAGCAGCGCTCGCAGCCGGATCCTCAAGACCGCCCACAGGGATTCAGGGTGCTTCATGACCGCTCCTCCAACACCCGGGCAACGCCCGACGAGAAGTCCTGCCAGGCCTGCGACCGCGACCGCAGCTGGCGCGCACCGAGCGCACTGATGCGATAGAACTTGGCGCGTCGGTTGTTCTCACTCCGACCCCAGCGCGAGGTGATCCAGCCGCGGCGCTCCATTCGGTAGAGCGCCGGGTACAACGACCCCTCCTCGACCGACAGCGCCTTGCCGGAGCGATCCTCGATCGAGCGCGCGATCGCATAGCCGTTTTCGGCGCCCTCCTCGAGAACCCGCAGGACCAGCAGTTCGAGCGTCCCATGAAGGAACTCATGTCCCTGACCTGGTTCGTCGTTCATTCGTCGGCTCCGATCCTTCCAGCCTCGTCGTCGGCCCGGCCCGCATCTCCGCCCCGGGACATTGTTCACTAGATTCTCTAGGGAAGCAAGTCGCGGTGAAGTCCTTCCCCCCATCGCAGGTCGAGGAAGCCCGAGAACGAGACCAGCGCGCGAAACCGCGAATGGCCATCGTGGGTCCCGGTGGGTCGGCGGTCCGACGCACCCGGTCAGGCGCATCCTTCCGTTCCATACCCCTCCTGTACTGGCGCCCCGCATGAGGTGCCACAGCGCCGCGCAAGACGACGAACGCCCTCTTCCCCCTCAGTCCGACTCGAATCGACGCTCGACGTCGCGCAGGCTCTCGGGGCTGCCGAGGACCGAGACGCGATCGCCGAGTTCGATCCGCGTGTAGCCGTGGCAGACCAGCTTTTCGCCCTTGCGGTGGACGGCGATCACGAGGGTATCGAGCGGAAAGCTCAGTTCACGCAGCGTCGAGCCGTGCAGGGCACGGTTGCCGAGCACGAAGTCCTCCATCACCTGTGTGGTGTTCTGGCCGAGCAGCAGCGCCGTCGACGACGGCGAGCGCACGAAGTGGTCGAGCAGGCTGACGATCGCCGTCGACGGGTCGAGCACCGTCACGCCGAGCTTCTGGAACTCGTCGTAGCGCTCGTGATCGTTGAGGCGGACGACCATCTGCTGGGTGCCGAAGTTCTCGTAGGCGATCCGGCACAAGTCGAGACTCTCGTCGTCCTGCGTCAGGAGGATGAGGCACTCGACGTCGGCGGCGCCCGCCTGGCGCAGGGCCTCGGCCGACAGTTCGTCGACGCGGATCGTGCGGACGTCGGCCGAAGCCTCCTCGGAATCGGCGACCGTCTGGCGGGTGACGATGCTGACAGTCCAGCCATGCGACGACAGCTGCTGCGCCAGCGCGACGGCCTGATAGTCGAGCCCCACGATCAGGGCCGTGTGGCGACGCTTCGTCTCCTGACCGATGCTGGCCTCGCCCAGGTAGCGCAGCACCCGTTTGAAGAACGGCGGCCCGACGATCTGATTGATCACGATCACGGCGAGCAGCAGCGTCGACAGCGACTCGCCGAAGGAGCCGAACTCGACGGCGATCTCCTTGGCGAGGCCGATTCCGATCCCCGCCTGGGTCACGTAGGCCATCCAGCCGACGCGGTTCAAGCGCGGCGGATCCCCCGCCAGGGTCCCACCGACGAAGTTGCCGATCATCAGGCCGACGAGCCGCACGCCGAACAGGCCGAGGGCGATCGGGTAGAGCTCGAGCAGGGCGTTCAGCTCGAGGGCGGCGCCGACCAGCGTGAAGAAGGCGACGTAGACCCCGGGTCCGAGCAGATCGAGGAGTCGCTCGAGATCGAGACGACGCGACGAGCGGTTGGTGACCCAGAAGCCGGCGACCATGCAGATCAGCAGCGGTTCGAGCAGCACCTCGAGCGGCCCGTGCTCGTGCGTGTACTCGCGCAGCTGGGCCGACAGGTAGAAGACCCCGTAGCCGGTGGCCAGAAGCAGCGCCATGCGCCACACCATCGGCAGCTTCAGTCCGACGATCGCGACCAGCACCAACCCGACGCCGACTCCGAGAGCGATCGAGGCCAGCACTTCGCCGAGCACCAGCGCCAGCGTGCCGACGGCCAGCGGCGCCCCGGTCAGGATGGCGTCGGCCAGCGATGAATTGACCGCGAAGAGCAGGACGACCACCACGTCCATGATCACCGTCACGCCGAGCACGAGCTTGGTGAAGGGACCCCTGGCCCGCAGTTCGCTGACGATCGCGATCGCCGAAGACGGCGATCGGGCCACCAGCACCGAGCCGGCCAGCAGGGCCGCGGCCAGCGCCGCCCCACTGCCCAGACCCTGCAGGAACGAGAGTCGACTCGCCACCAGCAGGATGGTCAACACGGTGAGCGTGAAGACAGCGACCACGGCTCCCGCCGTGATCCAGGCGATCGACTTCAGCCGACCGCGCAGCTCTCGCAGGTGGATCTCCGCCCCGGCCGCGATGGCGATGAACGCCAGCGCCATCTGATCGACGAAGCGCAGTTCGCGCACCGTGGACTCGCTGATCAGTCCGACCACCGAGGGACCGGCGAGCAGTCCGGTCAGCAGGAAGCCGGTGATCAGCGGCAGGTTGATGCGCCGGAACAGTCGCCCGACCTGCTGCGAGGCCATGGCGACGAGCGCAAAGGCGACGAGCACCAAGAGCGTTTCGGCTCCGAACTGCATGACGAGATCTTCTCGGGGAATGAGAGGGGGAGCGCGAACGGACGTCCGCGCGGGCGGAGGGTACCAGACCGCAGGTTCGAACGATGCACGAGCCCCCGCCACTCCCGAGTGGCAAGGCCCAACGGTCCCGCGCCGTCGGCGCGCTCCAGGCCTGAGAAGCGGGCCAATCCTGAAGCACCGCCGTGGGTCGGAGATCGACCCGATGACGTGACCCTGACGGACGGCGGCCCGGACCCGATCAGCGCGGCCCGGGAGTCAACAGCCCGCGAACTTCGTCGACGTCGGCCAGGCCCAGATGGATCGCCAGGGGTCTTCCCTCGCCATCGAGCGTCACGATCGCGGGCAGCGTGCCGACGCCGGCTCGCGCGGCGAGGCTCTGGCTGCGATCGAGCAGCACCTCGAACTCGGACGGGTGCTGGTCGAGAAAACGGGTGACGGTCTTGAGGGACTCTGCCGTGTCGATGGCAACGATTCGGAATCCCGCCGCCTCGATCTCGTCGCGCAGCTCGACGACGACGCGCTCCTGCTCGCGGCACGGCAGGCACCAGATCGTTGGCCAAACAGCAGCAGGGTGCCTTCGGCGTCGAGCCGGGCCCAACGACGGCCCAGGGGCTTCTCCGAATCGAGGTTCTCGAAGGTCATTGCCTGCCGCGAGGACGAAGCGAGAAAGGCCAGGTCGGCCCTCAGCGCAGCCAGCAGCGCCTCGATCGCCCGCGCCTGCGAGCGCGTTCTCTCGGCGAGTTCCGTCAGGGCCGCCTGCCGGGCTTCGCTGCGCGCCGCCACGATCGACGCCAGGGCCACCACGTCGATGGCGAGAACCAGCGCCACGACCGCCGCTGCCGCGGCGCGTCCGCCCCCGATGCCGGCGAGCCGGACGCGTTGGCGGGACCACCACGCGATGAGTGACGAGGAAACGATCTGGAAGGGCATGGTGATTCGAAACGGCAGACAGTCGTCGAGGCGCGGCTCACAGATCGTACAACCAGCCCGCTCACCGATTCCCAGGAGAACCCCCGCCGGCCGGCCGCCGACGCAATACGGGACCCCCGCTGAGCGACTCGTCACTCGGCCGATCCACCATGAGTGCGCGGAGAGGCTACTTCTCATGACAATAGTTGACTAATCATTTATCTTGCTCTACAGTACCGAACTGAGGGGAATCGAGAACACCCGCCATGCGGATCACGACGTCCCTCGACCGAATACTTGACCAATCAACCATCAATGAACGGAGACATACTATGAACAGATCATCCACTCATGGAGCCGGCGCTCCCGGACTCCCCAACTTGCAGGCCTGGGGTCTCCTTCTCATGCGTTCGATTCTCGGCGTCGTGTTCTTCTTCCACGGAGCCCAGAAGCTCTTCGGCTGGTTCGGCGGCTACGGCTTCACCGCTACATCCGAGTTCTTCGAGAGCCTCTCCATCCCCTTCCCTGCCTTCAGTACGGCGGCGGCCGGAGGCGCGGAGTTCCTCGGAGGGCTGCTCCTCCTGACCGGGATCGCCGGCCGCACCTCGGGCGTCCTGCTCTTCGGCACCATGATGGTGGCTTCGTTCACCGCCCACAGCGGTTTCGGTGCAGCCGATGGCGGCTTCGAGTATCCATTGACGCTCGGGCTCGTCGCCCTGGGCCTGGCACTGACCGATATGGGCCCCCTCACCCTGACGCGAGTCCTTCGTCGGGCGGTGAGATCCGAACCGTCCCGCGGTCCGCGAGCCCTGGCCTCCCCGGGAAGCACCGAGAGCAGGGAGGTGAGGGCATGAAGCTCGGTCACGCCCACCTCGAGGTCTCGAACCTCGACCGATCGATCGCCTTCTATCGGGACATCCTCGGACTGAGGGTGACCGAGCGGCTGGCTGGCTTCGCCTTCCTGTCGGCGGGGGAAGCCCACCACGACCTCGCTCTGCAGGAGCGCGCCGGCGCCACCCCGGCGCCGGCCGAAGCACTCGGTCTCTACCACCTCGCCTTCGAGATCGACTCGGAAAGCGAACTACGGCTCTTCGAGGCGGACCTGCGAGAGCGTGGCATCGCCGCCACGGCAGTAGACCACGGCGTCAGTTGGGCGCTCTACTTCTCGGATCCCGACGACCACGGCGTCGAGGTCTTCATGGACCGCCGTTCCGAGACTCGGAAGTCGACCTGGAGCGGTCGCTCTCGGCCCCTCGACCTCACCCGAGAGTTCGGCGACCCGCCGACCGGACAAGCGGCACTCGCCGCTTGTCAATTCGGTGAGGAGGCCCGCAAAGCGTCGTGAACACCAGACCCGGCACATCGACCCGGCCGGGTCGTCTTGTCAGCTAGCATCTGGCTGAACGACGATCCACCGCAGGAACCGCGCCCCGATGACACACGACACCACGGCGAGCTCCTCACCGAAGCCCTCACCGGGCTTTCACAGCACCGCCCAGGAGGCAGCGATCGGTCTCCTGCGCGCGGCCGACGCCGTGCGTCAGCACTTCCAGGAGACGCTGAACCCTCACGGAGTGACCCTGCAGCAGTACAACGTGCTGCGCATTCTGCGGGGTGCAGGCGAACCCGGGCTGCCGGCTCTCCAGATCGCCGATCGTCTGATGGAGCGGAGCCCGGGAATCACCCGCCTGATCGACGGTCTCGAACGCAAGGGATGGGTGCGGCGACGACGCTGCACCGAGGATCGAAGGGTCGTCCACAACCACATCACGCCTACAGCCCTGCGACTCCTGGCCGAGTTGGACGGTCCCATCGAACGAGCCGACAAGGAGGCAGTCGCAGCGTTGACGCCGAGCCAGCAGGCCCAACTCGCCGAACTCCTCCGTCGGCTCGTCGCCGACTGAATACCGATTGCCCCGACATCGGTCAGTCGAGTCGAGGCCCGACGATCCGGGTCTGGTCGCTGCGTCGCACGAGGTCCTGGGGAGCCGGATGCTCTTGACACGGACCCTCGACCGGTCAGCGAATCGGTCACCGCCTGCTCGGCAAGCTGAGTCTGCTGGGTGACGATCACTCGCAGGGCGATCGCCGAGAAGATACTGGAGATGGCCAGCGTGGCGCCGACCCGAAAGGCCAGACCCGGCTCGAGCAGTACGGCGGCCAGGGTCGTCGCCAATGCCAGCAGCAGGCGTTGGCCGCCTAGGCATAGCGCTGCAGCAGCATGAAGTAGAACGACAGCAACGCAGGCGTGCTCCACAGAGCGCCGATCACTCCCTGGTAGACGAAGACGGTACCGATGAAGAACAGGATGATCGGCACCTGGATGGCGAACGTTCGAAGGGCGTTGTAGCCCTTCTTCGCGACCAGCAACGAGTTCCCGACCAGGACTCCGACGATCCCCAGCGACAGGACTCCCAGCAGTGGCCTCCCTTGCAGGAAGTTGTTGATCGAAAAGCCCGGGAAGAGAACGACGGCGGCGAAGACGATGTAGTTCGAGGTCGTCGAGTAGTCGTCGTCGAGGGTGGTGAAGCCGGGCCTGCCTCGGCGGCCGCTCACCGATCTCCTCCGGCCGCCACCCTGGCCTGCATCAGCGCCAGAACCACGGCGAAGCCGAGTTCGAGGCCGATCGCGATCCACTCGCCACCGTTCGGTGATCCGAAGCTCACGACCGACAACAGGCGAGCGATCGCCATCGCGGCGAGCGTGGCACAGGCGAAGCGGAAGAGCGGGGTCTTGCGCTCGATGTGGCGGATCGTCGATGCGAAGGCGAGGCCAGCATGACCGTCAGCGCCGCCCCGGCCCGCATCGCGAAGTCCAACGCTGCGAGTTCGGCCTCGGTTGCACCGTCGAGGTGGTGGTTGCCGGTCAGATGGAGGGCAGCCGGCCCACCGTGCACGAGCACGATGCCGCCGGCAACGACGGCGATCGCCGCCTGGAAGCCGGTGAGGACTTGCAGCAGACGGCGCACCAGGACCCGCCCGAACTAGCGTTCGATGACCGGCAGCGAGATCCGCGAGGCGCGATCGCCTCCCAGGTGAACCCGCAACTCGGTCGCACCGCCTTCGAGGGTCTCGGCGTTGTCGGCGTCGACGCCCATCACGGTCAGGCGAATCCGGTTGCCGGCGTTGAAGATGTTGGCGAGCGGCTGCAGATCGAAGCGCAGTTCGCCGATCTCACCGTCCTCCAGCGGATCGGGGTCCTCGACGAAGCTGCGCTGGAACGGCAGCCCGAGGTTGTGCCACGGCGGCTCGCTCTCGCGCCGATGGGAGGCCCGAAGCATGCCTTCGCTGATGTAGTGGGAGACGCCGGCCGCGTCGACCTCCTCGAGCACGGCGAAGAGGTCCGCGTCGGCGGCATTGGCGGCGACATGGAGCATGGCGACCGGATGTCCGACGACCTCGAGGTCGGCCTCGAGGGGCGATGAGGTGTAGGTCAGTGAACGTCGATCGTTGGCGCTCATGTCGGGGTAGATCATCGGGCCCTGGCCGACGGCGTTGTCCCAACGAGTCGCGGTCCCCGTCGTGGTGGTCGGGTCGACAGCGTAGACGTCGACGCTCGCCTCCCCGGCCTCGCCGGCGAGGAGTCGGCCGTCGTTGACCGACTCGACGCTGCCCGACGGGCCGGCAGCGAGGAAGTGGGCAACGCTCTCGACGCCACGGGGCGGCCAGGTTTCGGCACTCTTCCAGACCCACTCGCCGGGAACGTCGTCGACGGCATAGTGGATCGGCGGCTCGTCCATGATGCCGTTGTCGATGCCCTTGAGCCAGTAGTCGAACCAGCGGTGCTGCTCGACGGCCTCGAGCTCCGAGCGCTCCTCGGCGAGGCCCGGAGGCAGGAAGGCGTGCGACCAGGCGCCCATTCCCAGTTTCTGCGGCCCCTTCCAGTTGGCGAACCAGAGGGCCTCGTCCATCGCGAAGATGTCGTACCAGCCGCCCCAGTGATAGGCGGCGACACCCGATGCCTCGAGTTCGGCGAGATAGGTCGAGGGGTTGTGGCG
Organism: Thermoanaerobaculia bacterium; assembly: GCA_942492505.1. Lineage (GTDB taxonomy): Bacteria > Acidobacteriota > Thermoanaerobaculia > Multivoradales > Multivoraceae > CALOFD01. Next base: position 71,551 of record CALOFD010000059.1, read on the forward strand.
GCGCCAGGAGAAGCTCTCCGTCGCGTGGTCGCGGAACCGGGCCGCCCGGTACTCCTTGCGGACCTGCCAGTTGTCGGCATGCTCGGCGATCGCCTGGTCGCGCAGGGTGCCGTCGGGGTCGGCGTCGACCGGCGTCGCGAAGACGTTGACGTCGAGGTCGAGGGTGAGTTCACCCCAGTGCTCCATCATGTCGTCGCGATAGATGCCGCCGTTGTAGATCAGGTCGTACATGTCGAACGCCGCAACCACGGGGAAGATCGCCTTCAATGCCGGATGCTGCGTCGTCGCCGCCATGTACTGGGTGATGCCGAGGTAGGAACCGCCCCACATGCCGAGACTGCCGTCGCACCAGGGCTGGGCGGTCATCCAGTCCATCACGTCGCGGGCATCAGCCGTTTCGGCGGGCGAAAACAGTCCCTCGTAGCGTCCGAACGACGCGCCGCTGCCACGGACGGCCACCGCGGCGACCACGTAGCCGTGGCGCACGAGCCGCGTGAGAGCCTCGGAACCGTCGACGTAGGAGGCCACGTTCTCCAGCGAGCCGTCGGCCGGATCGCCCAACTCTCCGAGTCGACGGCGACGCTGGCCCTCGGGGTTGCGGTGGTAGCGCGAATGGGTCCACACGACCGGATATGGAATGTCCACGGCAACGCCGTTGACGGCCGGCCTGACGACGTCGACTGCCAGCCGCACTCCGTCCCGCATCGGAACGTAGACCGACTCCCTCACCCACTCGTCGTAGAGCGGTTCGGAGTAGCCCGCGTACTCGCCGAAGCTGGAGATCCTCGAGGAATCGACCGCGGTGGACTCCTCGGACGGCGCGAGCAGCCGAGTGCCACCAGGAGGACGAGAAGGGAGACGGGAGTGAGTCGGCGAAGCATCAGCGAGGATGGGAGCATTTGCGGGGGGGGGGGGGGGGGGGGGGGGGGGGGGGGGTGGGGGGGGGAGGGGGGGGGGGGGGGGAGAGGGGGGGGGAGGGGGGGGGGGGGAAGGGGGGGAGGAACGGACCACGAGAGATTCCGGGATCAGGATGTGGGGGGGGAGGGGGAGGGGGGGGGGGGGGGGGGGGGGGGGGGGGGGGGGGGGGGGGGGGGGGGCCCGCGTCAGATGACATCGGCGCCACACGTCGAGTCCTTGAATCGGATGACCTCGCTTCGTGCGAGTCTTGCTCCCCAGGAAGCGCGGGAGAGAGAGGGGGAGGGGCCGGCCGGGGCGAAAGGCCGCCGCTGACGCGGCACCGGCTTCTCAGCCACCGTGTCCACAGCGCACGCTGCTACGGGTCGCACGGAGACAGAGCCGTCGCCTTCGAGGGTCGATCGCGCGAATCTCAGGCCGCCTGTCGGATGAGGGATCTCAGGTCGACGCCTCGCTAGCCGACGACACCCACCAACGCGTACACCGCCATGGTGATGACGCTGATCGAACCGACCGAGTAGAGGGTCGCCCGGATCTCGTGGCTCTGTGCCGTGGCGTAGGCGAGGGTGTGCAGCAGTCGGGCGACCACGAAGGCGTACATCAGGACCTGGGTCAGCGGCAGCGGCGGGCCGACGAGAACGAAGATCAGACCGGCGGCCAGAAAGCCGGGGATGTTCTCGAGATCGTTGCGGTGCATGCGGCGCGAGCGCTCGACGTAGTCGTTGGGCTCGAGTTGCTCGGGCTGCGGATCGCGGTTGATCAGTCCCGGCCGAAGGTCTTCGGGATTGACCAGGCCGCTGTCCGTCTTCAGCATCCTGTAGACGGTCATCCAGCCCTGGCCCATCAGTTTGAGAACCATGATCGACGCAGCGATCACATAGGTCACGACAACGGGATCTTCGATCGAGAGCGAGCTCATCGGTGTCTCCTCGGGAAGGGTCGCGGGAGAGAGGGCACGTCGCCCAGCCCCCCCCGCGCTACGAAGCGATCGAACGCCGTGTCCGACCGCGACAGGTTGGTGGAAATCCCGATCAGCCTACACCCGCCACCGTCTCGGGACACCACGGGAAGCTCTTCCCGCCAAGAGCCGGGCGTCCCGGCCCACGGCCCGTCGTCGCACTCGATCCCCTCTATTTCGGTCCGGCACTCTCATAGGCCGACCGAATCCACCCCGCGACCGTATCGTCAACGGCTTCGCCCACTCCCAGGTCGACCTTGTGGGAGCACATCCCCTTCATCTCGACGACGCGGCCTCCAGCCGGAGTCGAGGGCAGATTCAGGCCCAACTGGATGCGCTTCGAGGACGGCGCCTGGACCAGGGCGAACTGCCTGGCGCGACGAAAGCTGACGCCGGTCTTCTGGATGACCCTGGTGACATCGTCGCCGAGGCTCTCGGCGAACGCGGCGAGTTCGTCGTAGAGCGGCCGCAGGGCCGCCCTGGCGCCGGCGTACTGGGCGGCCAGGAGCTCGTCGTCGGGAGCCGGGCCGCCGGCCGCCGACTCCCGCACCCGATGAGCGATCAGGTTCGCGTTGCCGTGGCCGAGTCCGAACTCCGCCTTGAGGAACGCGACGATCTGGCCGTGCTTCTCCAGCTTCTGTCCGCCAACCGCCGAAGCGAAGTCCGCCAGGGTCTTGCCCGTCGAGGCTTCGATGTTGGCGAGTTGTCTGTCGGCCTGGGTCTTCGGATCGGTCATCTCAGTTCTCCTCCAGGGTCTTCTCGGGATGACGGACTTCGAATGCTCTACTCATGGTGTCCTCCTGGGTTGAGAGCCACAGAGTAGGGAACCGCCGCAGCGCCGTCTTGGACGGATTTGACCTGTCTAGGCTTCCGGCACGAATCCGGCAGAATCTCCGGCTTCGACCGGCGAGTAGACGGCTCGTTGAGCCGCGACATACTGGGTCGGGGTGACGCCGGTGTGACGCTTGAAGTCGCGGATCAGGTGGGCCTGATCGAACCAGCCGAGATCGGAGGCGAGGTCGGCCCACGCGACGCCCTCGCGAACGTCGATGGCCGCGAGCAGTCGGCGCATTCGCAGCAGACGGGCGAGGACCCGAGGCGTCAGCCCGACGACCCGGGCGAACTCGCGGTCGAGGTAGGCGTGCGAGATGCCGAGTTCATCGGCGATGTCGGCAATCGATCGAACCGGGTCGGCGACCAGCTCGGCCACCGCACGCTCGCAGCGATCCAAGCCGGGAACCTCCAGGGAGAAGCAGGCGTTCAAGTGCTCTTCCAGGCGATCCAACATGACCTCGGGCTCCCCGCAGCCGCGGAGTTCTTCCCGCACCCGTTCCGCTTCGGGCCACGAGTCCAGGAGGTCGACGACGCGCCCGCGGATGCGCGACGGTCGGAGTCCGAAGATCGCCTCACAACCGACCGACGTCGTCACGATTCCGACCGCGAAGGTCTCCCCGGTGGGCTCGTTGACGACCGGATGGTCGTGGGGGCCGGTGAGGAAGCCCCGTTCCGCTCGCAGGGTCTCGCCGCAGCCGTCGTCGGGCGTATGGAGGATCGGATCGCCGAGCACAAAAACCGCCACGGTCGAACCGGTGGGGGCGATCTTCTCGCGCCTGTAGGGAATCGTTCCGCGCGCGTACCAGATCGACTCGACGAGTCGTCCGAGAACCCCCCGCGGGGTCCGCTTGCGGAAGTCGAAGTCGAAGGGAACGCTCACGCGCCAGGGAGCCTACAACGGGGTCAACGCCCTGTTCCGTCCTCGACGATCCGCGATCCGGGTAGGCTTGCTCGGCCAGGGGATCCCCGTTCATGCTCGACGACTACGTTCTGAACTGCTTCATGGAGCAGAACCGGCAGCACCACCGGTTCCTGGTCTGCCACCTCGGAGGACGGGGTTTCTACGCCGAGGTCACGATGGTGGCCCGCGCCGTGATCTACGCCTGGGTCCACCAACTGCAGCTCGTCCTCGACTCCTCAGACTTCGCCTACTCCGCCTCGCAGGGCTGGACCGACTACTTCCTGCCCTTCTGCAGCGAATACTCCGAGCAGATGGAATCTCGCGTCGCCATGCGCATCCAGCCGCGCTCGGGGGCCGGCTACACGCCGGACCGCCTGGCGAGCACGCAAGCCGTGCGCGGCTTCCGGTCCGACAGACTGCAGGCCGGTTGCCTCACGATCACCGGGTTCCGGGAGATCTTCAAGGTCGTCACCGCGTCTCTCTTTCGGCTCGGCGGGCCCGCCCGGGCAGCGGTCGAGGAACACATCGCCGGCCTGCACCTGCCCGAGGCCTACGTCGCAGCCCACGTGCGACGGGGCGACAAGCTCGACGACGAAGACGTCTACTACCCCGCCGAGCTCTACCTGGAACATCTCGGCATCCTCAGCGCGAACCCCCGAAGCGCGGGCGGCAAGAGCGCACGAGGCGAGCAGGTCGACCCTGACATCGACACCCTGTTCGTGATGAGTGACGACTGGCAAGCCATCCTCGAGGTCGAAGAGCTCATCGAGAGCCGTGATCTCAGGATCCGGGTCGCCACCCTCTGCAGCCCCGAGAGCCGGGGCTTCGACTGCTGGAAGGCGCGGCGCGGCGAGGCCTTCATGACGCACGAGACCGGGGAGACGGGCGCGCCCGCGGACTGGAGTTCCTACGTCTTCGATCAGATGACGATTCTCCTCGCCGAAACGATCGTCGCTTCAAGGGCCAGGGAGTTCGTTTCGACCCGCAGGTCGAACGTCGGAACCGTGATCGGCTTCCTGCACCCCGATCCGCGCGCCTGCCGCCTGCTCACTCGCGGACATCTGAAGTCGCTGGAGAAGGCGACAACTCCCTCGGACTGAAGAGGAGCGTGGGCATGGAGCGCCGAGAACTCTGCAACGGCTACCTGGACGCTCTGGGATTCGATGCGCAGGCGCCCTCACTGACCTCTCTGGTGCAGATCGCACGGCGTCATGTCGGCCGCTTCGCCTTCGCCAGCCTCGGGCCACGCCTGGGCGACGACCTGCCCCTCGAACCGGCGGCCCTCTACGAGCGGATCGTCCGTCGCAGGCGCGGCGGCTACTGCTTCGAACACAACGGGTTGCTCTACGAGGTCCTGCTCGAACTCGGATTCGAGGTCCGCTTCCACCTCGCCCGCGTGATCTACAACCAGGACATCCACCCGGGCCTCACTCATCGCACCAGCATCGTCACGATCGAGGGCGCCGACCATCTGGTCGACGTCGGCTTCGGTTCGATGGGACCATGGGGCGTTGTACCGATGAGCGGTGAGTGGGTCGAACATGGACACCGATCGTTCCGGGTTGCCGAACGTGAGGACGGCCAATTCCACCTGCAGACCCTGAAGGACGGATCTGCCTTCTCGCTCTACCGTTTCGAACTCGTCCGCTACGGTCAGGCGGACTGCGAACTCGGCCACTTCTACTCCCACCGGCATCCCCAGGCGGCCTTCGTCAACCATCTGGTCGCCTCCCGAATTCTCGAGTCGGAGATTCGGTCTCTACGCAATCGCGACTATCGGGTCATCCGGGGCAACGAAGAGACCGTCACCCTCATCGAGAATCGAGACCAGTTGCTCGACACACTGCAAGGCGAGTTCGGGTTGGAAGTCTCCGCGCAGGAAGGGCAACGCCTCTTCGACGAACTGCCCTGAATCGGATTCGCAGTTTCGGGAACCCCGGCCGTTCTTGTAGTGTTGGCGGATCCACCACCAAGGAGGTCTCGAACGTGAACCACCATGACCGGCAGAGTCGGGATTCTTCTACCCTCAACCCTGCTGGAGCCGCCCGCAGGCGCCTGATCAAGGCCGCCGGCCTGGGCGCCCTCACGGGTGTGGTTTCCGTCGACTGGCGCAAGCCGTCGGTGCGAATCGGAGCCCTGACGGCTCACGCCCAGGGGTCCAACCTGTGCCAGATCGACTACTCCGTCAACGCGACCATCAATCCGGACGTCGGAGGAGCGATTTCGATCTCGCTGCTGGGATTCGACACTGCCGCCCAGTCCCAGCTGCTGGGCAGCGGCGTGATCTTCGACAGCGGCGCCGTGACCGGATCGACGGTCACCGGTGGCACTGAAACGTACCAACTCCAGGTCTCGGCTTCGATCACGCTCGGGAACTCGGACGTCACGATCAGCCTGACCCAGGCTGCGACCTGCTGCGGGGACGACGCCGGCTTCGGCTTCGTGATCGATCCCAGCGGCACCGACGGGACCTTCGCCTGGCCGGGACCCCAGGTCTACCCCGACGACGGCAACTGCAACCTGATCCTTCCCCTTTAGGGGGACCCGGCAGAGCGCCGGCGACCGTCGCCCTGAGGGTTCTCAGGGGGTGCCAGAATCGACTTCGGGTGACACCTCGACAGCGTCTGCCGACACAGGCGGTACTTCGGTCACTGTCTTCGGCGAGAGCTCTCGAGAGGGCGTCGCGGGTTCGGACTCCGTACGGTTCGGAGCGCTGAGCCTGAGGCCGACGAGCACCAGAACCCCGACGACAACGAACGCTCCCGACGCAAGCAGCCGGCGTCGAACGTCGAGCCGCCCGATAAGGAAGGCCGCCGCGACTACGCCGAGAAGAGCGCCCACCATGAAACCTCCCAGCGCATCGGCGATCTGGTCCCAGCCCATGCCGGTCTTCGGCACGAAGAGTCGAACGAAGAGGGCGCCGAGGAACGCGCCGCTGACCAGGCCGGTTGCAAGCAGCAGTAGCGAACTGAGAATCCCGGCGGCCGTGAAACGTGAGGTGTCCGACATCGATCTCATCCTCCTCCAAGGGTCCGGGTGAACAGCGTCCACAATAGACCGGCGAGCGCACCCGCCGCCAGCGTCCGGATCATCCCCCATCGCAGCACGAAGAGCGCAAGGAAGGCGCCGATGGCGATCGTCAGGGCGGCGGGCTCGAGGGTCTCGGGAACCGGAACGTGCAGCCGGAAGATCCCGGTTTCGACCTCTTCGACCTGCCCGAAGAGGGTATGGAGAGCGAACCAGACGGACAGATTGAGAATGAAGCCGACCACCGCGGCGGTGATCGCCGACAGGGCGTCGTTCAGTCCCCGGCGCCCCCTCAGCCACTCGATGTAGGGCGCCCCGAGGAAGATCCAAAGGAAACACGGCGCAAAAGTCACCCAGGTCGTCACCACCGACCCCAGCACACCGGCCAGCATCGGATCGAGCGAACCTGGATTCCGGTAGGCGCCCATGAAGCCGACGAACTGCACCACCTGGATCAGCGGCCCCGGCGTCGTTTCCGCCATGCCGAGGCCGTCGAGCATCTCGCCCGGCGCCAGCCAGCCGAAGTCGTCGACCGCCTTCTGGGCGATGTAGGCGAGGACGGCATAGGCGCCGCCGAAGGTGACTGCCGAAGCCTTGCTGAAGAAGAGTCCCTCCTGCAGATAGATGGCGTTGACTCCCAGCAACCAGAGTCCCAGCAGCGGCGCCCACCAGACGAACAACCAGGTGGCGGCAACCCGCATCGAACGCGGCAGCGAAGGTCGAGCCGTCGCACGATCGCTCAAGGCACTGTCGCTCGAGGCAGGTTCCCGGGCCTGCGCGGAAGCCGGGATCGTCTTCAACCCCACAACACCCCAGCGTCCGCCGAGCCAGCCCACGACGCCGGCGCCGATGACGATCGCCGGAAAGGGCAGGTCGAGGAAGAAGATGGCGACGAAGGCTGCGGCTGCCAGGACCACCCTGGCCGTCGACCTCATCGCCCGCCGACCGATGTTGACCAACGCCTCCACCACCACCGCCAGAACGGCCGGCTTCAATCCGAAGAACAGCGCGGTCACCAGCACGGTCTCGCCGAAGCCGGCGTAGAGAAGACTGAGCGCCAGGATCGAGACGAAACCGGGCAGGACGAAGAGCAGGCCCGCCGTCAGGCCGCCCAGGGTCCGATGCAGAAGCCAGCCGACATAGGTCGCCAGTTGCTGGGCCTCCGGCCCCGGCAGCAACATGCAGTAGTTCAGGGCGTGCAGGAAGCGCTCCTCCGAGACCCAACGCTTCTCGTCGACCAGGATCCGACGCATGACGGCGATCTGTCCTGCCGGACCGCCGAACGACAGCGCGGCAACGCGTCCCCACACCGACAGCGCCTCGCGATAGGCGACCGGCCGGCCGCCAACGTCGTCTCGAGTCTCGGATTCGCTCGGGTCCGCAGCGCTCATCGTGCTCTCCCGCGACGAACCCTACCGGAATCGAACCGTTGCCCGGAGTTCGGTCCCCCTCCGCTAGCATGGCTTCCGTGACCGATCGACCCTGGAGAGCGCTGGCACTTCCCGACGAGGTGGTCCGCATTCCTTCCATGCTCTCCCACGAGGAGAAGCAGTACCTCACGTGGCTGACGTCGACCGCCTACGACGGCTGGGGATCGGTGATCGACCTCGGTCCCTGGCTCGGCAGCAGTAGCGCGGCGCTCGCCGAAGGTCTGGCTCGGTCCGGCTCTCCCGGCCCGGTTCACTCCTACGATCTGTTCCGTTGGGAGTCCTACATGGGGGATACCGCCGACTTCGGCTTGCCGGTCGGCGCGGACTTCATCGAGATCTTCGATCGCAATGTCGAACCGTGGGGGTCCAGGATCGAAGCCCACAAGGCGGATCTGTTGCGGGCGAGGTGGGAAGGCGGCCCGATCGAGATCCTTTTCGTCGATGCTGCCAAATCCTGGACGCTGCTCGCAGCGATCCTCGAGACCTTCGGCAAAGACCTCGTCGCGGGCCGATCTCGAGTTGTACTGCAGGATTTTCGCCACTTCCATCATGTCTTCCTGCCCCTGGTCTTCGGCGGCCGTACGCAGGACTGGGAACGGCTCGAGTCCGTCGACGTAGGCACGACCGTCACCTACCGACCGAAGCCACCTCCTTCGGAGCGCTCCGCTGCCGTTCGACTCGTTGGGGAAGCCGAGTACGGATTCGAGGAGACCGTCGAGATCCTCGAGCGGTGTCTCGACGACGAATCCGGGTTCGGGCGTCGCTGCTTCAAAATGATGCTTCCCTACGTCGCCCTGATGGAAGGACACTTCGACGTCTTCGACGAGACCCGCAGACGGGTTCCCGGGGCGACGACATCCAACCACCAGGGCGGCCTCGAAGCCGGATGGGAGGCCGTCGAGGCCGGCGACCTCGACTCCGCAGAGTCCGTCGCCCGCGCCGTCCTCGAGCCCTCGCCGGCTTCCCCAGATGCCACGCTGCTCCAGGCTCGCGTGATGCTCGAACGGGACGCGTCGTCCGGGGGTCGAGAACTCGCCGAGCGCGCATTCGCCGCGGCCTTCGCTCGACTCCCCGAGCCACACCCCGCCTGGGCCCTGATCGAAGCCGAGCCCCCCGACCTCGAACGAGCGCGAGCCCTGATCGAGGAGTCGATCGAACTCGACGGTGACTCGAGCGAGATCTACTCGCTCCTCAGCGCGCTCGAACGTCTCGCGGGGAATCGCCGCGCCGCGCGGGCCGCTCTCCATCGAGCCCTGGAGCTGGACCCGCGACGCCATGAAGCCCTGGATCTGCTCGAACGCTTCGACACCTTCTACGAGCGACGGTTCTTCCTGAGAGCGAAGCTCGAGAACCTGCGGAAAAGAGCGACAACCGCCTGGCTCAGGCGTTGACAGGCTCGCTGCTAGGCTGCGCCCGATGTCCGCGAAACCGAAGGCCTTCTCCGTTTCGAGCCGGCCGGCCCTGCGGGAACCCTAGTCGTGCCCCCGGAACGAAACCTCCACCGTCACAGCCGCACGGTCCACGTCCACGACGCCGTCGCTTCAGGACGACCTCGTTCCGACGAGCGCATCCGCGTGACGCTGGTTCTCCACCCCGAGCACGTCCAGAACGACCATCCGGCGATCCTCAAGTTGCAGGGACTGCGCCGCGCCGCGATCTTCGGCCGCCCCTACCTCGGCGCCGCTGAACTCGAGGAACTCAACTCCCCCTCGCTCGACCACGTCACGAGCATCGAGCGCTTCGCCCTCGACCACGATCTCGAGATCCTCGAGATGTCCAACGCCCGCCACGATGTGGTCGTCGAGGGAACGACGGCCGCCCTCGAGCGCGCATTCGACATCGGCCTCGAGCATTTCCGGCATTCGCGCGGCAGCTACCGCGGTCATCACCACGACCTCGGCATCCCTCCCGAACTCGACGGCGTGCTGCGCGGCGTCATCGGTCTCGACGATCGGCCCGCCTTTCGCTGGCACGTGCAGCCCCCGTCGGTGGGTGAGCATGGCTACTCCCCCCTCGACCTGGCCGAGCGCTACCACTTCCCCCGACAGTTCGACGGCAGCGGCGAACGCATCGCCATCCTGGCGTTCAACGCTCGCGACAAGGACGATCCCGCCAACGACGTGACCTCGGGCTTCTACCGCGAGGACATGGATCAGTACTTCAGCGAAGTGATCGGAATCCCGACGCCCCGGATCACGGCCTATTCGGTGCAGGGCGAGACCAACCAGCCGCTCGACCGTTCCGTCCTGCGCGCCATGACCCAGGACTTCAACGACTTCGCCGACGAACCCGCGAAGCTGCGCGAGAAGTACGATCCCATCACGCTGGCCAACGGCGCCGCCACGCTCGAAGCGACCATCGACGTCCAGATCGCAGCCGCCCTGGCGCCGGGAGCCGAGATCGAGGTGCTGTTCGCGCCCAATACCGCCCAGGGCTACTACGACGCCATCCACGGCGCTCTCGGGATCCCGGTCTCGGGTTCGAAGCTGCGTCGCATCGACGGCCCGGGCCCCGATCAACTTCGCCGCCCGACCGTGATCTCGATCAGCTGGGGCAAGGCCGAGCGTTCCCTGGACCCGCAGATCGAGTTGATCGACGCCGCCCTGAATCGTTCCCACCGCATGGGCGTCACGGTGTGCTGTTCGTCGGGAGACTACGGCTCGATCGATTCTCCGCGACCCGATGTCGGCGAGGCGTCGGTGAACTACCCGGCCTCGAGCAAGTTCGCGCTGGCCTGCGGTGGAACCGACATCGTGCCTGGAGCCGATGGCGCCGACGACGAAGAGGTGGTCTGGAACACGGCGGCACGGGGGATCCATCAGGCCACCGGCGGCGGCGTCAGCGGCCGGATCTCGCGCCCGAGGTACCAGCGACGAGCCGAGGTACCCAGCCTCGAGCAGGTGGAAGGGGAGATCTGGCGCAGCCCGAGGAACGAGAGCGAGGAAGACTTTGCCGGCCGTGGCGTGCCCGACATCTCGGCCTATGCCGATTCGAAGCCCGGGTACCGAACCCTGGTGGGCGGAATCCAGACCTCGATCGGCGGAACCAGTGCCGCCACCCCGCTGTGGGCGGCTCTGATCGCGCGCCTGGCGCAAGGCCTGGGACAACCGGTCGGCTGGTTCAATCGCCACCTCTACGGTCCGACCTACCGCAACGCGATCAACCCGATCACACGCGGAGACAATCGGATCTCCGAGAGTCGAGCCGCCAGCTTCTCGGCGCGACAGGGCTGGAACGGCTGCTGCGGCCTCGGAACTCCCAACGGTGAGGCCCTGCTCGAGGCCCTGGGCGACGAACGGGCCGTCGCCGAAGGCGACGACTAGCTCTGCTACAGTCGGATCTCACTCTCTCTCAGGGTTCATGTCACGGGCCGGGGCGGGCGAAGACGCTCGGCTCCGGAGCTCTACGAGAGGCGACTTCTCAACGGGAGGGATCGAATGACACACGAGCATCACGACAAGCTGCACGACGCCGGCCTGATCGACAAGCACGAGGTGCCGAAAGAGCAGCTCGACCGCATCGCGAGCCTGAGCAAGGAAGAGGTGGAGAGCCTGATCAAGATCAAGGAGAAGCTCAACTACCAGGGCAAGATCACCGACCCCGACACCTCGTTCTTCTGATCCCCGAACTGCGAAGTCGGTCGTTCGCGAGATCGACTTCTCGAGGAGCGGCCCCTTGACGAGTCCCATGGCAGCCGAGGCGCCGGGCCATAGCGCCGAGTTGCGGTTCAAGATCGAACTGGCCAGCACCCCCCGTCTGGCCGCCGGCCGGGCGCTCTGGGAGCATCCGCGTCTGGCGGAGATCTTTCCGCTCGCCATGATGCGCGCCTACACGATCGCCAACGCCAGCGTTCCGTTGATGGAGGCGGCGCGAACCCGGGCCCTGCAACGGGCCGACCACGACCCGGTAGCGGCCGGTCTGGCCGAGTACCTCGAACACCACATCCCCGAGGAGACCGGCCACGACGAGTGGATGGTGAACGATCTCGAGGCCCTCGGATTCTCCCGTGAAGACGTCGTGCGACGCATTCCCGAGGCCGCCCTCGTCTCCCTGATCGGAATGCAGTACTACTGGATCCAACATCGTCATCCGATCGCCTTCGTCGGCTACGCGGCGATCGTGGAGGGCAACCCGACGCCGCCCGATCGCATCGATGAGATCGAGCAGCGCCTCGATCTGCCGGCTCGCGCCCTGCGGACCCTGCGCTGGCACGCGGTTCACGACCTCGAGCACTCGGCCGACCTCGACAACGCCCTCGACGCCCTGCCGCTGAGCGAAGAGCACAAGACCCTCATGGGAGTGAACGTCATCTACTCCCAGGCCCTCCTGGCACGCTCGGTGCACGAACTGATCGCCGCCTTCGAGGCCTAGACCGGGCGACGCACCATGAGCCAGGGTCGACGTCGAACGACGCCAGACCGGCTCGAAGCTTGCGGTTTCGCGCTGCTGCGAACCGCCGGATCCCCTTTCGAAGTCCTCGAGTCCTGGACTCGGCAGGGGCGGCACGAGTCGACGGCGGGTCGCCTCGAGGCCCTGCGCGACGGCCTCGAGGACTGGCTGCACGACCCCGGCAACCGGGAAGCGCTGTTCCTGGCCTCCGGGGAGTTCGAAGCTCAGGTCGATCGACGCCTCGAGCACCCGCAGCGTCAGGGCGACGGTGGGGGTGCGCAGCGCTCCTGCTCGGATATCTCGTGCGTTCGACCTCCAGACCGACGCCCTTCGGACTGTTCGCCGCCAGCTCCACCGTCGGGATCGGCAAGCGAACCGATCTGCGCGTCGATGAACTCGACGATCGCAAGACCACGCGGATCGACCTGGGACTCCTCGAGGACCAGGCTGAGCGCATCGCACGGGCGCCGCAGTTCCGAGAGCAGATCACCCTGCGAGCCAATCCCACCCTGCGTCGGGTGGGCGATCGATTCCATCTGGGCGTCGTCGATCGGGCGTCGGGCCTTCGGCCGGTCGAAACGATCTCGATCGAAGCCCGCCCTGTCCTCGACGCCATCCTCGGCCTCGCCCGTTCGGGGGTCCTGTGGGCCGACCTGCGTTCAGAGCTGAGGGAGCGAAGCCCCGCCTTCGATTCGTCGCAGCTAGACGCCCAGATCGAGGGGCTGATCGAGAGCCAGTTCCTCGAACCCGACTTCGGGCCGTCGATCGGCAGCTCCGATCCGCTGGCAGGTCTGGTCGAGCGCATCGCTTCGATGACCGAAGGTGAAGCGATCGCCGATCGCCTGCGACGCCTTCGAGATCGCCTTCGACACAACGACCTCGGAATCGCGCCGCCCGAGAGCTATCGCCGGATCCAGACCGACTTCGGCCTCACGAAGACGCCTGCCGAGGGACTGCGGGGCGAAGGGAGGAACGACTCCCTCTCAGGCGGGTCGCGCTCCACCAGCGCCTTTCAGGTCGACCTTCGGCGCAGCGCGCCCGGCGCCGAGATCGACTCGCAACTCGTTGGCGAAGCCATCGCAGCCGTCGAGTGGCTCAACCAGGCGATGCCCTCACCGCCCGACCCCCTGGCCGAGCTGGCGGCGCACTTCGCGTCGCGCTTCGGCGCCGACGAAGTGCCGCTCGAGATCGTCTTCGACGAGGAGTACGGAATCGGCTTCGACGACGCGTCGGGAGCCGAGGCCGTTCCGCTGATCGGCGATCGGGTACGCAACCAGGTCTCGGGCACGAACGGCAGCGAGATCGCCCTTCCGCACGCAATCGAAACGGCCCTCGACCGGCTCGCCGCCTGGCGTTCGAGCGTCCTGGATCTGGCCGGAGTCTCCAACGAGGGCGACCGCTCCGCCGCCCCCCTGCCGCTCTCGGGCGCTCTCAAGGGGAGCGTGATTCGAGACTTCGAAACCACGAGCGGAGCCCGGGTCGAAGGTTTCCACCTGCACGCCTTCATGGGCCGGCCCGGGACTTCGTTGCTCGGCAGGGCCGCCGTCGACGACCCTGAACTCCTCGCAGCCCTTCGTCGACATTGTGACGAAGAGCAGGTTCTGGCGGGCGAAGCGATCGTTGCGGAGATCGGCCATCGGCCCGGCGGAGCCGCCGCCCATCTCTTCCGACGCCCCGTCCTCAGTCCGTGGCAGATCGCCTGCGCTGGTCCGACGGAGGTGGCGGGCGGGCAACGGCTCGAGATCGCCGATCTGCGGGTGAGGCTGCTCGACGGTCGATTCATCCTGCGCTCGGCGTCTCTCGACCGGCGTGTGCTTCCGCGGTCGAACGCCGCTCACGACTACCGGCGTGCGGCCTCCCCGATCTACCGCTTCCTCGGCGAGTTGCAGCAGCACGCGGTCGACTCGTGGCTGGCGTGGTCGTGGGGAGACCGCTCCTCCGCCCCCTGCCTTCCTCGAGTGACTCTCGGCCGCATCGTGCTGGCTCGCCGACGAGCGTCGATCGACTCCGCGACCCTGCGTCGATGGAGTCGTCATGACCTCCGCGCCCGGATCGAAGCGGTCGATCGCTGGCGCGGCGAGGTCGGCCTGCCGCGATGGGGGGTCTGGGTCGACGGCGATCGCGAGCTGACGATCGACTTCGAGAACCCCCTGATGGTGGACGCCTTCATCGCCCTGGCCGCGAGAGGCCCGGCCGCGGTCGTCGAGGAGATGTTGCCGGCGCCGCACCAACTGGCAGTCCAGGGTCGGCGCGGCCGCTTCGTCCACGATCTGGTGATCCCGGTCCTTCGCACTCGATCTCTGGCACCGATCGCCCCCGAGGTCGGGAGTCGGCAGAACACATCGAGCGCGCGTCGGCAGGACAGGGCCGATCTCCCGATCGGCGAGCCCTGGCTGCAACTCGATGTCTACAGCGGTCCGGCAACCGCGGATCGCGTGCTGCGCGAACGGTTCACGGCGATGACTTCGCAGCCGTTCGAGAGCGTCTCGAGGCGGTTCTTCGTGCGCTACTCGGACCCCCACGCCCACCTGCGAATCCGGCTTCGCAACGAGACCGGTTGGAGGCGCGAGGAGATCGAGGAGATCGTGGATCTCGTTCGGACATGGCGTAGCGAGCTCGGCCTGTGGGAGATCGAAGCCCGACGCCATGAGCCCGAAGTGGAGCGCTACGGCGGTGCCGCCGCCATCCCGTCGGCCGAGCGGATCTTCCACGCCGACAGCGAAGCCGTCGTCGAGATCCTTCGGGGTCGAGTCGACCCCGATGAGGCGGGCCAGCGTTGGAAGGCGGCTCTCTTCGGCGTCGACCGGCTGCTCGACGACTTCGACCTCACGCTGAAGGAGAAGTCCGTGGCAGTCGGCGGCCTGGCCGGCGCGTTCGGCCCAACGCTGTGGCACTCGAGGGAGACCCGGAGACGCTTCGACAGACAGTACCGGCGAGACCGGGAGGAGATCGAGTCGTGGATCCGTGGCGTCGCCGACGATCCGGCGTGCGGCAGGGCCGCGGAGGCCCTCGCGGCCCGCAGTCGTACCTTGCGAGAGGTCGTGCCCGAATGGCTCACAGCGAGCGCTGTCGAGAAGCTCGGTTCGGACCTCGGCTCCGCGGCCGAACACCCCATCCAGGCCTTCGTCCACATGCACTGCAACCGACTCCTGAGATGGCCCTCGAGACTTCAGGAGGCCGCTCTCTACGAGATCCTGCATCGGACCTACCGGTCGCGCCTGGCCCGCGTGTCGAACCCTGCAGCCGGAAAGGTTCGTAGTAGCCTCCAGGATCCTCGATGAAGTGCACCGCGTGCTCGTACGACAACCCTGACTCGGCCCGCTTCTGCGGTGGCTGCGGACAGGCGTTGAGTCGCCTCTGCGTGACCTGCGGTACGCCGGCCCCCGACGGCAACCGCTTCTGCGGTCATTGCGGCGCGCCGCTGCCGACCCCCGAATCGACGGGCGAGATCCGGCGCCCCGAACGGCGCCACCTGACCATCCTGTTCTGCGATCTGGTCGGATCGACGGAACTGGCCGATCGCCTCGATCCGGAGGACTTCCGGAATCTGGTCGCTCTCTACCAACGAGCCTGCGGCACCGTCATCGACCGCTTCGAGGGCCACGTCGCCCAGTACCTCGGAGACGGCATCCTGGCCTATTTCGGCTATCCGCAGGCGCATGAACGAGACCCGGAGCGCGCGATCTTCGCGGCCCTGGGAATCATCGACTCGATCGCGGAACTGACCCGGGCCTCCTCCGGCAACCTGCCCGGACTGCATGTCCGGATCGGCGTCCACACCGGACTGGTCGTGGTGGGCGAGGTCGGCGCCACCGAGACCCGCGAGCACCTGGCGCTCGGTCAGGCGCCGAACATCGCCGCCCGCCTGCAGGCAATCGCCCTTCCCGACACCGTGGTGGTGAGTGCCGACACGCGTCGGTTGGCCGTCGACTCCTTCGTGTTCGAGCCTCTCGGTGAGCAGGTACTCAAGGGGGTGTCGGCACCCGTCGTCGCCTACCAGGTGATCGAGGAGACCACGCAAGCGAGCCGCAACCTCGAAGGGCCTTCCACCACCGCCGTGGGACGGTCGCGCGAGCTCGCCGCTCTGCTGGGACTCTGGGGCGAGGCCCGTCAGGAAAGGATGGCGACGGCGTCGATCACCGGCGAAGCAGGCATCGGCAAGACACGCCTGGTCAGTGAGCTTCGAAACGCCGTCTCGAAGGACGGCGGGCGTTTTCTGGTGGCCCAGTGCTCGCTCTACGCTCGCGGCAGCGCCTACCATCCCCTCCTCGAGCTGCTGTCCAGGGAGTTCGCAATCGAGCGCGGCGACGACGAGAGCCAACGACTCGCCAAACTGACCGCCAACCTGGAACGACTCTCGATCGATCCCGCGGTGGGGATCCCGTCGATCGCCGCCCTGTTCGCGATCGAACCCCCTGAAACGCTGCCACCTCCGAGCGCCGATCCGGGCGAGCGTCGACGTCTGATCCACTCCACGCTGCTCGAGATCTTCCACGGATACAGCCGTGAAGAGCCGACCGTCCTGGTCGTCGACGACCTCCACTGGGCCGACCCGTCGACTCTCGAGTTCCTCGACCTGGCAATGACCAGCACCGATCCGGCTTCCTTCTTCCTGGTGGTCACCACTCGACCCAGCTTCGAGTTGCCGAAGGCGCTTCGCGGCAGTATCGGGATCGAGCTCAAGAGCCTGCCGGCCGCCGACGTGAGAAAGCTGATCGAGGAAGTCGCAGAAGCGCCGCTGCCACGCGAGGTCGTCGACCTGATCGTCGAGCGCACCGACGGCGTGCCGCTCTTCGTCGAGGAACTGACGCGTACGCTGCTCGAGTCGGACCAGTTGCGCCGCGAAGAGAACGGCTATCGCCTGCTGGCGCCCTTCGAGGATCTCAGCGTCCCGCCGACTCTCCGGTCGTCCCTCATGGCTCGACTGGATCGGCTGGGGGAAGCCCGCGCCACGGCGCAGCTCGCCGCAGTCCTGGGACGGGAGTTCGACTTCGAACTCCTACAGGCCGCCAGCGAGGTCGAGGCCGCGACCCTGAGTCGCGATCTCCACCGCCTGGTCGCCTCTCGACTGCTCGAACAGGAAGAGGACGAGACTTCGAAGCGCTACATCTTCCGCCACGCCCTGATCCAGGAGGCTGCCTACGCGTCTCTCCTGCGTTCGGATCGGATCGAGTACCACGGTCGCACGGCGCGCACCTACGAGTCTCTCTTTCCCGGCATCTGCGACGCCCGACCCGAAGTCGTCGCCCACCATTTCACCGAGAGCGGCGCCCACTCGAACGCTCTCGACTACTGGGAGAGGGCGGGCAGGCAGGCGAGTGAACGCTTTGCCAACCTCGAGGCCATCGGACACTTCGAGAAGGGCCTCGAGGTCCTCGAGAAGATGGACGAGGGCGCCGACCGGGACGCCCGCGAGCTGGCCGTTCGATGTGCCTGCGGACCGATCATGATGGTGACCTACGGCCCCGGCTCCGAGGACGTCGCCGCGGTCTTCGAGCGCGCCTACGAACTGTGTCGCCAAGAGGGCGACACCCCCGAACTGTACTGGGTGCTCTGGGGGCTGGGGTCCTACTACCAGACCCACGACTTCGAGCGCGCCTTCGAGATCGCGCAGCAGCTGATGCGGATGGCTCAGGCTTCGGGAGATCCGACGCGGATCGCGGACGCCTACTTCACCATGGGTGCGGTCTATTTCTACCGCGGCGACTATCACTCGTCGCTCGAGCATCTGCACCTCGCCCAGAAGCTCTTCGACTCGGAGGTCGACCCGGCTGTCATCCTTCCGTCCGGAGCTGCCACGGGTTCGAACACCCTGATCTATCTCGGTTTCGTCTCCCACGTCCTCGGCCGACCCGAGCAGGGCCTCGAGTTCGGCAGGGCGGCCGCCGAGCTCGCCGACGAGCACCACGGACCGCCCTACCATGCCGCCGCGCTCTGCTGGCACGCCTGGCAGCACCAGCTGACCGGCGACGCCGAGGCGGTCCTCCAGCTGACCGAGAAGGCGCTGCCCCTGGCGGCGGAGTACGCCTTCGGACAGCTCTGGGGAGGCGCCCTGCAGGGCTGGGCGCTGGCCCGCACCGGCCGTGAGGCAGAGGGGCTGGAACAGCTGAGTCGGACTCTGGCGAGCTACCGTGGCTCCGGCATTCGCGCGCTCGAAACCTGGCTGCTGTCGCTCGAGAGCGACGCCGCCTGCGGTTGCGGCCGATGGGACGTCGCGCTCGCCGCTGCGCGCACCGGCCTCGAATGTTCAGCCGAGACCGGTGAGAGATTCTGGATCGCCGAACTGCAACGCCTCGAAGGCGAGGCGCTGCGAGGCCTCGGAGAGTTCGAAGCCGCCGAGAACGCCTTCCGGAGGGCTCTGGAAACTGCCAGCGAACAACGCGCGAGCCTCCCCGCCCTGCGAGCCTCCCTCGGCCTTGCCCGGCTGCTGGAAGCCGATCGACGGACGGTCGAGGCACAGGGGCTCCTCGAGCGGGCCGTCGCCGCCTTCGAGGCCACGGACAGCTTCTCGGACCTCGACGAGGTCCGCCAACGACTCGCCGAGACCGCTTGAGCAGCAACATCGTCGGGAAGCGGGGAATGGGTGACAGAGGACACGGCTCCCCGGTCGACTACCTGCTCTGCAACACGCCGCTCACCGATCCGACGGCTCCCTATCATTCGATCTCCTATCTCGTCGGGGCGACCGAGAAGGCGGGCCACCTCGGCCATCGCTGCCTCGACCTCAATCTCGAGGTGCTCGACTACGCCGCGCGGCCCTCGCAGGTCGAATCGCTGCTCGAGGAATGCGCCCGTCAGAGAGCGCGGATCGAGGCGATTCCCATGCCGAACCGGGCAGACCAGCTGCTCTATCGACACGCCCTGTTGAGTGTCGGATTCCCCGCGAGCGCACCCGCTGAAGCGATCGCGTCGCTCCAGAGCGGGGACCGGTTCTACGACCCTGTTCACTATCGCGAATGCATGCTGGTCCTCCAGCGCTGGATGTCGATGCTCTCCGTTGCCGGGCTGCCGGGCCAGTTCGACGGCTTCGCGCTGAGCGAGGGCGCGAGGTTCAACGTGTCGAGCCTGGCCGATCTCAGCGACGCGAAGCTGCTTGAGCGGCTGGTGAGGCCCTTTGCAGGGTACCTCGAGGGCGCCTTCCTCGAAGTGCTCCTCGAACGACCCTGGTCGCTGGTCGGACTGTCGGTGAACTACCCCTCCCAGCTGCCGTTCGCCGCC
Organism: Thermoanaerobaculia bacterium; assembly: GCA_942492505.1. Classification (GTDB taxonomy): domain Bacteria; phylum Acidobacteriota; class Thermoanaerobaculia; order Multivoradales; family Multivoraceae; genus CALOFD01. The sequence continues at coordinate 91,223 of CALOFD010000059.1, forward strand.
TGGTTGTGCCGAGCGATTCGTGACCGTTGTCCCACGGCGCTGATCTGCATCGGCGGAACCGAGATCGCGGCGGATCTCAAGTTCCTGGCCGAGCCTCTCGAGATCTGGCGCGTCTTTCCCGCCTGCGACGCCATCGTGGTGGGCGAGGGCGAGAGCGTTCTCACCGGGCTTCTCGACGACCTCGTCGACGGTCGGGAGCCTCGCCCGCAGCCTGGGCTGTTGCTGCCCGGAGAGCGGCGGCTGCCCGCCGTTCGATACGAAGACCTCGCCTCTGCCGCTGCGCCGAACTACGAACTCTGGGACTGGCAGCGCTACTGGTCTCCGGAACCGGTGGCTCTCCATTCGCCCACCCGCGGTTGCTACTGGAATCGCTGCACCTTCTGCGACTACGGACTCAACACCGACCTGCCGACGTCGCCGTCGAGGGAGCGAGCCCCCTCCGACGTCGTCGAGGATCTCCGCCGACTGCAGAAGCACTCCGACACGGTGTACTTCGCCGTCGATGCGATGTCGCCGTCGTATCTGAGACGACTCTCGAAAGCGCTCGCCGAATCCGACCTCGAGATCTCATGGAGCGCCGAACTGCGACTCGAGAAGAGCCTCTCGCAGACCCGGCTGGCCGCCGACCTGCGATCGTCGGGCTGCGTCTCGATCGCCTTCGGCTTCGAGTCGGGCTGCCAGCGGATCCTCGACCTCCTTGCCAAGGGCGTCGACCTCGATCTCGTTCCCGGGCTGCTCGAGGAGCTTCGCAGGGCCGGGATCGGCGCCCAGATGATGGGATTCATCGGCTTTCCCGGCGAGACCGAGGAGGAGGCGCTGGCGACCTACGACTTCCTCGAGCGCCACCGCGAGAACTGGACGCTGGCGGCGATCGGAGACTTCGGACTGACGCCCGGCGCCATCGCGGCCCAGCAACCAGAGAGCTTCGGCATCGACGAAACCCTGCGACTCGACGGCGAGGAGATCACACGGGTCCTCGGCTGGCGTCACTCTGAGTCGGAACGGGTTCACGTCTTCCCCCAACCACGCAGCCCTGCCGTCGCAGAGGCGGCGAGGAACTGTCGCAAGATCCCGGCCGTCCCACGACCCTTCGCCGGCTCCATCGACAGCCCCCACACGCTGCTCTACTTCAAACGATACGGCCCCACGATGCTGCCGACGACGGGGACTGCGAAGGATCTCCCGAGCGTGCTCACAACGGCGGTCATCGACACCCCCTTTGCCGCGTTCGACAGCTTCACCACCCTGCGCGACCTCCAGGCGTGGACCCGGGATCGCCGGCGACAGGGCATCTCCACCCTTTCGAGTGACGTCGAGGCCTACCTCGCGACACCGGGAGAGGCGAAGCCTGGCGAGCCCGGAGGTGCGCGACTGGAGATCTATCCTTCCGGCGTGACGGTCGCCGTGAACCCGATCGCAGCCGGCAAGGTCTACGAGGAACTGAAGCGCACCCTGCTCCAGTCGGAGGGAGCGATCTGAATCCGGCTTGGGCGGCCGTCGTTCAGTCTTCCGAGAAGGTCGGCCGCCACCCCGACGACGGCAACTCTGCGCGGCGCTCGATGTCGAAAGGCACGCAGCGCCCGGCGATCAGGGCAGGCCGACCTGCATGCCGGCTTCGAGCTTCGCGGCGTCGCCGGCGATCACCTTGCAGATCGTCAGCTTCTCCCGAACGCTGCTGGCCTCGAGCTGCGCGATCTCGTTGACGAACACATCGAGGACTTCGCCGGTGTCGGGGTCGCGAATGACATCGGACGTACCCACCACGAAGCGCTGGCCGACCGTAACGCCTTCCCGCTCGCCGCGGTTGATGTACACCTGGTCGCCCCGAACCGTGGCCACCGTGCCGGTCCAAGGAACCTCGTCGAGCTGCTCGACCAGCCACTCCACCGACTGGGCGATCGCGTCTTCCATCGCCCTGCCGGCATTGTCGTTCTCGTAGGCCTGGGCATCGGCGCCGAGGCCCGAGTTGTAGTAGCCCACGGATACACCCTTGCTCTTCGACTTCCCGACGACGCTGGTCGATGCGATCACCTGACCGGTGGTGGAATCCACCATGTAGACGGTCACGTTCATCTCGGCCTTGCCGCCCTTGCCGCCGACCCGGAAGCCCTTCACCCTCACACCACCGCCGCCGCCACTGGTCGATCCCTGGACGTGGGTGACCGCGCCCTTGAGCAGGATCTGGGCCGGAGTGAGTTGACCGGTGACCGGTGTCTTCGAGCCCTGTGCCGTTCGTCCGGAGGCCGCGAGGTCCTGCTCTGCCAGGGCGTCGCCCCGCATATCGGCCTCGCCGAGCACGATGAACTTCCCACTCTTGTTGAGCTGGTCGGTCATCACGGTGTCCCAGGCATGGCCGAAGTTCCACTGGGCAACCCAGCCGGCCTGGTTCTCGAACTCCGTGACCAGGATGGTGTAGCGAAGCCCCCCCTGACCGAGAACGGGAGTCGCCGCGACAAGCAACGTAGCGAGCACGAAGAGTGTGAAGCGTCGGTTCATCGATCTACCTCCTGGAAGAGTCCTCGTCATCAACGGTAAGAGGCTAGCATGAGAGAGAACCGCTTCGGGACGCCGGCCTCCGCCGAGAATCAGCCTTCTGGGCCCAGGATCGGCTCTGCTAGTGTCTCGACCGAGCCGATGGGATCGTTCATCAGACTGGGCCGGGTTTCGGCTCCTACCCTCCTCGCATGGGCCCTCGCCGCTCCACTCAGCGCCACCGCGGCCCAACCCTCGACCGGGCTGGACAGCCTGCTCGCCGACCTGGGAACCGGCACCGTGGAAACCGACCGGCTGCGTTTCTCGAGCGATCTTTCCGGATGGCGGGAGACCGGAATCGCGCTCTCGATCGGAGCAGAGGTGACCGTCTTCATCGATGGCAGCGTCGAGGGATTCGAGCGTCCGCTGAAGCCGGCCGAACTCCTGTGGGCGCGAATCGGAGACGGCAACGTTTTCGCCCTGGGCGGCGATGGAGCCACCTTCACTGCCGCCACCTCGGGCAACCTGTCCCTGGCGACCGTGTCACCGGGAGTTCGCTGGCTGGACTGCGCCGGCGTCCTGCCTTCTGAAACTGCCGTCGACCCGACCCACACCGTCGAGATCGACGTGCTGCTGGCAGCATGGAAGCGTTCGGCCGAGGACGGGCTCTCCGCCATCGACCACCCTGATGCGAAGGCCGCTCTCGCGACCCTGGAGTCGACTCCGACCCTGCCGCGCGGTTTCCAGCCGCTCTGCCATCTGCGACCGGCGCCGGTGTTCAGCGCCTGGAGTGACTCCGAGAGGCAAGGAGTGCACGGGCACGCGCGCGGCAACGCCGGCATCATCAAGATGGCCCTCGACCTGCCTCTCGATGACAGCAGCCGGATCGATTTCGCATGGCTCTACCGCACTCTGCCCGCTCTCGGTCCGGAAACCGACCCCCGCACCCACGACTACTCGAGTATCGCGGTCGAGTTCGACAACGGTCAGGACATCACCTGGATGTGGGGTACCCATGTCCCTGCCGGGACCAGCTTCCACTGTCCGCTTCGATGGTGGGACGAGCGCGAAACCCACATCGTCCTGCAGAGCGGCACCGAGGGTCTCGGTCGCTGGTACAACCACTCGCGACCCATCGCCGAGGACTACGACGACGCCGTCGGCGGCGAGAGACCGAAGCGCATCGTCGGCCTGTGGTTCATCTCGGTCGGGGCCTTCGGCGGCGGCCTCGCCGACGCCACGTTCGCCGACGTGACCGTTCGAACTGGCGATCGAGAGATAGAGATCTTCGCCGACGCCGAAGTCGAGCACTAGATGGCTCCTCGAGAACGCCCCGTCGTCCACATCGGCTTGCCGAGGACGGGCACCACGACCCTTCAGAACCACCTCTTCGCGCGCCACTCCGAGATCGAGTTCCTGGGCCTGTACAAGGGAGCGGTCTCCACGCCGAAGACCCGCCGACTGGAGAACTGCCGGGACGAAGTCGTCTACGCCCTGATGAACGAACTCCTCTTCGCGGGGTTCGAGTCGCCGGATCTCGAAACGAGCCGTTCAGCCTGGAGAACGATCCGGGAGCGAGCCGCGGATCGCCTCATCGTGTGGTCCTCGGAGAGGCTTTCGACCGACGTCATCTTCTCGACCCACCGGCGAGCTGCGAACCTCGAGTCAGTGCTCGGGCCCGTACGGATCGTGATGACCCTTCGAAACCCGATCACGCTGATGGAATCGTGCTACTTCCAGATCCTTCGCAGGGAGAATCGTCGCCACCATGAGCTGGGGGGTCGAGCCTGGTTCGAGCCGATCGACGAGTGGTTCGAGAGCAGCGCGGAAGGAGAGATGGCTCCGCTGCTGGACTACGAGGGAACCCTCAACACCTATTGCAAGGTCTTCGGTGAGGACGCCATCGACCTCCTGCTCTTCGAGGATCTCGAAGCCGATCAGCCGGGTCACGTGAGGAAACTCTGCGAACGCGTCGGGATCGACCCGGTCGAGGGGGAGCGGCTCGTCGGAGACAGGATCGAGAACGCGACCTCGAAGTCCCTGGTCAACGAATTCAAGCTGCTCAGTCGGATTCCCGGCGGCGCTCCGATAGCCCGTTTTCTCGCGCGCCTCAACACGATGATCCCGACTCGTCGGGCCACCGGGCATGAGACTCGTCTCAACGCCGCGAACCGTCGACGCATCGAGGAAGCGACCCGACGAGCGAACCGGCGCATCTCCCAGAGGTTCGGCCTCGACCTCGAGAGTCGCGGCTACACACTCTGAAGAATCCTGCCCCGTCTCAACTGAGTTCCCGCAGGAAGCTCTCCAGCCTTCCCAGATCGTTCAGATCGGGACTCAGCGTCAGGCGCCAGGTTTCGGTCGTCTCGACCAGCCTCTTGAACAGGTCCAGGAAGGCCACCTGATCGTCGGCGGCGAACCGGTGTCGCTCGAGCACCGGCTCGAGAAGTAGTCCGGCCGCCTCTTCGGGGGCCATCGGGGCGATCTCTGAAACGCTCCCCGACCAGGGGAAAGAACAATCCGCAACTCGCGGCTCTCCGTGAAGGGACTGCAGTCGGCGAGGCTGCGCATGTCGACCTCCTTCTTGACCATTCCACCACCGACCACCTCGCGACCTGCCAGGGGTTGATCGAAGAAGAACGTCTCGCTCTTCTCCGTCAGTCGCAGGTTGCCGTCGCAACCGGAAACCAGAAATCCCCGTTCGCTGTCGCGCAGCATGATGTGGTCCTCGGAATAGACCGTCGCGCCCGCCCTTCCCAGGGCCACACTGATCGTCGACTTGCCGGCGCCCTTGCCTCCCACGAAGAGAGGTCGATCCCTCCGAAACCGATCGCGGCCGCAGCGTACTTCCGAGGTGGTAGAGGCCCTGCAGCGAGAACAGCTTGTTGAGAACCACCATCAGGGAATGCAGCAGCAGCGGCTTCGAAGTCTGTTGCTGGTCGATAGCGATGAACATCTCCACCGGCCGACGACGAAGATAGAGCCATCCATGGGCGATGCCTTCGTGGATCTCGGTCAGTTCCTCGAGAGGCCGCTCGACGATCGGCTGATTCGGCAGGATCTGGAGTCCGAGCTGACCGGCATCCAGCCCGAAGATCGTGATCGAGACATCCCCGCCGATCTCGGAACCCGCTTCTTCGCTGTCCGGCTCGGGGCGCAGCCGAAACAGCTCATCGACCGCATCGCGATGCTCTGCCAACTGGTAGCGCAGTGTCGCCTCGACGCTGCCGAAGTGGATCTGGGCGCTCTGCAGGGTGGAAGGGTCGACTCCGAAGTCGCGCTCCAGGACACAACCCGCTCGACCGTCGCCGGGATCGTCCCAGGGCGCCGATCGGGGGCCCGAGGACAGATCCTTCGCGAAGGCTGCGGGCTTCGCGGCGATACGACGCGGCATGCCGCTGAGCCACCACGAGAACGCCTTCACCGCACCACCCTCATACTGGCGAAGCGGCCATGCCTTTCTGTCGACCAACGAGGCGCCGCGCAACAGATCGAGATAGAGGCTGCGATCGGGCTGCAGCACGATGTCGTCGCGATGCTCGAGGAGGAAGTCGCTCAGTTCCGGGAAGCGTTCGTCGCTGCGGGTGACGACCTGGAAGAGCGCCAGGCCGTTGATGCAGATCTTCGCGGTTCCCTCCTCCGATCGAGCCACGAGGAACTCGTTCCACGCGAACTCGGGGCCCAGGCGGGTGAGAATGCGCAGCATGTCGATCAGCCATCGACAGTTGGTCTGACCGATCTGGATGTCGGTATGGAGGCTCAGGAGGTGAAGCAGCAGCGCGTGCTCGTCGCACAGCACACGATACGGCTCACCGGCCAGCTCGACCGAGATGGCCTCGTTCCACAGCGCCGCCGAATCGATTCGGAAGGCGCGATGAACCCGCAGGGCGTGATGCAGTTCGACGGTCGTCCCGTCGAGCTCCAGATCGACTTCATGAACGTGTTGGAGGGTCGCCGAGTTCTCCCGCCAGCGTGGCGACCGACGAATCAGGCCGCGTTCTTCCAGCCCCGCCGCCACTGCATGAGCCCGCTCGCCAGGCACCAGGATGTCGAGGTCGCCGGTCGTCCTGCGGTCCACGGCGCCGTAGTAGCGCTGAGCGAAGGGCAAGCCCTTCAGGACGAGGAAGTCCTGCTCGATCTCCGCCATTCGACGAGCCAGCTCGGCGAGTTGGAGGCGCAGTCGTTCGCCGCGCGCCCACTGCTCGAGGTAGGTCGCTCGAAGCCGGAGCGTGAGCGCCCGGGGAACCTCGGCGCGAACCGAAAGTTCTTCGAGAACCAGATAGATCAAGCCACCGATCTGCTGTCGCTGGCACCACTGCCGGAAGGCCTCGTGGTCGACCGCAGCGAGAATACGCTCGGCCCCACTGGGGGACCCTTCCAGAAGAGCCAGAACGGTATTGAGGAACCGTAGATCCCCGCCGCTCAAGCCACCTCCTCCGACAGGCTGTCACGAGAAGCTGCCATCTCCCGCAAGAGCTGCGGCACACCCAACGCCGCCTGCACGAGGCGATTGTCGCGCCAGGTCGATCGCGTGCGGGTCAGCGGAACCACCCGCAGTTCGATTCCTGGGAGCGAGTCGATTCGAGGTCGCACCAGCCAGCACGCGAGTCGCATCTTCTCCGAGCGCGCCCTGTCGCATACTACCGACACGCGAGCCGGGGTCAGCTCGCGGCTCGAAATCATTTCGAGGCTGTACTGGAGGTTCTCCCAGGAGGTCGTCGAGTACTTCTCGAGCCAGAGCGGAACCTCGGGGAGCTGATCGCGGTACCAGTTCACCACCGAGTCGGCCTCGCGCGCCGATCCGTGTCCGTGACGCCCCCCGCCGGACACGATGATCAGGTCGGGACGCATCCTGCGCAGGGTCGCGATGCAGCTCTGGGTATAGGGTTCGACGCCCGGCGCGATCCCGTGGATGCCGTACTGACAGACCACCACGACGTGGCGCGGCGAGCCCGTCACGTCGCGGACCACCGGCGGCAGTCCGAGACTGTCGAATGGCTGCGAGAGGCTCCGTGTCCCCATCGCCTCGAAGCTGCCGAGGCGTTGAACGCCGACGTTCAGCGACACGTCGACGCCACCCGTCGATGGCGGAGAAGCCTCCCGTCCCTTCACCGCAGCGCGACCGCCGACCCGATACTCGGGAACGTGCTCCAGCCCCTGGACGGCGCCCTGGTCGACCAGTTCGTGGAGCACCGCCGAGAGAACCCGTTCGGCCGAAGACGGTGTCAACAGTCCGTCGATCTCGAGTTCATCCAGGAGTTCCACGAAGGTCGACCCTCCTCCCTCGAGGACTCGCCACACGATGGCGGACTCGGCGGTCAGGAGAGACAGGGTGCGACTTCTCGCGTGCACCACGAACCCTTCTCCGACTGCCAGGGCAAGGCAGTCCGCTGCGATCTCGATCTTCTCCACCAACTCCCAGGTCGCCGGGATGCGCCTCAGGAACGCGCTCCTGCGCGGACCCGAACCGGCAACCTCCCGAGCCCCCGAGGACGGAGCATCCTCCGTTCCAGTCAGGGCTCCGATCCCCACCAGGGCGTCGAGCAGTTCCTCCAACGACCGCCGGGCGATCAGACCAGCGGGCAGGGCGTTCCCCAGTTGCGAGACGTCGAAACTCTCGACCTCCTGGGCGCGGCTCCAGACCACGGTGCCGGCGGGATTCAGGCGGAAGAGATCATCGCTGCCGCGGACGATCAGCAGGCCGGCGTCGCCGAGACGGCGCCAGGCGGCCCGGGTCCGGTCGATTCGCAGACGGTTGCCTTTCAAGATCGCTTCCGCCTCGAATCAAGTCAGAACAAGCTTCCCAGGTACGAATCGCCGCAGTTGACGAGAAAAGGACGACCGAACGGCCGCCCGGCCCGTGGCCGCCATTAGATCCCAGCAGCACAAGCGAGTTCAACCGAGGCGATCGCGCGATCCCGGGTGCCATCCCTTCGCCTCCCGCGACCCCTCGGTCTCAGGATGGAGGCCGGGCGGCTACCAACCGAAGCCGAGGATCATGCCGAGGTGGGAGCCGCCGGCCTGAACGTCCTGGCCGAAGAGCTCGACCTCGGCGCCCGAGATCCGACCTTCGACTCCGATGTTGAAGTGTGAGCCGAGGCGCCAGAAGACCCCTCCATCCACCCAGAGTCCTCCCGAGCCTTCGCTTTCCTGGCGCACTCCGGCCGCTGAGACCCGTTCCTGCACTCCTACGATCGTGGCGAGGCCGCCTCCGACGAAGGGCCTCATCTTTCCCTTCTGCCAGATATTGCGGACGCCGAAGTCGAACTCGAAGGTCGCCTGTGTGGTGTTGTAGCCACGGACCGAACTTCCGGGTGCGACCAGCCTGAACTCGGACTCGGTGAGGCCGGTGGCAAGGACGTCGATGGCGATCTGAACGGGCCACTTCTCCGGTCCAAAGGTCGTCATCACGGCGAACTCGCCCTGGTTCTCTCCCGGATCCCAGTCATCCGAATCGAGGGCCTTCGATCCGAGAAGGAAGTTGATGTTGGTCTCGGCTGCCACCGACGGGCTGAGGACGAGGGCGAGCAGCAGGGCCGTCACCGGGAATCTGTAGGGTGCACCGAAAAGGGACATCATGCCTCTCCTTGAATGAAGATCATCAGTGAAGACTCGATCGGACCTGGGAGGCACACCGAGCCGAGCGATAGCGGGCAAGACCGCAGGGCGCGCCCGACCCTGACGGCCTGCCCATACATCTGCGAACGTGGACCGGATCCAGAATAGTCCCCGTGATCGAAACCGCGACGGCTCAGAAGAGTGTCGGCAGGTACTGCCACAGGATGAACGCGGCCATCAGGAGGAGAAACATCGCAAACAGCCGGCGAAGCCGCTCGCGAGGCAGCCTCCCGGCCAGGGCGCCTCCCGCCAGCGTTCCGACGAAGCCCACCGCAGAGATCAGGGCGATCAGGCGCCAGTCGACCGACAGATCGAGTTCAGCCAGCACACTCCGGTACTTGAGGAAGCCACTGAAGGACTTGAGGGCGATGATGGCCAGACTGGTCCCGACAGCGAGGTGGATGGGAAGTCCGGCCAACAGAACCAGGGCAGGAACGATCAGAAAGCCTCCTCCGACCCCGACCAGGCCCGTCAAGACTCCCACGGCCAACCCATCCAGGACGATCTTCCAGGCCACCCTGGGCCGGTCCGCGCTCGCGGCCTCGATCGCCGGGGGTCGGGCCATCAAGACCGCGGCCACCAGCATGACGGCGGCGAACAGACTCAACTGCACCGCAGCGCTGATGAAGCCGGCGAGCGCCGCACCGCCATAGGCGCCGACCATTCCCGGCAGGCCGAAGAGCATCACGCTGCGCCAGTCGATCTGACCGCGCCACGCCCGAGGTAGCGCGGCCGCTGCGGAGATCAGGCCGACCACTGCCAGGGACTCTGCGATCGCCACCTTCTCGCTCTCTCCGGCGAGGAAGACGAGGACGGGCACCGTCAGCACGGAGCCGCCCGATCCCAGCAGACCGAGGCTCAATCCGATCGCCAGTGCACCTAGCCAGGCCATTCATCCGTCCCTGGTATCGCCATGCGCTTCACTCTCCCTACGACATGGGAGCCACGAACGAGCGAAAAGGTTCCGCTCGCTCCGGTCTGCCGGTGTCACGACCGCCAGGGCGAACCACGCCCGACGACCGTCTTTCGACTCACAGCGTCGCTATACTCGTGGATTCATGCCCGACGTCCGAGAGCCGCTCGCCACAGAGTCCGCAGACATCGCCATTCCCCGTCTGGTCGAGGACCACGGAGCCCTGCTCTACGCTCTCGGACGGAGGTTCTGCGGCAGCGAGGACGAGGCGCGAGACCTGGTTCAGGATGTCTTTCTGCTCGCCTGGCAGAACTGGGATCAGTTCGACGGACGCTCCAAGGCCAAGACCTGGCTCTACACCATCGCCGCTCGTGCCTGCCAACGGCGCCATCGGAAACGCGCCGGGGAACCCGAGCACATGGCCTCCCTCGAGGAACTCCTGCCGGGCACGGAGGGTCATGTACCGGACCTGCAGGCGCGCGGCGACGACGCCTTCCAGCAGCAGGTGCGACGCGAGACCCGGGAAGCGGTCGAAAGGGCGATCTCCAAACTCCCCTTCGACTTCCGAATCGCCCTCGTTCTCAAGGACATCGTCGAGCTACCGATCGCCGACGTGGCGCGAATCCTCGACATCAAGGCGGCGACGGTCAAGACCCGCGTCCATCGCGCCCGTCTCCTGCTGCGCAAGGAACTGTGCGAGAGCTTCCCCGACTGTCCATCGCCACCCGCCGAAGCCTCGCAGCAGGTCTGTTACGACTTGCTGCAGACGAAACTCGACGCTCTCGACCGTGGCGTCGAGTTCCGCATCAACGATCCGGATCTCTGTGAGAGATGCAGCGCTGTGTTCCATCAGCTCGACCTCGCCAAGGGGGCCTGCTCGGATTTCTGCCATGAGCCGGCGCCGGCGGCGGTGATCGAATCCTCGCTCCGGGATCCTCGGCCGTCGGCCTGAGGGTCGGCCCGACCTGTCGCGGGAACCTTCGTCGGTCGAGCTGTCTCCCATTCAGGGAGGCGCTACTCAACGAGACCACTTCTCCGGGAGGAACCCCAATGACCTATCACTTCAGCAAGTTCGTCGACACCCCCTTCGACCAGACGATCGACAACGTCACCGAGGCCCTCGCCCAGCAGGGTTTCGGCGTCCTCACCGAGATCGACGTGAAGGCGACGCTCCACAAGAAGCTGGGCGTCGACTTCCGGCCCTACCGGATCCTGGGCGCCTGCAATCCCCACTTCGCCCACCAGGCCCTGCAGCACGAGGACAAGATCGGCACCATGCTGCCGTGCAACGTGGTCATCCAGGAAACCGACCGGGGGGTCGAAGTCTCCGCCGTCGATCCGGCAGCCTCGATGAGCGCCATCGACAATCCTGAACTCGCGGCCGTCGCCGGTCAGGTCCGCGAGCGGCTGCAGACGGTGATCGAATCTCTCTGACGCCGATCGGGGCCGGCCCGAGGTCGGCTAGATGTCCGCGGCGTCCGAGCCGGTCAGCGCCTCGAGCTCGGCGTCGTAGTTGGCGTAGGAGTGCTTGAGCGTCGCGTGGTTGAGCAACATCTCAGCGCACAGGTCGCCTGAAGCCTCCTCGAGGATGGAGGTCCTGACCCAGTACGACTCGGTGCGCCGACTCTCGCTCAAGGCGACGATCTGGCGCTCGATCCGGTAGTTCTGCGACACGAAGAGCGGTCCCTTGACCATCCGGATCTGCTGGCCCGCGAACAGGCCCACGGCCGGACCCCGCACCGGGAAGCGGGCCTTGTGGTTCGAGTACTCACCGAGAACGAACGCTGACCATCTCGAGGGGAACGATGGCTCGTCCCCAGGGCGACCCTGCGCCTCCTTCGGGGGTGTACCAGGGGGAAGGCTCGGTGATGACCGCGAGCTTCTGGCGCAGCGAGAACGGACAGATCGCTGTGTGTGGTCATCGGTCTGTGCTTCTGCCGCTCGGATCGCGCAGGATGACGAGGGCTTCGGGCGGCCGCAGTCGGCGGGCGCTCGGCGGCTGGGGCGAGGGGTCCGATCAGACTGGTGCACCGATTGGGGCGAACTGTTTCGCCCGCGGTTAGAAACGACCTCCTACTCGAGACATGTTGAGGGGGCGCGCCACCGCCAAACGGGAAGGGGAAATGATATGGGGGCGAGGGGGAAGGGTGGAGGTCATCGTGAAGAGACGGCGGTACTCCGATCTGCCAGCATCTGTTTGGGGCCGCGCAGCTGTCCGCCGTCTAACGGGGTGTCGAAGGCCTGGCTCATGGGACTCTCCTGCAGGTCGATCTGGAATCGGGGTCCGGTCTGGGCGAGCAGGGGTCTCCAAAGGACGGCTGGAGTCTAGTCGCGGCAGGTCGGAAGTGCGACCCTGGAGCCGCCGGCGGCGACCGTGTAGCCTCCCAGGTACCCTTCAGAAAGAGGACCCACCCATGCAGCGAGTCAACGGCCTTCATCACGTCACCGCGATCTGCGGTCCGGCCCAGGAGAACCTCGACTTCTACGTCGGCACTCTCGGCATGCGATTGGTCAAGAAGAGTGTCAACCAGGACGACGTCGGCACCTATCACCTCTTCTACGCCGATGCTGCCGGCACGCCGGGAACCGACTTGACGTTCTTCCCGTGGGCCGACCAGCCGGCAGGCCGAGAGGGCTACGGTCTCGCAACCGAAGTCGCGCTCGTGGTGCCGCCCGGGGCCCTGGAGTACTGGCAGCGGCGACTCGAAGACAGTCCTGCCGACCTCGGCGAGATCGAACGCCGCTTCGGCGAAGCCGCCCTGCCGTTTCGCGACCCTCACGGACTGGGCGTCGTTCTCGTCGAGTCCGAAGGCGCCCACGACCGGACGTTCTCTCCCTGGCAGGCGAGCGCGGTGCCGGTCGAGTTCCAGATCCGAGGACTCCACGGAGCGCGAATGGCGGTCCGCGATCTCGCAACCTCGGCGGCTTTCCTCGCCGACTGCATGGGGTTCGTCGAGACCGACGTCGAAGGCGGCTACCACCGTTTCGAGGTCGCCGGCGGCGGATCGGGCCGCACCCTCGACCTGATCGAGGAGAGCGAAACCGCCGGCCGCTACGGCAGGGGAACCGTTCATCACCTCGCCTGGCGGGTCGCCGACGAACAGCACGAACTCTCGGTTCGGGAACAGGTCGGCGCGAGAGTCGATCCGACCCCGGTGATCGACCGCTTCTGGTTCCGATCGGTCTACTTCCGGGAACCCGGCCGGGTGTTGTTCGAACTCGCCACCGACGGTCCCGGGTTCGCCGTCGATGAAGATCCGGCGCACCTCGGCGAGAAACTCGTCCTGCCGCCGTGGCTGGAAAGCGAACGGGAGCAGATCGTCGCCGGTCTGCCCCCGCTTTCGATGCCGAACCGCTAGGAGCGATTCTTCCCGGCGATCAGCTCCCCGAGGCCGACTGGAGCTTCTCGAGCACCTGGTCGATCGTGAAACTCGCCGGCTTCTGGCGCGGCGGGAAGTCCACGAAGGTGCCCAGGAACTGAGCCACGTAGTCCGATGCCGGTAGCAGCAGGAAGACGTGGTCGAGATACCAGTCCCAATAGGTGTTGGAGGTGATGGTCGCCTTCTCGTACGGATCCGTGCGCAGGTTGTACAACCACGGCATACGGGTGAAGGTGAACGGCTCCGACCACACATTGAGCGTCCCGGTGGCACGCTGCTGAGCGAAGACGACCTTCCAGTTGTCATAGCGCAACCCGGTCAGATCGCCGTCGTCCGAGAAGTAGAAGAACTCCTTGCGCGGGCTCTCTTCGACCTCGCCGGTCAAGTAGGGCAGGAAGTTGTAGCCGTCGAGATGGACCTTGTACTCACGGCCGATGGCCTGGACGCCGCCCGCCTTCAACTTCTCCTTGATCTCAGCGTCGCCGGCCGCTGCCAGCAGGGTCGGCATCCAGTCCAGATGCGACATGATCTCGTTGCTGACGCTGCCGGCCTCGATCTTGCCGGGCCACCGCACCATCGCCGGAACGCGATAGGCGCCTTCCCAGTTGGTGTTCTTCTCACCGCGGAAGGGCGTCATGGCGCCGTCGGGCCAGGTGTTCATGTGCGGACCGTTGTCGGTGCTGTACATGACGATCGTGTTGTCGGCGATTCCGAGTTCATCGATCTTGTCGAGGATCGTGCCGACGTTCTTGTCGTGGTCGATCATCGTGTCGTGGTACGGCGACTGCCAGCGACCCGCCTGTCCGAGGCTCTCGGGCTTGGTGTGGGTGCGGAAATGCATGTGGGTGAAGTTCACCCACAGGAACACCGGCTTGCCGTCCTTGACGTTCTTGTCCAGGAAGGCGGCGGCACGATCGGCGACGTCGTCATCGACCGTTTCCATGCGCTTCTTCGTCAGGGGTCCGGTGTCCTGGACAGTTCCGTCTGCGTAGCTGTGGATCACACCCCGCGGCCCGAAGCGCTCGGCGAAGTTCGGGAAGTCCTCCGGCTTCGGGTAGTCGGGGAGTTCCGGTTCCTCTTCGGCGTTGAGGTGATAGAGGTTGCCGTAGAACTCGTCGAAGCCGTGGTTGCTCGGCAGCATTTCGTCGCGGTCGCCGAGATGGTTCTTGCCGAACTGTCCGGTGGCATAGCCGTGCGGTTTGAGCAGCGCGGCGATCGTCGGATCCTCGGGCTGCATGCCCTCCTTGGCGCCGGGCAGACCGACCTTGCTCAGGCCGGTACGAAAGACACTCTGGCCGGTGATGAAGGCCGAGCGACCCGCGGTGCAGCTCTGCTCAGCGTAGTAGTCGGTGAACAGGACGCCCTCGGCGGCCACCCGATCGATGTTGGGAGTCCGGTAGCCCATCATCCCGCGCGTGTAGGCACTGACGTTGCTCTGGCCGATGTCGTCGCCCCAGATGATCACGATATGGGGTTTGTCCTGGGCTGCAGCGGCGCCGCCCAGCAAGACCACGAGCGCGACGAGGGCAACGACCCCTGGGAGTCTCGAGGTGATTCGATCCATGATTCTTCCTTCCTTCCTTCCGGGCTGGCACACGAGCCCAGTCGATTGAAGCCCACCAAGGGGCGTATTCGGTCCCCACCAAAGCCGACATTCTAACGAATACCGCCTTCGATCAGCAGGGACCGCCGGCATCCGGTTGCCGACGATCTGATGACCGGCCGCTGTAGACTCCTCCAACCTCCGGCTGCGTCGCCTCCGAACCGGCTGCCGGCCCCTCGGAAAGAACAGGAATCCACCATGAAGCCTTGTCCTGGAACTACGTCGATACATCGATTCAGGGTCCTGCTGGTCTGCGGAATCCTTCTCAGCGTCAGCGCCC
Source organism: Thermoanaerobaculia bacterium (assembly GCA_942492505.1). GTDB lineage: Bacteria > Acidobacteriota > Thermoanaerobaculia > Multivoradales > Multivoraceae > CALOFD01. The sequence goes on from CALOFD010000059.1 coordinate 106,489, forward strand.
CCGGCGCGGCCGCCGAGATCGAGCGCTTCGAGGCCATCGCTCAGGGCACCGGCAAGGGCGGCTTCGCCGCCGGCAAGGCCTCTCGCGTGAACATCGTCGTCGACCGCTACACCACGCTCGAGGAGAGGGCGGCCCTGACGAGGGTGATCGAGGGCGGTGACGGCCCGACGATTCGCAAGTACATGGAGACGCTCCCACCGATCGGCCAGATCATGATCCCCGGCCGGCCGAGCTACGACCTGCGCTACATCTACAACTACACGAAGGACGACGGTTCGCGCGAACTGGTCATCGCCACCGACCGCCCCTACCTCAGCGCCCAGGCCAAGACCCAACCCGGCGACGTCGAGTACCTGATGGGAGTCATCGCCATCACGCTCGACGAGAACGGCAAAGGAGACGGCATGCTGGCACCGGCGGTCCAGATCAAGCTGGTCGATGGCAAGGTCAAGGCGGACGAGTCCGCGGCCGATCCTGTGACCCTGACCAGCGTGGTCGCCAGGAAGCCGAAAGTGAAGAAGGAGAAGAAGTAGGTCTCTCGAGACCTTCGCAACCGGGGTCGTCGGCTCCCCCCGAGGGATCCAGAGTGCGGCAACGGACGTGGCGAGGCGACCTGAATCGACGCCGTCACACTCCAGGAGCGCGCCCATGACCGACGACCAGGACCAAACCAACGCGACGCGCGGCTTCATCGCCGCCCTGTCGCCTGCGACGATCACCGGCGAACGCGGCAACACGGTCTGGGATCTCACCGCCTACGAGTTCCTCGCGCCCGAGGAGGCTCCGCTCACGGTCCACCCCTCGCTGTGGCGCCAGGCGCGCCTCAACATGCATCATGGGCTGTTCCGGATCCACGACTCGATCTACCAGGTTCGCGGCCACGACCTGTCGGTGATCACCTTCCTGCGGGGAGTCGAGGGCTACGTGGTCATCGATCCGCTGATCTCGGCCGAGTGCGCCCGCTCGGCTCTCGATCTGGTTTGCGCCCACGTCGAGGACCTGCCGGTGACGGCGGTGATCTACACGCACTCGCACATCGACCACTACGGCGGCGTCGAGGGCGTGGTCGATCGCGAAGACGTCGAGACCGGCCGCCTGCAGATCTACGCCCCGCAAGGCTTCACCGACGCTGCGATCTCCGAGAACGTCATCGCCGGCAACGCGATGACGCGGCGCGCGATGTACATGTACGGCAACCTGCTGCCCAAAAGCGCCACCGGCCAGGTGGACGCCGGTCTCGGCAAGACGACCTCGCGCGGATCGGTGTCGATCATCGAGCCCACGGTCGAGATCAGGGAAACCGGCGAACGGCACACCATCGACGGGATCGAGTTCGAGTTCCAGGTCACTCCCGACACCGAAGCGCCGGCGGAAATGAATTTCCACTTCCCGCAGTGGGACGTCCTGTGCATGGCAGAGAACTGCTCGCACAACATGCACAACCTCTATACCTTGCGAGGCGCCCCGGTGCGCGACGCGAAGGCCTGGGCGCACTACATCGACGAAGCCATCGAGCTCTTTGCAGACAGGTCCGAACTGGTGTTCTCGAGCCACCACTGGCCGACCTGGGGCAAGGCCGAGGTGCGCGACTTCCTGGTCAAGCAGCGCGACATGTACAAGTTCCTCCACGACCAGACGCTGAGACTCGCCAACCACGGCCTGACGCCGAACGAGATCGCCGAGACCCTCGAGTTGCCGGAGGCTCTCGCCAGGGAGTGGTACAACCGCGGCTACTACGGCTCGGTGAGCCACAACTCCAAGGCCGTCTACCAGCGCTACCTCGGCTTCTTCGACGGCAACCCGGCGCACCTCTGGCCTCTTCCGCCCGAAGACGCCGGCCGCCGCTACGTCGAGCTCGCCGGCGGCCCGGATTCACTCCTCGAACACGCCCGCCGTGCCTATGAGCGCGGCGAGTACCGCTGGGTGGCGCAGGTCGTCGATCACCTGGTCTTCGCCGACCCGTCCAACGAAGAGGCGAGGCTGCTCGAGGCGGCGGCGCTCGAACAACTCGGATTCGCCACCGAGAATGCCACCTGGAGGAACTTCTTCCTGACCGGCGCCATGGAGTTGCGTTCCTGGAAGCCCTCGGACGGCTCTCCGAAGGGCGGCGCCGCCGGCGGCGGCATGCTGGCCGCCGGAAGCCTGGGCTATGTCTTCGACTACCTGTCGGTCCGCCTCAACGGAGACGCCGCAGCCGACGCGCATTTCGAGATCGATCTCGAGCTGACCGACAGCGGCGAGAGGGCCGGGATCGAGGTCACGAACTCGGTCCTCCACGGTCGCGTCGGGCAGGCTTCCAGGGACCCGGTGGCGAGACTGAGGATGACCCGCCCGACGCTCAACCTCCTCGCTCTGGGGCGCACCGACATCGCCACGGCGATCGAATCGGGCGACGTCACCGTGACCGGCGACCGCCGCCAGGTCGAGACCCTGTTCAGCTGGCTCGACTCCTTCGACCGCTGGTTCGCGGTGGTCACTCCCTAGGTAGAGCCGCAGACCAGGACCAGGCCGCAAGCGAATCTCGCGCCGAGTCGCGGCGTCTCGCGGCCGCTGCCGAACCTCAGTCCGAGCCGGCCGGCTTGCGGCCCACGGCGATCACGCTCAAGCCGGGCAGGGGCTTGATCCAATCGACGGCCTTCGCGATCGGCACCAGCCATTCGTAGAGCTTCATCTGCACGGGCGTCAGGTGACCGCGACGGAGGATCTTGTTGACGATCCAACCGAACACCCCCAGTCGGTTGAACTCCTCGCAGCGGACGACCTCGAAGCCCACCGATTCCATCACCTCGGCCAACCCCTTGCGGGTGTAGCGCCGCTCGTGCCCCAGCACCTCGTCACACTTGCTGAACAGCCATTCATGGGCCGGAACCAGGATGGCGCAGTGACCGCCCGGTTCGAGCACATCGAAGAACTGCCGCAGGACGGAGCGATCGTCGGGAAGATGCTCGACCACGTTCAGGCAGATCACCGTGTCGATGGCGGTTCCCTCGAAGGCATGGGCGCACTCGTTGGAAGAAAGGTCGAGCGGAACGACGGAAACGTTCTCGAGATGACCGAAGCGACTGTCGAGAAGACGCACGTAGAGCGGGTCGAGTTCTGCGCAGGCCAGGAACTCCCGGTCGAGCAGCAGTTCGCTGAAGTTGCCGATCCCCGAGCCCCCTTCGAGGACCCGCCGGCCGACGAACTCACTGAAACGCGACAGCATCCAGCGGTTGAAGCGACGCGCCCGCCGCAGGTTCTGCAGGACGAAGAAACCGTCGTGATTCGTGAAACGGGTGTCGAAGAAGCGGAAGCGCACCAGGGTCCACAGCGCCTCGACGCCGTCACGCCAGCCGATCTTCTTGCCCTCCGCGTAGGTGCGGCCGTCGTAGCTGATCGGCACCTCGTAGATCCGGGCGCCCCACTGAGCCAGTCTCACGGTCAGCTCCGGCTCGATGCCGAAGCGCTTGCTCTTCAGGTTCAGCGCCTTGAGAACGTCGCTGCGAACGACCTTGTAGCAGGTCTCCATGTCGGTCAGGTCGAGATCGGTGAACCAGTTGCTGATCGAGGTGAGGGCTCGATTGGCGATCGCGTGCTTGTAGAGCAGCACGCGGCGGCGGCGGCCCGCCAGGAAGCGTGAGCCGAAGACCGCATCGGCGCGGTCGCTCAACAAGGGCTGCAGCAGGGCGGGATAGTCCTGAGGGTCGTATTCGAGATCGGCGTCCTGGACGAGGGCCAGATCGCCGGTGATCATCGAGATCGCCGTGCGCAGCGCGCTGCCCTTGCCCTGATTCTCCTCATGACGATGAATCCGGATCCGGTCGTCGTTCGCCGCGAGCCGCTGAAGGCGTTCCCAGGAACCGTCCGAGCTGCAGTCATCGACGCAGATCAGCTCGATCTCGAGGTCGATCGGCGCCGCGAAGACCCGTTCGATGATCGTCGAGAGGGTTCGGATCTCGTTGTAGACCGGCATCAGGACGCTGAGCGTCCGGATCTCGGAAGTCGTCGCCGCCGCCGAGTCTGGATTCGAATCGTTCAAGCGCTGCCTGTCTCTCTGCGAGTTGCGCCGATCCTAGCGTCTCGACCGACCGGGCGGACGATTCGAGGTCAGATTCCCCAGCTCGTCTGGAACCAGAGCTTGGTGGTATCCACGGAGTGTGCCTTCGCATCGTAGAACGCAGCTCTGAGAGCGAACCGCTGCTCCCACTTCGAGGTCCAACCGACCTCGGCATCCAGTTCCGTGCCGTACGACGAGGAACCGGTCTCGGCGCTGAAATCGTGCCACGTCAGTCCCCAATCGACCTGCGCCACCTTCCCGGTGACTCTCAAGTAGAGATCGACGAGGCCGTTCTCCGGGGTCGACAGGAACTGGTCGGCCCAGCCGTTGAACTTGTGAAGAGTGGCGAGCGGCGTACTGAACTGACCGTCGGCGCGCTGCCCGACAGGATCTCGTAGCCGACCGCGACGCCGACCAGCCTCCGAAGCGAGCTCCCAGGTGCAGGAAGGCGTAGTAGGCGGCCAGTTGCCCCGGGTTGTTGCCGTACTCGGACTGGTCGGCGTACTCGACTTCGAAGTCGAGGAGGGCCGGGCCGGTCGAGGTGGTCCCAACGACTTCCACTCCGATGTTCTGCGACGACAGCCCGAACTGTCCCGGATTGTCGAAATCGAAGAGGTAGACGTAGGGGGTCACGACGACGTTGCCCAGGTCGACGCTTCGAGGTTGAACAGATGAGACGAGGTGTCCCAGGTCGCGCCGTTGACCCGATGGACCTTGTCCAGGTGGCCGTAGAAGAAGTTCGCCCGTCGAAGGATTCGTTCTCGAACCAGAGGGCATCGAACGACTGGTGGTTCTGTCGCCAGCCGACGTTGCCCACGAAGCGCTGATCTCCGACATTGAACTCGATCCGCCCCAGTCGGACCCTCGACTTCGAGCGCTGGTAGTCGACATGGACCTGGTTGATCTCGGTGAGCGCCGGGTCGGCGACCACGGGCCGGTCCGTGACCCCATTCCACAGATCCCCGGCAGCCGCCGTCGTCGTAGAGGTCGTTGCCGAGCGTGGCCACGTTCTCGGCTTCGACGAACAGGCTCAGACCCTTCCACTCGAGGGTGCGGAATCCCAGCGCGGTTCGAAGCGTCGAGGCTCGAGCGTCCTTCTCGAACGAGTCCTGGTCGACGTTCTCGTAGCGGTAGCGCAGGTCGAGCGCCGGCTTTCCCCGACGGAAGGCGTCGAGGAAGGAGGTCGCCGCTCGATCCGGGTCGGCGGTCCCGCCATCTGGAGCGGCTTGCGTCGGAGACTCAGCCAAAGACGCCGACGTCACCACACCCGTCAGGAGCAGGATCGCGAACAGCATCGAAGATCTCGATTGCCCGATCGGCGGCTTCACCGAGGACCTTCGCCGCTTTCCTGGGGAGCAGGGGAACTCTTCTTCGGACTGCATCGAGAAGCCTCCGCGGCCCGGAACCATGGCGCCGAGCGCACCGCCACGAAGGCGCCCACACCGGCCGCATGCCAGCCCCAATCCCGCCGGCACGGCAGTTCCCCGGGCATCCCTGATTCCCCGCTCGCTGGATCCAGGCATCGACGCCCGACAGCCCGGATCGAGCCCTCGGACGTCAGCGATCCGTTTCTAGCGTCCGCCGGCCGTCGGCGCCGACGACGCGGCGTGCTTCGTAGCGTAGCTCGTCCCCGCGAAGCTGCGCCCGCTGCCACGCAGTTCGTCGACGTTCTCCGCCGTCACCCGACGACCGAAGAACATCTCGCCCTCGATCCCCGTGGACGTCCGGTGGGCGATGAAACCGAGCGGCATCCGACTGCCGCCGGCGCTGGTGATCATTTCGGCGGTGAACAGAAGCTCATCGGACTGCCGTTCGATCTCCTTGACGGAACCCGAGATGATCAGGGTGTTCAGCGTCACGTAGAAGTTGCCGGGAGTCCCCGGCTCCTCGGGCAGAACGAGGCCCCAGACCTGACCGAATCCCATTCCCTCGATCTCGATGGCGTAGCCCTCGTCGGGATCGTGCAGGGCCAGCAGCTGGTCGATCGACTTGGTGGCCGGAACCGGCTTCGGAGACTTCCCCTCGTCGACGATGTAGTCGAAGAAGGCGACCAGCATCTCGTTGTTCGTTCCGTCGCCCCAGGGCACGTCGATGCCGGGATCGGGATTGGCGAGATTCTCGGCCGAGTTGTCCCAGGTGGCCTCGACCGTCAACACCGAACCGGCCGGCGCGGACAGGGGCTCGGCGAGTTCGTAGATGTTCTGCCAGTTGTAGTCGTACTCACCGACCCGCAGGACGATCTCGTCCTCCATGCCGGGGCGAGCCAGCGTGTAGGTCATCGACTTGCCGCGCTGATGCATGTGGGGCAGCAGCGAGAGCAGTCGACTGTCCTGGTTGAACACGTAGACGGCGCGCTCGGAATGTTCCGCGGCGCCGGCCGGAATGTACAGACCCGGGTCGGCGGCGAAGGCGGTGGTGATCTCCTTCTCGAGCTCACCCTCACCGAAGTAGAAACCGACCCTCGACGCGTCGCTGCCGGCCGTTCCGCTCGGGTGGTAGTGCATGTTGAACGACAGCATCTGGTTCGGTCGCAGGGTCTTGCCGGTTCCCTGGGGGAACTTCGACGGCGGACTGCCGGCCACCCAGACCCCGCCGAAGCGCGGCGCCTCGGCCATCCCGGGCTTCCGCTTCGCGGCTTCGTTGAGGAAGATCACCGACGTCTCGCCGCTGTCGCTCTGCTCGTCGGGATTCATTCCGAACGGACCGAGATACGTGACGACGTGATGCAGCACATCGGTGTTGCCCGGCAGCAGTTCCACTGCGCGAACCCACTTGCCCTCGGGGACCTCCATGCCGAAGACCTGGGTCACGAAGACGTCGGGACCGTCAGCGGGAACGTCGACCGATGCCAGTTGAACGACGTAGTCGGGTTCCTCGCCCATCTTCCAGGTGCCTGGAGGACTGAGCGCCGGAACTGCCGGCATCTTCGCCGGATCGCCCTCGACCGCCCCCTGGGCGACCCAGGCGACGATGGTCTCGATCTGCTCGTCACTCAGGCTGGTGTCGTTCGAGAACACTCCATGATCGCGGTCCGCGTCCCACGGCGGCATCTCACGCTCGCTGACCGCCCGGCGGATCGACTTCGCCCACGGCCGCGCCTCCTCGTAGGTGAGCAGCGACATCGGCGCCACGTCGTTGGGGCGGTGACAGGCCGCGCAATGATTCATGAAAATCGGCGCGACATGCTCGGAGAAGGTGACGGCATCGTCGGCCGCAGCCTGAGACAGCGCGGGCACGGCCGTGAGCAGCGCCGAAACGAGGAAGAGAAGGAGGGCTGGACGACTCATGGGACAGACCTTTCATGGCCCGAGGGGCCGGTCGGAGAACACCAGGGCTGGCGGAGGAGATTCGGGCGCCCAACGGAAGCGGGCGGCGAGGAAGCATTTTATCTCCTACTGGCCGCCTGGCCAATAGAGTTTTTCCGAGCGCGTCAGCGAGTCAGGTCGCGCAGAAAAGCGAGGCTGCGCGCCACGCTCGCCCAGGGATCGCCGACGATCACATCCTGCTCGACGAAGAAGTGCTGGGCTCCGGCGTCGAGAGCGGCGGGCAGGAGACGGCCGAAGTCGAGGCTTCCCGATCCGACCTCGACGAACTCGCGCTCGGGACTCTTCGCCATGTCCTTGACGTGGATGAGGGGAAATCTGCCGGGGGAGGTCGCCAGGCGGACAAGCGCCGAATCCCCGGCCTTCTCCACCCAGTAGAGATCGAGTTCCAGGGCGACCCACGACGAATCGGTCTGCGAGACGATCAGGTCGTAGGGTCGCACGCCGTCGATCTCGACGAACTCGAAGTCGTGATTGTGGTACGCCAGTTGGATCCCCGCCGCGCGACAGCGCTCGCCGACCCGATCGAGGTCGGCCGCCAGTCGGCGGAACTGGTCGAGCGTCTGCCGCTCCTCGGGGAAGAGGTAGGTCAGCGAGAGGTAGCGACAGCCGAGCGCGCCGCACTCGTCGATCAGGCGATCGGTCTCCTCGATCAGCGGACGCCGGAGAGTCATGATCGAAGGCGCGGACAGTCCGGCGGACTCGAGCCAGCCGGCCACCCGATCCGCCGACTGCCCCAGCAGATCGTAGAGCTCGACCTCGTCGTAGCCGACGTCGGCGATCCTCGACAAGGTCCCTTCGAAGTCGGCGGCCAGGGCCTCCCTCAGGGTGTAGACCTGAAGGCCGATGCGATCGATGTTCATCGGCTTCTCAACCGAGCAGCTTCGGAAGAACCTTCTCGGTGAAGGTCATGAAGGTGCCATGCGAGAGCGGCGCACACAGGAGGTAGTCGAGCGGCACCTCGGCCTCGAGCTGCAACAGCTGCTCGGTGACCGCCTCCGGGGTGCCGTAGACGATGACGTCTTCCAGGTAGCGCTCTGCCGTCTGCTCGGCGGTGTCGGCGACCGACGAGATCGCCGCCTGGCGCTTGCTTTCCTCCGATCGGAAGTCCGAAGTCAGGTTGCCGAGCTTCGGACTGAGGTAGGACCCGAACATCCATTTGGCGCCGCGGCCGGCGATCTCTTCGGCCTCCTCATGGGTGTCGGCCACGGCCAACAGACGCGCCACCGGAGTCTGCCGGCCGCTCGTCGGGTGTCCGTGTTCTTCCAGCCTGGCGAGGTAGTGGCGGTACTTGCTGGCGATCTCGGCATGGGTCGAGTGCGGGTCCATCAGGATCGAGTAGCCCTTCTCGGCCGACCAGTCGATCGCGCCCACCGAGGACGAAGCCATCCACACGGGTGGATGGGGCTGCTGGTAGGGCTTCGGCAGCACCTCGACTCCCTCGAAATGCCAGAAGCGTCCGTCGAAATCGACCCGCTCCTCGGTCCACGCCTTCAGCACGATCTCGATCGCCTCGTGGAAGCGCGGGTAGCTCTCTTCTCGCGGCACGCCGAAGGCCTCGAACTCCGTCTTGTCGAAGCCGCGCCCGGCGCCCCAGTTGACCCGCCCACGGGTCAGGACGTCGAGCAGGGCCACCTCCTCGGCGAGGCGCAGCGGATGGTAGAAGGCAGCCAGCGAAACAGCCATGCCGATGCGCAGGTTCTCGGTGCGCGCGGCGATATGGGTCGCCATCATGTGGACCGACGGACAGATCGAGTACGACCCGAAGTGGTGCTCGGCCAGCCAGACACAGTCGTAGCCGGTCTGGTCCATGATCGAGATGCGCTCGAAAGCGCGCTCGTAGACCGACTCGAGCGGAATGCGGCGCTCGGGCCAGCTGAAGAATTGGAGAACCCCGACTTTCACGGAGAGGCGATCCTATCTCGCCTCTCCGTGATCCGGAGCCGGTCAGGCCAGATCGAAGAGCAGGACTTCCGAGCCGCCGTCCGTCTCGGCGTCGAGCCCTTCGATCTGAACCACCCGCTCTTCGCTGATCGCGGCCGCATCTCCGGCTTCGAGGCGCTCACCGTTGACCGAAAGCGCGCCGCCGACCACCTGCACCCAGGCATGCCGACCGCTCTCGAGCCGTCGCTCGACGCTCTGGCCCCCCTTCAGGACACCGGCGAGAAGGGTCACGTCCTGATGAATCGTCATGCCACCCTCGTCGGAACCCGACACCATGACTGCCAGTCGGCCCGACTTCTCCTCGCAGGAGACATTCCTCTCCTCATAGCTGGGATCGAGCCCCGTCTTCTCCGGAAGGATCCAGATCTGCAGGAGATGGAGCGTCTCGTCGTGCGAGGGATTGACTTCGCTGTGCCGGATCCCCCGACCCGCCGTCATCCGTTGCACATCGCCGGCCCTCAGGACCGATCCGTTGCCCATCGAATCGCGGTGCCCGAGCGCCCCGGAGACCACGTAGGTGACGATCTCCATGTCGCTGTGCGGATGGGTGCCGAAGCCCATGGTCGGGTCGATCCAGTCTTCGTTGATCACCCTCAGCGCCCGAAAGCCCATGTTCTCGGGGTCATGGTAGTTGGCGAAGGAGAAGCTGTGCTTCGATTCGAGCCAGCCGTGAGAAGCGTGGCCACGTTCTTCGGATCTGCGGATCTCGATCATTCGAACCTCCTCTCGGCCCGGAACGGGCCGCCGGGTTTCGGACCCGGTCGGTTGATGGTCGGTGACGCTTTCGCGCCCCGCCGCCATTTTAGTTGTTATTGCAACTATTGTAAAGAGGACCACCTGTCCTAGAATGTCGGCATGCCCAGACATCCCAGGAAGCTCGCGGTGTGGGAACTGTTCCTACGGACTCACCAATCGATCACACGGCAGTTGGAGTCCGACTTGCGAACCGAGCGCGGACTCAAGATGCCCTGGTACGACGTCCTGATCCATCTCCACGACGCCGGCGGACGCTTGAGAATGGCCCAGCTCGCCGATCGGGTCCTCTTCTCCACCAGCGGCCTGACCCGACTCCTCGACCGCATGGAGGCAGCCGGACTCGTGGCCCGCGAACCCTGCGAAGACGATCGAAGGGGGTTCTGGGCCGTTCTGAAGGAAGCGGGTCGCGAGCGTCTCGAAACCGCCCGGCGGACGCACGTACGCGGGATCCACCGGATCTTCCTCGACCGTCTCGACGACGCCGAGGTCGAGACGCTCGACAGGATCTTCACCCGTCTTCTCGATAGCACCGGCCAGTCGGACGCTTCGGGAGCACCGTAGAATCCAGGAACGACGATGACCCCGGAACTCCACACACAGGGCCTCACTCCTCGGTCACGCAGCAGCCACCGGCGTCGGCCTCCGAAACACTCGCGGCTCGACGCGGCCCGCGCCACGCCTCGAGCGCCCGGACGACGCGCTCCTGGTCGCGGCGGCTTCTCTGGTGACGACGGGCGTCCGCTGGTGGGACACACCGTCGACTTCGTTCTCGACGCCAACGCCCTCGTCGATCGGATGAGCCGGCGCTACGGCCCCAACTTCCGCATGCGGATGTTCGGCAAGCCCATCCTGGTGGTCGGACATCCCGACGCCGTGCGCGACGCGCTGATGGACCGCGATCGGAACTTCTCGAGCTACCTGGGCTGGGCCGACGCGATCGGCGAACTCTG
>CALOFD010000060.1:0-12488 GCA_942492505.1 Thermoanaerobaculia bacterium
TTGCGCCTCCAGATGACGGGCAGCTGAAATCGTGTACCAGGAGACCGAACCTTCGAAATCGGGAAGTCGCTTCTTCACGAGGCGCGCCAGCTCGTTGAACTGGACCGGTTCCTCGGTCAGGACGGCGAGGATGGCCTGCGATACCTGCTCGTACTTCTCAGCGGAGATGGACATCGACTTCTTCCACCCCGCGCACCCGGATGACCACTCGTTTCTCGGTTGTCGCTCGGCCCGGCATCGGTTCCCTTCTCCAAGGTGCTGCACCTCGAACTCGTTGAGTGGAGCCGAGAATGCTCACCAAGCGGCTCGTCGAAGATCCAGTTGTGGGTCCTCGGACGCCATCGGCGTCGGACGAGCCAGGGCATCACGCGTCCCAGTCCCACCCAGCGATCTACGGCAAGGCGCCTGTCTCCTGACCTGCGAGGTCGCATTCATTCACCGCGAGTGCCGACCCTGTTGGGTTCAGCCATCGCCCTCAGGATCACCCGGATCGTGACGCCCTTGTCTACCCGAGGAGATCCCACCGGTTGCCGGCCACGTCCTTGAACACGACCACCCATCCATAAGGCTCCTCCCGAGGCTCACCCAGGAACTCCACGCCGGCCGACAGCATGCGGGCGTAGGTGGATTGGAAGTCCTCCACTCGCAGGAAGAAGCCGACCCTACCGGCGACCTGGTCGCCGACGATGCGCTTCTGTCGACCGCCATCGGCTCGGGCCAGCAGGATACCGGTCTGGGCTCCCCGGGGCCGCACGACCACCCACCGCTTGGGACGCCCATCGTTGGTCAGCGAGGGCGAGTCCTCGACCAGTTCGAAGCCGAGTACGTCGACGAAGAAGGTGATCGCGGAGTCGTAGTCATCGACGACGATCGTCACCAGTTCGAGGGAGTTCATGGCGGGAGTCTCGCACGAGCCCGAACCAACTGCGGCGGCGTCAGCGCCGGCGAGCGGCTGTCCAGGACACGGCGAGGCGGCCCGCGCCACTCTCTCGCGTCGGCGCTTCACCAGATGCGACCAGGCAGGCCTCCGGAGAAGCCTGCCTGGTCCACCGACGAACCGCTACCTCGTCAGAGGCAGTTTCGGTTCACCGACCCGAATCGTACGGGTTGCCACCCAGGGCATTCGAGATGTCGGCGATCGCCTTCTGGGCTCGAATGCTGTTGCCGGCCTCGTCGAGGGGCGGTGAGATCACGGCGATCCCGAAGTTGCCGGGCGACACCGCGATGATTCCGCCGCCCACACCGCTCTTGCCGGGAAGACCCGTGCGATAGAGCCACTTGCCGCTATCGTCGTAGAGACCCGCGGTGGCCATCACGGCGAGAACCTCGGGGACGTCCTCAGAACGCATCACCCGCTTGCCGGTCGTCGGGTTCTCGCCACCATTGGCCAGGGTGCCGGCCATCATCGCCAGGTCCTTCGCGTTGACACTCACCGAGCACTGCTCGGTGTAGATGTCGGTAGCGCGATTCGGGTTGTCCTCGATGTAGCCGTAGGCATACATCAGGGCGCCGATTGCCTGATTGCGCTGGTTCGTGTCCGACTCGGACTTGAAGACCTCCTGGTTGACCGACAGCGAACGCCCGGCGAAATCGGAGTAGTAGCCCAGAATGCTGTTCCAGATCTCGTCGCGGGTCGAGCCCTTCACCATGCTGGTGGCGGCGATCGCACCGGGGTTGACGAGGGCATTCATCTCCGGACCGCCAAGGTCTTTCTTCGAGAACTCGATCGACACGATCGAATTGAACCGCATGCCGGTCGCATCGACTCCGATCGTCTGCTCGAGATGACCCGGACCGTACTCCTGGATGACCTTCGCCATGGTGAAGACCTTGGAGATCGACTGGATCGACACCTCGGACTTCACGTCGCCGGCGGTGTAGACCTTGCCGTCGGTGGTCACGAGGGCAATGCCGTAGATCTTCGGATCGACCTTGGCCAGGGCCGGAATGTAGTCGGCGACAGCGCCTTCCTCGATGTTCTTGTACTTCGCGTAGGCGGCGTCGAGCGCCTGCTGGATCTCAGCCGGCGATTGAGCGGCCACCGGCGTGGCGGTGAGCGCAAGCACTACCGCGGCCAAGACCAGGCCAAGAGTCATCTTCTTGGTCGTAAGAGTCATCATTTACCTCCGAAATTGTTGGAGAACGAGTACTTGAAAGAGAACTGCACCTTGAAGTCATCGACCTTCCAGCCGTCAGTGAAGTTCTCGCGATAGCCGTACTGCAGTTCGGCGCCCCACATCACATTGGGAGCCGGAGTGTTGAGCAGGTTGAGAATCGCGTAGCGGCCGCTCTTGAAGGCGCTAGCCTTCTGCCCGGCGGTATTGTCGATGTCGGTGGTCGAGAAGCCAACGGCCGTACTCCATGCACTGTTCCAGTTGTGATCCAGGAAGGCCACGGTACCGAGAATCGGCATGGCCTCACCCTTGACGGGTCTCGTGGGATCACCGAAGTTCGGCACGATCCCGATGTCGGCCGTCGCATCGTTCATGTAGTTCTGGATGCCCTCGCCATAGACCACCTGGAGTCTGAGCGTATCGGCGCCCGTGAGCTTCACGTTGGAACTGAGATTCAAACCCCAGCCGATGTCGTCACCCGACAAGTCGAACGCGTCGGTGTTGTTGTCGACCCATTCGATGTAGCGCAGCATGCCGGCGATCTCGACATAGCCCCAGTCTCGGCCGTGCCGGTACTCGGCCGACAGGTCGGGATAGGGGAAGTGGCCCGAGATGTCCTGAAGCTCCACCCGATCCTCGAACTGCCCCTGGTCGCCACTGGCGCCCGGACGTTCGAGAGCGATGGTCAGGCGGCTGTCGCCCTTGATCGGCATCCAGCGCACCTGGATGTTGCGGAAGAAGACCATGCCACTCGGGCCCCAGTACTCGAGCGTGTTCGGGAACACGTCGATGTCCATGAACGGACTCCAGTACTGACCGGCTCCGAACTGGCCGAGCTCGAAGTAGGCGTGGCGCAGGCGGAAAGTCGTCTGTCCGGCGTCAGCACCCGTACCGAAGAGCTCGAACTCGAAGATTCCCCAGACCTCGCCCTTCGGGGTCGGGAGCCACGACTGCACGCCGAATCGAGTCTGCCGGACACTGAAATAGGTCTGTCCGTCAGGCGCGAACTCGCCCTCGTACGAGGCCAGCTTGGTCGGCCGAACGACGTCGTACCAGTCAGGATCGCTCTGCCCGGTCTCGTAGCCGGCATCGGTCATCACGTGACCGTAGAGTCGGAACCGGGGTCCCTCCTCTTCCTCATCGTCATCGGCCGCCGCAGCCAGCGACGGGAACACGGCGAGCGCCATTGCGGTCGCCACGATCACGAAGGCCAGCCTCGTCGGTCGGTTCATCCACCAGGGTCTATTCATCATGTCTCCAATCCATTCATCTAGGTGTTGTCAGTAGAACTGTTGGCTATTCGCCCTTCTCGGCGACGTCGGCCATCTCGAACTGGGCTCGCTCCCACGCTCGGACGCGGGTTCTGGCCTCATCGAACAAGCGCTCGTAGTTGCCCTTGCGCACCAACGCGCTGGCCTCGGGCGACAGGGCCGCCCACAGCGGCCCGTAGGCGTCGTAGACCGCGACCATCGCATCGACGCTCGTCGGCGCCACCACGTCGGAGCCGAAGAGGAAGCGGTCGGGGTAGCGGTTGATCATGTCGGCCGTGCGTCGCACTGTCTCTTCGGAGGCCGTTGCATACTTCGCCACCTCATCCCAGGAGATGTCCATGTAGACGTGCGACAGGGCCGGGTCGGTGCAGATCTTCTCGACGATCGCGGCCTGGTTCTCGAGCGGCCGAACGACTCTTCCCAGCCCGAGGTGAGCCCAGATGATCGTCGTCTTCGGATGGCGCTCGAACAGACTCTTCATCTGCGTGAGCGCAAACGGTTCCTGGCCCGGCTTGGGGAAGGGCGCGTCGACATCGCTGTGCAGAATGACGACCAGTCCCGCCTCCGCGGCAAAGTCCAGGATCCGATCGAGAGCGGGATTCACCAGGCTGGCGGTTTCGCCGGCGATCTTCGCGGACACGAATTCCTTGTGGATCGTGAACTCACCGATTCCCGAGAAGACTCCCGGGAACGTCAGGAGAACTCGGCGGATATGGTCGACCGCGTACATGTCGGTCGGGTTGAACCCGGTGATCATGGGGTCGAGACGCTGCCTCGCCTCCGGTCCGAGCGATCGATAGGCCATCGCGATATGAGCGTCTGTGAACGAGTAGTAGTACAGCGGAGCATCCGTCTGCAGGTAGTAGGTCGGCGCCCAGTCGCCCGTGTTGCTGAACGACCATTGCTGCTGGAGCGGGATGCCGAACACCGTCGAGCGGCCGATCTTCGACCCCATCATCTCGACGAAGTCAGCCATGTCCGTACCCTGTTGCACGTAGTTCGTGAGGTGGAAGTGGGAGTCGTGGAAGTCGGCGTTCGCCCACTCCTGTCCCGCGGTCGAGGTGACCTGAGAGGCGATCGGCAGCCCGGGAGCCAGCAGGACGGCAACCCCGAGCAGTATCGAACGTCGAAGGGCTCGACTGAAGCAGGCCGGCGACTCGGCCCACCGAGGCTTCGTGATCACACCGCGAAGAATCGTTTCCATGGTTGCCTCCTAGAAGAAGATCGACGCCGCCGTCGAAACCGTGGTGCCGTTCTGACCGGCGGTGTAGTAGCCGAACGTGCTGCCCACCGGCGAATGATTGACATCCTGCACCTGCAGGTTGACGCGGTGGTTGCGGCTGTCGGTGATGTAGTAGTTGGTGCCGATCAGATACTCCGAGGAGTTGCTGAAGCCGGCTTTCTTGTCGCCGTAGATCTGGGACGTCGCAGCGTAGAGTTCGAGCTTCTTGGGCCAGGGGAAGAAGGCCGCCTGAACGTAGAACCCCTTGTCTTCGATCCGGTCGACCGGCAGCAGGCCGTCGGCAGTGAAGCCGTCGAGTCGACGACTGTAGAGCTCGGTCTGGAAGAAGAACCCGCGGTACTTGACCCCGGCGTCCACGGCCAGGATCTGGTAGTCGGCGTTCGTCACGGTCACGCCCGGGGCGAGAGAACCGGTGCTGAAGAGATTGAGGCTGTCCGCCAGCTTCAGGGCCGTGTTGCCGGGATTGGTGCCGACCGCGGTGTAGCGCTCCTCGGGGCTGAACGTGGTCGAGAAGCCGAATCGGGTCGCCACCTTGTCGTGATACTCCCAGTCGCCATAGGCGCCTCTCGGCCCGAACTCGTGGGTGGTCGGCATCCACCACATCGAGGCGCCGGTGGTGAACTGCCGATCCAACTCGTTGGCGGTCACGCCGAGGATGCTCGAGCTGTTGCCGACCATCACGTTGTACCAGAGCCCCGGAGCCACCTCACCGTTCGCCCAGACTCCCTGGGTGAAGAACGGGCGGAAGAACTCGTCGGCCATCACCCGATCGTTGCCGAGCCAGTAGGGGTGCGAGCCCTGAAGGGAGCGACTGCCCGGATTTCCGGCAATCCCGGCATAGAGATTGAACTTGCGATGGAAGCGGTAGCCCAGGTTCCCGAACAGGGCATCCTGATCGGTGGTATTCACCGTCCAGAAGGCAACGCTGTAGACCAGCTTCGGCACCCCGACCCAGCCCTTGAGGAAGACCAGAAGCCGATGGGAATAGATGTCGTGGCGCAGGTCGACCGGCCGTTCGTTGCCGAGGTGATCGGTGAACGTGTCGTCGCCGGTCTGATTCATGTAGCGCAACAGGACATAGGCGCTGAGGGAGACCTCGCCGGCCTTGCTCTTGCCGAGCAGGAATCCCTTGCCGGGATCGAGGAAGCCCCAGGTCTCGGCGTCTTCCTGTGACGTCGTCTGGAGGGTCGGATCCGGAACGACCGCATCGTCGAGGGCCTGGGCTTCAGTCGAACTGCCGCCCTCATTCTCCGGGGCCTGCGGAGTCGTCCCGGCACGAAACTCGGCGCTGCAACCACCGGAGACCCAGATCCCCTCGTCGTCGTAGCCCCAGGTCTTGCCCAACAGGCATTCCGACGATCCCTTCGAAGCGACCAGCAGCACGCCGGCAGAAGTGTCGGCCGGGCAGTGCGTGCGGTCAGAACCGTCGCCGACCGAGTTGCACTCGATCGTCCCCTGCGCTGAAGCGGCAACACCGGGCGCGAGGATCATCAGGACGACAGCGAAGGCTCGAGCCAGGCCGACCCACGCGATCGAGCCACCCACCGGATCCAGAGAGTCCATGGGAGCGGCAGACGCATGGCCTCCCGCATATCGGCAGTTCCTGGAATCGATGTTGTTCAAAGCCAACCCTCCCCTCAGTTCTACTCAGAATAGGGGCCGAAGGGCCCCCGCTGTAACTCGGAAAAACACGGGGTAGGCCTGAGGAAATTACGAGGCGAAAACCCATCATCCCGGGTAGGAGTTCGATGCGTCGGCGACGCGCTACTACCCTGCTACTACCCCGAAATACAGTCGACGACTCGGGCTCGACTGCGCCGAGTCGTTGGTCCCACCGTCCGAACTCTTTCGTCCACCGATCACACTCTCAGCGCAGGGCCCGGTCGATGGCCGCCGCCAGGCTGGAGATCAGCTCCCTCTTCACCACGAAGGCATCGGCGCCGGCCTCGAGCACCGCTCGTTCTACGTTCGGTCGGCCGTCGGTGCTCAGCACGAGGACCCGCAGGCCCGGGCAGTGGGTGCGCAGACGCAGAAGAGTTCCGGGGAGGTCTCCTCCGGCGAGAGCCAGGTCGAGGATCACCAGCGGAGCACCGAGCCGCTCGCCGGCGCGAATCAGCGAGGGCTGGTCGGAAACCATCACGACAGTCTCGAAGATCGTCGACAGCAGCGTCCTGATTCCTTCCGCCATTCCGGCATGGAGTTCGGCCAGCAGAACGCATGATCTCTTCGCACTCACGGGTAACACCACTCTAGGCCTGTGAAGGTGCCCGGCCTACCGGGAAAACCACCGGGAGAGGGCACGAAAGACTACGGGCTGAGAGCCGCCCGTTGGGGGGGGCTCTGCTTCAGAGAGTCGAGATGCCGTTGCGAAGGGCGAAACGGACGAGTTCAGCCAGCGTGTGGACTTTCAGCGACTGCATCATCTCGTACTTGTGGAACTCGACGGTCCGCGCGGAGATGTTCAACACAGCACCGATCTCCTTCGCAGTCTTGCCTTGCGTCAGCAACACGAGGATCTCGCGTTGGCGCGGCGTGAGACTCTCGGCCGGGTCCCACGAGCCCGTCGAGTTCTTGCGGAAGGACTCCATCAACTCACCCGTCAGTTCGGGAGCGACGAAGATCTCGCCTGCGAGAACCGCCCGGATCGCCAGGATGAGCACCTCGGCTGCGGAGTGTTTGAGGACTATCCCGGCCGCCCCGGCGTCGAGCGCGCGTCGGGCGTAGGCCGCTTCCCTGTGCATGGTCAGAAAGACGACCTTGGCCTTCGAACCCTGCTTTCGCAACTGGACCAGGGCATCGATCCCGTTCATCTCCGGCATCGAGATGTCGGCGACGATCACGTCGGGACGCAGCCTCAACGCCTCCTCGACCAGTCGTTTGCCGTCCTCGACGATTCCGACCAGGTCGAACTCCGGTTCGAGCAGGAGCCGAACGCCTTCAGCCACCAGGCGGTGGTCGTCCGCCAGCAACACCGTCGTCTGCTTCATGTCTTCAGCAGCCCGGCACGAGGCCCCTCGATCACGACCGAGGTTCCCTGGCCGGGCCTGCTCCGGACTCTCAGGGTCGCGCCCACCACGCTGGCTCTTTCCTTCATGCTCAACAATCCGAGACTCGGGCGATGGGGTCGCCGTGACCGGTCGAAGCCGATGCCATCATCGACGATCGACAGACGCACCCTATCCCCTTCGACACCCAGGGAGACGTCGACATGCTTCGGTCGAGCGTGTCTTGCCGCGTTGCGAAGCGCCTCCTGCGCGACACGGTAGAAGCACAGCGAGACATCCCGCGACAGGTCGATCCGCTGCTCGGGAGCCTTCAGTCGGGCCGGCACCGAGTGCCGCAGCGAGAATTCTTCGCACTCCACCTGCAACGCCTCCCTCAGACCCAGATGCTCGAGCACCGAGGGATGGAGGCCATAGGAGATCGTGTGCACGTCCTCACTCATCCGACCAAGCTCGGACTGGACCTCCCGCAGCAGACTTCGATCTTCGACCTTCTCCATACGCTGACTCACGCGACTGACGTCGATCGACAGCCGGGCGATTCGTTGACTGAGGTCATCGTGCAACTCTCGCGCGAGCAACCGTCGTTCCTCTTCATGAGCCGTCAACAGCCGGCGCGAAAGGTCTCTCGCCTCCCGCTCCGCCCTGCGTCGACCGATCCCCTGAACGAACAGGCCCGCGATCATCGCGGCCTGCAGACCGAACAGGACCGATTCCCATCAACACCGGACCGCGGTACTCATCCCACAGCGACGGGGGTCGGAAGACGACCAGGGAGCCCGGAGGTAGCTGGGACTCGCTGATCCGAAACCGGGCCAGCTGCCGCCAGTCGAACGAGGGACTCGGTTGCGAGGCTGGAACCCCGACCGACTCCGGCGTCTCCCCCGCCACGAGTCGAAGTGCGGCCGAGGCGGACTCGCTTGCCAGTTCATCCAGCGAGAACAGGGCTCCGCCGAGGATTCCCCGTCCCAGCTGATAGTCGAAAACGCCAAGGACAGGAGCCCTGGAAGCCGCAGCGAGACGATCGAGCCCGCTATCCCCTTCGAAGCTGAATCCCCGCGCGTCGAGCCTCAACATGCCGTAGAAGATCATCGACCCCGGAGGCAGCGCGGCGGCCTTTTCGACCATCTCATCGAGAGACAGGTGACTCCACCACTCGAAACGGACTCGACCCGACAGGGGCGCCACCTCACGCCGCATCGCCTTTTCGAGCTCGCGCTCGCGAGGCGAATCACCGAACACGACCGATACGACCTCGGTCGCGGGCACAGCCTCGAGGCCGACCTCGATCATCCGCCGGAAGTCCAGATCGACCATTCCGGCAACCGCCGAGTTCTGTTGGGGCTCCACGGCGCCATCGGCCAGTGCGGTGAAGAGGAGAGGCGTCCCGGGGAGGAACTCCTCGCGGTGCCGGATGCAGAAGTCAGCCGCCGTCGTGCCGACGGTGACGACCAGATCGATCTCGCGACCGGCGAACAGGGTATGCATGTATTCGAGGAAGCGACTCTCACTCTGTTCGGAACCGATATCCAGCACCTCGAGGGAGATCGGGAAGAACTGGACCGGAGCGGTCGATTGGGCGATCAGTTCGCGACGAAACCTGGCGGTGAAGTCCGCGAACGGAGACACCTGACTGCCCGCGGCCTGGACGACCACGACTTCGAGGCGAGCGCTCTCCGTGCCAAGCGCCGGTCCCTGGAGAGCAATCCCCAGCCCCAGGAAGAAGACCGCGAGTCTGCGGCGGCCGGCGCCGAAGACGGCTGCCACGTTGCCCTGCACCCCGCCATCCACCATCGGGTTGCTCGCGTTCGGTCGCGAACGGTGGTCGGTCGCACGTTCGCCCATCCTGGCAGCCTCCATCGCGTTCACCTCCGAGCCCCTCCGATGAGATCTCGAGACCGCGCCGGATCGGCGCCGACCGGGCTCTGGACCCTTCGGCCGATTGTAGCGGTTGAGCCGACCGCCGGGCCTCCAGGCCGGGCCTTCGGGCGACCCGACAGCGGAGACCACGCGACCCCTTCCAACAAGAGAGAGTGTTGGTTCGTCCTGGATGCGGAGGCGATGGTCGATGCCGATACGACCGGTTCCGAAGCTCTCCGTCAAGCGATCGAGCGGCTCGCCGAGAGCAACATCGTTTTTGCCGTCAGCCGCACCGACCAGGCCCTGCGCCCGTGGTTGGAACGCTATGACTTGAGCGACAGGATCGGCTCGAATCGCTTCCACCCCTCCAACAGGCACGCCGCAGAGGCCTTTCGACGCAGTTCGCACTGACCCACGAGCCCGTCGTCGACCCGCTTCGTCCCGGTCGGATTTCACTTCATGGGTCGAGTTCTGCGAGGATCGCGACGGACCCGAGGAGAGGGGAAGAAGAGAAGCCATGAGGAATCCGATCACGTCGAGAGTCCTGAGAGCCATGTCGATCGGCATGCTCCTCGCGGCCCTGAGTTCGGCCGAGCCGCCGAAGCGAACCTCATGGGGCAGGCCCGACTTCACCGGGGTGTGGGACTCCGGCACCCTCACTCCGCTCGAGCGACCCGACTCGATGAAGGACCGCGAGTTCCTCACCGAAGAGGAGGCCGAGGCCCTTCGCGGCACCGGGGTCGAGCAGATCCTGAAGCTGGTCGAGGGCACGATCGAGGGCAGGGTCTCGGGCGAGCTCAGCGAGATCTGGCTGCTGCCGGGAGAAGAGGTCGTCCGGACCCGCAGGACGTCGTTGATCATCGATCCGCCCAACGGCAAGATCCCCTATACGAAGGAGGGTCGGCAGCGGAACGCCTACCAGCAGTTCATCTTCATCGCGCCGACGGCGCCGGCCAACGACCCGGAGGAGCGGCACCTCGCCGTACGCTGCCTGGCTACGGGCTCGATGTATGCGCCCAACCCTCTCTACCTCAATCACCACGAGATCCTGCAGCGCGAAGAAGCCGTGGTTCTTCGCAGCGAGCTCATGAACGAGTTCCGCATCGCGCCGCTCGACGGCCGACCCCAGGACCCCCCGGAGATCCGTCGCTGGAACGGCTCCTCCCGCGGCCATTGGGAGGGCGAAACGCTGGTCGTCGAAACGACGAACTTCACCGACAAGGGTTACTACTTCGGCTCGACCGGGAATCTCCGCACGGTGGAGCGATTCACGCTCGTCGACGCCGACACGATCGACTACCAGGTCACTCTCGAGGATCCGGCGAGCTTCACCCAGCCCTGGACGATCGAGAACACCCTGCGTCGCATGGATCCGCCGCTTTACGAGTTCGCCTGCCATGAAGGCAATTCCGGCATGGGCGGCATTCTGCGGGGCGCCCGCTACGTGGAGCGAGAGGCCGCCCGGAAGAACGAGTGAGGCTGAGAATCGTCCGGGTGGGTTCGTCGGACACGGCGCTCTTCGAGAGCGTCGCACCCGAGGTGTTCGACGAGCCGGTTCGCGCGGATCGACTGCGCGCCTACCTGAGCGACCCTTCGACGCGCATGCTCCTGGCGATCGAAACGCAGGCCGACGGCACCGACCTGGTCGTCGGCCAGTGTGCCGCCGTTCTCCATCTCCACCCCGACAAGCCCACCGAACTCTACGTCGACGAGCTCGGCACCGCGTCGACTCACCGACGACGTGGAATCGGGCGACGATTGATGAACGAGATGCTCGCCTGGGGACGAGAGGAAGGACTCGAAGAGGGTTGGCTCGGCACTGAACTCGACAACCTGCCGGCGCGCGGCCTCTACGACGAGATGTTCGACGAAGGCGAACCCATCGTCATGTACGAGTTCGATCTCGACGACGACTGAGACACCGAGGTCGAATCGGCGACCCCTCCCACTTTCCGGCAGACGAGCGACTCGAACTCCCCCTATTGGGGTGGCGCGCGATCGGTGGAAACGGATGTAGTCTGGAAGGCTGAGTGCTACTCAAACTGGAGGTCCGATGAAACTCTCTTCTCCGATCCGACTCGCGGTTGCCGTCCTGATCCTGTTCTTCATCTCCGACAGCCTGACGGCGCAGCCGCG
Organism: Thermoanaerobaculia bacterium; assembly: GCA_942492505.1. Lineage (GTDB taxonomy): Bacteria > Acidobacteriota > Thermoanaerobaculia > Multivoradales > Multivoraceae > CALOFD01. Next base: position 11,627 of record CALOFD010000060.1, read on the forward strand.
GCGCAAGAAGAAGGAAGCCGAAGCGCAGGCTGCGGCTGCACCGGCTCCCGCCCCGGCGCCGGCTCCCGCACCGGCAGCGCCACAGAGCCTGACGGCCTCGCTCGGTCTCATCGTCTTCCCGGCCAACGACCAGAGCGCCGAGCAGCAGGCCACCGACCAGGCCGCCTGCGAGCAGTGGGCCCAGGAACAGGCGGCGGCAGCACCGGCACCGGCGGCGGCCTCGGCCCCGGCCCCCGATGCGGCGGCGCAACAGCAACAGCAGGAGCAACAGAAGAAGCAGGCCCGCGCCAGTGCCGCGAAAGGCGCCGCCAAGGGCGCCGTGGTCGGTGAGCTTCTCGAAGACGACGAGCCCGACACCCGCGCCGAGGCGATCCAGAAGAACGGCGGCGGCAACGCCCAGGATGCCAAGGACCGAGCCAGCGGCGCCGACAAGCCGCAGTCCAAGGACGAGATCGGCCAGAATGCCGGTGACATCTCGAAGGAAGCAGCGCGCTCCAACGTCAGCGACGCTCGCAGCCCGCAGGAACAATCGGGGCTGTCGGAGTCGGACAAGGGCGCTATCGCCGGCGCAGCCGTAGGACGTCGCAAGGCCAAGGGCGCCCAGGAGGCCCAGGCCCAGCAGGCTCAGCAGCAGCAGGCCCAGGCCGCAGCCGCGTCCGAGCAGCAGGCTGCGGCGGCTCAGAACGACACTCTCAAGAAGGCGCTGGCGGCCTGTTACGAAGGCAAGGGGTACACGGTCAAGTAGGCAAGGAGTCGTCCGAGGCGGGAGATCGAGCCGTCTCGCCGTGCCACCTCGGGTGCTGCGGATGAGGTCGGAGAGGATCACCTCGATCCGACCCCGCCGCCAGCCGCGCGTACGCTC
>CALOFD010000061.1:0-14719 GCA_942492505.1 Thermoanaerobaculia bacterium
CAGGTTGCCGTCGTTGACGGTCGTTCCCGGCGGCGGACTGGTGACCTTGACCACCCGGTTCGCCACGCGATCGACGTTCAGGTCGAGCTGGCAGCCGACGCCACAGAAGTTGCAGGTCGTGCGGACCTTCTCGAGCTGCGTCTCGGGCCTGCCCCAGAGCAGCGACGGTTTGTCGGCCATCGCGCCGGTGGGACAGACGTCGATACAACCACCACAGAGTTCGCAGGTGGTGTCGGTGAGACCGCGGCGGTCGGCCGTCGAGATGGTCGTGTGCGGTCCGCGGAAGGCCAGGCTGATCGCACTCACGCCCTCCACCTGCTCGCAGTAGCGGGTACACAGAGAGCATGCAATACAGCGATCGGCGCGAAACTCGATGAAGGGATTGTCGTCGTGGTCGCGCGCCTGGCGTGGCGAGTCGACGGCCGGCCACTCGCCGGCCGTCCCGTACTCGTCAGCCAACTCGAAGAGCTTCGAAGGGCTCGAGTCTTCGGCCCGCCGGCGATCGGCCACGGTATCGGCCAGGTGGAGCGACAGGATGAAGCGTCGATTCCGTTCGACGCGCGACGACTGGGTTCGCACCACCATGTCGGGGGCGAGCCGCGTGGCGCAGGCCGGCTGCATGGCCCGCGCCCCGTCGACTTCGACCAGGCACATCCGGCAGGCGCCGGCCGGGGTCAGGCGCTCGTCGTGACACAGCGTCGGGATCGAGATCCCCAGTTCCGCCGCGGCCTCGAGAATCGTCCGGCCCTCGGCGAAGGGCACTTCGTTGCCGTCGATGACCACCATCTTTCGATCACTCATGGAGAATCCTTTCCCATCGACCCGATCATTTCCGGAACTCGTCCGGGAAGTGTTTCCTCGCGCTCATCAGAGGCAGCGCCGCGGCCTGGCCGAGGCCGCAGATGCTCGCCTCGCCCATGCCCCAGGCGATCTCGTCGACGAAGTCGAGGCTGCTGCGGTCACCGGCACGCCAGGCGTCGAGAGCCTGGCGGACGAGCTGCGTTCCGATCCGGCATGGCGCACATTGCCCGCAACTCTCCTCCTCGAAGAACCGGGCCTGCGTCAGCGCCGCGTCGACCATGTCGACCGTATCGTTCAAGACGACGATCCCCGCCGAGCCGAGCATGCTTCCGGCGTCTCTCAAGGAACCGAAATCGAGCGCCAGATGGCGCTCGGAGGCCGGCAGGAAGCCACTCGACGCGCCGCCCGGTGAGAACGCCTTGAGCTCTCCCACGACGCCGCCGGCCGACTCGAGCAACTCTGCCAGTGACACCCCCATCGGCGCCTCGTAGACGCCGGGACGCGCGACGTGTCCCGACAGGCAGTAGAGCTTCGATCCTGCCTCGGTTCTGCCGGCCGCGCGGAACCAGTCGCCACCGCGCCCGACGATCGACGGCACGCAGGCGATGGTTTCGACGTTCTGGATGAGCGTCGGCTTGCCCCGGAAGCCGACTTCGACGGGATACGGCGGCTTGAGACGCGGCATGCCGCGCTTGCCTTCGAGCGCTTCGAGAAGCGCGGTCTCCTCGCCGCAGATGTAGGCCCCGTGACCGTCGACGAAGTGCCAGCGGACCTCGCCGATCAGGCCCTTCGCGCGAGCCTCCTCGACGGCGCGGATCAACGACTCCTTGACGCGACCGAACTCGCCGCGAACGTAGGCGTAGATGTCCGACGCACCGAGGCACAGGGCGGCGATCTCCAGGCCTTCGACGACCAGGTGGGGCCGACGCAGCAGCACCTCACGGTCCTTGAAGGTGCCGGGTTCGCCCTCGTCGGCGTTCAAGACGACGTAGCGCTCCGTTTCGGCCTGACCCGCCACCGCGCGCCACTTGATGTGGGCCGGGAATCCAGCGCCTCCCCGGCCGGTCAGCGCGGCGAGTTCGAGGGCGTCGAAGACCGCCTCGGCGCCGCGCTCCCGGGCCGCTTCCAGCGCCTCGTAACCAAGAGAGTCCGTCGAGGCCAGATCGATCGCGAAGTCGGGACTGCTCGGCGCCAGGCCGGGAACCGGTGTCGGCGACTCGTCCTCGGGGTTCCATTCCGCCGGCGCGACGTCGCAGCGCCCCAGGCACGCACAGCCCACCGCCGCACCGCTCTCCTGCAGTTCGGCGAGGCGCTGGGCGCTGCCTGCCAACCGACACGACAGGCCCTGACAGACCCGGACCCCGGCATCCGGCTCGGCCAACAGGCTGTAGAACGAGGCGACGCCGTAGAGATCCGCCTCGGGAACTCCGGTCTCACGGTGAGCCGACGCGGCGTTGCCCGGCCGCAAGCCCCCCAGCCTGGACAGGGCTTCGAGACTCTCTTCGCGATGTTCACGCCTTCGAACCACGGTTCGAACGATAGACCAGGTCCGAGCTGAGGGCTAGCCAGACACCAGACACGCTGCTTGCGATCGAGGAAACGATTGTCGCGACGGACACTGCTGCTGAGCGGTAGCCCTTCGCTTTACGACTAGAATCCAGACGTGCCGCCACAATCTACGTCCCTTCCGCCGGGTACCCGACTCGGTCCCTACGAGGTCGTCTCGCCGATCGGGGCCGGTGGCATGGGCGAGGTCTATCGCGCCGAGGATCCCCGCCTACGGCGCCAGGTGGCGGTCAAGGTCCTTCCGGCGGCGCTGGCGGGCGATCCGGAGCGGCTGCGTCGGTTCCGGGAAGAATCGCTCACGCTGTCGCGACTGAACCACCCGAACATCGTCCACATCTACGACGTCGGGGAGGAAGACGATCTCCACTTCGTCGCCATGGAACTGGTGCAGGGTCGGACGTTCCGGGAGTTGATCTCCGAGGGACCGCTGCCGTGGGAGCGGACCTGGGAACTTGGACGGCAGATCCTCGAAGGACTCGCGAAGGCCCATTCTGCCGGGGTGGTGCACCGGGATCTCAAGCCCGAGAACCTGATGTTGACCGACGACGGCTTCGTCAAGATCCTCGACTTCGGACTCGCCAAACAACTCGCGTTCGGGGTGTCCTCCGAAACCCAGCAGGCGACCATGGCCGTGACCGCGACCAGCCCGGGCACGACACTCGGCACCCTCGGCTACATGTCGCCGGAGCAGGCGAAGGGGGTGCCGGCCGACCACCGCACCGACCAGTTCTCCTTCGGCGTTCTCGTCTACGAGATGGCGACGCAGGTCTGCCCCTTCGCTCGCTCCTCCGCGGCGGAGTCGTTGGCGGCCCTGATCCACGAGAGGCCGCCCTCGCCCACGGAAAGGGCAGAGTCGTTTCCGGGTGGAATGGGAGACCTCGTCCTGCGCTGCCTCGAGAAGACTCCCGAGGGTCGCTTCGAGAGTACGGTCGATCTCCTGCAGGCCTTTCACGCCCTCAACCCTCGAAACTCGAACGTCTCCACCGACCGGCGTCCAACGGCCGTCCCGACGTTCGACGACGAAGCCGCCCCCATGGCGGTCAAGCGCCATCGCACTCCGCTCGCCGGCCGCGACGAGGAACTGGCCCAACTCGTGGGCCACCTCGATCGCACCGTCGAGGGCCGTGGCGCGCTGGTGACGGTGGTCGGCGAACCCGGCGTCGGCAAGACGCGTCTCACCCAGGAGGTCCTGCACGAGGCGCGCGAGCGCGGCCTGATCACGCTGATCGGCCACTGCTACGAGGGCGAGGGCGCGCCGCCCTACAGTCCCTGGATCGAGATCCTGGCTCGCACCGGCCAGATCGCCCAGCCCGAAGCGCTGCGCACCCTGCTCGGAGATGGCGCGGCCGAGGTCGCGCGTATCTACCCTGAACTCCGCCAGATCCTTCCCGATCTGCCGCCGGCGCTCGACCTGCCGCCCGACCAGTCACGCCCCTACCTGCTGCGCTGCTTCCGGGAGTTCATGGAGCGCGCCGCGCGCGAGCAGCCGCTCCTGCTGGTGCTGGAAGACCTGCACTGGGCCGACGACGCCACTCTCGCCCTCCTCGAGCACCTCGCCCAGACGGCCGCCGACATCCCGCTGCTGATGCTCGGCACCTACCGCGACGTCGACCTCGAGGTCGGACGGCCGCTCGCCAAGACACTCCGCCAGCTCGTGCGCGAGCGGCTGCTCCACAAGATCTCGCTCCACCGCCTGCCGGAAGACGGTGTGGCAGCGATGCTCCAGGGACTCTCGGGACAAGCCGCGCCTGCCGAGCTGGTGGCGCGAATCCACAACGAGACCGAAGGCAATCCCTTCTTCGTCGAAGAGGTCTACCTCCACCTCGAAGCAGAAGAGCGTCTCTTCGACGCCTCCGGTTCCTGGCGCACTGACCTCGCTGTCGCCGACCTGGAAGTTCCGGAAGGCGTCAGGCTGGTCGTCGGCCGGCGCCTTGAACAGCTCGAAGAGGAAGAGGTCGCCGCCCTCACGGCAGCCGCGGTCATCGGCCGGCGCTTCAGCTTCGAACTCCTGGAAGTGGCGTCGAGAATCGATCCCGACGTGCTGCTCGACGCGGTCGAGCGCGCCGAGCGGATCCAGCTCATCGAACCGTCGCCCAGCAACCGCCGGCGGGAGACCGGCTACCGCTTCAGCCACGAGTTGATCCGCCAGACACTGCTCAGCGGGCTCTCGATGCCGCGCCGACAGCGCCTGCACCTGCGGATCGCCGAGGCGATCGAGACGCTGTCGTCCGATCCCGAACAACACGCTTCCGCGCTCGCCCACCACCTCTACCAGGCCGGCGCCGCCGCGGACGAGGAGAAGACCCTGCACTTCCTGTCGCTGGCCGGCCGGGAAGCGCTGGAGGCCGGCGCCTTCGAAGACGCCCAGCGCCTCTTCGACGACGCCCTGTCCATCCTCGAGACCCCTGAGCCAACCGTCCGCGCGCCCCTGTTGCGCGACCGCGGCACGACGCGCGTCAGCCTCGGCGACTGGGATGGTGCGGTTCGCGACTGGACCGCCGCGCTGCCCCTCTTCGAGGAGTTGGAGGATCTGGACCAACTCGCCGAGCTGGGAGTCGTAGCCTGCTACCTGCTGGTCTGGCAGTCCCTGCCGGCCGACGCCGTGCCCATCGGTCGCCGGGTCCTCGACCGGCTGCCGAGCGAGGTGGACGCACGGCGAGCGCGCCTGCTCGCCGTCTACGGTTTCGTGCTCAGTGGCATCCGACGTTGCGAGGAAGGCGAGGAATCGAGCGCTCGAGGCCTCGAGATGGCGGAAGAGATCGGAAGCACCGAACTGCTCGGCGAGGTCCTCTTATGGACGAACTACCACCACTGGTGCGCGATGGAACGACGAAGCCAGATCCCGATGCTGCAGCGGGCGATGACGCTTCTCGAAGAGGCCGGCGACACCTGGAACTGGGTCGACGCCGCGGCCATCCTCCAGTTCGCGTCGACCCACGTCGGAGATCTTGAACCGGCGCGGACCCTCGGCGAACGGACGGCGGCCATCGCGGAGCGGCTCGGACACTTCGGCGCCAGGCTCCACGGCTGGATCGGCACAATGCACGCAGAGTCGATGGCGACCGGCGACCTCTCGGCGACCGAGGCCGAGATCGAGAAGCTGCTCGAGTTCGTCAAGAGCGATGCCGGCAATGCCTGGCGCCCCCACTTCGAAGCCTGGCTCTGTCATGTCCAGTTCCGTCAAGGGCGCTGGCAGGAGGCGCGCGACCGTGCGCTGACGATCGAGGACAAGGTCGATTCGGTCTGCTTCGACGGGGTCATCTGGGGGCCGCAACTCCTCTTCGAGTGCTACCTCGGCAACGAAGACAACGCCCGCCGCATGCTCGAAGAGGCCCGGGATCGGATCCCCCGGCAGCCGGGCATTCTGGCCAGCGGCGCCTGGCATATCGTCGGCGCGGCTGTCGAGGCGATGATGATGCTCGACATGCGCCACGAAGCGGCGGCGCTCTATCCGATGACCGTCGCCGCCCTCGCCACAGGCACCCGTGTCACCCACAACAGCGAGCAACTCTTCGAGGTGTTCGCCGGCATCGCTGCCACAGCCGCCTCGGACTGGGCGCAAGCCGAGATCCACTACACCGAGGCTCTCCGTCAGGCCGAGACCTTCCCCATCCGCACCGAGATCCCGGAGGTCAAACGTCATCATGCTCAGATGCTTCTCGACCGCAGCGAACCCGGCGACGAAGAGCGGGCGATGGCGATGCTCGATGAGGCAATCGCCGCCTACGGCGACCTCGGGATGGGGAAGCACGTGGAACTCGCAAACAGGCTTCGGAAGAGCCGGGGCCGCTAGATCCAGGTCTCGGCAGGTCCAGGACCCCACCAACGGCAACCGAACGATCAGCTTGCTGACTCGACGTCGCTCTCTCCCCGACCCCGGGAGTTCGGCTCGGAGTCGAGGTCGCGGGTGAGCAGCGCCAGGTCGACGAGCTCGCCGCGAGCGTCCATCACCCAGTCGGGCAACAGTCCTCGCGGTCGGAAACCGAGGTGCTCGAAGAAGGTCTGGGCCCGGATCTGGGGCCTCGGGACCTGGGCGACGAGCCGGTAGAGCCCCAGACCATCGGCGAGCGAGATCGCCGAGGTCCCCAGCCGGCGGCCGATTCCCAACCCCCGACTGCCCGGTTCCACGACCACGCGGAAATCGGCCAGGTGACGGAACCAGTTCAGTCCACGCAGGCTGAGGCTCGTGTACCCCAGGACCTTGCCTCCCTCGATCGCCAGCAGGGTGGCCCGCTGACCGAGGTCGATCGACTCCACCCAGTCCGAGATCGAGCCTCGTTCCGAGAGATCCATGCGCAACAACAACCGGTCCTCGTCGCCGAGCGCCTGGGCGAAGTCCGACACCGCCTGGGCGTGTTCCCAACCCATCGAGCGGATGACGATCTCCCGACTCTCGATCCGCATCGTCTGCGGAACGAAGGACTCTGCAATGTTGGAGCGGGTGTGAAGACTCATGATCGATCTCCGGAAGGCTGCCGACACCCGAAGACCGCAAGACAGGTGCCAGTTCTTCCAAAGGCTTCCGATCTACCTCTTCAAGACCTTTCCTGTCAGTGACTTGGAGCTCTTCAAAGGAATTCGAAAGCGAATCCTCTTGCTACGTTTCTGTAGCTTCCTGGGCAACCTTGCTACATCTCCGGCAGCCAATCCGACCTGACTCGGCCGAGTCACCGCCACTGTGGCTATGATCCGGACTGTGAAACGAAGAGCCGCCGGCGTCCTCCTGCACCCCTCCTCGCTGGCCGGCAGCTTCGCGGTCGGCGATCTCGGCCCGGCGGCCCGGACGTTTCTGGACTGGCTCGAGAACACCGGCCTCGGCGTATGGCAGGTCCTGCCGCTGGGTCCCCGAGGACCGGGAGACTCGCCCTACAGCTCGCCGTCGGCGTTCGCCGGCGACACCACCCTGATCTCGCCGGAAGGGTTGATCGAGGACCGCCTGCTCGACCCCGAGGACCTGAACCGATCCGAGTCCGTCGATGAAGGCATGACAACCCTGCGCGACGTCGGGGAGTGGAAGAACTCCCTGGCAGCCATCGCTTCGACGCGGCTTCGCGGCGCCCTGCAAGACCAGTTCGAAGACTTCCGCCACGGTGCAGGAAAGCCGGGCTGGCTCGACGACTGGACGCTTTTCCGGTCCCTCAAGTCGAAGTTCGGTGAGGCGCCCTGGTACGACTGGCCGATGGACGTCCGGCAGCGGCAGGCAGAGGTGCTCGCCGCGGCCCGGGTCGAGCTCGCCGAGGCCATCGATCGCGAAGCCTTCGCACAGTTCCTCTTCCTGCGGCAGTGGCGCAGGCTGCGTGAGGACGCGAACCGCCGAGGCATCGTTCTGTTCGGCGACCTGCCGATCTACGCTTCACTCGACAGCGCCGATGTCTGGAGCCGCCGCGACATCTTTCGAGTGGACGCTTCCGGGAGGCCGCTGGCGGTCGCGGGAGTACCCCCCGACTACTTCAGCGAGGACGGTCAGCTGTGGGGCCATCCTCTCTACGACTGGCAGAGACTGCGCGACGCCGACTTCGACTGGTGGGTCGATCGCATCCGCTGGCAGTTGAGCCTGTGCGACGTCCTCCGCATCGATCACTTCCGTGGCCTGGTGTCGTTCTGGGAGGTTCCAGGGGGAGCGAAGACCGCGAAGGAAGGGCGGTGGGTCGAAGGCCCGGGAGCCGATCTCTTCGCCGCACTCGAGAACGCCTGCGGCTCGCTGTCGCTGGTGGCCGAGGACCTGGGTGTCGAGAGTCCCGAAGTCGATTCCCTGCGCAGGCAGCTCGGACTGCCCGGGATGAAGGTCCTGCAGTTCGCCTTCGACGAAACCGACTCCACCCACCTTCCCCACCACTTCGAGCGCGAAACGGTGGTCTACACCGGGACCCACGACAACGCCACGTCGCGCGGCTGGTTCGACGGATGCTCCGACGACACCCAGGAGCGCTTCCTGCAGTACGCCGGCGCCACGCCCGAGCACGTCCACCGAGATCTGATTCGTCTCGCCTGGACGTCGGTCGCGCGCTGGGCCGTCGCCCCGATGCAGGACGTCCTCGGACTGGGGAGCGAAGCCAGGATGAACACGCCCGGGCGGGCGACGGGCAACTGGCTCTGGCGCATGGAGTCCCAACCCCGGTCGTCACCGCGACTGGCGCGACTGACGCGCCTGGCCGGGCGCACTGCGACCGGCGCCGGACCTGGCCAAGACCCTCCCGATGCACCCTGAGGACGGAAACGTCGAACCGTTTCTCGGCGCCCGTCTCGACTCCGAGGGAGCCCGCTTCGGTGTCTACTCCGCCCACGCGACCCGGGTCGAGTTGTGTCTCTTCGACGCACCCGGACATCGCGAGACTCAGCGGATCCCCATGCAGCCGGATGGCGAGGGCCACTGGACCGTTCACCTGACCGGAGTCGCAGCCGGGCAGCTCTACGGCTACCGGGCCCACGGCGAGCACCGTCCCGACCTGGGACTCTGGTTCGACCCCAACAAGCTGCTGGTCGATCCGCGCGCCCTTGCCATCGTCGGCGACCTGCGCTGGCGACCCGAGATCCTGGCGACGAACCGTCGACCCAAAGGAAACGTCGACACCTCGCCATGGGTGCCGAAAGGGGTGGTCGTCGACGAAAGCTTCGACTGGCAGGGAGACCGGCCACCTCGAACGGCCCTCGAGGACACGGTGATCTACGAGTGTCACGTTCGCGGCCAGACCGTGCAGCATCCCGGGGTCGAGGAGTCCCTGAGGGGCACCTATCTGGGGTTGTGCTCGCAACCCCTCCTCGACCACTTCGAGCGGCTCGGAGTGACGGCGCTGGAGCTCATGCCGGTCTTCCACTTCGAGTCCGAGCGCCACCTCGCAGACCGCGGCCTGCGCAACTACTGGGGCTACTCGCCGCTCGGCTTCTTCGCTCCCCACGCCGGCTACGCCCGGGCATCGCAGGGGCAACAGGTCTCCGAGTTCAAGGAGATGGTTCGACGGCTTCACCGGGCCGGGATCGAGGTGATTCTCGACGTCGTCTTCAATCACACCGTCGAGGGCGGCGCCGACGGCGCCGCCATCGGACTCCGGGGTCTCGACGCCTCGACCTACTACCGGTCCGAGCCCGATCACCCGGGCGACCTCGTCGACTGGACGGGCTGCGGCAACACCCTGGACGCATCCCAGCCGGCGGTCCGCCGACTCATCCTCGACTCTCTGCGCTACTGGGTCGACAGCATGCACGTCGACGGCTTCCGCTTCGATCTCGCAACCGTTCTCGGACGCGGGAAGGATCCCCAGTCGGCCTTCGACGCTCACACCGCCCTGCTCGTGGAGATCGACAACGATCCCGCTCTGCAGAAGACCAGGCGAATTGCCGAGCCCTGGGACCTCGGCCCGGATGGCTACCAGCTCGGCGGCTTCCCCGACGGCTGGTCGGAATGGAACGATCGGTTCCGCGAGGCGCAGCGCCGCTTCTGGCGCGGCGACGCCGGATCGTCGCGAGCCTTCGCCATGGCCTTCGAAGGCAGTCCCGACGTCTTCCCCCGCCGAAGGAGAGGACCCGCCGCCAGCCTCAACTACGTCACCGCCCACGACGGCTTCACCCTCGAAGACCTGGTCAGCTACTCGTCCAAGAGGAACGAGGCCAACGGCGAGGACAATCGCGACGGGTCGAACCACAATTCGAGTTGCAACTGGGGTGCCGAAGGTCCCACCGAATCGGGTGACATCCGCTCTCTGCGCTCGCAGATCAAGAAGAACCTGATCGCCTCCCTGGCCTTCTCGTGCGGCGTTCCCATGATCGGCCACGGCGACGAACTCGGTCGTACCCAGCGAGGCAACAACAACGCCTACTGCCAGGACAACCCGACCGCCTGGATCGACTGGTCGACCGAGCCGGAGCAGCGCGAATGGCTCGAGTTCTGCCGACAGGTCTTCGCGCTGCGGGCCGAACGCCCCGAACTCCGCGCGACGGCGGGGGATCGACCCATCGTCTGGTACACGAGCAACGGAGACCCCGTCGACGCCACGGCCATGGACTCGCAATCATCGGCCCTGATCGGCCTGATCGCGCCCGCTGTCGACGAAGGCTCCCGAGACGGTCCGCGTTCGACCCTGGCGATCGCCCTCAACGGCGGTCGCGCCGTCGCTGCTCTTCGACTCCCGCGGCCGAGCGCGGCCGGGCGCTGGCACCGTCTGATCGACACCGCCGCAACGCGCCCGAGGCCGATCGCAGGCGACACCGTGGAACTCCCGGCTCACAGCCTCTGTCTGCTGGAGTTCCGCCGTCTCCTGGAAACCTGAGGCGGGTGTAGGCTTGTCTCGACGAGCGCCCGCATGACCGTGGGGCCGAAGCGGACGATCCAACCAACGGAAGGAGTCCACCATGACCGACAAGAAGGAAGCCCAGAACGCCTACGTCGACAAGCTCGAAGCTCAGCTCGACGAATGGAACGCGCAGGTCGACCTGCTGGCTGCGAAGGCGAAGAAGGCTCGCGCCGAGTCGAGGATTCGCTACGAGAAGATGATCGACGAACTCGGTGAACGACGCCGCGACGCGGGCGAGAAGTTGAAGGAGCTCAACCGCGCCAGCGCCGACAACTGGGAGAAGTTCAAGGACGACGTCGAAGCGTCCTGGAAGGCGATGGGCGTGGCGTTCGAGAGAGCGCGATCGAAGTTCGACGACGACTAGTTCGGACCGTCTCGCGGCTCGGATCGTGCCGGGCGCCTCCCCTCACGCAGCGATCCGCAGGCGGATCGTCCAGATCGGGAATCCGCCCACCGCACCGAGGGCCGCAGCTGACCCCGCAGGCGGCTCTTCCGATCCACAGGCCGGCGAATCCTGAGTAAACTGTTGCCATGAAGAATCCAGCCCGACTGCTCCTCGCCCTTCTCTTCTTCCTGGCACTCGCCTGCGCAGGACCGACCGACACCACGGTCGAGTCCGACACCGCTGTCGAACCCGAAGTTCTCGAACCCGCACCCATGCAACTCGTGCTGATGGGTGGACCCGGGTCCGGCAAGGGCACCCAGGCGTCGTTCCTCAAGGAAACCTACTCGATCCCCCACATCTCGACCGGCCAGTTGCTGCGCGACGAAGTCGCCGCCGGCACCGAACTCGGCAAGCGGGTCGAAGGCGTGATGGCGCGCGGCGAGCTGGTCGACGACGAGACCGTGCTGGCGCTGGTTCGCGATCGCCTCCAGAAACCCGAGACGGCCGCGGGCTTCATCCTCGACGGTTTCCCCCGCACGCGCGAACAGGTCGACGGGCTCGAGGCCCTGCTGCAGAACCGACCCGACCCCAGGATCACCGCCATCCTGCTCGAGGTGTCCGACGAGGAGATGCTGCGTCGCCTGATGGCGCGCGGCCGCGCCGACGACACGGAAGATGCGATCCGCAGTCGGATCGAGAAGTTCCACGTCGAAACGGTCGACGCGATCGGCTTCTACGAGGAACGGGGACAGCTGCTTCGCATCGACGGGGAGCAACCGATCGAAGACGTCACCATCGCAATCGAAGCCGCGCTCGGATATCGATGAGCCGATGAGACGCCGTTCCCGACGTCCGCCAACGCCCTAGTAGGGCGGTTCGATGCCCACCCACCAGGGACTCGACCACGCCGTGGCGCCGTCGATCTGCCGGACTCGCAGGTAGTACCAGTCGCCTCCCGGCCCGGGATCGGAGTCGGTCCACTCGAATTCGACGTCGTCGGAAAGATCGTCGCGCAGGCGTCGCAGACCGAGGTTGTCGACGAAATCGCCGACCTCGAGGTCCAACGTCGCCCGACCGGTTGCCAGATCGGCCAGCGCAATCGACTCGTCGAACCCCGGGATGTCGGCGTTCGGCCGAACGATGATGGGCGCCCGGCCTGCTTCCTGGGTCGGCTCGACGACGAAGCGCGCTCGGGCGTCGGCCCGAACGTCGGCCAGCACGAGGTCGAGAGTCCGGCGCGAGCCGCGAGTGGCGATCCGGAACTCGACCGCGCCGTCCTCGACTCGCGCCCAGTCGGCCGAGGGGTTGATCTTGCCGGTGATCTCGGCCGACGTCACCGTGGCGCCCTCGAAGGAGAGTCGACCTTTCCAGACCCGATGACCGCGGGGGTTGTCGCGGATGATCGGTTCGGACTCCGACTCGAAAACCACCTGGTAGCGCCCGTCACCGACCTTGGAGCCGGCGGCCAGCTCCTCGGTGTAGATCTCCTCGTTGTTGCGCACGACGGTGATCGACTCGAAGGGGGCGCTGCCGATCGCCCGCAGTCGCAGTTTTCGTTCGGACACATCCGCCATCGAGGTTCCCATCTGGGCGCCGTTCAGCGACGCCTTCAGGATGATCCGCTCCGCGTCGGAGGCGGCGTAGGCGCTGCGGGCGCGTAGGCCGTCGAAGATGTCGTCGGCAGTCTTCGACGGTGCATAGACCGCCGCCAGCGAACCGAACTGCAGGATGTTCGAAACCCGGCCGCCGAAACTGCGGCCCGGCGAGTAGCCGGGGTGACCGAGGTGGTCGTCGGAGGCTCCGATGAAGCCGACCTGGTAGCCGCTCTCGAGGTAGTAGCGACCGAACCACTCGAAGGTGCCGTGGCCGGAAACCAGTTCGATCAGCCGCTCGACGCCCAGGTCGCTCAACCGCCAGTCACCGGCCTGATGGGCGTGGGGAATGACCAGCACATCGTCGGGGTCGTAGCGCGCATGGAGGCCGCGATAGAGCTCCGAAAGCACGGGTGCCTCCTGGGTGGGAACCCGGTCGAAGCCGGCCCCACGAAAGAAGACGTTGTGGTGGCCCCCGGTGTCACGGCGCGAGGTCCACTCGTAGCCCGGGAAGACGACGTACTCGTTGGGCACCGCCCACTTCTCGACCGCCTCGTTGATCGTCTGCCACTCGCGATCGTCCATCCAGATGTCGTGCTCGGAGAGGGTGATGAAGTCGAGGCGGGAGTCCTCGCGGCCGAAGCGGAAGTAGCCGTCGAGGCTACCCAGACCCTCGGCATAGCCGCAGTGGCCGTGGGTCTCGCCCCAGTAGAGGCGCACCTCGGGATCCTCCTCGACCAGGATCGGGTTGGCGATTCCGGAAATCGTTCCGTCGGCGCTGCGAAACGTGAAGCGGTACACCCCCGGTTCGTCGAAGCGGGTCGTCAGCAGATGGATGGCGCCCTGATAGTCGTTCTCGAGCGTCGAGGCGGCGGCCGCGATCTGCGCGAAGCGATCGCCGTTGAGCAGGACCTCGTACGCGGGAATGGGTCCTGAAGCCCGGTTGTAGGAATCGTCCTCGGTGCGCACCGACACGGTCACTGCGTCGCCCACGCCGACGATCGAGGGAGCGAAGCCGTGCACGTCAGCGGCCTCGCCCCCGACCACGCGATACGTCGGCGATTCCAACTCGTGGAGCAGGCCGTCTCCATGGTCGAGGTAGAACGGCAACAGCACGGCGTCGTTGCTGAACTCCGGCACCGGCATGCCCGGACCGCCCCCCGAGGTGTCGCCATAGGTCACGGTCACCCGATCGCCGCGACGGATCTCCCCCTCGATCACCCGGAAGGCCGGCAGCTCGATGGCGCCGCGGAAGCCGCCGTGGGGACCTGAGATCGGGCCGCTGGCCCGTTCGAAGACAACCCCGGGGGCCGTGGTCGAGATGGTGACGTAGCTGTCCCCGGCCGGATCGCCGCTCTGCATCCGGACTCCGGTCTGGAACTGACTGGCGATCAGGAAGAGTCCTCCCGTCGACACGGGGATCTCGCCCGCCACGTAGTGGACCCGATAGGTCTGGAACGTCCCTGCCTGAGCCGCCGCCGGCCCATCGATCGTCAGGGTCCCCAGCCGACCGGGCTGGTCGATCAGCGCCAGGCGTCCGACGTAGTCGTCGAGCTGCCGCGCCTGACCGCGCGGCGGCACTTCCTCGCCCGGCGCCGGATTCATCAGGGCGCGCAGCACCTGCGTGGTGTTGACCGGGATGAAACCCCGTTCCATCGCGACCGCATTCGCCCACTCCCAGACCACCTGCGCCCGCTCACGAGCCGTCTCGGGAGTGGTCGGCTCACGATCGATCTCGGCGATCAACTCATCGACGCGAGCCTGGAGTGCCGGGTCGGAGACCGCTGCGAGGGTAGAGAAATGAGCCCGCAGCACAACGCCGCCAGCCAAGCCGAGCGAAACCACAGGGACGAAACCTTCATTGCGCGCACAGCTTCTCCAGGACGAGGCTCCAGGGGAATTCCGGGGAGGAGGCTCCATCCTCATATCAGAGGGCCCCTCGATGCAAGTCGGGGCCTGACCTGACGCGGTCGACAGGTGCACGGATAGGGCGACCGACACGCGCCAGGACGCAAGGGCCGCCGCATCGTCCTCAGAGAAGCAACGAGAGAGCCTCGCTGCGCAGTTCGCGATCGGTCTCGAAGGCG
>CALOFD010000062.1:0-40000 GCA_942492505.1 Thermoanaerobaculia bacterium
ACGGACTTCCTGTTCGCGGTCAACTTCGACGTTCATGGAGATCCGGTGACCGGTTCCACTTCGGTGATCGAAACCAGCACGATGACCGAGATCGCGCGCATTCCGACTTCGGTGAAACCGCACGGCTCGGCGATGAATGCCGCTGGCGACCGACACTACTCGGTGGGCGTGGGGTCGGATGAACTGGTGGAGATCGACGCCTTCCGGTTCGAGGTGGCACGTCGGCGGTTCCTCGGTGACGGCGTCAAGCCCACCTGGGTGACGGCGCCGAACACCCTGGGGACGATGTGGGTGACGGCCAATCGATCCGATGAACTGATCGAGATCGACACCTCCTCTCTCGAAATCCGTCGCCGCCTCGGGGTCGGTGGCGCAGGGCCCTACAACGCAGCTGAGGACGATGCCCGGAGGCTGTTGGTGGTGACCTACAGGGACAGCGGCGAGGTCGGCTTCTGGGACACCGCCGGAGGTCGTGAACTCGCCCGGGTCGAGACCGTCGGCGAGTTGCCCCATGGCGTCGCGATCACTGCCGACGGCAGCTATGCGATGGTCACCACGGAAGGCGTCGGCGACCGCGCCGGCACGTTGGAGACCTTCGACCTCGAGAGCTTCCGGCGACTCTCCGCGATCGAGGTCGGCAAGCAGGTCGGTGGAATCGCGATCCTGGAAGGCCGCGGAGCGCAGCGATGAAGGCGACTTCCCCGAGTCTGTTCTCGAGCCTGTGGCGCTACATCGCGCGCTACACGCTCTGGGTCGTCCTCTCTCTGCTGTCGATCGTGGCATTCGCTGCGACGACGGCGATCATCGTCTCGCTGATCGAACCGCTCTTTTCCGAGGTCCTGCCAGGCGGCGAGGAGGCTCTCGATGCCATGCCTCTCGTGCGCGAGGGGCTCAACGCGGTCGGCGGCGGCTCCCCCGGAGCCGGGGGCGGCGGCTCCCCCGGAGCCGGGGGCGGCGATTCGTCGCAGGCCGAGGCTGCGGCAGCCGTCGATCCGGTCGACCCCGGGCCCCTGGACTGGCTCGATCTCAGCGGATTTCTGCGCCGTCTCTACGAGGGACTCAAGAGCGTGATGGGCGTCGACTCCGACGAGGTCATCTACTTCGTGCCGGCGCTCTTCTTCGTGGTCTACCTGATCCGGATGGTGGCCCAGTTCCTGTCGCGCTATGCCTTCCAGAGGGCGGGTCTGGGGATCACCACCGACATGCGCAACGACCTGTGCGAGCGCATCATGCGGCAGTCGGCGAAGTTCCACGGCGAGCACGCCTCCGGCGAACTCTTCGCGCGGGTGATCAGCGACGTGGACCGGATCCAGGCGGCGGTCGGGGATCGGCTCGTCGACCTCTTCATGCAACCGCTGACGCTGGTCGCGCTGTTGATCCTTCTGTTGTCCACCCAGTTCAAGCTGGCGCTCGTCAGCCTGGTGGCGTTTCCGCTGATCCTGTGGCCGATCGTCCGTTTCGGGCAGAGCATGCGGCGCAAGAGTCACCGTTCGCAGGAGAGGATGGCCGACCTTTCGAGCCTGCTCACCGAGATCGTTCGTGGCAACCAGGTGGTCAAGGCGTTCGGCATGGAGGACTTCGAGATCGATCGCTTCAAGAAGGCGACCCATCGGCACCTCAAGGTGATGCTGCGCGCCCAGATGCTGGTCAGTTACTCGAGCCCGATCGTCGAAACCATGGCCGCCCTGGGCGGCTGCGCGCTGATGATCTATTGCGGTTTCCTCATTCGAGCCGGGGAGCTCACGACGGCGCTGTTCACCCAGTTCCTGGCCAACCTGATCATGCTCTACGACCCGATCCGGCGCCTGAACAAGGTCAATCTCGTCATGCAGGGAGCCCTGGCGGCGGCACGTCGGGTTTTCGACCTGATCGCGATTCCCATCGACGTCGTCGACCCGGAGAACCCGAAGCCCGTCAGCGGGATCCGTGACAGCCTGACCTTCGACCGGGTGTCCTTCGGCTATGGCAAGGGACTCGTACTCAAGGAGTTCAGCGTCGAGATCCGGCGTGGTGAATGTGTGGCGCTGGTCGGCCGATCGGGAGCCGGGAAGTCGACGGTCGCCAACCTGGTGCCGCGCTTCTTCGACCCGGAGGCAGGCGCGGTGCGAATCGATGGAACCGACATCCGCGAGGTCGCGATCGCCGATCTGCGTGCCCTGATCGGACTGGTCCCGCAGGACACCGTGCTGTTCAACGACACGGTTCTGGCCAATCTGGCCTACGGTCAGAGCAGTACGCCGATCGAGAAGGTGCGCCAGGCGGCGGTGGCAGCCTACGCCGATGACTTCATCATGGAGCTGCCGTTCGGCTACGACACCGTGATCGGCGAGTCGGGCAAGTCGCTGTCGGGCGGACAGCGGCAACGCCTGGCGATCGCCCGTGCCCTGCTCAAGGACGCGCCGATCCTGATTCTCGACGAGGCGACCTCGCAACTCGATACCGAGTCCGAGGCCTCGATCCAGCTCGCCCTCGAGAACCTGATGGAAGGACGCACCACCCTGATCATCGCCCATCGCCTGTCGACGGTGATGTCGGCGGATCGGATCGTCGTGATGGATCGGGGTGAGATCATCGAACAGGGGAGGCACCATGACCTCCTCGAGTCCAACGGCGCCTATCGCCGCCTTTACGACATGCAGTTCAATGACTGATCCCGGATCTACCGTCGATCGCACTTCGTGGCCCCGCACCCTGGTGGCAGGGCTCGAGCGGACCGCTCTTCGCTGCCCCGAGAAGGGCTTCACACTGTTCGACCGTCGGGGTCGGGCGCTGACCCGGTGCCGCTTCCCAGAGTTGCTGCGCCGGCTACAGGTCGCGGCGGGTCGCTACCAGGAGCAGGGCATCGTCCGCGGGGATCGAGTCCTGGTCTGCCTGGGGACGGGCATCGAGTGGTTCGAGGGCTGGTTCGGTGCGATCCTGGCCGGCGGGGTTCCGATCGCCATGGCTCCCCCCGAGGGCCTGGGGTCATCCCGGGCCACGATCGACAAGATCGACGTGGTCTGTGAGAGCACCGGGGCTCGCTGGGTGATCACCACCGCCGGAGTGAAGGCGGGCCTGATCGAAGCGCAGAAGGCCAGTGCTGCGATCACCCAGGTCTACGACGACTGGTCCGACATGCCGGCGACCGAGTATCGCCCCGTTCACCACGAGCCGGAAGACGTCGCGTTCATGCAACTCACCAGCGGCTCCACCGGTTTGCCGCGTGCCGTGATGATCCAGCATCGAGCGGCCATCCACAACACCTTCGCTTCGATGCATGGACTGGTGACCGGCGAAGGAAACTTCCTCGACTGGGGCAGGGCGGTGATCTCCTGGCTGCCCCTGCATCACGACATGGGACTCGTCTCGGCCGTGTTGATCCCCATTCTGCACGGCGTCGACGGGCAGATCTTCAGTCCTCGGGCGTTCCTGTCGAAGCCGCGTCTGTGGCTCGACGCGATCAGCGGCGCTGACGGGGTTCTGGCCGCGGCGCCGAACTTCGCCTACCAATCCGCCGTCGATCGGCTCTCCGGGGAACTCGAGGGTCTCGATCTGCGCGGCTGGAGAACGGCGATGTTCGGGGCCGAGATGGTCAACCCGGAGACGGTGGAGGCCTTCACCTCGACCTTCGGCGCCGTCGGTTTCTCGCCCGCTGCCGTTCGGCCCTGCTACGGCATGGCAGAGACCACGGTTGCCGTGACCATGGATCAGCGGATGCAGGGGGCCCGGACCCGCAGAGTACCGCCCGGGGCGGGAACCGGGGAGGTCGAAGCGGTCGTGTCCCTCGGCGAACCGGTCCTCGATACCGAGCTCAGGGTCGTCGCGCCGGATGGAACGGTTCTCGGTGACGATCGAGGGGGGCTGATCCAGGTCCGAACGCCCAGTCTCTTCGCCGGCTATTTCAACGACCCGGAGGCAACCGCGGAGGTGCTCGGAAGCGATGGCTGGCTCGATACCGGCGACATCGGATTCCAGTCTGACGGCGAGCTCTACGTGACCGGTCGCCAGAAAGAGATCCTGATCGTCCGCGGACAGAACATCATGCCGCACGAGATCGAATGGATTGCCGAGGAACTCGCCGAGGCGGGTGGCTCGCTGCGTTGCGGTGCCTTCTCCGTGCCGGGCAGGGAGGCGGAGCAGGCGGTTCTGGTGACCGAGTGTCGAGGGCTCGACGAGGCCGAGATGGAGAAGCTGGAACAGGACCTCAGGAGCGCCGTGGGGCGCCGTCTCGGGCTGCCGCTGGGAGATGTCGTCTTCGTCCGCCGAGGCCAGATTCCGAAGACCACGAGTGGTAAAGTCCAGCGGCGCGAATTGAGGTCGCGGTACCTTGAAAAGGAACTCGAGAGGCTGTGATGAGCGACGCTGAGAACAAGGCCCTCGAGATCCTCTCGCGGCTGAGCGGCAAGCCTGCCGGATCGCTTCTCCCCTCGATGGATCTGGTCGGCGACCTGGGGATCGACTCTCCGAAGGCCCTGGAATTCCTGCTCGAACTCGAGGAGGCGCTGGGCATCGAAGTCGACGACGAAGATGCCGGGGAGATGGAAACCGTCGGGGACGTCATCGCCTATGTCGGCCGCATCGGCTGACATCAAGCGCTGCTGCTGGGGCCGGCCTCGCTCCTGCTGCGTCTGGTCTATCGGGTTCTCGCGGCGACCTATCGCTATCGGATCCTGCAGCCCGAGCGGCTCGAGGCGCTGCTCGCGGCTGGAACCCCGGTCGTACTTTCACACTGGCACGACCAGACGTTTGCCGCGGTCCCCTTCCTCCATGGGCGGCTGCACCAGGGGGGGCTCGAGGTGACCCTGCTCGCGAGCCAGTCCAGGGACGGCGAGTTGGTCACGCGTTTCGCGCGGCCCTGGAAGATCCGTACCGTGCGAGGCTCTTCGTCGCGCGGTGGTCAGGCGGCCATGCGGGCGTTGCACCGCGCGATCGTCAAGCATGGAGCCTCGCCACTCATCATTCCTGATGGCCCGCGCGGACCGCGCTACGAGGCGAAGGCCGGAGGGGTCCTTCTGGCTCGATTTGCCCAGGTGCCGATCCAGCCGCTGGGCATCGCCGCCGATCGGGCCTGGAGACTCGGCTCCTGGGATCGAATGTTCGTTCCGAAGCCCTTCGCCAGGGTGGTCGTGGCGTTGGGTGAACCCCAGTCGATCGCCAGGGAACTCGACGACGCCGATCAGGAACGGCAGCGGCTGCGTTACGAAGTCTCGCTGAACGAACTGAGCGCCGAGGCCACGGCCGCGCTCGACCGGGAATGAGCCCGACCCGCGAGCAGGAGCCGGGATATCATCGCCCCTGCTGCCGATGCCGTCGTCGATCCAGATCTCTCGAGGACTGTTGCTGGCAGTCGGCTCGCTCCTGATGTCCGGCGCGGCGACGGCCCAGGGCGGTGTGACCGATGTCGAAGGTGTCCGGCTCGGACACGCGACCATGGCCGGGCGTCCGACCGGATGCACCGTGCTGCTGGTCGAGACGGGGGCCGTCGGGGCCGTCGACGTCCGCGGTGCCGCACCGGGAACCCGCGAGACCGATCTGCTCGATCCGATCAACACGGTCTCCGAAGTGCATGCGGTGGTGCTGACGGGCGGGAGTGCCTTCGGCCTCGATGCCGCGACCGGGGTGGTGCGATACCTCGAGGGCCGCGGCGTCGGGTTTCAAACCGGCGTCGGTCCGGTTCCCATCGTGCCGGCGGCGGTCCTGTTCGATCTCGGCGTCGGCGGCGATCCCCGGATTCGACCCGACGCGGACTGTGGCTTCAGGGCGGCATCGTCAGCGACCTCGACGGACCTCGCCCGCGGCAACGTCGGAGCCGGCGCCGGAGCCACGGTCGGAAAACTTCGCAGCCCAACTTCCGAACCGACGACCCCCATGAAGGGGGGCCTCGGTCAGGCCTCGATCCGACGCGCTGATGGACTGAAAGTTGCGGCTGTGATGGCGGTCAACGCTGTCGGAGACGTCGTCGATCCGGCAACCGGAGCGATCCTCGCGGGCGCGCTCTCACCCGATCGAGGATCTTTCGCCGACGCTCGTCGTGGGCTTCTCGAGGTCGGCGATGCGGCCGGCAGCTTCGGCGAGAACACGACGATCGGCGTGGTGGTCACCAACGCGAGGTTGTCGAAGGCGACCGCCCGGAGGGTGGCCGTGGTGGCCCACGACGGCATGGCTCGAGCGGTGAGGCCGGCCCATACGCCCTCGGACGGAGACGTCATCTTCGTGCTCGCTACGGGCGAGATGGAGGCAGATCTGACGAGCGTCGGAGAGATGGCGGCGGAGGTGGTGGCTCGAGCGATCGTCGACGCAGTGCTCTCGGCCGACAGCCTGCCGGGCTATCTCGCGGCCCGGGATCTCGACTTCCCGGCGCCCTGAGGTCGACCGCCTTCCAGAGCCGGCTCGACTCAGGGTTCGAGGAAGCCCTCGGCCTCCGCCTCGTCGAGCAGGGCGCTGGCGTATTCCCACAGCAGCGGAGCGCCGTGCGCGATGACGTGGTTGCGCTCCTCGACGCGGGTCCGATTGATGCCGTGCTCGCTCCACGAGCCACCGCGGTTCTCGAAGTTGCAGAGCATCGGTTCGAGGCGGTCGAGCGACGTCGCGAATCGCGCTTCGGGACTCTCGCGACGTTCGAACTCGTCCCAGAGTTCGCGGACTTCCCTGGCGAAGTCCGCCGGCAGGAGGCTGAAGATCCTTTCCGCCGCCCGCATTTCGCGCTCTTCCTTGTCTTCGTTGCCAACTCGGTCGTAGCAGAAGGTATCGCCGGCGTCGATCTCGACGATGTCGTGGATCAGCAGCATCTTCATCACCCGCAGCAGATCGATCTCCTCGCGGGCATGCTCGGCGAGAACCATGGCCATCAGGGCGAGGTGCCAGGAGTGCTCGGCCGAGTTCTCGAGCCGAGAGGCGTCCATGAGGTAGGTGCGCCGGAGGACGCTCTTGAGTTTGTCGACTTCGCGGACGAAATCGAGTTGAGCCTGCAGACGTTGGAGGTCCATTGCGAGGTGCTGTCGGAGTCGCCGTCCGCTGGAACTTAGTCGATCCAGGCTGGGGCGGCAAGCCGTTCAGACGGCCAGGCGCTGGAGCACGCGTCCGGGTAGCAGGAGAAGACCCTTGAGGAACAGGAAGACTCCCTCTACGGCAACTCCGAGCAGCCGGAAGGGCAACAGGAGCAGCCAGACGAGCGGATAGGCCACGAGAGCCAGGAGCGCGATCGGCCAGCACAGAATGAACAGGACGAGCCATACGAGAAAGGTGAACATCGTCAAAGCCTCCATGTTCTTCTACGAGAAAGCGGGTCCGCGGTTCTGTATTCTCTCGTTGCCGAATGCAGCCCCTCGAAGAAGTTCTGGAGCAGGGAGAGTTGTCGAGCCGCGACGCCGTTCGGATCGTGACGGAAGTCGGCGCGGCGTTGCGTTCGATGCATCTGGAAGGGCAGTTCCACTTGCGGGTCTGTCCTCGGGCCATCGTCCTCGACCGGCATCTCGGAGCGCATCTGATGGCGGCGGCGCATGTCGGGGAAGCGCCGATCGCCTACCGATCGCCCGAAGTCCTCGATGGCGAAGCGGCGGACTGGCGAGCCGACGTCTGGAGCCTTGGTGTGCTGTGCTTCCGAATGCTGACGGGGGAGGAGCCATTCCAGGGTATCGACGAGGACGGATTGCGGGTCGCCGTTCGGCACCAGAGGCTGCCCGAGAGCGTTCGGGAGCTGCCGTCGGAAGTGAGGGCCTTCCTGTCGCGCAGTCTCGCTCGCTCTCCGCAGGACCGGCACGCCGCCCTCGGCGATGTCGCCCGCGACCTCGCAGCCCTGCTCGGCGCGATCGCGCGTCCTGAGCCGTCGGCGCCCGCCATGGCGGCGTCCACGAGCGAGGAGTCGGATGTTCCCGGCCTGGTCCTGCGAGTTCGCGAGGCTCGTGCCAGGGCGTCCGAGTCGGAGCCGCTGGCGCTGTGGAGAATCCTGGCCTTGCCGACCGTGGTTCTCGTAGTGATCGGACTGCTTCTATACTGGTGGATCGCGAGGTGAAGGGTCCGAACTCTTCTCCGTTGGAGATCACGGAAGAATTCCTTGTTCGAATCCGTTGTAGATCGAGTCCCCGGTCGGTCCGCGAGGGACCCTGAACGGGGTGGTTCGAAAGGCCTGCAGGCCATGGAGACACCGATGTCCGATTCAATTCGTCGTGGGGTCGTAGCGATCCTGGTCAACCTGCTTCTCCTGCCTCCCCTGGTCCTTTCGCAGGAGCCGCCTTCGGAAGACGATCTGCGGGCCGTCTTCAGCGAGGTGCTCGACGTTCGCGTGGTCAATGTCGAGGTGGTCGTCACCGACAAGGAGGGAAACCGGGTCAGGGGATTGCGTCCCTCGGATTTCCGACTGCTGGTCGACGGCGAGGAGCAGTCGATCGACTACTTCTCCGAGGTGGTCGGCGGCGCGATCCAGCCGCTCGAGGCGTCGACCGGAGAGGCGGAGAAGCCGCTGCCGGCGATCGAGTCGGCGGGGCGGGTTCCCATGAGCTACCTGGTCTTCATCGACGATCAGTTCTCGCTGGCGCGGGATCGCAATCGGGTGCTGAAGAAGCTCCGGGAGGATCTCGACCTGGGAGAAGACGACCGGATCGCGATGGTGGCGTTCGACGGCCGCCGGCTCGAATTGATCACCAACTGGACGAACTCGGATCGGGTTCTCGACGATGCCTTCGAGGAAGCCCTGCGTCGCGACACCATGGGCCTGATGCGGATCTCGGAGCTCAACACCAACGACACGGAGCGCCGGGAGCGCTCGCAGCTGACGTTGACCACGCAGTTCTTCGCCCAGACTGCCGACGAGGCGGCGCAGTACGAACTCGAGAGCATGTTGGGGCGCATCGACCCGGTCGAACTGGCCTACATCCGCCAGCTGGAAGACCAGCTGAAGCGGTCGGTTTCCGCCACCGTCGCCACCATGCGGAGCTTCGCCAATCCCCCGGGGCGCAAGGTCCTTCTCCTGCTGTCCGGGGGCTGGCCCTACAGTCCCGCGGAGTACGCCCTGAGCTATGCGAATGTCGAGGCGGAAGAGCTCTCGGGCGCGGGAGCCGATCCCCTGCTGGCGCGCGGACGGGAGATCTACAACCCGCTGACCGACACCGCCAACCTGCTCGGTTACACGCTCTACCCGGTCGATGTGCCGGGGCTCAACCGACGGTCGATCGACTCGGAGTTCGGCTCCCCGTCGGTGGTGACCGGAGAACCGCTTCAAACCGCTGGAGGGCTCTTCAATCGGGAGCTGCAGGTGCACGACAGTCTGCAGTACATGGCGGCGGAAACCGGTGGTCAGGCGTCCCTGAACGGCCAGCGAGACATCGCCTTCGCCCGGGTCGTGGAGGACACCCGCACCTACTACTGGCTCGGTTTCCAGCCCGACCGGAAGCAGGACGACAAGGAGCACAAGATCGAGGTCGAGGTGCTCGGTGAGAAGTACAAGGTGCGTTCTCGAAAGGGCTTCCTCGATCTGTCGACGGAGACCGAGAACACCATGATGGTCGAGAGCGCGCTGTTCTTCGGCAACCCTCCCAGCGAGGTGCCGCTGGAGTTGAAGATCGGCAGGCCCGAGAAGGCCGGGCGGGGCAAGATCCACCTGCCGATCGAGATCGGGATTCCGATGGATCACGTCACCATGATTCCCTCGGCAGGTCGCTACGTCGCCGAAGTCGAGTACCGGGTGACGGTCATGGATGGCTCGGGTGCCCGGTCAGACACGCCTCTGCAGAAGATCCTGATCGCGGGGGACGAGCTGCCGCAGGCCGGCCAGATGTACCGGTACGAGACGAAGCTGACGATGAGGAAGCGCAAGCACGAGGTGATCGTGGCGGTCAACGACCCAGTCAGCGGAGTGATGATGTCGTCGGCGCTGGAAGTCGATCCCTGAAGTCCTCCCGAGGACCTCGGGGAGTCGTGATCAGGCTCTGACGAGGAGTCTGTCGTAGATCTGGCGCGTCGCACGAGCCGTGGCCGGCCAGGCGAATCCCTTCGCGCGCTCGAGGCCTGCGGTGGCGAGTTCCGAGCGCAAGGCAGGCTCGGTGACCAGCCGCTGGAGACCCGCGGCGATCGCTTCGACATCGTAGGGGTCGACTTTCAGGCCCGACTCGCCGACGACTTCTGCCAGCGACGAGCGGTCGGAGGTCAACACCGGCGTGCCGCTGGCCATGGCTTCAGCGACAGGCAGGCCGAAGCCCTCGAAGAGGCTGACCATCACGAGGGCGACGGCGTTGCGGTAGACGGCCGGAAGGTCCCCGTCGGCAAGTCGACCGAGGGCGACAACGCGCCGCGCCCGCGGGGCCGATCGCGGGTGGGAGGAAGGCTGGGGATCCGAGGACGCTTGCGAGAGGTCGGCAGGCCCGGGTCCGACGAGCACCAGCGGCCGATCGCTTTCCACGCGATCCCAGGCAGCCAGGACCCGCGGAAGGTTCTTGTGGGGCTTCGGGTTGCCGACCCAGAGTGTGTATCCCGGCGTGAGCCCCAATCGGTTCAGGATCTCTGCGTCTTCGGAGCGGTCGCAGGCCGGCGTGAAGCGATCCTCGATTCCTGGTGGAATGACGTGCAGGCGGGGCTGCGGCCCGAACAGTTTTTCGATGTCCTTGCGGCTGCTCTGCGAGACCGTGATGGCCTCGGCCCTGCGCAGGGCTCTGCCGATCATGACGCGGGCGAAGGTGGCGGCCAGGGGGTTGGGCAGCGCCTCGGGGTTCAGCAGGTGGATGACGTCGTGAACGGTCACGACGGTCGGAAGCCGCAGGCGAAGCGGCAGGACATAGTGGGGGCTGTGGAACACCGCAGGCTGGAGACGCGACAGGGCTCTCGGCACCAGAATCTGCTCCTTGAGCGAATAGCCCGGCGCATCGACGACCTCGATCCGCACGCGTCCTTCGTCGCGCGCTGCGGACAGACGAGGTGGCAGTCCGTGATCGCAACGGACGATCAGGTCGTAGGACGAGTCGTCGAGGTCGAGAAGCGCGGTGACCAGGCCGCGGATGTAGGTGCCGATCCCGAAGTCATCGAGCTTGCGGGCGTCGATGCAGACGGTCCCTGGATTCATCCGAGGCCGATTCCGTGGCTGAGACCGGCGACTTCGTCGAGCCAGCTCCCGTCGAGTTCGGCGGTTGCCTGTGTGCGGGGGGCTGGGGAGTCGAAGCCGAGTGCACTCATCGCCGAACCGATCGCGACGGCGGCGGCGCACTCGAGGTCGCCCGCGCCGACGGACTCGGCATTCGGAGAGAGGTATGGAAGCGGGACTCGACTCTCTCCAGGACGACCGCCGACGACTTCATCGAGAAGGCCCGAGTAGGCCTCGACGGTCCTGGCGAGCGAATGCTCTTCGGCGATCCAGGCAGCCGCTCGTTGCCCGAGTTCTCCAAGCAGGGCCGGCTGTTTCGTCGACTCTTGCAACCAACCCGCCAGGACAGCCGTCTCGTAGGGATCGTCGGCGATCTTGATGCAGGCGTCGTCCGGGATCTCGGAGAACCAGCCGACGTCGTTGACGATCGTTGCGGTGCCGGCTCCGAGCAACCGCATGCAGGTCCCGGAGGTTTCGCCTGCGGTTCCGAGGCGGAGATTGACGGCCACGTCGACAGCGGAGATCAGCTGCTTCATCCTGTGGAGACCGACGCGGCCGGTTGGATGGACCTGCGCCGGTGGCGAGGCGAAGAGAGCCTCGTAGGTGTGGCGGTCGGCCGGCTCGCCGACGAGCACCAGGTGGGCGTTCGGCACCGTCTCTGCCAGTCGTGCGAAGGCCTCCAGGACCACGTCGACCTTCTTGCTCGGCGCCAGCGTGCCGAAGACGCCTACGACGAAGTCCTGCGGACCGATCCCGGGGAGGTCGAAGCGCGGACCGGGTTCTCGGAGAGTAGCTCTGGCGTCGAAGTGGTGGGGGACCTTCCAGATTCGAGCGCCGGGTCGACTCGCGAGGACCCTCGTGCGTGCGGCTTCACTGTGGACGATCACTCCCAGGCTGGAGTCGACGAGCCGCTCGAAGAGCGGCGGCCGGACGGCGGGCGAACGCGATTCGAGATCGGCGGCGATACGCGGCCCCAGGGCGAAGTCCAACTCCTCCCGCCAGGCCGCCTGGGAGTGTCCGAGCGCCGTCTCGCGGACCAGATCCCAGAGGCCGTACTCGTGGAGAACCACGAGGCCTGGATGACGGAGGGCGAGATCGTAGGCCGCGCCGTGGAAGGCCCGGTGATTGCCGATCTGGTAGACCCGCAGCCGACCCTCCTCGGGGACGTAGGAAGAGTAGGCGCCGGCGTCGGGCTGGCTCTCGGTGGGCCCCTCGCTGACGATCCGGATGTCGTGTGTTTCACGGAGAGGAGTGAGGATCTCCTCGCTGTAGTCGGCAACGCCGGTCGCAAGAGGGGGCAGGGGGCCGATCCAGTCGATCGCGTGGCGATCGTTCATCGTGCGGCTTCCTGGGTGAGAGTGGCGATCACGTGCTGCCAGTCGATCGGCGCCACGCGCTCTCGGCCTGCCTCGCCGAGGCGCCGGGCCAGTACGGCATCGGAGCAGAGTCGGTCCAGGGAGGCAGCGATCGCGCGCGGATCGGGGTCTGTCACGAGTCCGGTCAGACCGTCTTCGACGAACTCGAGGACGCCGCCCGCATCGACCGTGGTCACGACGGGTTTGGCGCACTTGAACGCCTCGACCGTGACGTATCCGTAGTCCTCGTCGAAGGGGGCGTAGAAGACGGCCGCGGCGCCGGCGTAGAGTTCCAGCAGGCGTTCGTCGTCGACTCGTCCCACCATCTCGATTCGGTCGGCCGAGCCCCGGTCGCGGATTCGCGCCGCCAGCCTCTCGCGTTCAGGGCCGTCACCCGCGATCACGACCTTCCAGCTCCCGGAGGACGCTGCTGCGGCGTCGATCAGGAGGTCGATTCGTTTCAACGAATCGAGACGGGCCGCCGTGAAGACATACTCTCCGTAGGGTCCCGGCGCCAGCCGGTCCGTCAGAAGGGGAGGGGGTAGAGAACCTCGGCCTCGACTCCCAGGGACGACTGCAAGCGCTCGGCGACGTTGCGTGAAATCGCGTAGATGCGTCGTGCCTCCCGAAACGCCACCCGGTCCATGGCGTGGATCCTGGCGACCATCGCCTCGTCTTCCGGCGTGTTCGAGAAATCGCTCCACGGGCCCCCTCGCAGTTCGTAGACCTGACGGAACTGGTGGATGAGCCAGATCACCTTGTTGGGGTGACGAACGAGGTAGGACGGGAAGCGCGTTGCGATGGCCAGATCCGGGGGTTCGCCGGCTCCGTCGAGGCTGAGCAGACGCCAGGCCAGGGCGCTGTTGAGCAGATGAAGGCGGGGTGACCAGGAGAACGGGACGTCGACCCGATCCGCCTGGTGGCCGCACGATTCGAGTCGAGCGACCAGGGCCTTCGAGAGGGCTTCGGCCCCCCCGGTGACGAAAGGCACCTGGCTGCCACAGACGCAGACCTTCATGCTCGAGGGGTCGCTGACTCGGAGCTGGAGTCCGGGGCGGATCCTGGCATCGGGCCCGCTTCGAGGTTCTGGAGGGCGCTTTCGAGGCGGTCCTGACGGGCCCAGAGCTCGCGCAATGCCAGGCTCACCTGTCGGTTGAATTCGTTCTGCTGTTCGAGCAGGGTTCGATGGGCACGCTTCGAGAACAGATGGTAGACGACCTTCTGTGCCCAGGCGACGAGACCGCCGCCCTGGAACGAGGGCTCGGCGACTCGCTGTTGGAGCCGCACGGCTTCCAGGGCGACAGGCCAGCCGGCGACTCGCTCCTCGAGGTAGGCGGATCGCGAGCGCTGTTGTCGGGCCGCCGCCTCGATCCTGGCCGCCGTGACCTTCAACGGTTCGGATGGCCCCCCGTCGGTCGCGTGGGTGGCGCCGTCGCTGGAGGTGGCGCCAGCTGTCCTGCTGTCGCTGGAAGGTCCCTGCGGCGGCGTATCCATCGTCGCCTCAAGCATGACACGATCGTCTTCCGCGTCGAAACTGGTACCCTTCCGCTCTTCTTTCGGACAGGCGAGACGACAGGTCGCGCCCGATTTCCTGAACGATCGTGTCGCGGCAATATCCTCCTTTCATTCGACGGCTCGGGCGCCTCTCGAGGAGCCTGAGGGGCCTGGGATCCAGAGTCTGGAACGCGGTGGTCGTTCGTTGGCGACGGGCCGGCGAGAGGACACGGGCCACTGCCGACTGGGGCAGGCGTACGATCGAAGCCTGTCTGGATCCTCGGGTGGAGCAGCGCTTGACGGTCGCGGTCGATATCAACCCCTTCTGGGACAGTCTGACGGGCGTCGGCTGGTATCTGCATCAGATTCTCGACAACCTCAAGGACGCAGAGGGGCTGTGCCTTCGTCTCTACGGGCCGACCGTCTTCCCCGATCCCAACGACCCTGGTCCGGTGGTCGAACTACCGAAGGGAATTGCCCTCGTTCGAGTTGCCTACGACATTCCGCGCGGCATGTGGATCCCACAGAGTCTCCTGATCCGGATCCTGCGCAGGATCGAGCCCTTTCTGCTGGCAATCCAGCGAAGCCAGGTTCTGTTCGCGCCGAACTTCGTGCTGCCGTCGAAGTTCCGCTACTGCCAGGGGCGCCTGGTGGTCACCGTTCACGATCTCGCCTTCAGGCATTTCCCGTGGACCCTCGAAGAAGAGACCCTGCAAGCTCTCGAAACCCAGTTGCAGCGGAATCTGTCGCGAGCCGCTGAAATCATCACGGTATCGGCGGCGGTGCGAACTGAACTGTTGGCCGCTGAACCCCTCGACCCTGATCACGTGACGGCCATTCACCACGGCCCCGGGCACCTCGCCTCCCAGGCGGTGGGAAGGGTGCCGGAGGGGATCCCTGCCCGATTCATGCTGCACGTGGGCACGATCGAGCCGCGCAAGAATCTCGAACTGCTGCTACGGGTGTGGGAAGCCTGGGCCCGCAAGCAGCCCGATCTCCCGACCCTGGTTCTGTGCGGCCACCGAGGCTGGAAGAGCGACGATCTCCACCGTGCCTTCGAGAACGCCGAGGCGGCGGGTTGGTTGCGCCATCCGGGCTACGTCGAGGATTCGGCCCTTGCCGCCCTCTACTCGAAAGCCCTGGCGGTCGTTTGCCCATCGCTCTACGAGGGTTTCGGGCTGCCTCTGGTCGAGGCGATGAGCGCCGGCACGCCGGTGGTCTGCAGTGACATCGCGGTGTTCCGCGAAGTCGCCGGCGCGTCGGCGGAGTTCCTTCCGGCCGACGATCCCGAGGCGTGGCTGGCGGTGCTCGAGGGACTGGCCTCCTCGCAGGTTCAGACAGAGGCGATGGGCCGAGACGGCCTCGATCGTGCCGCGCAGTTCGATTGGCAGCGGACTGCGGCGGCGACTCGTGAGGTCCTTTCGAGGGCGGCCGATTGAGCCTGAAGAGAGCCTTGGCGGGGTTGATCCTCGCTCTGCTGGCTGTCGCCGGACATGTCTTCTGGTGGTACCTGCCGCGCGAACGAAAGGTCGCGGTCGACCCGGACTCCCCAGCCGGAAGGCTCTTCCTCGATGCTCGGGAGCCACTCCGGCTGTGGGTGGCCTTCCCGCATCAGAATCTCGGCCGGCTCAGTCGTGGTGAAGATGGAGATGCCTGGCTCGGCGCCCTGTCCCGACAGTTCGGCGCCGACCTCGAGTCCTTGCCGCGCTTCGGGCCCCTGCGCCTGCCGCCGGCCCGCTCGCTGGCCGTAGCCGTCGATCCGGAGTCGTCGCACGGTCGACTCAGCATGGAGGTCTATCCCCTGATCGGAACTCTGGCGCGGCTGGCGGGTCGACTGGCGTCGAATCCGCTTCTGTCGGGGGGGGGCGTGGAGCTCGGGGGTCGAAGCTACGATGTCAGCTGGCAGCGCGGCTCCTGGACGGTGGTCACCGAGGGGCTCCCAGCCCTCGCGGAGGGGAGCGCGGTTTCGCCGGCCCCGGCGATCGCCTGGCTGAGTCTCGCGACGCCCGTCGAGCCGCTGCCGGCGGGAGATTGGCGTCTGGACCGGCGCGATGGCGATCTGGTCCTGACACTGGAGGGCGCCGCCCCCGCCGAGAAGCTGCCCGGGTTGTTGGCTGAACTCGGTTCGACCGGCGAACAGGTCGTGTTCCTCGCCAGGGGGGCGAGCGTCTCGGGCACGCGGAGCTGGATGCTTCTGCTCCGGGGGCCAGAGGATGTCGGCCTGCCTGCGATGGCGGTAGCGGCGGATTCCGAGCGCGATCGCTGGCGACTGCCCGGAGAGAAAGTCGTTCGGTTCCTGGATCTGGACGTCCGGCTCGGGCGCGTCGGGCCCTGGCGCACGGTTGCCTACGGCGAGCGCGCCGCCGACGGAATCGGTCGCCTGGCGACCCACCTGTCTTCGTCCGACGGCGTATCGGACGACTTCATCGAGGCGATGTGGGTCGAGCCGTCGGGACTTCTTCCCCTGGTCGTTCGGATCCGTACCGTGCTGGCGGCGATTCCTCTCATCGACCGACGTGAGGTCCAGAAGTGGCGTGACTACGAAGCGCTGCTGCGCCCGCTGGGACCCCTCGAAGCCGTCTCCCTGGAAGTGTCGTCGGACGCCGCCGGGAAGGTCCGCGGGGAGCTTCGTTTCAGGCGCTGAGAGGGGGCGATCGGTGGCTCGAGAATCCCCGAAAGTCGTTGACTCGCTGCACCCTGAAAGCTAGAGTTTGGGGCTGGCCCTTTTCTGGGTCTTTCCCCATCATGCTGATTCGCTTGGACCCAGAGCAGGTCGATCCCATCGTCTGGGAGGAGACCCAGGAGATCCCCTCCGAGTACCTCGACAGCGGCCTCCAGATGGAGGTCGGTCCGGTGCTGTGCAGGGGCAGCCTGAAGTACGTGTCTCCCGGTTTCCTGCTCGAAGCCGATCTCACGTACGACCGCAGGATGATCTGCACGCGCTGCCTGGAGCCGATCGCGCAGGACCAGGAGACTCATCTGGAGTTGCTGGTCCTGACCGGAGAGGAAGAGTCTTCGGAAGAGGTCGAACTGGAAGAGGACGATCTCCATATCGTCCGGGTGATGGGGGAGAGTCTGGACACCGAACCGCTGGTATTCGACCAGGTTCAACTGCAGGTGCCGATGAAGGCACTGTGCAGGGAAGACTGCCTGGGACTGTGCGCTTCGTGCGGTTCCAATCGCAACGAGACCCCCAATTGCTGCTCCGAAACAGGGTATGATGCCGCCTGGTCCGGCCTCAGGGCCCTGAAAGAGCGGTTGCAGGAAGACGATTCATAGCGACCTTTTCGAGGAACATCATGGCCAACCCAAAACGTCGAACCTCCAAAGCCCGCCGCGATCGGCGGCGTGCACACGATGCCCTGAGCCAGCCGGCGGGATCGACCTGTCCGGAATGCGGAGAGATCAAGATCCCTCATCGGGCCTGTCGCAGTTGCGGAACCTACCGCGGCCGCGAAGTCGTCGTCACCGAAGAAGTCTAGACCCGCCGATGGGCGGACGCACGTTCTCTTCGGGAAGTTCCCTTTCCTGAGTTCGTGGTGGTGGCGCCCACGAGACGCTTCGCAAGCGGCGAACGTCGCGCCACTGAACGCACCTCGACGAAGTGGAAATGAGTGGGAAGTACAAGATCGCGATCGACGCCATGGGAGGCGACTTCGCTCCCCAGGCGGCGGTCGAAGGGGCGGTCCTCGCCCTCGATGCCGTGTCGTCCGGATTGATCCTGGTCGGTGATCAGGCTGCGGTCGAAAAGCATCTGGCGGGCTGTAGAGACCCGCGCATCGAGATCCTCCACACCGACGAGGTCGTCGGGATGGACGAAGCGGCGATCACACCGATCCGGCGCAAGCGCAAAGCCTCGATCCGGTTGGCCGGGCAACAGGTTCGTGACGGCCACGCTCAGGCGATGGTCAGCATGGGCAACACCGGAGCCGCGATGATCGTGGCGAAAATGGTGATCGGCACGATCGAAGGGGTCGATCGGCCCGCGTTGGCCCAGGTGATGCCCTCCCAGACGGGGTACACCCTGCTTCTCGATGTCGGTGCCAACGTCGATTCGAAGCCCGAGTTCATGAGGCAGTTCGCGATCATGGGGCACTTCTTCGCCCAGCAGGTGATGGGAATCGACTCGCCCCGCATCGGGCTGATGTCGATCGGCGAGGAAGAGGGCAAGGGCAACGACTTCACTCGCGAGGTCTTCAAGATGATGGCCGGCAGCGAGTTCAACTTCATCGGCAACATCGAAGGCGGCGACGTGTTTCGCGGAACGGTCGATGTCGCGATCCTCGATGGCTTCGTCGGCAACGTGCTGCTCAAGGCCTCCGAGTCGCTCGCTGAGTTCATCACGCACATCCTGCGCGAAGAAATGTCGCGGACCTGGCGGACCAAGCTCGGCTATCTGATCGCGCGCCCGGCCTTCGATGGACTGCGAAGGCGAATCGACTACGACGAGTACGGTGCGGCACCGCTGCTCGGCGTCAATGGAGGTTGCTTCATCGGCCATGGCAAGTCGAACGCCAAGGCGGTGAAGAACGCGATCATCAAGGCGGAACAGTTCTGTGAATCGGACGTCCACAGTCGAATCCACGCCGAGATCGCCAGGCTC
The DNA here is from genome assembly GCA_942492505.1 of Thermoanaerobaculia bacterium. Taxonomy (GTDB): domain Bacteria; phylum Acidobacteriota; class Thermoanaerobaculia; order Multivoradales; family Multivoraceae; genus CALOFD01. The sequence goes on from CALOFD010000062.1 coordinate 18,500, forward strand.
CACCGCTACGAAGAGAAGCTGCGCGGCCTCAAGGAGGAGGCATGACGAAATCGGCCTTCGTGTTCCCGGGCCAGGGGGCCCAGGAAGTGGGGATGGGGCGGGCGTGCGCCGAGGAGTTTCCGCAGGCCGCGGCGATCTTCGCGGCTGCCGACGAGGCCCTCGGCTTCGATCTGAGCGGGTTGTGCTGGCGGGGCCCGGAGGAAGACCTCCAACTGACGGCCAACACCCAGCCGGCGATCCTGACCGCCTCGATCGCGATCGAGCGGGTTCTGCGGGCTGAGGGGCTCAACCCCCAGGCCGTGGCCGGACACAGCCTGGGCGAATATTCGGCCCTGGTCAGCTCGGGGGCGCTGCGCTTCGAGGACGCCGTCCGGCTCGTTCGCCGCCGCGGCGAGCTGATGCAGGAGGCGGTTCCCGTCGGCGTCGGAGCCATGGCTGCCGTGTTGGGACTGGACGAACTGGAATTGCGGCAGATCGTCGAGGCGGTCAGCGAGTCGGGCAGCGAAGTCTGCGCGATCGCGAATCTCAACGCGCCGGGACAGACCGTCCTCGCCGGCCATCGGGCGGCCGTGGAAGAGGCGGTCGAAAGGGCTTCGGCCGCCGGAGCGAAGCGGGCGATTCTCCTGCAGGTCTCGGCTCCCTTCCACTCTCCGCTGATGGCTCCTGCCAGGGAGGGAATGGAGCCCTACCTTCGGGAGACCGAGTTCCGGGATCCCAGCGTCCCCGTGGTGACCAACGTCGACGCCCAGCCGGCGACCCGCGCCGACGAAGTGCGCGACGCCCTGCTGCGCCAGATCGATCAGCCGGTTCGATGGGTCGAGTCGGTGACCTTCATGGCTGACTCTCTCGGGATCGAGGAGTTCGTGGAGATCGGCCCCGGTCGTGTCCTGAGCGGACTGATCAAGAGAATTTCACGCGCCACGCCTTCGACGTCGCTCTCGGACCCCGAAGCTGTGCGCAGTTTTCTGGAAGGTTGAATCCATGTTCCGACTCGATGACAGAATCGCGCTGGTCACCGGCGCTTCCCAGGGCATCGGCGCCGACATCGCCCGCCGACTGGCTGCGGCCGGCGCGAAAGGTCGTCGTGGCGGCTCGCTCTGCCGACAAGCTGGAGGGGCTGGTCTCAGAGATCGCCGCTGCTGGTGGCAGCGCTCACGCTCTTCCTCTCGATGTCTCGAAGGCCGAGGAGATCGCCGATCGAGTGAAGGAGATCCCGGAGGAGTTCCAGCCGGTCCAGATCCTGGTCAACAACGCCGGCATCACTCGCGACAACCTGCTGGCCAGAATGGATCTGGGGCAGTGGCAGGAAGTCCTCGATACCAACCTCACCGGGCCCTATGCCCTGACCCGAGCCCTGTTGCGGGGAATGATGCGACAACGCTGGGGACGGGTGATCAACGTAGCCTCCATCTCCGGCTTGATGGGCAATCCCGGGCAGGCGAACTATGCCGCCTCGAAGGCCGGGCTGATCGGTTTCTCGAAGTCCCTCGCGAAGGAACTCGGCAGTCGGAACATCACCGTCAACGTCGTCGCTCCCGGGTTCATCGAGACCGCGATGACCGACGCGCTCACCGAGGCCCAGAAAGAAGGCCTCGTAGAACAGATCGTTGCCGGCAGACTGGGTCGGGGCGACGACGTCGCTGCCGCAGTCCAGTTCCTGGCCAGCAACGAGGCTTCCTACATCACCGGCGAGACGATCAACGTTTCAGGCGGTCTCTACATCTGAAGCCTCCTGATCCACCCCGGGCAGGCCTGTCGGCAACTCGCAACGACCTGCCCAATGTGCTAGAAAACGTTCACTTCAGCGCGGTCGAATCCCGTCGCGCGAACCCCCAAGGAGAGAGAAAGCCATGTCCGTAGCAGAGAAGGTGAAAGGCATCATTGTCGAGCAACTGGGCGTCGACGCCGACGAGGTGGCCGGAGATGCCAGCTTCACTGACGATCTGGGCGCTGACTCGTTGGACATCGTCGAACTCGTGATGGCGTTCGAGGAGGAGTTCGGGATCGAGATCCCGGACGAGGCCGCCGAGAAGATCGGCACCGTCCAGGATGCAGTGCAGTACATCGAAGCCAACCAGGGCTGAACGGAGCCTCCTTGGCATCTTCCTCCGCAGCCCTGGCGGCGCGTCGACGCGTCGCCGTGACCGGGGTGGGTCTGATTTCACCACTCGCCACCGGAACCGAGGCGACCTGGGACGGGATCGTTGCGGGTCGGAGCGGGATCGGACCTGTCACGCGTTTCGATGCCTCGGAGTTCAGCTCCCAGATCGCGGGTGAAGTCAACGACTTCGAACCCACCGACTGGATGGAGGCGAAGGACGTCAAGAAGTCCGACAGTTTCATCCACTTCGGCGTTGCCGCTGCGACCTGCGCGCAGCGAGCTTCGGGGCTCGTGATCGACGACAGCAATGCGGAACGGGTCGGCGTCGTGATCGGCGCCGGCATCGGCGGCCTGCCCCTGATCGAGCGCATGAAGGAGGTCCTCGACTCGCGCGGACCTCGACGGGTTTCGCCTTTCTTCATTCCCGGTCTGGCGACCAACATGGCCGCGGGACAGGTGTCGATCCAGTTCGGTGCGAAAGGTCCCAACAGCTGCCCATCGACCGCCTGTACGACGGGCCTTCACGCCGTGGGGGACGCCTTCCGGTTGATCCAGCACGGCTATGCAGACGCCGTTTTCGCCGGCGGCACGGAGTGCGTCGTCACCCCGCTGGCCTATGCGGGCTTCGGCGCCATGCGCGCTCTTTCCGGGCGCAACGAAGAGCCCGAGCGGGCCTCGAGGCCGTGGGACCGCGATCGTGACGGTTTCGTCCTCAGCGAAGGGGCCGGCGTGCTGATGCTCGAGGACTGGGACACGGCGATCGCTCGTGGCGCCGAGCCGCTGTGCGAGATCGTCGGTTATGGCATGAGCGGCGACGCCTTCCATATCTCGGCCCCCCACCCGGACGGCGAGGGCGGTGCCCGGGTCATGCGGGCAGCCCTGGCAGACGCTGGGCTCGCGCCCGAGAAGATCGACTACATCAACGCCCACGGTACCTCGACGCCGCTCGGCGACGTTTCCGAGGTTCGGGGCATCAAGACGGCTTTCGGCGATCACGCCTACGAGTTGGCCGTCTCCTCGACGAAGTCGGCGACCGGCCACCTGCTCGGGGCGACCGGTGGCCTCGAGGCCGGTCTACTGGCGCTCGCGGTCCATCACCAGATCATGCCTCCGACCATCAATCTCGAGAATCCCGGCGAGGAATGTGATCTCGATTTCGTTCCCAACGTCGCCCGTCCCGCGAAGATCGAGTACGCCTTGACGAACTCGTTCGGATTCGGCGGTACGAACGGGTCGCTCATCATGAAGCGAGTCGGGTAGTGTTTGCTCGAGGTGCCCATGCGGCCTGCATCGGGCGCTGAACCCGCGGAGGATTCAGATGACTGAAGAAGCAACCCCCACAGCTCGAGTCTTTCCCTATCTGAGCTACCGGGACGCCGACAAGGCGATCGAGTTCCTGGTTCATGCGCTGGGCTTCGAGGAAGAGTCACGCTTCACGATGGAGGATGGTCGGATCGCTCATGCCTCCCTGTCGCTGGAGGGCGGCCAGACCGTCCTGTTGGCCACGGCGTACGACGAGATGAACCAGAAGACCGCCAACGAGGTCGACGGCTGGTACTCGCAGGTGATGTGCTTCGTCGCCGACGTGGATGCCCATTGCGCGCGTGCCAAGACCGCGGGCGCCGAGATCACCCAGGACGTCCAGGACGAACCCTGGGGCGGCCGCATGTATCGTTGCGAAGACCCCGAGGGTCATCGTTGGATGTTCGCGACCCAGGTCGTCGAAATGGACGAAGCCGAGATCGAGAAGGCGTTGAAGGAGCAGTAGCTCCGCGGTCCGTCGGTCGCCGGCGAGTGCCCGGCTGGGGCGACCTAGTCCTCGAACTCGAGCCAGCGATCGAAGAACGCCTCCATCTTCTCGTAGAAGTGGCGCGACTCTTTGGGGTTGAAGCCGTGCTTCTGTCGCGGGTAGATGGCTTGTTCGAAGGGTAGGCCGGCATCGATCAGCTTCTTGGACAGGACGAACGTGTTGTTCGGGTGGACGTTGTCGTCTCCCGTTCCATGAACGAGCAGCAGCGGGTCCGCCAGGTTCTCCGCCCAGGTGATCGGAGAGCTGTTCGTGTAGCCGTCGGGGTTGTCGTCCGGGTGTCCCATGTAGCGTTCAGTCCAGATGGTGTCGTAGAGGCGCCAGTCGGTGACGGGAGCACCGGCGACGCCGGCGGCCCAGGTGCCGGGGCTGCGGAAGAGGGAGTAGAGGGTGTTGGCCCCGCCGCCCGACCAGCCCCAGAGGCCGATTCTGTCGGTGTCGACCCAGGAGAGGGTTTTCAGATAGTCGACGCCGGCCTTCTGGGCAGCGAGTTCGGTGTCTCCGAAGCGACGGTGGACCTTGGCTGCGCCCGCCTTGCCGAAGAACAGGGAGGCTTCGTTGTCGACGATCAGGACGCCGTAGCCGCGCTGGGCTTGTCTCAGGTGCCACAGGTCGCGGACCGGGTTCGAGGACCAGGCGTCGACGACCTGCTGCGAGGCCGGCCCACCATAGTGGTACATGATGACCGGGTGACCGCTCTTCCTGCGCTTTCCGGCGGGTTCCAGGAAGCGGGCCGGCAGCGTCGAGCCATCCGGTCCGGGGATCATCAGGAACTGCCATTCCGGAAGGGTCGCCCGATCGATCCCGGGGGCCTCCTGCGGCAACTCCCCGATCTGCCCGGTGTCGAGGTCGTAGATGCCCATCCAGGTTCCGACGTTCGCCTCGGAAGCCGTCAAGACCCAGGTGCCGCGTGTCGGACACAGTAGCCGAATGAGTGCCCTCGCCCTCGGTCAGACGCTCGGAGGTTCCGCCGGCGAGCGGTGCCCTGAAGACATGGCGGTCCTTGGCTTCGAGGCCTCCGCCGCGATAGCCGGTGAAGAGCACCCAGTCCTCGACGATCGCGTCGAGTGAGGTCACTGCCAGACCGTCGGGGGTCAACTTGCGGATCACCTCGCCTCCAGGAGAGTAGAGGTAGAGACCCCGCCACCCGTCGCGGTCAGAGCCGTGGATGAAGCGTCCGTCGGACAGAAAGCGGAAGTCGTCTTCGATATCGATCCAGCTGTTGCTGGATTCCTCGAGAAACACCTCGCAGTCGCCGCTGGTCGGATCGCAGAGCAGGATCTCGAGTTTCGCCTGCGCACGGTCGAGCCGATGGACGGCCAGCCGACTTCCATCCGGCAACCAGGTGACTCGGGGCAGATAGGGGTCGGCGCCGCTCTGCGTCTTCATCCAGACGATCTGGCGATTGCTCGGGTCCATCACCCCGACGCGAACGGAAGGGTTCCTGGTTCCGGCTCGAGGATAGGGCTGGTGTGTGACGGTGGGATCGAGGCCACCGGTCATGTCGAGAAGGGGATAGCGCGGGACATGGCTGTCGTCGAAGCGGTAGAGCGCCAACTTCGATCCGTCCGGCGACCACCAGTGGCCGGTCGAGTTGCGGCCCCACAGTTCCTCCCAGTAGACCCAGTCCGTCTTTCCGAACAGCAGGACGTCCGGACGGCCTTCGCTGGTCAGTTGGCGCGCCACCCCCGAGTCGACGTCGAGGCTCCAGAGATTGGCGTCGCGGACGAAACTCACGGTCCTGCCGTCCGGGGAGAACTTTGGATCCTCGTCGGTGGAAGACGTGTCGGTGAGTCGGCGAAGGCGCCGGTCACTGCGTTCCCAGAGGAACAGGTCGCCATCGCTCTCGATCAGCAGCGTCGACCCGTCTGCCGACCAGTGGTGCTGGGCGAGGGTGGGCTCGTCGGGGCCTTCAGCCAGTTCCCCGGCGGTCAGGAGGACCTCGGCCTCGCCCTGTCCCGGCCAGACCCAGAGATCGTCCTGGTAGAGGAAGGTCAGGGTCTCGCCCCTCCAGGTCAGTCGAGAGGGCGCCTTTCCACGGCCCTCGCTTCCGAAGAGCACCTCGTAGGAGAGGGGAGTCTCGGGGTGAGGGGCTGCCTGGGACATGGTGGCGGGCGCAGTGAGGAGGATCGACGCGATCAGGGCGGAGAGGGGCTGGATTCTTCGGCTCATGGGCTACATTTTCGAGTAGTTGGGTCCGCCCCCGCCTTCGGGAGTCACCCAGGTGATGATCTGGTAGGGGTCCATGATGTCGCAGGTCTTGCAATGGACGCAGTTGGAGGCGTTGATCTGCAGTCGTCGGCCGGCCTCGTTGTCGCTCGTTGGAACCATCTCGTAGACGTTGGCGGGGCAGAAGTTCTGACAGGGGTTGCCGAACTCCCGGGTGCAACGATCGATGCACAGATCCTGGTCGGCGACCTTCAGGTGGACGGGCTGATCTTCTTCATGCGCGGTCGCGGAGTTGTAGACGCAGGCCAGCTTGTCGAAGGTCAGGACACCGTCGAACACGACGTCGGCGGGCTGTTCAGGCGCCTTGCCGCTGTCGATGGTCTTCATCCGAGTGTGCCCCGGCTCGGACTTCAGGCGGTCGAAGATGCCCCAGCCGCGGCCCTGGGTGAACATTCCCAGGCCGGTCTGGAGCATGCCGCCGAGCGGGCCGAGTTCGAGGCTCTGGTGGAAGTTCCTGACCTCCTTCAGCTCGTCTCCGACCCAGCTGGCCTCGATCCGTTCTTCGTAGCCGATCAGGTCGTCGCTCGCCAGCGTTCCCCTGACCATGGAATCGAAGATCTCGTCGGCGGCGAGCATCCCCGACTTCATGGCGAGGTGGATGCCCTTCAGGCGTTGCGAGTTCAGGAGTCCGCCGGAGTCCCCGACGATGGCGAATCCCTTTCCCGCCAGGGTGGGAATCGACCACCAGCCACCTTCCGGGATCGCCTTGGCGCCGTAGAAGCTCATGGTGCCGCCCTCGAGCAGCTCTCTCATCCGCGGATGGGTCTTGAAGCGCTGCAATTCCATGTGGGCGTCGATGGCCGGGTTCTCGTAGTCGAGATTGACCACCAGGCCGACGATCAGGAGATCGTTCTGCATCCCGTAGACGAAGCCGCCGCCGGTGGCCCGGTTGCCGAGAGGGAAACCGAGGGTGTGCCACACCAGGCCCGGTTCGACGCGTCCCTTCGGGAGCTCCCAGACTTCCTTCACGCCAATGGCGTAGGTCTGGGGATTCCTGCCCTCGGACAGTCCCAGTTCGGCCTCGAGTTGCTTCGTCAGGGTGCCTCGCGGCCCCTCTCCCAACACTGTCACGGGAGCGATCACGTCGACGCCGGGTTCGAAGTTCGGCTTGCGGTTGCCGTCATGGTCGATGCCCCGGTCTCCGGTTCGAACGCCGATCACGCGATCGCCATCGAGCAGGATCTCGGCGCCGGGGAACTCGCAGAACACGTCGACGCCGACCTCTTCGCACTTGCCTGCCATCCACTTGACGAGCTTGCCGAGGGAGGCGACGTACTTGCCGTCGTTCTCCATCATCGGAGGGATCGGCATGGGAAGAGCGTGCTTCTTCGTCATGAAGAGGAGCTTTTCGGCCCCGACTTCGGCTTCGAGCGGCGCGTCCTTCCAGTCGAAGGGGAAGAGTTCCTTCAGGGCGCGAGGGTCGAGAACGGCGCCCGAGAAGCCGTGGGCGCCGACTTCCTGACCTTTCTCCAGGACCGCGATCATCGGCTCGAGTCGGTGCTCGGGATCGGCCTCGTTGTGCTTCTCGATCCGCTTCGCCAGGTGGTAGGCGCCCGCCAGGGAGGCAGGGCCGGCGCCGACGAAGAGCACGTCGACCTCGAGAGTTTCGCGTTCGCTTTCGGTCATGGAGCAGTTCCTGGATCGGTCGCTAGAGCGGCGGGAGCGTATCACCCGGGGGTTGCCGCGAAGGTTCGTGCGAAGGGGCGTTGGAAGGCGATCGACGGCCCCCCTGGATCGCGAGAAGGACTCGCTTCGACCTTCGAGTAGTAGGCTAGGCCATCACTTCGTGAAAGGGGGAGTCCGATGCTGAGTCGATCGACGGTCTGTTCCGCGCTCTTGCTGGCGTGCCTGGCAGGGGGCCTCGAAGCCCGGGAAGACGTCCCGCTGGCTGTCTCGATCATCAACCGCGAGGAACTCGAGGCCGGGCCCGCTCGCAGCGGAAGCGTCCTGATGGAACTCGCCGGGAAGGTGCCGGGCGTGGCCATCACCCAGGTCGACGTCGGTCTCGACAAGAAGTCTCTCCGCGGGTTGGTCGTGAACCGTGTCGACGAGGGCTGGCAGCACGACGGTCGAGGGACCTTCACCGGACCGGCACGAGACAGTGTCTACATCTCCATGGGGTACCTCGATCGGATCCAGCTGGACTCCAGACTGAAGATCAAGGTGAAGTTCAGCGGCGGCCTCTTCAGCGACACGATCCCCGTCCAGCAGTGGTCGGGGTTCCAGCCGGGTCGGCGTCTCGACAGCTGGGACGGTCTTCCCGATCGGGTGACGCCGGGGGAGCAGATCTATTTCACGACTCCGCCGCTCTCCGGTCCCGAGGCTGGGCTTCGCTGGGACTCCGGCAGTCTGAATACCCGCACCAGGATCCAGATGTTCGATACGGGCAACTACGGCGATGCGAGACGGGCTCTCGATGCCGGTATCCGCATGAAGTACGACCGCCAGAGTGGGAGGCTCGATTTCGACTACGACTACCAGTACGAGGACGGACGCGAGAGCGGAGCCATGCGGGTCCCCGACAATTTCGACGCGCGTCGCGGCTGCACGATGCGTGCGTTCGACCCCTGGGGAGTCGAACTCTACAACTATGACTGGAAGCCCCAGGTGAGCGCTCCGATGACACCGACCCATACGGTGATTCCGAGCATCGACCAGGTGTCGCCGTGGGTCCTTCCCGGCGGCAACGCCTGCGCCTGCGGCACCTTCCCGTCTCCGGAGGCCTGGGAGGGCGTTCAACTGGGGGGACGCTCTCTCCCGATCATCTCGGGGTCCTCGAGCCTGATCGAGTTCACCCTGCCGGCCGACTTCTCGGTGGGGCAGCATGACTGGGGGTTCTCGGCCGACTACTCGGAGAACGCCGAGGAAGCGCCGAATCCGACCGACGGCAAGGCCTCGAACGTCCTGGGCGTGAGCGGCACGATCGACCAGGACAAGCTCTGGCGGGGGGAGTCGACGCCGGTGACGTTCTTCGTGACAGGCACCGACCGCCCGTTTCCGATGCGAATCGAGAACCACACTCCGGGCATCATCACGATGGCGGGAGGAAACTCGCAGTTCAAGCTGACCTCCGGCGGAGCCGAGAACAAGATCTCGGATCAGGTCACCGGCATCAAGGTCGGCGACTTCAGCATCACCTACTCGATCAACACCGGCGACTGTCCGTGCGCTCCCACCAACGACGATGAGGTCAAGACGGTCGATCGCGAGTTCGGCGAGATGCTGGACGTCCTGCTGGGAGAAGGCCCGCCGCCCGGCGGCCGGACCTCGACGGTGCGAGGGGTCACCGATTCGTTGGATCTCGGTGGCGATCGCTTCAAGGTCGATGTCGATTGGCGAACGCCGCTCGATCGCCTCGAGGTGAGCGGGACCTACAACGATCTCTCCGATGCCGAGCTGTTCTTCTTCGATGCCGACAACCTGGAATTGGTGGTCAAGGTGTTCGACGCCTGCGGTCCCTTCGACCACCTATGGGTGATGGCTGCGGGCGCGACCAACGTGGACTACGACCTGACGGTCACCGACACCCAGTCGGGTGTCACGAAGACCTACTCGAGTCCGACGGCCTCGCCGTTCCGACCGATTCTGGACACCGACGCCTTCTCGACCTGTCCGTGAGGCTCCGGCAGCGCGTGTCGCTGCCGGGCCCAGGCTCAGCCGAGAGACAGGACGCGGTCGACCTCGACCGCCCAGGCGTCGCCCGGCTGACTGACGCGGACCAGCATTCTCTGGTTGGGTGTCGGCTCGATGGCGGTGACCCGGGCCTCGGTCCAGCAGAGGACGCGGTGTGAGGCGCCTGCCAGGAATCGTCTGGAGTCTTCCGCCAGGTCGCTCTGGGTGGGGAGGATTTCCTCGAACTCGTTCTGCCACACGGGTTCCCTGCCGTCGATCAGCCAATGGACGTTGAGCGGGCGGGCCCCCTGCGGCGCCGTCAGTCGTTCGAGGTTCCGAACCATGGTCTGGGCCGGTCGCCCACTGCCGATCACGGCCACCGATCTGCCGGGCCAGTCCGGTACGGTCGTCGAGAGCTGCGCGGCGCTCGCGGCCTGAGTCGGCGTGGGCGTGCCCTGGACGTCTTCGGGTACGGAGAGGGAGAGGAGTGAAAGCATTCGAGAATCCCTGCCTTTCTGCTGTTTGTTACGTCAGCAGGCCGAGCTGGGATCTGAATTGAGTGGCGGGGCGCCGGAGAGGGGCTGTTCAGAAGTGTCGAGCCGGGCGTCAGGGTTCGCGAGAGACCTTGTACAATGCCTCTCATCTGAAAGTCGGAAAATCTCGATTCGAGGAGGATGGCCCATGGCAAGCAGGAGCACTCGCAGGCAGTTCGTAGGAGGAACCGCGGCCGCAGGCGCGGCCGTCATCGGGGCGCTGGGCTTCGATCGCAGGGCGCAGGCTCAGGAGACGGCGGCCGCGATCACGCAGACCGCGAGCTTTCGCTTGAATCCCGAGAAGCGCGAGGAGGGTGTGCAGTTTCTCGAGGAGCTGTGCGCGGCCGTCGAAGAGAAGGAACCGGGCGTTCTGGCGTATATCGCTCACGAGGTCGAAGCCGAACCCGGAGTGCTGCTCTTCTTCGAGGTCTACGCCGATCAGGAAGCTCTCGCCGGCCATGGCCAGCAGCCACACCTCGCCAAGATGCGCCAGGCCTTCGGTCAGGGGATCTTCCAGCCCCTGTCGGCAGAAGCTCCGGTGAAGATCGTCCGACTGCAGAGGCTGGCGGGCTACTCACGCTGAGCCCGGCCTTCCGGCGGTGAGGTCGCAATCGCTGCCCCTGGCCGGCGCTTGTGAGCAATCCGGGAATCGGAAGGCGCTTTCTCGATGAGCCTTCGAACTCCAGTCTGCGACCTGCTCGGGATCGAAGTCCCGATCGTGCTTGCCGGCATGGGCGGCGCGAGTACCCCGGAACTGGCTGCCGCGGTATCGAATGCCGGCGGACTCGGCGTGCTCGGCGCTGCTTCGGTGGGCGGCGACGAACTGCGCGCGTGGATCCGCCGCACTCGCGCCCTCACCGACAGGCCGTTCGGCGTCGACACGTTGCTGCCGGCCTCCGTGCGTCGAGCGACCCCTCCGAAAGGCGGCGAGGATCCAGAGGCGCTGCTCGAGGAGTATCGACGGTTGGCGCGTGAATTCATGGAGCGAGAAGGTCTCGAGCCGGTTGCTTCCCCGAAGCGGGGAGAGGCGCTCGATCTCGCACTGTTCACGAAGGAGTTCTTCGAAGCGCAGATGGAGATCGTCATCGAGGAGAAGGTTCCGGTCTACGCCGCCGGCCTGGGCAACCCTGGACCCTGGCTCGATCGCCTCAAGGAGAACGGAACGGTGGTCATGTCGGTGGTGGGAGCGGTTCGGCACGCGGTCAAGGTGGCAGCTTCGGGCGTCGACGTCGTGGTGGCCCAGGGGCACGACGCCGGCGGGCACAACTCGCCGGTCGGCACCATGGCCCTGATCCCCCAGGTCGTCGATGCCGTCGGTGATCTCCCGGTCCTGGCGGCGGGCGGCATTTCCGATGGCCGCGGAGTGGCGGCCGGAATGATGCTGGGCGCTCAGGGGGCGTGGGTCGGCAGCGCCTTTCTGGCGACCCATGAGTCGGGGATCGAGGATTTCCAGAAGCAGGCGATCCTGGATTCTTCGGAGGAGGGAACCATGGTCTCTCGCTCGGTGACAGGCAAGCCTGCGCGAGTCATCCGGTCACGTTGGAGCGAAGCCTGGGCGACGAGCGAGCGCGAACCGCTGCCGATGCCGTTTCAGGGACTGATTTCGGGGCCGGTCCTCGAGGCGGGTCGCCAGGCGAAGCGGGCGGACATCGTCCCGGGCTTTGCCGGCCAGGGCATCGGAATGATTCGCGAAGTGAGGCCGGCCGCGGAGGTTCTGCACGACCTGGTCCGGGGCGCTGAGGAGGCGTTGGGGCAGGCGGTTCGCTGGATCTGAGGCGAGCGAGGCCGATGATACGTTGGGTACGTCAGGACTGAAGGAAGCGACTATGGCGAAGTATGACGCGATCGTAGTGGGTTCGGGCGCCAACGGCGGTTGGGCAGCGAAGGAACTTTGTGAAGCTGGAATGAAGGTCTGCGTCGTGGAGTCGGGCTCGGCGCTCGATCCGTCGACGGAGTTCACCGAGCATGTCCTGCCCTGGGAGTTGCCACTGCGAGGGCGCCAGGATCCCCGCAACGAAGCGTTGAATCGGAGACCGATCCAGCGCAAGTGCTATGCCTGTGGCGAGACGAATGCCGAGTTCTTCATGGACGACACGGACAATCCCCTGTCGACCCCGGACGGCAAACCGTTCTGGTGGATTCAGGGCAACAAGGTCGGTGGCCGGACCCTGATGTGGGCGCGACAGTCGTACCGGATGTCGGACTACGACTTCAAGTGTGCGAGCCACGACGGCTACGGTGTCGACTGGCCGATCTCCTATGCCGACCTGGCCCCGTACTACGACCGGGTCGAGCGTTTCATCGGCGTGAGCGGTCGCTCCGAGGGGATGGCGATCCTTCCCGACGGGCAGTTCCTGCCGCCGATGAAGTTCACCTGCGGCGAGGAGATCCTGAAGGAAGCCATCGACGGCATGGGAGACCGGCGCATGACGATCGGGCGTTGCGCCGTGCTGACGCGGCCTCACGAGGGGCGAGCCGCCTGTCACTACTGTGGACCGTGTCATCGGGGTTGCCTCACCGGCTCGTATTTCTCGAGTCCGGTTTCGACTCTCCCCGCGGCCGAGCGGACGGGCAACATGACGCTGATCACCGATGCCATGGTGCGCAAGGTGACGCTCGATCAGGCGGGCCGCGCCGACGGCGTGCTCTACATCGACAAGACGACGGGTTCCGAGGAACGTCTCGACGCCTCGGTCGTGGTCCTGGCTGCCTCGACCCTGGCTTCGACGAGAATCCTGTTGCTCTCGGGAGGCGAGTCGCACCCCGAGGGCCTGGCCAATTCGAGCGGCGTGCTCGGCAAGTACCTGATGGACCACGTCTTCGGCGTTGGTGCGAGCGGCGAGTTGCCCGCACGAGCCGGGGCGACGGCGGAGACGGCCAGTCGCCCGAACGGAGTCTACGTGCCGCGCTTCCGCAACCTCGAAACGAGAGAGGACGACTTCATCCGGGGCTACGGCTATCAGGGCGGCGAGAACGTGACGGTCTGGGAGCAGGCCTACTCGCAGAAGGGCTTCGGCGCTGATTTCAAGCAGGGCGTTCGAGGCAGCACCCAGTCGAGGCTCAGTCTGAGCAGCTTCGCGGAGATGCTGCCGTACGAGCACAATCGGTGCACCCTGGATCCCGATCTCAAGGATGCGTGGGGAGTTCCCGTGTTGCACGTGGACTGCGTTCATGGCGACAACGAACTCGCGATGGTTCGGGACTCCGTCGAACAGGCGCAGATCATGCTCGAGCGGGCCGGTTGTACCGACATCCGGACCGACGTCGAGCAGAACCCGCCCGGTTTCGCGATTCACGAAGTTGGAACGGCGCGCATGGGAGACGATCCGAAGACGTCGGTGCTCAACGAGTTCCAGCAGGCCCACGACGTTCGCAACCTCTTTGTGATGGACGGGGCGTCGTATCCGAGCATCGGCTGCGTGAATCCCACGCTGACGATGATGGCCCTGACGCTGCGTTCCTGTGAGTACCTGGTCTCGGAAGCGAAGCGGGGGAATCTGGTTTGAGGAGGCTCGAGACGATGAATGAGAAATCCGTAACTCGACGTACTGTCATCGGAACTGCCGCCGGAGCCGCTGTGGGGGTCGCTCTCGGGACGAAGCCCCGTGCGAGCTTCGCGATCGGACCTTCGGGCGCCATCGAGGCGGTACAGGCTGCTGCGGGCGACTGGGTGCCGGAGCTTCTGAGCGTGCAACAGGGCCGAGCCCTCGCCCGGCTCGTCGAGGCCATCATTCCGACGACCGACACCCCCGGGCCTCGAGCTGCCGGGTTCACGAGTACATCGATCTTTCCCTCTCCCTTGCCGAGGAGGAGGACCGGCTGGCGTTCCTCGAGGGGCTGGCCTGGCTCGAAGGCCGCTCGGTCGGCGCCTACGAAGCCTCCCTCGATCAGATCTCAGACGAACAGATGGTGGAACTGCTGCGATCGATCAGCGACGAGAACGAGACCCTGGCGAGCGAACTGCAGCCCGGTGGGGAGTTCTTCTCCGACCTCAAGGGACGAACGATCTTCGGCTACTACACTTCGCTGACCGGCAGGACCGAGGAACTCGGCCTGTCGGACATCGTCTCGATGGAAACCTTCCGAGGATGCCGTCACCCGGCCGGCGATCACGCTTGAGGAACTAGTCCGACTCGCGCTCAGGCAGGATCAGGACCGGGCAGTGCGCGCCCCTGAGGACCTTCTCGGCGACGCTGCCGAGCAGGAGGTGGGCGACAACCCCGAGCCCCCTCGTCGGCATCACGATCAGGCGGGCCGACAGAGCATCGCTGGCGGACAGGATGATTTCGGACGGGTAACCGCGCTCGACCCTGAAGCTCGCCTCGACCTGGTCGCTACCGTTCTCCTGCCAGAGAACCTCCAACTGCTCTCGGGAGGCCCTGTCGAGGGCCGGCAGATCCATCAGGCTGGCGTCGGGAAGGCTTTCGTAGAAGAGCGGGAACGTCGGCTCCTCGAGCACGTGGATGAGCCTGACGGCGGCTCCCAACAGGTTCGCGAGGTCCGCGGCGGCTGCGATCGTGGTGGCGCTGGCCGGGGAGAAGTCGACCGGCACGAGGATCGGTCCGTCCGCGCCTGAGCTCGCGACGTCGCTGCAGTGCACGGCGAGGACCGGGCAGGGCGAATGCCGGACGACTTCTTCGGTGGTACTGCCGAGGATCAGCCGGCGCGGACCTCGTCGGCCGTGGGTGGCCATGACGATCAGGTCGCTGCCGGCTTCGGAGGCGTATTCGACGATCGCCGTCGCCGCCGAGGTGTCGCGTCGCTGAACCCGTCGGATGACGAGCGGATCCGAGCCGAGTTTCGACAGGGCTTTCTCTGTCGTCTCCCGGTAGGCTTGCAGGATCTGGGCGTCGGCAGGGGCACCGGCATCGGCGGGCAGTTCGAAGTCGTAGAGGACCACGGCATGCAGCATGTCGATCTCAGCGCCATGGAGACCGGCCCATTCGAGCGCGGTCGGCAGGGCTGAGTTGCCGCAGTCGGAGAAGTCGGTGGGGAGAAGAACTCTGGAGATCTTCATCAGGAGGCCTCGGCTCCGCGATGAACCACCAGCACCGGGCAGGGAGAGTCGCGCAGGACGCGGTCCGTGGTGGATCCGAGTACGATCTGGCCGATCAGTCCGTGGCCCCTCGATGCCATCACGAGCACGTCGGCGTCGGTGTCGGCTGCGGTCTCGAGAATGACATCGACCGCTCGGCCCTTTCTGACCTCGATGCGGTGATCGGTCCCGGCGAGGTGCCTCGCTGCCAGTTCTTCGACCTGCCCTTGTGCGGCCTCGCGATGGTGGTCGAGGATCCGGCGCCACTCAGCGACGCTGGCGCCCGGCATGAGAGGCGGCATGGTGTCTTCGACGACGTAGAGAAGCGTGAGACGCCCGCCGACAGCCTTGGCAAGGGCTGCTGCCTCAGTGAGACCTGTGACCGAGGCTTCGGAGAGGTCGGTCGTGACGAGAATCGAATCGTAGTGGGCCATGAGTTGCCCTCCTTGGCTGTTCGCGGCGTACCCCGCCTGTCAAGTGTAGCAATCGATTCTCGGCTTGCTGCGACCCGGCCGGGTGGGCTTCGGCCCACCCGCTGGAGACGCGATGGCCGACAGGGGGTCGCGAACGGACCGTGCCCCCTTCCATGCTCTAGAGGTACGGCGAAGCGAGTCTGCAGATGCCGTCTCGAAGCTTGATGGGCAAGGGGCCGATTCTCGACGTCCTCGAGAGTGATGCGCCGCCCTGCCAGCCCGCGCTCGTCGATCTTTCCGGCGAGGTCGGCGGCGAGTCGGCGGTCCCAGTTCTCGAGGCCGAGTTCGAAGTTGAGGCGCAGGCTGACGGGATCCCAGTTCGAACTTCCGATCAGGGACCAGGTTTCGTCGACCACGAGTACTTTCGAATGATCGAAAGGCGGCCGACTCAGCCAGATTCTGCAGCCGGCTTCGAGGGGGCGCCAGAGAAGGGCGTTGGATGCCCATTGCACCAGCCGGAGATTGCCCTCCTCGGGCAGGACGATGTCGACCTGGACACCGCGCCGCGCCGCCATCGCCAGCGCCTGGGCCAGGCCGGAAAGCGGCAGGAAGTAGGGGGTCATGATCCGCACACTTCGCCGGGCGCAGGCGAGCGCCCCGAGGAAGCTCTGCAGCATGCAGCCGAAGTCTTCGTCGGGGCCGTCAGCGATCGCCCTGCAGACGGTGGAACCCCGAATCTGGTCGTCGCAGTTCCAGGCGTCTCCTGCCAGCCGTTCTCCGGAACTGAAGTGCCAGTCGTGCTTGAAGACGCTCATCAACTGTTCGATCACCGGACCTTCGACGCAGAAGTGGAGATCGCGGATCGCCTCGCTGGGATAGCTCTCGATGAGGTGTCCCCGGCGAATGTTCATGCCGCCCGTGAAGGCGATCCTGCCGTCGACGACGAGGAGCTTTCGGTGACTCCTCAAGTTCGCGTACGGCAGTCGCCAGGGAAGCCGGGTCGGCATGAAGCGCACGGTCTGGACGCCGGCCCGCTTGAGAGGCCCGGCGATCGACGGGAACGAGTAGCGCATGCCGACGGCGTCGATCAGGACCCGGACTTCCACGCCTCGTTCGACGGCAAGGCCGAGAGCCGCGACGAACCTGCGCCCTTCGACGTCGTTGTCGAAGATGTACGCCGCCAGGGCGATCGAACGCTGGGCGTTCGAGATCGCCTCGAGCATGGCGGGGTAGGCCTCTTCGCCGCAATCGAGTGAGGACACGCGATTGCCGGCGACCAGCGAGTGGGCAACGACTCCGTCGATGTAGCCGGCGAGGGCCTGGAGTTCTTCGGCTTCGGCCGGTACCGAGGCGGCGACGGTGTCGAGGGGTTGGGGTTTGCCGTGCCCTTCCATCAGGTCGGTGGCTCGACGTCGGATCCGATTGATGCCGAAGAAGAGATACAGAAGGGGACCGCCGATCGGTAGGAACCAGATGAGTCCGACCCAGCCGATCGCCGCCCGGACGTCGTGCTTGTGGAGGATGGCGTGTCCCGCCACGACGACGTGAAACGTGAAGCCGATGACGGCGAGCGTCGGCCCCCAGAAGGGCTGAGAGATCAAGGTCTCCATCGACGATTCACCCTACCCCAGCACCGTGGACGGCAACCCACCCGGGGGGTGCTTGGGGAGAAGGCCCCGGAACGATAGTCTGTGCCCATCCAATGAGACGAACGACCGCCGATGCCAGCGACGTGGCAGGCGCGAGTTCTGCACGGAGGCAAGAGGAAGATGATTCGAAGCATTCTGGTGGCAACGGACTTCTCGAAAACCGCTGAGGCAGGAGTGAGATGGGCTACGGAAGTCGCCAAATCGAACGACGCCAAGATCCATATTCTTCATGCCTTCCGGCTTCCGAACGTAGGCACTCCCTACATGCCGCCTCCGGCGAAGATGGTCGAAGCACTGGAACAGAGGGTTCACGATCTTCTCGCAGAGGCCGCACGCAACGCTCGTGAGGCCGGAGTCGAGGTCGAGATCGCCTTCGAGCGGGGGCGCCCCTCGGACGTCATCGAAGCGGCAGCCAAGTCGCTGCCGGCCGATCTGATCGTTCTGGGAACCCAGGGTCAGGGGGCCGTGGAACATCTGCTTCTCGGCAGCACCGCCGAACGAGTCGTTCCCCACGCACCCTGCCCTGTGCTGGCGGTTCATCCCGACGATCAGGAGAGTCGCCACCCGAGCCGCATCCTCGTGCCTTCCGACTTCTCCGACGAGGCACTGGCGGCGGCGGAGAAGGCGATGGAACTGTTCTCGGATGCTGGCGGCACGCTGCACGTCATGCATGCCTACTTCCTGCCGATCGAATATGGGGCCTACGGTGCTGTGGCGGCTTCCCAGGACTACCTCACCCAGGTCGCGACGCGGTCGCTGGAGGAGTTGAAGGACTGGGTCAAGCCGCTCGAAGGTCGGGGCTGGGAGATTCGCTGCGAGGTCGCCGAGGGTCCGGCGACGGCGGCCGTGCTGCGCGCCACCCGTGAGCATGACATCGAGCTGATCGCGATGGGTACCCACGGACGTTCGAGGATCGCTGAACTCGTCCTCGGTTCGGTGGCCAAGAAGGTCCTGCAGCACGCCTCCTGCCCGGTCCTGACCGTCCCGCGGCGCTCGATCTGACGGTCGATCGGGAACCGCGGTTGGGGTTTGGCGGCCTGGGTCCACGAGCGGGCGATCGTCCTGGATCGCTCCGGGAAGGGGCGCGGGCGGTCGGTTCACGCCTCCTCGACGCCTTCAGGGAGAGGGCGTCTCGTCGGGCGGGGTGGAGGTCGGTTCGAGGTTCTCGTCGTTGCTGCCGGCCAGCAGGTCGCGGTCGGTGACGATTCCCACGAGCTCGTTCTCCGAGGTGACGAGCAGGCAGCGGTGCTCGGTCGCGAGCAGCGCTCGTGCCGCCTCGTCGATCGTCGTTTCGGGATCGACCTCGGGAGGGGTCGAATCCATGATGTCGGCGACCGTCGATCCGGGTCGGAAACGTCCCTCTTCGTCGTGGAGGAAGAGCAGGGAATGAACCGAGACGATCCCGACAAGCCGACCGGACTCGTCTTCGACGGGAACATGTCGAACGTTCTGCCAGCGCATGAGTCGAGTCACGAGTTCCGCGGGATCCTCGGCGCGAACGGTGAACAGATCCTCTGACATCAGGCTGCGAACCGTCGCATGCTCGGAGGTTTCCGGAGCCGTGGTGTCAGCCAGCGGCCACGTGTGAACGGGTTTGCCCTCGGCCTGGTGCACGATCATGACGGTGTTCACTCTCGCGACCGAAGCCTGGCGGCGGGAAGAGGGTTTTCCGGCCAGGGAGTCGAGGATCCACACGGAGCCGGTGCGCCCGGTCGTCAGGCGGTCCGTGAGGACCCCGAGATAACGATCGATGTCAGCCTCTTCCGTGCCGATGCTCTCGAGACCGAAGCGCGCCTGCGGAATGAGCTCGTGGAGCAGGAGCTCGCGGGCCTGAACGGTACGGCCACCGAGCCAGTGGAGGTTGGCGTTGATTCCGTTGCGCGCGGCGCTGAGGAAGTTCTCCTTGACCTTGATGAACCGGATGCGCTTGTCGGCGGCCAGGTCGGCGGGTTCCGGGGCGGCCATCAACCCATAGTAGAGGGCCGCATTGGCGACCTCATCGATCACGGTCGGTCCGGCCGGAAGGACACGATTCTCGATTCGCAGGTGAGCCTCGTTCCGCTGAACCCCGAAGCATGCTCTGTTCCATCGCCAGATCGTTCCGTTGTGCAGCGAGAGCGCCGGCAGCGAGGGCAGCGTGCCCTGCTCGAGGAGGGCGATCGAGTCGACATCCTGCACGCAGCCCAGCAGGGCGCGGTAGCGCAGCGCCGCGTGGCGGAAGAGTTCGAGAGCGGACTCATGGACCCAGTCGTCGCCGAAGAAGACCCTCGGTGGGGCGCTGCGGCGTAACTCGCCGTGGGAACGGGAGTCGGCGGTGCTCTCGAAGAGGGCCACCCGGGTTTCGTGCCAGAGTCGTTGGCCGAGCAGAACCGGGGAGTTCGATGCCGCTGCCAGCAGCGGCGCCGAGATCAGCTGGGCGAAGTTGTAGCGGCTCGGGAAGGCTTCCGGCGAAACCTGATAGTGCAACTGCAGGCTGCAGTTCGCGGCTTCGAGAATCACACTGGCCGCCCGAATCTCGAGTTGGTCGAGGCCGCGGATGAAAATCTGGTTGTCGCCTCCGCGAAGCTTCTTCATGGCGCGGTCGAGCTCTTCGTAGCGCAGCTCTGGAGTCATCGACAGAGGCGTGAAATCGCGGTGTCGCAGGGTGGGGAGGATCCCCGTCAGGGAAACCCGGGCCCGATGTTCGGCGGCGACGGCGTTGAGCTCCGCGATCAGCCGGTTCAGTTCCTGCTCCAGACCTGAAAGGAACCTGCCGCCGAGCCGCCCCGGCGGCAGGTTGGCCTCGAGATTGAACAGCGCCAGCTCGGTCGTCAATCGAGGGTCCTGGGCTGCGGCGAGGAGCTCGCGGGCGACCGGCGCGGGCCGGTGCGGTGGACGGTCCTCGACCAGGAACATCTCCTGCTCGACTCCGAAGACCCCTTCCTCGTCCAGGAAGACGCCACTGCGCAACATCCGCTCGAGAGCGTCGAGATCGCGAAGGACGGCGAGCTGGAATCGGCGGGTGTCGTCGGGGCCCTTCAGGGGGCGAATGGAGAACTGACCCATCGTGGTCTCAGATGCAGGTGACTGAGGCTAGCGCCTCCGTCGGTCCGGCAAGAACATCGTTCCGGGTGGAGCCTCGCCCACCCCGCGGGAGTGGCTGGGGCTCGTCAGGGAGTAGGCGAGAGGCACCTGGCCAGGGCTTCGGCGCTCCCTGGTTCGAGATCGAGGCACTGCCCGAGTTGCTTGAAACACTGGTCTCTCGCCTTCGGTTTGGCCATCGAGAGACAACTCTCGGCGGTGCGATCGCGAAGGGCAGCGAGTTCGACATCGGCGGGATCGATCTGCAAGCGGACCCCCAAGGTCTGCTCGATCGTCGGGCCCATCTGCTGGAGGGAGAACCGACTCTCCTTGTAGCCGCCTCCGGCCAGCGGGTAGGTGAGAAGCATCTCGGCTCCGTCGAGCAGCGCCCTGAGAAGGCCCTGGGTGGGGGCTCCGGGCTGGTTCCACAGGAGAAAGGAGACCGACTTCAAGCCTCCGGCGATGCGGGAAGGCCGAAACGCCGGTTGATCGTCGACGCTGATCGACAGGGCGCCGGACTCATCGAGGAAGTCGCGGTCGCGAGGGGAGAGCTGGAAGAGGCCGATGAGGCGAGCGGGCTCCAGGGAGCGAACGACCGCGAAGACGTTGCCAACGGCGTCCTCGGCAACCGCGGCCGGGACCGTTTCGAAGGTTTCCGGGTCACGGACCTCGCCGGCATGCCACTGACACCAGACGGCGCCGGTGGAGTAGAGGATCGACAGGAGCCAACCCGCGGTCGCGACCCGTGAAGCGAATCGAGTCCGACGAGTACGCACAGGAGTCGAGTTCAGAGGATCTCCAGCAGCCGCTCGGTGGGTCGTCCGATGCGAGCACCGTTGCCGGTCACCAGGATCGGTCTTTCCATCAGCCTGGGGTGAGCGAGCAGCGCGTCGATCAGCTCCACCGAGCCGGTTTCGGGTCGATCGAGGGCCAACTCGGCGAAGAGAGAGTCACCGGTTCGCATCATCGTGCGGGGATCGCCACCGAGCAGTTCGGTCAGTTCGAGGAGTGTCGCCCGGTTCGGGGGAGCGTCGAGGTAACGGACCACTTCGACAGCCAGAT
>CALOFD010000063.1:0-11980 GCA_942492505.1 Thermoanaerobaculia bacterium
GTACATCGACGAGCACGACACGATCGAGGGCGCCGACGACCTCAAGGACGAGCATCTGGCCGTCTTCGACTGTGCCTTCAAGCCCGCCAACGGCAAGCGTTCGATCCACTATCGCGGGCACCTGAGGATGCTGGGAGCGGCGCAGCCGTTCATTTCTGGAGCCATCTCGAAGACCATCAACATGCCCGAGACCTCGACGGTCCAGGACATCATGGATGCCTACATCGAGGGTTGGCAGCTCGGACTCAAGGCCATCGCCATCTACCGCGACGGTAGCAAGCGCAGCCAGCCTCTGGGCACCAGGGATTCGAAGATCGTTCCTGCACCGGCGTTGGAAGGTGGCAGCGACCGCTCGCTCGACCGGGTGAAGCTGCCCGACGAGCGTCGAGCCGTCACGCACAAGTTCTGCGTCAACGGCCACGAGGGCTACATCACGGTCGGCCTCTACGACAACGGCCAGCCGGGTGAGATCTTCCTCACGATGGCCAAGCAGGGTTCCACCGTGTCGGGTCTGGTCGACGCCTTCGCGACCGGGATCTCGATCGCCCTGCAGTACGGCGTTCCGCTGCGTACCCTGGTCGACAAGTTCAGTCACACGCGGTTCGAACCGTCGGGCTTCACGACCAATCCGGAGATTCCGATCGCGAAGTCGATCAACGACTACATCTTCCGCTGGCTGGCCTCGAAGTTCCTCTCGACCCAGGAACAGCAGGAAGTGGGAGTCATCCTTCGCGATGAAGCCGGCAAGGCGCTCGAAAGACAGGAGCCAGAGGTCGACGCATCAGGCCAGACGAGTGCGACTCCGGTCACCTTCCTGAATCTCCAGGACGCTCCGAGCTGCCATTCCTGTGGCGCCATCATGGTTCGCAACGGCAGCTGCTACAAGTGCAACGAGTGCGGCGAGACCAGCGGTTGTAGCTGATCCGTCCAGGTCCCGGGAACGGTCGGCTGAACCCTTGTCGGCCGTCCTCGAGCCTTCAAATCGGTGCCTGAATCGCGTATGCTGGCAGCGATGCAATCTGCTGCCGACAGCCGATCTTCGATCGCACTACCTCTCGTTGCAGCCGTGCTGTTGAGCGCTCTCGCCGGCTACATCGGTTGGGATCTCGGCAGTGCCGCGGGGCAGGCGGACGCCTCCGACGAGATCACCATCCCGGCCATCCTGACGGAGTTCCGGATGCCGGGGCTCGACGGCCAGACCCGCGGCCCCTCCGACTACGCCGGTGACGTCGTGGTGGTCGATTTCTGGGCTACCTGGTGCGGGCCGTGCAAGGCTCAGGCGAAGATCCTCGCCGAGTTGGCCGAGGAGTACAGCGGACAGGACCTTCGCTTCCTGGCCGTCAGCCTCGGAGAGAGCGAAGAGGTCGTGCGGGCCTACGCCGAGAATCATCCCTATCCGTATCCGGTGCTGTACGACGCCGAAGACCGGATCGCCACCGAGGCGAGCATCTATGCCCTTCCGACGGTCATGGTCATCGACCGTGAGGGGCGGGTCTCCTATCTGCAGCCTGGGTTGTCGGGCAAGCAGGATCTGCGCGCCGCCTTCGAACACGCCGCTCTCTGAGTTCCGGCTCCCTGGAATCGCCTAGTCAGACCAAGCGCCTGCGACCGTCATACGGTGCTGGAGACTCCGAAGAACCGCAACCCGAGATCGTGGCCGACAACGCAGACCCCTCAACGAGCTATCGACCCATAGAGAGGCAGAGAAGATGAAAAAGATCGTCCATATCGTCGGCACCGGAACCATCGGTGAGCCGCTGATCGGTCTGTTCACCGACTTCCACGAGCGGATGGGGATCGACGAGGTCACCTTCCACAAGCGCACGCCGCTGGAATCCGATCGATCGAAGCTCAAGCATCTGATGGCTCGGGGCGCGAAACTGGCGGTCGACGATGACGTTCGCAAGGACTTCGAAGAGCTCGGACACACGGTTTCGCTCGAGACCCGCGAAGCCCTCGAACGCGCCACGGTGGTCATCGACTGCACTCCGGCCGGCAACGCCAACAAGGAGCTGTACTACGACGACCTGAAGGGTCCCAAGGGCTTTCTGGCGCAGGGCAGCGAGTTCGGTTTCGGCAAGCCCTACGCCCGCGGGATCAATGACGAGACGCTGGTGGTCGGAGAGGACCGATTCGTCCAGATCGTGTCGTGCAACACGCACAACATGGCGACCCTGCTCAAGACGCTGTGCTCCGACGAAGAGGGCCACTACTGCCTGGACAACGGCAACTTCGTCTGCATCCGCCGCGCCAACGACATCAGTCAGGCGGCGAAGTTCCTACCCTCTCCGCAGGTCGGCCGGCACGACGACTCGGAGTTCGGAACCCACCATGCCCGCGACGCCCACGAGCTGTTCACCACCCTCGACAAGGATCTCGACGTTTTCTCGAGTGCCCTGAAGGTCAACACCCAGTACATGCACTCGATCTGGTTCCGCCTGGCGCGGACCGAGCCGATCACTCTCGACAGCGTTGTCGAGCGTCTACGATCCAATCCCAGGGTCGCGGTGACCAACAAGGGGGATGCCAACCTGATCTTCAGCTTCGGCAGGGACCACGGCTACTACGGTCGGATCCTGTCGCAGACGGTGGTCGTGGTTCCCACCCTGACGGTCCGTCGCCAGCGCGAGATCTACGGTTTCTGTTTCACCCCACAGGATGGCAACTCACTGCTGTCGTCGATTGCCGCGGCACTGTGGCACATCGATCCCCGCTGGGAAACGGTACGTGAGCGCCTGTCGCCGATTCGGCGCTGGCTGTACCGCGAAATCTAGGACCTTCCCGACGACCCTGTCGTCGGAGTCAGGATGCTGCGATGAAGCGTGACCGTGATCCAGGGAGAGCGGCGCGTATCCTGTCGCAGCTCGACGTCGTCGAAGTACGGGTCGAAAAGCTGGTTGCCGGGGGAGATGGTCTGGCCCGTCATGAAGGCGTTCCGATCTTCCTGCAGCGCGTCGTGCCGGGGGATCGCCTGCGTGTGCGCGTCACCGAACGCAGACCCGACTTCGGTCGTGCCGAGGTCCTGGAGATCCTCGAGGCGGGCGCCGGCCGGCGCGAGGCGCCCTGCCGACACTTCGAGGTCTGTGGGGGTTGTGACCTGCAGCACATCGAGGACGACCTGCAGGCCCGACTCAAGGTCGAGGCCGCTCTCGAAACCCTGCACCGTCTCGGGGGACTCGAGACTCTTCCCGAAGCCCGTCTGATCCAGGGCAAGGCCTGGGCCTATCGCACACGAGCGCAGATTCGGACCCGGATCGCGGATGGCGAGGCCTCGGTCGGCTACCTGGCTCGGGGAACCCACGACTTCGTGCCGATCTCGCAGTGCCCGGTCCTCGATCCGACGCTCGAGTCCTGGGTCTCGGAGCTTGCCGGACAGCTTCCCGAGACCTCGCCGGCCCGTCTCGATCTGGCGGTCGGAACCGATGGGTCGGTGACCTGTTCGCCGCCGGTCGAAGGTCTACCGCGCGGTCCGGTGGTCCGCCGGGTCGGAGACTTCGACTACGAGTACGATGGCCGCTCCTTCTTCCAGGGGCACTCCGATCTGCTGGAGGACCTGGCCGCCGAGGTGGTCGGTCCCTTCACCGGTGAACGAGCCTTCGACCTGTTCTCCGGTGTCGGTCTCTTCAGTCTGCCGCTGTGCCGCAAGTACAAGCGGGTGACCGCCGTCGAGAGCGAAGGGGTGGCTGTGCGCTTTGCGCGTCGCAACGCCCGCCGGGCGGGAATCGAGAACCTGGGTATCGAGCGTTTGTCGGTCCAGGGCTGGATCCAGCGGTTGCCGCCGAACACCGACCGGGTGATCGTCGATCCTCCGCGTTCAGGCCTGGTGCGCCGGATCGTTCGTGGCCTCCAGGAGCGCAAGCCCAAGCGCCTCACGTATCTCTCCTGTCATCCGGCGACCCTGGCGCGCGATCTGCGGTACCTGACTGAGGTCTACGAGATCGAGTCGCTCACCTTCTTCGACCTCTTCCCGCAGACGGGCTGGATCGAGTCGTTGGTGCAGCTGCGCTCGAGCGACCATTGATAGCCTAGGTCGATGTCGGAGGCCTATCAGATCGTGCTCGCGAAGGAGGACTTCAAGTTCTCCGTGGCCCACTTCACGATCTTCGGACCTCAGCGCGCCGAGCACCTGCACGGCCACAACTACCGGGTTCGGGTCCGCGCCGAAGGCTCGAAGCTGGATGAGTACGGTCTGCTGCTCGACATCGGGCCGCTGAAGGCCAGGATTCGGCAGGCCTGTAGCGAGTTCGACGAGAAGACCCTGCTGCCGAGGAACTCCCCCCTGGTTTCGATCGCCGAAAGCGGCGGCAGGATCTCGCTCGAGTACGACGATCGACGCTACGACCTGCCCGCCGCCGAAGTCCTGCTCCTGCCGGTGCTCAATGTCACCCTGGAGGAACTCGCCCGTCTTCTCTGGAACCGGTTGGCGGAGGGACTCGACGAGCGCCTGGTGGAACTCGAGGTAGAGGTCGAGGAGACGGCCGGTCAGAGTTGCCTCTATCGGCGCCGGCTGCCCGGGCGGGAGAACGGTTCGTGAGAAGCCCTGGACTCGCCGGCCTGCTGCTTGCCGCCGCTCTGGCCTCGGGTCCGGGGCTCGCGCAGAAGGGCATCTACGAGAAGGAGATGCTGATCCATCCCTTTCTCAGCGATCGCTATTCGCAGTGGCTCGTCGGCCCGATAGCGCGGATCGCCGGCGAAGACGGGATCGCCGCCTACCTGGCACTTCGAGACGACGCGGCAGCTCAGCAGTTCATCGACGACTTCTGGCGCGAGCACTCCGAGATCCGTGGCACGTTCGAGGAAAGGGCGAGGTTCGCCGACGACGAGTTCGGCGAGAATCACCAGCCGGGTCGGCGCACCGACCGAGGAACCATCTGGATTCTCTACGGCGAACCCGAGTCGAGAGAGTGGGAGGAGTTCCGGGACGTCAGCGAACCCGAGGTGATGATGTGGCAGTACCCGAAGAAGCGCGAAGAGGGGCTCGACGGCGAGAAGCCGAAGCGGGCCTATCGTTTCGCGCGCTTCCGCGACTCGATGGTGTTCTACGACTCTCCGAGCGAAGAGGAACTCCGCCGTCGCTCACGCTTCCGGACGCCTGACTCTGGAGGTCGATAGTCATGACGGTCGATGAGAAGGATCAGGGCCCGCTGCCGACGCCGGTCGAGATCGCCACCACCCTGGGGCGACGCGTCATCGGCCAGCCGGAAGCGGTTCGGGAGATCGCCGTCGCGCTCGCCAAGAAGCTGGCGGGACTCCACGTCGGCAACGTCCTGATGATCGGCTCCTCGGGCTCCGGAAAGACCACGCTGATGCGAGCGGTGGAGGAGTTCCTTCGCGAGCACCCGGCGTTGGCCTCGAGATCGACCGTGATCCGCGTCCATGCGAATGTCCTGGCCGAGGAGGCGATGGCCGGGCGTCACGGTGAAGCCCTGCTCCATCGCCTTCTCGAGCGGGCTCGCGAGGAACTGGGAGACGACGCCGATTTCGACCGGATTCTCGACCGCGCGGCCCACGGCATGGTGTTCGTCGACGAGGTCGACAAGATCCGTTCGCGCATCGACGATCGGCCCAATACGGACGGAATCCGCGCCCAGGAAGCCCTGCTGACCCTGATCGAGAACGAGTCGGTGCCGCTGCGACTGCCCGAGTGGGCCGGCGGCGGGCGCACGCGGATCGACTCGCGCGGACTGCTGTTCATCTGCGGCGGCGCCTTCGAGGGACTCTACGATGCGGTCTACGATCGCGTGACGGTGGGGGAGGACCGCGGTGCGTTGCAGTCGGTGACGACGGTCGAAGACGGGGTGGTGCAGGAGCATCAGTCGTTCACGCTGCGGGACTGGCTGCGGTCGCAGGACCTTTTCACCTATGGCATGACGCCGCAGTTCCTGGCCCGCTTCGATGCCGTCGTCCTGCTCCAGGACCTCGGAATCGAGGAACTCGTGCGGATCTTTCTCGAGGCGCCGGACTCGGCACTGCGACGGGCCCGTGACTACTTCTCGAGTCGTGGCATCGAACTGGCGGTATCGCCGGCCGCGGTGAGACGCATTGCGCGGGAAGCAGCCGCCGAGCCTCGAATGGGTGCGAGGGCGCTGAAGGAAGTCTTTCGCAGGGTCGTTCGTGACTACGAGTTCGATCCCTCGGTCATCGAGAGCGGCGGCCGCGCGCTGATGATCGATTTGCCGGAAGTCGAAGCGGCTCTCAGGCCTGGGTCGACTTCGAACGACGCACCCGCTTGAAGATCCACTCCGGGATGAAGCTGAGCGCCATCAGCGCAGCGGCGCCGAGCAGCATGTCGCGAATCGCCGCCGCCTGGGAGTCGGTGGCGGCAGCCTCGACCAGCGAACTCGAGAAGTAGGTCAGCATCGTGACGCTAGGTAGGAGGCCGAGGGCGGTAGTCAGCAGGTAGGTACCGAAAGGCACGCCGAGCAGCGCTACGCCGTAGTTCGAGATCGCAAAGGGGATCGGGGCGAGCCTCAGGCGGGTGAGCGTCCAGAAGCCGGTCCGGTCGAGGAAACGCTTGAGTGGGTCGATCCGACTGTCGAGCAGGGCGCTGACGAAGTCGCGGGCGAGGCTGGTCGCAAGGCCGTAGCTGATCACGGCGCCGATCAGGAGACCGAGCCAGGTCAGCGCGACTCCGGTTGCGAAACCGAAGACGGCCGCCGAAGCGAAGGCGATGAGGGTGCCCGGCGTACCGAAGGTGACGGCCAGCGCCGCGGCGATGACGAAGAGCACCGTGGCTCCACGTACCTCTCCCCACTGCTGGAGAGTCTCGACGGCCGTTGCAGGGTCGAGCACCTGCTGAACCGGTTCCGTGCGAAGGGCGAGGACGCCCACACCGAGCAGAACGACGAAGATCGAGAAGCGCAGGATGCGGCTGGCGTTGGGCGACATGGGACGTCGGTGCTGGGTACCGTCGGGCCTTCAGGGCCTGGGGTCGTCGGGCTCTCAGGGCCCGGGGTCGTCAGACCTTCAGGGCTCCGGAGTCGTCGCGCCCCGGGGTCGTCACCTTCCGGAGTCTCCGGCTCTCCGAATTCGAAAGTGCCGGGTTCCTCGGGTTCGATGAACCCCAGGAACTCACGCATTCTCAGGTGCAGCACCTCGAGGGCGGCTGGATCCATGAAGTTGAGACGCAGTTCGTTGATCACCTTGACTTCCATCTCGCCCCATTCGTCCCAGCAGGCCGCACAGGTACCGGCGCGGACCTCTTCGGCCAGGGCCTCGGGGAGAGGGATGTTGGCGGTGATCGGCGTGCGGTCCTTGCCGCAGCGAATGCAGAGTTCAGACATCTTTCAGGGCTCGATCTTCCGTTCCCGAAGCGCACTCAACCATGGGTCAACTCTCTTCTTCTTCCAGGAGCTCCCGGAAGTAGTCGACCGTCCGGCGAAGGCCCTCGTCGAGGCCGACCTTCGGTTCCCAGCCGAGCAGGGACTTCGCCCGGTCGATGTTGGGTTGGCGGGTCTTCGGATCGTCGACGGGAAGCTCCTTGAAGGCGACTTCGACCTGGGTCCCGGTGATCGCGCCGATGGCTTCGGCGAACTCGAGGATGGTCATCTCGCGGGGGTTGCCGATGTTCACGGGGTCGTGCTCGCCGCTGGCCAGCAGGCGGATGAAGCCCTCGATCAGATCGTCGACATAGCAGAAGGAACGTGTCTGGCTGCCATCGCCGAAGACGGTCAGCGGCTGTCCCTTGAGCGCCTGGTCGATGAAGGCCGGTACGACTCGGCCGTCGCGGGGACGCATTCGAGGGCCGTAGGTGTTGAAGATCCTGACGATCCTCGTGTCGAGGCCGTGGTAGCGGTGGTAGGCCATCACCATCGCTTCGGCGAATCGCTTGGCTTCGTCGTAGACGCCGCGCGGTCCGACGGGATTGACGTTGCCCCAGTAGCTCTCCGGTTGCGGATGGATGAGCGGGTCGCCATAGACCTCGGAGGTCGAGGCCAGCAGGTAGGTGGCGCCGTGCTGCTTGGCCAGTCCGAGTGTGTTGTGGGTTCCCAGGGAACCGACCTTCAGGGTCTGGATCGGGAGTTCCAGGTAGTCGATGGGACTCGCCGGGGAGGCGAAGTGGAGGACCTGGTCGACCTTCTCGTCGATCTCCAGCGGCTTGGTGATGTCGTGCTCGATGAAGGTGAAGTCCGAGCGGTCCATCAGGTGTCGGATGTTGCGTCGCCGACCGGTGAGCAGGTTGTCGACGACGATGACCCGATGGCCGTCGGCCAGCAGGCGGTCGCTCAGGTGGGAGCCGAGGAAGCCGGCGCCGCCGGTCACCAGGGAAGTGGTCAAGAAGCCTCCCCGACCGGTGCCCGGCCTACGGATACATAACGGAAGCCGTTACGCGCCATGTCTTCGGGTTCGTAGATGTTTCTCAGGTCGACGATCAGGGGATGCTTCATCAATTCGCGCAGCCTTTGTTTTTCGAGCTTCCGGAACTGGTTCCACTCCGTGAGGATGACGAGGCCGTCGGCCTGCTCGGCAGTTTCGTAGGCATTGCCGCAGTAGGTCACGTCCGGCAGCAGGGGGCGCGTGGCTTCGTTCGCGGCCGGGTCGAAAGCGCGAATGGTCGCGCCCTGTTTTGCGAGGCCGGCGAGGATCGGGATCGCCGGCGATTCCCGCACGTCGTCGGTGTCGGGCTTGAACGACAGTCCGAGCGCGGCGATCGTCTTGCCGTCGACGCTGCCTCCGAAGGCGTCGACGATCTTCGGGATCATTCGTTCGCGGGTGTGATCGTTGACTTCCATGACCGCTTCGACGAGGCGGAAGGAGAGCCCCTTGGAACGCGCGATGCTCGCCAGGGCGCGAGTGTCCTTCGGGAAGCACGAGCCTCCGAAGCCCGGTCCGGGACTGAGGAACTTGGGACCGATGCGGCTGTCGAGGCCGACTCCCTGGGCGACGACCTCCACGTCGGCGCCGGTGTGCTCGCAGAGTTCCGCGACTTCGTTGATGAACGAGATCTTGGTTGCGAGGAGGCTGTTCGATGCGTACTTGATGAGTTCGGCGCTCTCGACGTTGGTGGTGACGAAGGGGACGCCGGCGACCCGCAGCGGGGAGTAGATGTCGAGCATCGTTTCGAGCGCTCGCGGGCTGTCGGTGCCGACCACGACCCGGTCCGGGTGCATGAAGTCCTCGATCGCCGATCCCTCGCGGAGGAACTCGGGGTTGCTGACCACGGCGAAGTCCCGGTTGCCGCCGGAACCGCGCTCGACGATCTCCGCGATCAGGGCTCCGGTGCCGATCGGCACCGTGCTCTTCGTGACGATGACCTTGAAACCGTTCAGATGATTCGAGATCGACTCGGCGACCTCCTTGATGAAGCCGAGGTCGGCCGAACCATCGGGTCGAGGAGGTGTCCCGACTGCGATGAAGACGGCCTTGGCGTCTTCGATGGCGCCTCCGATGTCTTCCGAGAAGGACAGGCGCCCTTCGTCGACGTTGGTCCGGACCAGGGTCTGGAGTCCCGGTTCGTAGATCGGGATCTCGCCTTGTTGCAGCGCCTGGATCTTGGCGGAGTCCTTGTCGACGCAGATCACCTGGATGCCGAAGTCTGCGAGGCAGGCGCCGGTCACAAGACCCA
The DNA here is from genome assembly GCA_942492505.1 of Thermoanaerobaculia bacterium. Taxonomy (GTDB): domain Bacteria; phylum Acidobacteriota; class Thermoanaerobaculia; order Multivoradales; family Multivoraceae; genus CALOFD01. The sequence continues at coordinate 9,566 of CALOFD010000063.1, forward strand.
CGTAGCCGGTACCGACGATACAGATTTTCATGACGAATCCAGGGAGAACTTGGAGGATCGGAGCGATGGGAACGGGGCGAGAGAGGGACGGCGGACCCCGGTCGCGGAGGTCGAATTGTAGCAGGGTTCGTGGTCTCATCGCCGGGTTCGGAGTGGACCTCGAGGCCGAAGACGGGGAGAATCGTGGCTCGGCTCCGCGTGGGTCGAGAATGGCGTCGCGGAGCGCCGGGATCGTGTCCGGGGAACCCCCGGGCCGCTTGCAGACCCCCCCTTCATGAAGATCGTCGCAACCCTGCTGACCAACTTGTTCGTTGTCGTCGGCAGCGTCGTCTTCGGCGGCCTCGCGGTGATCGCGAGTCGCTTCCCGCCTTACGCCGATCGAGTTCGGCCTTTCGCCAGGGGCTGGTCGCGATGCCTCCTCCTGTGCAGCGGATGCCGTCTTCGAGACCCGCTTCGAGCAGCCTCTCGATGCGCAGCGTGGGTACGTCTTCATGGCCAATCATCAGAGCCTGCTGGACATTCCGTCCGCGATCCTCATGGTGCCGGGTCAGTTCCGTTTCCTGGCGAAGCGCAGTCTCTTCAAGATTCCGTTCTTCGGCTGGTCCCTGTCCGCGGCGGGATTCATTCCCGTCGACCGGGGCCGGGGAGAGCGCGCCAGGGAGGCCTTCGAGGCCGCCCTCGACGCGCTTCGGGAAGGCTCCTCGCTGATCATCTATCCCGAGGAGACGAGATCCTCGGACGGCCGTCTGCGCGAGTTCAAGCGGGGTGGATTCCTGATGGCCTACAAGGCGGGAATCCCGATCGTTCCAGTGGGTATCCGTGGCACCCGGGAAGCGAAGTCGAAGGATTCCTGGGTGGTGCATCCGGGTCGCATCGAGGTGACGGTCGGCGCTCCGCTCGATCCCGCCGACTTCGGCATGAAGGGACGTCGCGAACTGGTCGACCTGGTGACCCGCGAAGTGGCGCGGCTGTCGGGTTCCCAGATGCCGAAGAGTGCGTCCGAGGACGACTGACGTGCCACCGGGCTTGAGGTAGGATGCGCCGCCGGTGGGGGCAGAACTATGAGTGAGAATCTCGAAGCGTTGGTTTGGGACGCACTGCGTGGCGTGCGATATCCCGGTCTGAGTCGCGACATCGTCTCGTTCGGTTTCGTGGAGGCGGTCGAGGTCGACGACGATCGCGTCGCGGTGCGGCTCAAGATCCGAACCCAGGACTCGTCGGTGGCGCCTCGGGTCAAGGACCTGGTGACCGAGCATTTGACCGGACTCGAAGGCCTCGGTGAACTGAGTGTCGTCGCGACCACGGAGGTTCCGCAGAACCCGAACCGGACCCCGCAGCAGGCGATCGCCCCCGATCCGAAGCTGATCCCGGAGGTCGATCGCGTGATCGCCGTGGCAAGCGGCAAGGGTGGCGTCGGCAAGTCGACCGTGTCGGTCAACCTGGCCACCTCGTTGGCGGCGCTCGGTTATTCAGTCGGGCTTCTCGACGCCGACATCTACGGTCCTTCGATTCCGATGATGATGGGAATCGAGGCCCAGAAGCCTCGCGTCGCGGAGGGCGGCAAGCATCTGCTCCCGTTCGAGCGCCACGGTGTCAAGATCATGTCGTTGGGATTCATCCTCGACATCGACACGCCGGTGATCTGGCGCGGCCCGATGGTGATGAAGGCGATCGAACAGTTGCTGGGCGACGTCGAATGGGGCGCGCTCGATTTCCTGATCGTGGATCTCCCTCCTGGAACCGGCGACGCCCAGTTGACCCTGACCCAGAAGGTGCCGCTGTCCGGCGCCGTGATCGTGACGACACCGCAGGACGTAGCGCTGATCGACGCCCGCAAGGGGCTGGCGATGTTCAACAAGGTCAACGTCCCGGTGCTGGGAATCGTCGAGAACATGTCTTCGTTCGTCTGTCCCGAGTGCGGCACCGTGACCGACATCTTCAAGAAGGGCGGCGGCAAACGGACCGCCGACGAACTCGGTTGCACCTTCCTGGGAGCCATCCCCCTGGATCCAGCGATCGCTCTCGGAGGTGACTCGGGCGAGCCGATCGTGGTCAGCGAACCCGACGGAGCGCACAGCCAGGCCTTCCGCGAGGTCGCCGCAGCCGTGGCCCAGACCTCTGAAGTGGAGCCTCCGCGCGTTACGATCTCTTGAGCTCAGAGATACCGCTCGGGTCGCCGTCCTGGCCGATCCCCACATCGGTGGTCCAGGCGGCGACGGGTGCCTCGGACCTGGTTGAGGAACTCGACCTCTTGTCGCCGGACTTGTGATCTGCTGCTGGTCCTGGGCGATCTCTTCCAGTGGTGGGTTGGCGAGGAACGCTTTGCCAACGACACGGTGCGAACTGTGATTGCTGCCTTCGAACGCCTGCAGGTTCGGGGGTCTACCCGTGGTCTTCATTGAAGGTAATCGAGAC
>CALOFD010000064.1:0-43348 GCA_942492505.1 Thermoanaerobaculia bacterium
TCCCCGAACGTCTCCGAGACCAACGGCAGCGCCGAGACCCTGGCCTGCAACGGCAGCAGGATCTCGCGCTCGAGAACCTGTGGTTCACTGCCGGGCCGGCCGAAGTCGACGAAGAGCCGATCGCCCTGCAGGTCGGGAAACAGCTCGACCGGCATTCTCTGCCAGGCGACGGCTCCGACCAGGACGATGCCGACGAAGAACATCGCGATCGCCACCGGCCGCCGGATGGGGAGGCTGACCAGATTCACCGCGAACTCCGTTCGTCGACTCCCCCACGAATCTCGGTCGAGGAACTCACGACGTTCTCGCCCCGGGACGCAGCCGGTCGAGAACGAGGTAGAGACACGGCAGGATCAGCAGCGAACCGACCGTCGAGGCCAGCAGACCCCCGATGATGGTCACCGCCATCGGACCGCGCAGCTCCGCCCCCTCACCGCTACCGAAAGCGAGGGGCGCCAGGGCCAGGACCGTGGTCAGCGTCGTCATCACGATCGGTCGCAGGCGAACTCCCGCCGCCTTCGCCAGGGCCTCGGTCCGCTCCATGCCGTCTGAGATCAGCTGACGCGCCGTCGCCAGCAGCAGCACCGCGTCGTTCACGGCCACACCCGCCAGCACGATCAGCCCCATCATCGCCATCACGCCGATCGGTCGTCCAAACGGAACGAGGACCACGGCGACTCCCACCAGCCCGAGCGGTATCGCCGCCAGAACCGTGAGTGGATGCAGGAGGGACTCGAACGTTCCGGCGAGGACCATCAGCACCAGGACCAGGGCTAGAACACCCGCCAGTCGGAGTTCGCCGAACGTTCTCTCGCGCTCCTCCTCTTCGCCACGCAGCACGGCGCGCAGGCCGGGCGGGATGGCCACGGTGCGCAGAGCCTCCTCGACCGCCCCGATCGCGGCCGGCTGGTCGAAACCCTCGGCGACCATCGCGGTCACCTGCGCTGTTCGTCGCTGATCCCGACGGAAGATCTCTCGCGCCCCCTCGGCCTCGACGAACCGCGCGACTTCGCGCACTGCGACCTGTCGTCCGCCATGGGTGCGGAAGACGATGTTCTGTAGATCCTCTCGTCCCGGAGTCGGCAACCGCAGGCTCACGGCCCGCTCCTCGTCCCCCATCGTCAGACGCGTCACTTCACGACCGTCGAGGCTCGCCTCGAGCACCCGCGAGAGGGTATCCAGATCGACCCCGAGGCCGTCGGCAAGAGCCCGATCGAGTTCCACACGGAGTTCAGCAGGGCCACCCTCGAACGACGAACGAACGTTCCAAAGCGGGTCGAGCGCCGCCATCGCCTCCTTGACGATCTCGGTTCCACGACGCAGGTCCGGCAGGGACTGGCCCGAGATCTCGACGACCACCGGAGGACCGCTGGAACCCAGGGCGCTAGCCAGCGCCGACGCCCCGACCTCCCAGATCACCTCGGTGTCGACCAGACCCTCCAGGTGGGGCTCCAGGGCCGATGCCAGTTGTCGTCCCGTCGGCCCTTCCGACCCCATTCTGACTACCAGTCTGGCCGTGTTCTCCTCGGTGAGCTCGGTTCGGATCATGCGATCGTCCTCGGGCAGCCGACCGACTTCCGACAACTCGGCCTCGAGAGCCCCTTGGGACGCCTGTTCGAGGAGGGACTCGATCCCTTCGACCACCCTCGCCGTCGATTCGACTCGCTGGCTCGACGGTCCCACGACCCGAATCGAGAACTGACGGGGATCCGACGGCGGCAACAGTTCCGTCCCGAGCGAAACCAGTCCCCAGATTCCCAGGGCCGCGACCAGCGCCGAAAGCGCCACGGTCAGGAGCGGTCGACGCAGCAGCGACCCGACCATCGACTCGACCCGCCGCCTCGACCCCGACATCAGGCCTGCCTCGTCGGAGGTCGCCGGCGGCGCACTCCTGGGAAGGAACCAGCGTGCCAGGGCCGGGATCAGCAACATCGCAACCGCCAACGACGCCGCCAGGGACGAAACCACGGCGAAGGCGATGCCCTCGATCAATCGAGCCGCGAGTCCTTCCACGAACAGCACCGGCAGGAAGACGACGCAGGTCGTCAGCGTCGAGGCGGTGATCGCTCCGGCGACCTGAGTGGTGCCGGTCGCAGCCGCCTCTTCGGGCGATTCGCCCTCGGCCAGACGGCGGTAGATGCTCTCGACCACCACGATCGCGTTGTCCACCAGCATGCCTGCGCCCAGCGCCAGCCCTCCGAGCGTCACGATGTTCAGGCTCTGTCCACCGAAGCGCATCAGAAAGAGCGCCGCGAAGATCGACACCGGAACAGCGGCGGTCACGATCAGGGTCGCGCCGGCCGAGCGCAGGAACACGGCCAGCACGGCCACCGCCAGCAGCACGCCGAGACCGGCGGCGGATCGAAGGTCGGCCAGCGCCTCGACCACCAGGGCAGCGTCGTCGCTGACCTCGACCAGGGTCACGTTCGGCAGATCCTGGGCGAGGCCGACGAGGGCCTCGCGAACGGTCGTCGAGACCTCGACGGTGTTCGAGCCCGCCTCCTTGTAGATCGCCAACCCGACGCCTTCCACTCCATTGACGCGAACCAGGTGATCGATCTCACGATCGACCAGTTCGACCCGACCGAGATCGTCGATCCGGATCGCCTGCCGTCCGCGACGGTCCTGATCGCTGCCGGCGAGGTACTTCACCACCACCTGTTCGATGTCGCCGGGGCGTCGGAATCGCGACATTCCCCGCACCAGGTAGACCTCCGAACCCTCTTCGAGGGTGCCGGCCGAGATGTCGACGTTCTCCTCCTGGAGCCGACGCTCGACGTCGGCCAGGGTCAACTCGAACGCCTCGAGACGGTAGCGATCGAGCAGAACCCGGACTTCCTTCTCGCGTCCCCCGGTGACCCGAACCTCCGCCACGCCGGGGAGTTGCTCGAGTCCGGGCGCCACCTGACGGCGAGCCAGCCGCCGAAGTTCGGCCAGGTCGGGGCGACCCTCCGGAGCCACCAGGCCGAGGACGAGAATCGGAGCCTGACGGGGATCGAAGCGTCGAACCAGGACTTCGTCGACGTCGGGATCGGCAGCCACGGGGCCCACGGCCTTCTGCACGTCGACGAGGCCGAGGTCGAGATTGGTATCCCAATCGAAGACCACCGTGGCGACCAGACGGCCCGTACGGGCCACCTGCGAGACCTCCCGAATCCCTCGAACCGTGAACAGGCGCTGTTCGACCTGCTCGCCGTAGAGTCGCTCCATCTCGGTCGGTGGACGATCGCCGGAGCGCACCGAGACCACCACCGTGGGACTCTGCAGATCGGGCAGGAGATCGACGGGAAGCTGTTGCCACGCCAGCCAGCCCACCAGGGCTACGGCTGCCGCGAGAACCGTGACGGCAACCGGCCGGCGAGTCGCGAGCGCGGCAACCGACTGGCGCGAACTCACGGAGCCCCTACCACCCGCACCCGCGTCCCATCGGTGAGGGTTTCCAGCCCTCTCACGACGATCTGTTCACCGGCGGCTACACCGTCGGTGACCTCGACCCGGACATCGTCACCGAGACCCAGGGAGACGTCTCGCTGAACCGCCCGCTGACCGTCGATCACGAAGATCACCGAGCGGCCGGCCCGCTCGGTGACCGATTCCCGGGGAACCACCGCGACGTCCTCGCGCCGCTCCACGACGATCGACGCTTCGATGAACATCCCCGGACGCAAGAGGCGCTGAGAGTTGTCGACCGAGACCTCGGCCCTGAAGGTATGGGTCTGGGAGTTCATCGTGGGCGAAAGGCGCAGGATCTGCCCCGGCAGGGAAATCCCCTCGAAGGCGTAGTGCCGAATCCTCACGGCCTGCCCCGGCCGTACCCGCGCGAGTTCCGGACCCACCAGGTCGATGTCGGCGATCAGGTTCCTGATCGGAGCGATCTGGGCTACGGTGAAGCCCGGCAGGACCATCTGGCCATCGGCCGCCGGCAGCCCGTTCTCGTCGCGCGCCAGCTCCAGGACCACACCCGAGATCGGGGTCGAGATCTTCATCTTCTCGGTCGTCCGTTCGCTCTGATCGAAGTCGTGCAGAGCCTCTTCGTAGACCGCTTCAGCGCGCCGCACGTCCTCCTGGGCGAGCAGTTCCTCCTCGAAGAGGCGCTGGCGACTCTTCATCTCCTGCTCGGCGATCTCGAGCCGACGTCGTGTCGACTCGAGTCGTGCCGCCAGCCGTGCGTCCTCGCCCGTGATCTCGGCGATCAACTGACCCTTCTGGACCTGCGAACCCTCGGCCAGTCGCTGTCCGGAACCCTCTCGCGCCAGGAACAGGAACCCCGGTGTTTCGGCGTTCAGGATCACGCTCTCGGGCGCCCGCAGCGTGCCCGTGGTCACGATCAGGTCTTCCACCAGATCGGTCGAGACCGCCGCCACCTCGACCGGAATCCTGAACTCCACCTCGGCCGGACCGCCGCCGTCGTCACAGGCAACGAGGAGCAGGGTCGAAAGCAGGACCACGCCGGACCACAAGTGGATCTTCTTCATGGATGCGCCAGCCTATCCGCCATCCTCGAGCGAGTGCCAACGAATGGCGTCGACGACCACGACACGTCCGCTCGTCTCGTCCGAGACTTCGACTCTCGCGCTGCCAGCCCCCAGGTCGAACTCGCCGAGCGAGTTCCAGCCGTCCTGGGCCGCCGAGGCGTCGAAGTCCAGCGGGTAGGTCTCGTCACCGGACACCAGGCGGATGTCGTAGGTTCCCAGCCGACCGCCGAATCCCGAACGGGCGTCGACCCGAAGTCCCGGCCCCGATACGGTCTCGGTCTCGCTGGCGACCACTGGCAGGTGGAACTCCAACTGCCAACGCCCCGGATGCGGCAAGCGCGCCTCGAACACCGCGGTCTGATCTCCATCGCCCTTGCGCACCAGGGCCAACGTCCGCCGGTAGCGCCCGAAGGCTGAAGGGAACTCCTGTCGCGCCCACTCCTCGGGAGGACCCGACATGCGGAGAAACTCGGGCAGTCCCTGATCCATGTCGACCTGCGGCCGGAAGAAGCTGGACAATCCGCCCTGGAGGCGAACACCCGAATCGGATTCAGCGGAGCGCACGGAGAACCCTTCATCGAGGTCGTCGACCACCAGGTAGGGGGTCGGCGGCGGTCGCCAGTCGCTCGGGCGCGCTCCCAGGAAGGGCTCCTCGGCGACCTGCTGGCGCTCGTCGACACGCGGCAGCGTCAATTGACTGTCCTGACGATTCAGAGCCAGATACGGAGCCAGCCACACTTCGCTCGGTGGACTCGAACTCGAGAGCCCGATCTCGAGACTCTCGCCTCCCGGGAGCCGGTACGGCTCGCTCTCGTGGGTCCGAGGCTCCTTGCCCTCTCCTTCGGAGGTCAGCCAGCGCACTCGCAGCAGCCCGGGAGCGGGTTCGTCGTTGAGGACGTGGAAACGCGTCTGGTAGCGCGGTTGGCCGCGATCGTCGTCGGCCAGCCGCACGATCTCCACCGGCGAAGCGAGGAAGCCCGGCAGCGCCGTCTCGTGCAGCCAGTCGCCGAGGATCGCTTCCAGATCGATTTCCAGGTTCTCGGCGACCCGGTTGAGATCGGGAGCATCGAAGTGGCGTCCCCGGTAGCGAGCCAAGAGCTCCGCCAGCAACTCGGCCGTCCTCTCCCGCCCGAGTCCATCGAGGATGGTACGCGCGATCGCCCCACTCTTCAGGGCCAGCAGATTGAGGGCCTGCGACGGGTCCTGACCTGGATCCAGATCGGCGAGAGAGGTGTCCAGCGCCCGGTCCCAGACCGAAGGCTTGTCGGTGGCAGCCTTGAGTAGCGCCTCGAGCACCGAATCGCTGCGTCCCGCGATCATCTCGGTGATCGTTTCCCCGATCACGAAGCCGGACTGCTGATCGAAGAGGTAGACCGAGAAGTAGCCCCGCTTCCCGGTCAGCAGCTGGTTGACCAACTCGTCGAGAACGAAGTCGATGGCCGAGGCCCCTTCTCCGGTGGCGCTCGTCTGATAGAGCAGGAAGTTGCGAGAACCGCCGAGGAAGAGGTTGCCACCGCTGAAGTCGTTCTCGAAGAAGCGCTCCATCACCTCGAGCTTGGCCCGGCCAATTCCCCCCTCACGCTCTTCGAAGGCCGCCTCGTTGCGAAACCCGAACTCGAACCGGGAGGTCGGGAAGCTGTTCTCCCGCAACAGCAGCACCCCGGGCAGGGACTGGGTCGTATCCATCCGCCATCCGCCGCCATAGCCGCGCAGGCCGGTCGGCGACTCGACCAGGGTGAGCGCCCCGTAGGGGTAGGGAATCCCGAGTTGGCGAGCCTCACCGAAGATCTCCGTGAGGCGATCGGTGAGCGCCTCGGCCGCGTCCGCGAAGAAGCGCGTGTTGCGATTGTGCTTCGCACTGGTCAGCAGCTCCAGTTCGACGCCTTCGACTTCGATCGCCCGCCGTTCGAATCGCGCAGCGAGAAGTCCGACGAAAGGCACCGGGGCGCCCGGGTGGAACCGGAAACGGGTACCCACTTCGGATCCGCCGACCGACTCGCGTCGCCCCGGACCCGCAACGAGCCAACCGGAGGGAACGTCGACTTCGAGATCGATCTCGAAGAAGTCGCGCGGATGGGTGGCCGGATCGGAGGTCGGCACGGCAGTTCCGCTCGACGGCAACCAGAAGCCTCCCGGCAGGAGAGCCGTATAGCCGGAGTCGAAGATCATGGTTTCGATTCCGAGCAACGCGAGTTGGCCGTCCATGAAGGTCCCGCTGAGCAGGTCCTTCTCGGAATCCAGATAGCCGAAGAAGGTGTCAGGCGTACCGGCGGCTCGCAGTTCGAGTGCCATCTCCTCTCCCCGCCCCAGCGACCTTGGGAGCTCGATCTCGAGCAGTCCGTCGGCATGCGTCCACTCGAGCGGCTGTCCTGCCAGGGACGCCTCGACCGGTTCGAGGCCGGGATTGAGGGTGAACAACAGCTGCTCGACCTCGCTGCCTCCGGGGCCGGCCACGACCAGGTTCAGGTCCAGCTCCACCCGCCGACCGGGGACGATGCGAACGCTGCCGACGATCTCACGCAGATCGGCGCGCGGCTCATCGCTGCGCTCCTCGTGGGCGGCTCGCCAGACCTGGCGATCCTCGATCTGCCGGCTCCCCTGCCAGGCCAGGGACATCATCAGAAGCAACCCGAGCGCGGCCAGCGCCCCACCGACCGCCAACCGTTTGGACTTCGACCCGCCATCCGGCCGCGGATGGAAGGCGGCAGCCAGGCTGACCAGGCCGCCAGCCAGGACCCAGACACCGACTCTCTTGATCAGTCCGGGAAGGCCGCCGAAGCTGGGCGCCAGGTCCGAGGCGATATAGAAGCCGCTGAAGAGTCCGAATGCGGGCTGGAGGTAGAGCGGCATCCGAAAGATCAACCAGATCTGCATGCCGAAGAACGCCAACGCCGCCAGCACCACCAGCATCCGGTTTCGCAGCGTGACGGCCAACAACATGACCAACGCGCACCAGAGGGCAAAACCCGCCATCGAGTCGAGCAGAAAGGACACCATCGAGTGGGGCTCGATGGGTTCGAGCATGAACCAGTCGAAGAGCAGGGCCAGGCCGCCGAGCAGTTGCAGCACGACGCCGATGAAGAGCGCCGGCAGCCAGGCCATCCAAACCAGTCCCAGGCCGCGTCCCACCAGCAGTTCGGTATTCGACATGGGGCGCGAGTCGAGAACCTCCGCCATCCTCTCCCTCTCGTCACGGGCGCGGATGTCGAAGGCCAGGAAGATCATCCCCACGAGGAAGATCACCAGCACGTACATCCCCATCGCCGACATCAGGTAGCGGGGTCCGACCGCTCCGATCGTCGCCGAGAAGCGCGAGGCGAAGCCATGCAGGGCGCCGTAGTAGAGGAAGATGAGCAGGGTGAGCAGGACCGACAGTCCGGAGAACACCCAGTAGCGAATCAGTCGGCGCACCGATCGGATCTCGGCTCGCGCCATCGCTGCGACCATCGACCCACGGATCATTCGAGCTCCTCCGCCGAGGACCCTGCCGCGTCATCGGCCCCGACTGCGGCCGAGGACTCCAGATCCGCGTCCTGCCGGACGGCTTCGATGCGCCCGCGAGCCGCCATGAACGCGATGTAGCTCTCCTCCAGCGTGGGCTCGGACACCGCCGTGGCGCCCTCGGGCAGGTCGTCCCCTTCGGCAACACCGCGCAGCGTCGTCTGGGCGGCAGAGCCGCTGCGCGACACGATCTCGTAGCGTAGTTCTACGGCTTCGGCCTCGGTTGCCGACACAACCACCTCGAAGACCCTGCCGGCGGCCCGCGCCACCAGATCCGAGGGCGGCCCCTGGAAGGCGATCCGTCCCTTGTCGAGCAGGGCGATCTCACGGCAGCCCGCGCCGAGATCGGCAACGATGTGGGTCGACAGGAGGATGGTCCGGTCGCGCCCCAGATCGCTCATGAGCCTCCGGAACCGGATTCTTTCCTGGGGATCGAGACCGACCGTCGGCTCGTCGACCACCAGAACCCGCGGCTCGTGCACCAGGGCCTGGGCGACGCCGAGACGACGGACCATTCCACCCGAGAGCTTCTTGACCTTGCGATCCGCCACCCCCGCGAGGCCCACCTGTTCGAGGACCTCGGCCACTCGTCGACGTCGCTGCTTCTTGTCGAGCAGTCCCGAGAGCTGAGCCAGGGTGTCGAGCACTTCCTCGACCCGGTGAAGCCGCCAACCACCGAAGTCCTGGGGTAGATAGCCGAGGAGTTCGCGCACGGCTCGACGATCCCGCGTGACGTCGTGGCCGCACACCTTCACCGTACCCTCGCTCGGCACGACCAGAGTGCACAGGATCCTCATCAAGGTGCTCTTGCCGGCGCCATTGGGCCCCAGCAGGCCGAAGAGTCCGACGCCCAGTTCGAGGTCGACGCCGTCCAGAGCGGTGAACCCCCCTTTGTAGGTGTGGCGCAGACCGACCACGGAGATCGAGCTGGACGCAGGGGCGGTGGAGACGGGAAGGTTCATCGAGGGGCTGCGGTGAGGTCGTCGGTCGCGCGTGGCTGGCTGCAGACACCACCGAGGTCGCCGCTCTTCTACCGCACTCTCTTCTACTACGGCTCATGGTACGAGAAATTCGGTCGCCGGTTTACAAACCCCTGAGGCCGTCGACCGCCGTGAGCGACGGTGGACCCCGGGCTGGCGTTAGAATCAGGCAGTTCTCGTGACCAGCAACCGTCCTGCCCCGTGGCCCGGCACGCCCGATCGAATACCTCCCCACCTCGGACCGCAGGAAAAGTCGGTGATCCATGCCCCTCGGTAGATCCTGGTTCCTGGAGGGGTGGAACGTCGGCCAGGACCATCCATGGCGCGTCGCCCTGGCTCCCCTGCCGTTCAGGATCGGCCGATCGAGCCATCTCGATCTTCCGATCGGGTCGTCCCTGGTCTCGAAACAGCACGCCGAGATCTTCGAGGAAGACGACACCCTCTTCATCCGGGATCTCGAATCGCGAAACGGCACGATGGTCAATCTCGAACCGGTCCACGGTGCCCAGGAACTGAGAGATGGAGATCTCATCTGGCTGGCCAATCAGGAGTGCCGGCTCATCGCGGTCCAATGGCCGGAGAACCTGAATCGAGCCGAGGATCCGGACACCGGAGCCGTCCTCGAAGCCGAGGACCTGGCGCCACGGATGAGGACGCTCCTCTCCGATGGAGCCTTCCACTCTCATTTCCAGCCGGTGGTCCAGGCATCGGGGCAGACCTTCGGCTACGAACTCCTGTCGCGTGGGGATCTCGAGGGCCTGCCTCAGGCGCCCAACGACCTCTTCAGGATCGCCGAGCCTCTAGGACTGGGACTCGAGTTGAGTTCGGCGCTCCGCAGCCAGGGTCTTTCGGAAGCGCGCAAGCTGCCTTCCGGACGACGGATCTTCCTGAACACGCATCCGCGCGAGATCGCGAGCGACGCCCTGCTGACCAATCTCCGGGCGTTCCGGAACTCCTACCTCGAACTACCGCTGGTTCTCGAGATCCATGAGATGGCGATCGACGTCGGCGGCGCCTTCCAGGCCTTCCGGCGTGAGGTCGACGGCCTCGGGATCGAGTTGGCCTTCGACGACTTCGGCGCCGGGCCGACACGCCTTCATCAACTCACCGGCCAACGCCCCCAGATGGTGAAGTTCGATCGACGCCTGATCCGTCGCCTCCACGAAGCGACTCCAAGGAGGGTCAGCGGACTCTCCGATCTCATCGGCTGGCTCCACGACGCCGGCGTCCTCGCCGTAGCCGAGGGTATCGAGAGTCCACAGGAAGCCAGTGCCTGCCGCAACCTGGGCTTCGACCTGCTGCAGGGCTACCACTTCGGTCGCCCCGAGCCGGCCGAGTCCTGGGCGAACTGACCCCCGGGGATCTCCAGACGAGTCCAGAATCGATGCTCCGCCCGGGCGATCATGTTAGGGTCGTGGTTTCCCGCTCGACGGGAATCTTGAAAGCACACAAGGAGATAGGACCATTTCGAACAAGGTATTCGTAGGCAACCTTAGCTACGACGTTACCCAGCGCGAACTCGCCGAATTGATGGCTGGCGCGGGTGAAACAACCGACGTATTTCTGCCCATGGACCGCGACACCGGCAAGCCCAGGGGCTTCGCCTTCGTCGAATTCACCTCTCATGAGGGGGTGGAAAAAGCCATCGCCGATTTCGATGAATACGACTTCAAGGGGCGCCGTCTGCGCGTCAACGAAGCCGAGAGTCGGCCGCCTCGGGCTCCCCGCTTCCAGGGCGCCGGAGACTCCCAGGGCGGCGGCGGATTCAACGACGACGACCGCGGCGGCGGCTTCGGCGCCGGCAAGCCTCCCGGCAAGCCCAAGGGCAGCCGGCGCAACAAGCGCGCCAAGTTCCGCAGTCTCTGACTCCTGAGTGCCGTCCGACCCTGCGCCCCCTTCCTTGGACGGAGGCCGGGCCAGGGGAGGGGTGCGCCCGACACTCTGGACGTCTCTCCAGTCACCTGCGGTCCCGACCCAGGTCGCGGCACGCGGGGTTCGGCCTCGTGCCGGGAGTCTCGTCCGAACCTTGGGACCCCGCGGGGAACGTCCGGTTGCGTCCTATTCCCAGTCGAGCCAGTGATCGGCCGCGGACTCGGTGGGAGGCGGAGCGTCGGGCGCCTTCGCCCTCAGCACCTGCAGCCGTCGCAAGGCTGCCGACAGGTCGCCCCTCTTCCAGAGGGATCCGAGATGGCCCGGCAGCATCTTGTCGCGTTCGACCCAGCTACTGAACAGACGCTGCAGGGTGGCGAAGTCTGCCGTTGCGATCCGGGCCGAAGACTCATAGTACTTCTCCGGCTCTCGTCGCCACTGCCCCGGACTCGCGCTGAGCCAGCCCGTGTCGGCGAGAACGCGGATGAACATCTTGGCTTCCGGACTCTTCTCTACCGACGTCGCACTTCCATTGTCGTGAACAACGCGCTCGAACCAGAATCCCTGCCTCTCGAAGGACGACAGGAAACGGGTGAGGGAATCGATCTGGTGCTTGTTCGGAACGGGGGACGGGCCGGGAGGTTCTCGGGTAGCGGACAACGACGGCTCCTTCAGGAATCGAGTTGCGGGCGAAGGGGGGACGGCGTACCCCTACGACCTGGGTCAACGAATGAGAGGACTCGAACCGGACCCTGGGTTCCAGGATGGACTGCAGCGAGAACGGGGAGCGAGGACGGAGCTGGCGACACTCTTCCGGCACCCAGAACCGGAGTCGCGTTCATGGCCCCGCAGGCACTCACATCCTCGGGCTTCTTCGGACTGGTACCGGAGCTGCCACCCATCTCACCTTCTCCTCTCGAGCGATTCGGTAGTTATACCACGAGCAAATCGGGAGCCCTGCGAAGCGCGATCGAGGCCCCAGACGACCCCCGGATGGGAGTCCTCGGCTCGCTTCCGGAAGCTCCTCGCAGGGCCCGGACCCCGACCGCAGGGGGTCGACCTGGGGTATGTTTCCGAGGCATGAACTTCTCGGCCCGCTTCCTGCTCTGCTCGCTGTTCCTGCCGCTGTCCTTCGGGTTCTCGTCGTGCACCTCGCCCCCTTCGGCAGAGACCTCCGTCCCAGCGACTTCGTTCCCCCTCGCCACGGAAGATCTCGTCGTCAGAGCCGTCGCCTTCGGATCCTGTCTCGACCAGGACAAGCCCGCCCCCATCCTCCGATCCGTCCAGGCGGCAAACCCCGATCTCGTCCTCCTGCTCGGAGACAACATCTACGCCGACACCCTCGACATGGGGAAGATGCGGGCTGACTACCAGACTCTCGCCGACGCCCCCGACTTCGCTCGACTTCGATCCACCGTCCCGATTCTGGCCACCTGGGACGACCACGACTACGGAGCCAATGACGCGGGCGCCGAGTTCCCGGCCAGGGAATCCTCGAAGGAGGAGTTCCTGCGCTTCTTCGGAAGCGAGGAAGGCGACCCCCGCCGGACCCACGCCGGCATCTACGACGCCAGAACGTTCGGTCCCGAAGGTCGTCGCACCCAGGTCATCCTTCTCGACACCCGGACCTTCCGGGGGCCCCTGACTCCGAGAGTCGCGCCGGGGCCGGGCCGCTGGGCCCCGAACCCGGACCCGCAGGCCGAACTCCTCGGCGAGGCCCAATGGGAGTGGTTGGAAAAGCAACTCCGAACCCCGGCGCAACTGAGGCTCCTGGTATCCAGCATCCAGGTGATCTCCGCCGAGCACGGCTGGGAGACCTGGGGAAACTTCCCTGATGAGCGTCAGCGACTCTTCGACCTGATCCGATCGACCCGAGCGGAGGGGGTCCTGATCTTGAGTGGCGATCGCCACATGGCCGAGATCTCCGTTCTCGACGGCCCCGAATGGTCGGGCTACGACCTCTACGATGTGACTTCGTCGAGTTTCAACCGCCCCGGCGGCGGCTCAACGGAGGAACCCAACCGGCACCGTCGAGGGCAGGTCTTCCAGGACCCCAACTTCGGTTGGATCGAGATCGACTGGGAAGTCGTCGGGCGCCCTCTGACACTCGAGATCCTCGACACCGGCGGCGAGTCGGTCTCGGCGCTACGCATCGCCCTTTCCGACCTCCGTTTCTGAGCCGGGACGAGCCGTGATAAATTGCGCTCGCGCTCCGTCGTCACACACGTCCTAGAAGCAGTTCTGAGAAGTCGGATCGGAAGACCCGTCGCTGCGACGGCAGCCAGGCAGGGAAAATGGAAGAGGAAACTCGACTCGATCGACCGGAAGAAGAGCAGCCGGAGGCACTGGAAGAAACCCGCCTCGACCGCCCGGTGATCCAGCCGCCGAAAGACGCCGGACCGGCTGATGACACCCGGCTCGACCGCCCGGTGTTGCGCCCGCCGCCGCAAGCCGGCCCGGATGACGAGACCCGACTCGATCGGCCGGTGCTGCGCCCTCCCCCACAGGCCGGACCCGACGATGAAACCCGTCTCGAGCGTCCGCTCCTGAAGCCGCCGCCAGCCTCGACAGCGCTGGCGGAGGAGGACGACGAAGCCAGGGTCGCACTGGCGGCTCCGTCGCGCGACACAGCCCCCTCGAACCGTCCCTTCGCCATTGCCCTGATCGTCATCATCGTGGTCGGGATCGTCGGGTGGTTGGTGCTGCGCCGATACGAATCGACACGAGTTCAGCCGACCCGCAATCCCGAGTTCGAGTTCCCGGCCCAGGATTGGGAGATCATCGTGGCGCCGACGCCCGCCGGCGGCGTCCCGGCCACCCGCGGCCGGGCGCGCTGGGCCTACGAACGCCCCTTCGACTTCCCAGCCGGCGCCGAGGCCCCGCGGACTCCCTTCGGCGAGGTGGCCCTCGAAGCCGGCCGACGGCACGGAATCGATCCGCGTTTCCTGGCCGCCGTCATGTCCGTCGAGTCGGCCTTCAATCCCAAGGCGCGCTCCCACAAGGGAGCTCTCGGCCTGATGCAGATCATGCCGACCACCGGCAGGATGTACGGCGCCTCGAGATCCGATCTGCTCGAACCGAATCAGAACATCCACGTCGGCGCGCGCCACCTCAAGATGCTCGCCCGCCTCTACGACGAGGACCCCGCGCTCGTTCTCGCCGCCTACAATGCCGGCGAGGGTGCCGTCGATCGCTATCAGGGAATCCCACCCTTCGAAGAGACCCGGAACTACGTCAAGAAGGTCCGGCGGACCCTGTTCCAACTCCCGCGACTCTCCGGGATCTCACTGGAGACTGCTGCCGGACCCTGAAGATCGGGCTTTGCTACTTTCCCTGGATCAGCTTCATCACGACTTCGAAGCCGGTCCGCGACCGGTCGATCGCCTGCTCCCAGTCGGTCCAGTCGAAAGCGTGGCCAGCCTCGGCGGCTGCCTGGAAATTGGAATCCGCCAGGTGGAAAGCGACCTCGGCATGATGGCGGCGATCGGGGTCCTTGATCTTGCGTAGCTTCTTCTCGACCTTGCGCCGCTGAACGCCGACATCGCGCATCTGCCCCAGGAGCTCGCTCCCCCGACCCTGCAGTGCCGGAGCCTCTGAACTCCCATCTTCGGAATGACAGACGGCACAGTTCCTGGCCGGGGGTATCTGGGGAGCCGACGCAACCGTTCCATGACAGGTCGTGCAGACCGGTGCCCGACCATCTCCCGACTCGAGGAGTTCGTTGTGGCGGCTTTCGGCGAATGCGGTCGAAATGTACCCATGGCAGGCGCCACAGGTCGCCGCCAGGTTGGCGAAATGGGTTCGGCTCTCGATGTGATCGGAGTTGAGCACTCCGCGATGGGCGAGATCCTGATCGAAGGCCGCGGAGTTGCCGCCATGGCAATCCGAACAACCCACTCCAGCTGCGGCGTGGTTCGAGGTCTGGAAGTCCTGTAGATGGACATCGGCCGGACTCCCGGCCGCCACGTTCGAGCGGTCCCTCTGGAGATGGCACTGCTGACAGGCCTCGTCCTGGGCCAGCGCCGTCGAAGCCCAGGCCAGCCCCAGGGCCCACACCGCAGCGTTTCCGATCGAGGATCTCAGCACTATGATGCCCCCAGCCTACCGCAGCACGTCGAAGATGCGGTTGTACTTGATGATCAGCGAACGGTTCGCCACCGGAAGGGCGAATCTTCCGTACTCCTGGACCTCGTTGTAGACCACGAAGAGGCCGGTATTCGAGCGTTTGAGCCAGCTGAATCTCAGATTGGTGGAAACGTCCTCCGTCGTGTCGTTGTATTGGATCAAGGCCTGCAGCAGCAGCGACGTCGTGAACGTGTAGGTGACTCGCAGGCGCCCCAGGTTCGTTTGGAAGTCTCCGTCCCTCAGCGAGACGTCATTGTAGGACCAGCCGAGTTCCGAGGTCAGGAAGTCGCCCAGTCGAACGCGCAACCCCACATCGCTACTCGCCTTCGTGCCATCGAAGAAGTCGCCGTACTCGAAATTGAGACCACCGCTGGCCGATCGGCTTCTCGAGGTGTTCATCGAGATCTCCGCTTTCGGCCCGGAGTACGTACCGGGCGCGACGACGATCCCATCGTAGATCTCGAACGGTTCCTTCAGTCCTTCGAGCGTGTGATCCACCCGCGCACCGACCCGGAAACCGCTGATCCACTCGATATCTCCCCCGAACGATTGCCAGCCACTTTCGTGGAATCCTTCCCGATCCCAGAAATTGCTCGAAAAGACCCGCGGACGGATCTCCTTGATCTTGCCCAAGTCCGCCGGGCGGTAGGTTCGCTGAACGAAACCGGAAGCCCGGCGATAGTCCGAACGACTCAGAAAGCCGATCTCCGGATTGAAATCCTCGGCGACCTCCGTGACGTCGGTTCGCCATCGCCATTTCGGAGATCCATAGCTGGCCAACAGGCTGAACGCATGGTCGGGACCTTGCCGGTCCGGGGTCTCCGACTTCGCCACCCAGCCCGAGAGATCGGTGTAGCGACCGATTCCGACCTGGCCGTCGATGGCGAACGCCCGATTGTAGTCTTCGGGTTCCGCAAGGTCTCCGGTTCCCACCCGGTTGGTGAAGATGCCGCCGACCCGGCTGCGATTCGGGAAGTCCCGACTGATTCTCGCAACCCCCCAGTTGTTGGCATTGATCTCGCCGACCGCGTCGGTCTGCATGTTGAGGATCCCGATGTTCAGCCCTCCAGCCTTGCCGGAAACCCGGGCGCCGACCGGAATGGAAATCACTTCTCCGCTATCGAGCCCGATGCGGCGACTGAAGAACAGATCTACCGAGCCGCTGTTGCCGACCGAGAAGTAACCCGCGTTCTCGAGGAAGAACGGCCTCTTCTCAGGGAAGAACAGCGAAAAGCGGTTCAGGTTGACCTGCTGGTCGTCGGCTTCGACCTGGGCGAAGTCGGTGTTGACGGTGAAGTCGAGAGTCAGACTCGGCGTCATCGAGTACTTGAGGTCGATTCCGACCTCGAAGTCCGTCTCCTGTTCGGGGTCGGGGATGGCCTCCGTCGGGCTCTGAGCCACCTGACCCAGCACATAGGGCGTCAGTTGCAGGTTGCGCTGCTTTGGGGGCGCAACTCCCAACAACGCCCCCGCCTCCGAGACCCGGAAGAGGTTGTACTGCGGATCGAGCGGCGCCCAGAAGGCCGACTCGTTCCGGCGCGACAGCGCAGCGAAGTTGGCGCCCAGCTCCGACCGAGCCACCGCCATAACGTAGGCCGAAAACGGGACCTTCATCGAGACCAGCCGAACCGTACGAGACCTTCGACCTCCAGGACGTCCAGGAGGTTGAATCGCCTCCCCGCAGCCAACCTCCGCGCCCTGTTCGTCAGCGACGTCGTACTGGAGTTCGCCAGGTTCGTCCCGAAGACGAAGCCGCTGGTCTCTATCGCTGGAAGGCATCGAGGATCAGGATGAAATCGTCCTCCGTCAGGTCGCGAACTACGACGACTGTCCGACACCGCGAGCGGGCGGATCGTCACCGAGGACGGCGCCGATGTGGATGGAGAATTCGCCGTCAGGACACGAACTCGGTCTCACCGCGGCTACCGGGAAGGTTCCACCTGGATGTCCGGTCGCCAGGTACCCATCCACGCCGATCCATACGTCCGCCGAGGACCGGGTCTACTGCTGGCCGGCGAAGTGCGGAGATCTGGACGCGGCCTGGATGCATCCTGCGCCGAAAACGCCCCTTCGCGCTGATGGCGGCGAGGACGAGGAGCGGGACAGAGAGTCACTGCTGCTGGTGCCGGGGTGGAGCAGATCAGCCGAACGACCCAGGAGATCCCCTTCGCCCCAGACGCCAGTTTCCCGGCTGGTCATCGAGCGGCATCGACGCCTTCGTCCGCGACGAAGACCGACTGGTCCATCGCGTCCTCGAGCTTCGAGAACTCCAGCGCCTGCGTCGCTGGACCTGGTCGAGCCTCTTCGATGGAATGGAAGAGCGAGCCACAGGCCGTCAGATGCTCGACCGCCAACCGGACGCCTTCGAGCAGTTCCGATCGGATCGCGTCGAGTTCCCGCTGCGCGCCGATCCTCTCGATCAGCTCTCGTCCCTGTCGGTGCTGTTCGAAGAGCCGACCGACCGCCGCTTCTCCGAGGCGTGCCACCAGTCGGGGATAGACGACGTCCTCCTCGAACCGGATGTGGGCTCCCGAACGGCGATCGACGTCGGCGGCGGTCGTTCGAGCCGCGTCCCAGTCTCGTTCCTTGATCGCCCGATGCAGCCGTGCCAACCCTCGCGCCACGGCCAGATGATCGCGATCGAAGTCCTCTCGAAGCACTTCAGTGTCTCCCGTCCGGAGCGCGACGTTCCAGGCTCCTCATCGATCCCGAGACTATCCCACCGGGCCTCGACGGCCCGGCACCCTCTGGGCGAACGATCTCGCCCCTGAGGCATGTCGAACTCCGGACGAGACCGGAGGTCTTTTCTACCAGCGATCCCAGTGGATCGTCTCTCGTGCCGGGATGCGGGCCACCGGGCCGAAGTTCCCCCGCGGGTAACCGACGGGTATCAGACAGTACGGTTCGACGCCCTCGGGAATCTCGAGCGCCTCCTTGAAGGCCTGCCTGCGAACCAGCGCCAGCGTCGTCGGCGTGGCCCCCAGGCCGAGCGCACGGGCTGCAAGCAGCAGATTCTGGACACCGGGCCATACCGAACCGCCCGCCTTCGCAGCCTCCAGCTCGGTCGGCGGTTGCGCGAACTCGATGCAAGCGACGATCACCGCCGGGATGTCCTCGAAGTGCTGGGCCTGCCACAGAACCGCATCGAGCATTCTCTTGCGCTTCTCGATCGACTGGTGGGGAAGCTCCATCGGGCGAGACGACTGCGGGGAGATGTAATGCTCGACCGATTCGAGATTCAAGGCAGCGAGCTTTCGTTTCTGCTCCGAGTCCCGCACGATCAGCCACCGTGCCATCTGGCGGTTCGAGCCGGAGGGCCCGTGGTTGGCTGCATCCACGAGTTCCACCAGCAGTTCCTCGGGCACAGGATCGGGCTTCAACCGCCGCATCGCGCGGCAGTTGTGCATCACGTCGAAAACTCCCATCTGCTCGCTCATCACGCCTCCGTAGAACCTCGTAGGACCCAGATATAGACGGGAGTCTATAGGGGATCGCAGGGCGCGCTGATAGTTTCGCGCCAACCAACTCCTCGGGAAGCGCTTTCTTGCGTCCCGGAAAGCAGGATCTGAAGCGATGAATCGAGTCGTCCCGACCCTCGTCCGCATCTTCATACGATGGATGCCCGACGCCTTCGTCGTCGCCATCCTGCTGACCCTCTTCACTTTCGCCCTCGCTGTCGGGATCGCGGGACAGGCGCCGTCCGATGCGCTGGCCTCGTGGGGAGACGGATTCTGGGATCTCCTCGCGTTCACCAACCAGATCACCCTCACTCTCCTCTTCGGCTACGCCTTCGCCAACACGCCGCCGGTGCGCCGCCTCCTCCTGCGACTCGCCGGTGTGGCGCGCGGACCGGCCAGCGCCTACGCGCTGGCGTGCTTCATCACCGGACTCTGCGCGCTCTTCTCCTGGGGACTCAGCCTGATCGCCGCCGGCATCATGGCGAGAGCGATCGGAGAAGCCTGCAAGAAGCGCGGCATCCGGGTCCACTACCCACTGTTGGTTGCCTCCGCCTTTTCCGGATTCGTGATCTGGCACCAGGGACTTTCAGCTTCGATCGCGCTCACTCTCGCAACCCCCGGGCATTTCCTCGAAGACCAACTCGGGCTCATCCCCATCGACCAGACGCTGTTCACGCCGTGGAACATCACGGTCGCCCTCGTGGTCCTGGGCTCCCTGCCTTTCGTCATGGCCTCGCTCAGGCCTCGGGGCGACGAGACGATCGAAGAGATCCCCGATGTACTCACCGGCTCCCCTCTCGACGACGAGGATCCCGGAGACGACTCCGGCACCCCCGCCAGACGGATGGAGAACTCGCGTCTCCTCAGTCTGGCCATCGTGGCCGGGGGCGCGTTCTTCCTGTTCCTCCACTATTTCCGCCGCGATCTCGGGCTCGACCTGAACACCCTCAACTTCACCTTCCTCCTGCTCGGAGTCCTGCTCGCCGGAACGCCGATCCGCTACGTCAAGATCATCGTCGAGGGCGGCCGAATCGCCGTACCTTTCCTGCTCCAGTACCCCTTCTACGCGGCCATCGCCGGGATGATGCGGGATTCGGGCCTCGCCCAGATGATCGTCGATCTCTTCGTGTCCCTGGCCAACCCGCAGACCCTGCCGCTCTTCGGCCTTCTCAGCGGCGGACTCCTCAACCTCTTCATCCCCTCCGGTGGAGGACAGTGGGCCGTTCAGGGACCGATCATGATGGCTGCGGCCCAGGAGCTGGGGGCCGACCTGCCGCGCGTCGCCATGTCGGTCGCCCTCGGCGATCAGTGGACCAATCTGATTCAGCCGCTGGCGATCGTTCCGGTGCTCACGATCGCCGGCATCGGCGTCCACAGGATCATGGGCTATACCTTCATCGCCCTCTTCTGGAGCGGCGCGATCTTCGCCGTCGCACTTCTCTTCTGATCGGTCGAAAGGAGCCTTCGATGCTCATCGTCAGCGGAACCTTCGAGATTCATCCCGACGACTGCGAGGCCGCGCTGCGAGCAGCGCGAACCATGGCTGAGGCCTCCAGGGCAGAACCCAGGTGCCGTTCCTACGAGTTCTTCCGCGACCTCGATCGCCCCGACCGCTTCAGGGTCTTCGAGGAATGGGAGGATCTCGGCGCCCTCGAAGAGCACTTCTCCACCCCCCACATGGCTGAGTTCAGGAAAGTGCTGGGAACCCTCAGGATCCTCGATCGTGAGATCTACAAGTACGAGACGACGGGGCGTGAACCCCTGTAGGGCTTCCGAGTCGACGCTACGGGTTCCGCCGAGCCCCACCAGGGGGTGTCGAACCTCCTCATCCCTCAGCAACACGGCCCCGCGCCTGCTTCCCCGGCCCGCCATTCCGCGAACCGTCCTGGCAGCTTCGAGCGACTGGTACGATCCTCCTCACTTTCTGCGCTGAGGAACTCCCATGAAGAACCCTTCGATTCTCCTGCTCGCCTGCGTGGCACTCGCCCTTCCCGGCGTATCCGTACACGCCGGAGAAGCCGACCGATGGGATCCCCAACTCGGCATCCTCTATCGGTCGCTCTCGGACACGGCAATCAGCGCCGACGGGACCCGGGTCGCCTGGGTCGTTCGAGAGCCTCGAATCGAAGGTGAGGACTCGAAGTTCGTGGATCAGATCTGGGTCGCCGACAGCGACGGCACCAGCGCAGGGGGGCGCCAGTTCACCCGCGGCGACGAGTCGAGTTCGTCCCCCGCCTTCTCGCCCGACGGACGCTGGCTCGCCTTCCTCGCGGCCCGCGGAGACTCGAGCGATGAGCCGAAGGCCCAGGTCTGGAAGCTCTCGATGAGCGGCGGCGAAGCCGAGAAGCTCACCGATGCCGAGGCCGGGGTCACTTCCTTCCAGTGGTCGCCTGACGGCACGAAGATCGCCTACCTGTCCCCCGACCCTCAGAGCGAAGAGGAGAAGACGGCGGAGAAGGAGAAGACCGACGTCATCCTGGTCGATCGGGACTTCAAGTTCTCCCACCTCTATTCGATCCCGGCCGAGTCGACGGGAAAGCCGGTCGAGGCGACCCGTCTGACCGAGGGCGACTTCCATCTCACCGACTTCGACTGGTCCCCCGATGGCAGCCGACTCGTCTTCGCCTTCGCGCCCGACCCACGCATCAACACCACGGGGACGCAACAGGATCTCGCCTGGGTCCTCTCCTCCGGCGGCGACGTCCGGCCGCTCGTCCGTCGTGACGGCGTCGACGGCACCCCCCACTACTCGCCCGACGGACGGTCGATCGCCTTCACGTCGCATGGCGGACGCGTCGAGCGTGTCGGACTCGCCGATCTCTGGCTGATCGACGCCGACGGGGGAACGCCTCGAGCGCTCCCCCATACCCCCGACCGACAGGCATCGATCGTCGCGTGGGCGCCTGATGGTGCGAGCCTGATCGTCAGCGAGGCCGAGCACACCCGAAGAGGAACGCTGCGAGTGGGCATCGCCACCGGCGAAGTCAATGACCTTCCGACTTCCGCGCCCTTCCGCGAAGGCGTGACGTCCTCGCCGGCGCTCGACGCCACCGGCAACACCGTCGCCTGGGTCTGGCAGTCCTCCGACGAGCCTCAGGAGGTCTATGTCGTAGCTCCCGACGACCCGGCCCCGCGCCGGATCAGCGCTGCCAATCAGGACGTCCCCAGGCCTCCGATGGGCGCCACTGAATTGCTGAGCTGGCGCTCCCGAGACGATCGATGGGAGATCGAAGGCCTGCTCACCTACCCGGTGGGCTATCGCCGCGGTGACCGGGTACCCCTGATCCTCAACGTCCACGGCGGACCCAGCGGAGTCTTCTCGGAGACCTTCACAGGCTCATCCTCGATCTACCAGATCCAGTACTTCGCCCAACTCGGCTATGCCGTCCTGCGGCCCAACCCGCGCGGCTCGAGCGGCTACGGCAAGGACTTCCGCTACGACAACATCGAGGACTGGGGCTTCGGCGACTTCGACGACCTCATGGCCGGCGTCGATCACGTGATCGGGCTCGGCGTCGCCGATGAGGAGAATCTCTTCCTGATGGGCTGGAGCTACGGCGGCTACATGACGTCGTTCGCGGTCACCAGGACCGACCGTTTCAGGGCCGCCTCCATGGGCGCCGGCCTGCCGAACCTGGTCTCGATGGTGACGACCACCGACATCCCCGACTACCTCACCCAGCACATGGGCGGCGAGTTCTGGGACGACTACGAAACCTACGAACGACACTCGGCGATCTACCGGATCGCGAACGTGGTCACTCCCACCCAGGTCATCCACGGCGCTCGTGATCTGCGCGTACCCTTCACGCAGGGACAGGAGTTCTACGTCGCCCTTCAGCGACGCGGCATCCCGACCGAGATGATCGTCTACCCGCGAACACCCCACGGACCCCGCGAACCCAAGCTCCTCATGGATGTCTCGCCGCGCATAGCAAAGTGGTTCGCGCTGCATGGCGGTCTACCCCTTCCGGTCGAGGATCCCTCTCCGACCGAAGCCGCCCAGGCGACGGCAGGCGGCCAGTGAGCCGATTGCACCGCTGCGGCTGGGCCGGTTCGAAGGCCGAAATGGTCGCCTACCACGACGAGGAGTGGGGAGTGCCCCTCCACGACGACCAACGCCTGTTCGAGTTCCTCGTCCTCGAGGGGGCTCAGGCCGGCCTCTCGTGGTCGACCATCCTCGCCAAACGGGCTCGCTACGTGGAGGTCTTCGACGAGTTCGACCCCATCAAGGTCGCCCGCTACCGCGAAGCCAAGGTGACCAGACTCCTCAGCGACCCGGGAATCGTCCGCAACCGCCTCAAGGTCAACTCGGCGATCCGCAATGCGAAAGCGGTCCTGAGCGTCCGCAAGGAGTTCGGCTCGTTCGACGAATACATCTGGTCGTTCGTCGACGGCACGCCCAGGAAGAACGCCTGGAAGTCCCTGGCGGCAGTTCCCGCCTCGACCGCCGAATCCGACGCCATGTCGAAGGATCTCAAGAAGCGCGGCTTCAACTTCGTCGGCACGACCATCTGCTACGCCTTCATGCAGGCCACCGGCATGGTCAACGACCATGTGACCGACTGCTTCAGGTACGAGCAAGTCTGAAGGAGGTGGCGTCGAGCTCGGGAACCGGCTCGCTCGCGCAAGCCGAGTGCACCGGGCTCCGCTACCAGCACTGATCGCTGACGATCACGCCCTCGATCACGACTGCACAGATCTGCTCGGTGTACTCGAATGGATCGCCGCTGAACAGCGCCAGGTCGCCGTCCTTCCCGACCTCCAGGGAACCGACCCGATCGTCGACGCCGAGGATCTCGGCCGGGGTCAGGGTGATGGCTCGCAAGACGTCGTCGAAGGCCAGACCGTTGGCGGCTGCCACCGATGCCTCGAACAGCAGCACCCGGCTCTTGGGAACATAGCCCTCGAAGCCGGTCTGGATCGCGTAGGTGAGGCCGGCTTCCTGGAGGCGTCGACTGCTGTCGATGGCGGCGTTCTTCGTCTCGCCTCCAGCCCGCATCATCGGGGCGTGCAGTAGAACGGGAACCTCCGCCGCCGCCACCCGCTCCGCGATCAGATAGGCCTCCGAGGCCCCATCGAGCCACAGGTCGATCCCGAACTCTTCCTTCAGGCGCAGGGCTGCTGCGATGTCGGTCACCGTGTGAGCCGTCAACATCAGGGCGAGTTCGCCGTCCAGAACCCTGGCAAGGGTTTCCTTGGACAGGTCTCGCGGCCCCGCCTTCTCAGCGTCAGCCTGCTTCTCGCGGTAGGCCTCGGCGTCGATCAAGGCCTGGCGCAGCATGGCAACGCTCTTGGCTCTCGTTCCCGGGGACTTGAAGTTCGAGCTGACACTCGCACCGAGAGTGGCGGCGACGGCGCGTTCCTCGACCACGATCGCATCCTCGACGGTCTTGCCCCACGGCTTGACGATCATGGTCTGGCCGCTGATCACCGCGCCCGGGCCATGGCCGGTATGCATCGTGGTCACGCCGAACTGCCGCACCCACTCCACCAGACCGTCCTGCGTGTTGTAGGCATCGATCGCCCGCAGATCCGGCTGCAGAGGCGCCGACTTCTCCAACTGGTCCTGGTCACGAACCTGGCCGGCCGAGGCGTTCTGGACCCCCGACAGCCCGACGGTGGTGTGCGCATCCACCAGGCCCGGGGTGACCACGGCGGCCTCGAGCACGACCATGCCGGCGGGCACCGAGATCTCCGAGGCCGGACCGACGGCTACGATCCGTCCGTCGCGAATCACCACGACACCGTCATCGATCGCTGCGCCGGAAACCGTGTAGACCTTCTCTCCCCGGACCGCCAGGTCCTGGGCCTGAACCGTTGCGGCGAGCGCGAGCGCCAGAACCCAAATCGTCTTGCAGCGACTCATCGGCCACCTCCCACGTCGACGCCGTGCAGGTGTTCTGCCGTCGCCGAACGGTAGACGTCGAAGCCTCCGGTCGAGAACTTCCTCTGTTGCGGGTCTTCGTGATCGTAGATCAACTCACCCTCCACCCAGGTCTGTTCGACCACGGTGTATGTGCTGAAGGGGTGCCCCGACAGCACCACCAGATCAGCGTCCTTGCCGACTTCGATCGAGCCCACCCTGTCGTCGAGTTCGAGCGCCCGCGCGGGAGCGAGCGTGAGCGCCTCGAGGGCGCCCTTTTCCGACATCCCGTAGCGCACGTTCATCGCGCCGTAGCGGAGAAATCGTCGTGAATCGGTGATGGAGTCGTCCGTATTGAAACTGACATCGACGCCTGCCTCTTCGAGAATCGCTCCGCAGCGCATGTTCCATCCCAGCGTTTCTTCCTTGCCGCCGATCGAGTCGATGTAGGTGATCGACACCGGGATGCCGGCAGCGGCGAGTTCGTCAGCGACCCTCCAGGCGTCGGTGCCGTGCTGCACCACCGGATCGAACCCGAACTCCTCCGCCAACCGGATGACCGTCACGATGTCGTTGTGTCGGTGAGTGTGGTGCTGCACCCGGCGACGGCCGTCCAGAACCTGCAACATGGCCTCCATTCGCAGGTCACGGGGCGGCGGGTCGCCACCTTCGGCGGCCGCCTTCTCGAGCTTCGCCTGATAGTTCTGCGCCTCCACGAAGAGTCCCCGCACCAGGGCCGCCGACTTGGAACGTGTCCCCGGGAACGGTGGCTCCCTGATGGAGTTGGTGCCGTTCGCCATCTTCATCGAACCGCAGATGCCGTTGATCGGGTCGTCGCAGAACAGCCAGTCCTCGATCGTGCTCGGGTCCTTGCGCAGCTTCAGATAGGTCGTCTGGCCGCTCATCAGGTGCCCCGAACCCGGCATCACGTTCAGGGTCGTGATGCCGCCGGTGCGCGCGCGCCAGAAGGCATCGCTGTGGATGTCGATCGAGTCGAGCGAGCGCGCCTCCGGGTTGAGCGGGCTCGACGAGTCGCCGCCCGAGGGGCCGCCGATATGGGAATGTGTGTCGACCATGCCGGGGATGAGCACCTTGCCGGCAAGATCGTGGACCTCGGCGCCGCTCGGCACGCTCACCGATGCGGCGGACCCAACCGCCGTGATCCGGCCGTCCTCGACCACCACCACGCCGTCCTCGATCGGATCGCCGGCGATCGGCATCACCGTCGCCCCCCGGAAGACCTTCGTCTGGGCGGATGCGAAACCCGCCATCAGGAGGAGCCCAACCAGGGCCCCGCACAATCTCTTCATCTCGTCTCCTCTCACCTGCCAACGTTCAGCGGCGCAGGAAAGACTACCCGATGAGGCCTCACAGCGCCCGACCCCAGCGTTGAGCCGACTCGAACGGTCGGAGCACGCGCAAGGACCGTCCCCCCGAGAGGACTGCCAGGTCGACTGGACTCGATTCCCGCTCAACGCGAAACGGCCGGCGTTGCCGCCGGCCGGCGTCGAGTCGATGGCGAATGCCGTCAGTTCACCGGCTTCGTGATCGCGTCGTACATCAGTTTCTTGGAACCGATGCGAGCTTCACGCGCTCCAGCCCCGCCACGCGACTGGATCATGCCGACGACCACGGTGTCCTGGATCGGATTGACCCCGAACCACGTGCCACCGATCCCGTACCACCACACCTCCCCCTTGCCGAGGAGGTGATCCACCTGACCGGTCGGCTTGTCGACGATGGCGAGGTCGATCCCGAACGTGTTGCCGGGATTGCCCACCATCGGATGGATCTGGGGGATGTTCGAAGGCAACTGATTCGTCATCATCAGCTTCACGGTCTCGGGCTTCAGGATCCGGACGCCGTCCAACTCGCCTCCGTTGAGGAGCATCTGCGCGAATCGGAGGTAGTCCATGGTGTTCGCCACCATGCCGCCGCCTCCCATGAACATGGCCGGCTTGGTCAGATAGTCGTCGCCATTCGGCTCGCTCTGCAGCTGACCGTTGTAGATCCGGGCGAAGCGGTCGGCCTTTTCGGGCGGCACCCAGAAGCCGGCGTCCTTCATTCCCAGCGGCTCCCAGACGGTCTTCTGCAGGTACTCCTCGAGCGTCATGCCGGAGAGCACTTCGACGAGGTAGCCCTGGACGTCGACCGAGACGCTGTACTCCCAGGTCGACCCGGGCTGCGTCTTGAGCGGAATCTGCGACAGCCGTTCGATGAAGACCGACAGCGGCTGCGTCAGATCGATCACCTGATTCTTCTGGTACAGCGTGTCGACCTGCGAGCGGGCGAACAGTCCATAGGTGAAACCACCCGTATGGCTGACGAGCTCGCGAATAGTGGTCTCGTGCCCGGCCGGTTCCGTGATCGGCATGCCGTCCGGACCGTCCTCCCTGGCGACCTGCAGCCCCTTCAACTCGGGGATGTACTTCGAGACCGGATCGTCGAGCTGGAACTTGCCCTGCTCGTAGAGCGTCATCAGGGCTACGCCGACCATCGGCTTCGTCATCGAGTAGATGCGAAAGATCGTGTCGTCGGTCATCGGCAGCTCCTCTTCGACGCTGCGCTTGCCGTAGACATCCCAGTGCACCAGCTTGCCGTGGCGGGCGACGGCGGTGACCACGCCTGAGAGCTGTCCCTCGTCGACCAGTCCGTGCAGGAACGCGTCCATTTCTTCGAGGCCTTCCGAACTCATGCCGACGTCTTCCGGCTCAGCGGCAGCGAGGTTGCGTTCGCCGTCGGCTGCCGAAGCGCCGGCGGCCAGGACAAGGCAGAAGAGAAGGCTGATTCCGCCGAGCAGGAGCCAGCGTGAATGGGGAGAGAGAGTAGACTTCATGGGCGACCTCGATGGTGGTTGGCTGAGGATTTCGGGGAACTGTCGTTTCCCGGTAGACGAACAACGTTACTGCATTATTTCGCCGGAAACCTTCTCCACCCTCTCATCGTAGGCATTGGCAGGAGGAAGACCATGCTCGAACTGATCGCATTCGCCGCCCTTCTCGCCGTCGGCTTCGTGCTCCTCGTGATCGGCGCCGTCGTCTTCAGCGTTCTCAAGATCGCCTTCAAGATCGCACTCATCCCCATCGCCCTGATCGGCGGCCTGCTGGCCCTGGTCGCCATGATCGTCCTGATTCCCATCGGCCTCGTCCTGGTCCCGGTGATCGTCGTCGGCCTCGGCATCGCCCTGATGATCGCCATGTTCGTCGGCGCGATCTGGCTCGGCTGCTCCGCTCTCGCCCTGATCTAGACACCCCCCGCCACGGGCAGTAGATCTTCGTAGCGATGGTCTGGTTGGGCTGCTCCCCTCCCGCCCCGACCTGGACAGCCCCACCGCACGGGCCGCAGAAGTTCGCGCCGCAACCCAAAAGGTTTTCCATGCCAGCAGTTCGCGAAGCGTTGCCGCAATCCGAAGGGTTGCCGCAATGCGAAGCGTTGCCGCCGCTAGGAGCACTCTCCATCCCGGTGGCAGGGGAACTCGGGATCGCCGCGCTCGATCTGGATCGTCGAGTGGTGGATCCCGAAACGTTGCTCGAGAGCGTGATCCAGGTGCGACAGGAACTCGTCGCCCGCGGCCTCGGGAACGACCAGGTGAGCGGTCAGGGCCACCTGGGTGGTCGACAGACCCCAGATGTGCAGATCGTGAACGTCCTCGACTCCCGGCCGATCCAACAGGAACCCACGCACCGCCGAGGGATCGATGCCTCGAGGAACGACGTCGAGGGCCAGGTCGAAGGAGTCGCGAAACAGACCCCAACTCGCGATCAGCACGACCGAGACGATCGCCAGGCTCACCACCGGGTCGAGCCACAGCCACCCCAGGGTCATCATTCCGACTCCAGCCACGACCACACCGAGCGAGACCGCGGCGTCCGCCGCCATGTGGAGGAAGGCACCGCGGATGTTGAGGTCTTCGTGACCGCGCAGAAACAGCAGGGCCGTGAGAGTGTTGATCACGACGCCGATCGCGGCAACCACGATCACGGTCATCCCGTCGACGTGCGCCGGCTGTCGCAACCGGGCCAGCGCTTCCCAGGCGATGCCTGCCAGGGCGACCAGCAGCAGAACGGCGCTGACCAGTGCTGCGAGGATCGTAGCGCGGCGCAGTCCGTAGGTACGCCGCTCCGTCTGCCGGGTTCCCGACAGGACGGCGGCTCCCCACGCCAGCATCAGGGCGAGCACGTCGCTCAGATTGTGTCCGGCGTCGGCGATCAGGGCCAGCGACTGGACCTTCCAGCCCCACCAACCCTCGGCCACCACCAGAGCGACGTTCAGGGCGATGCCCAGGGCAAACGCCCGATTCCACGACGGGGGTGCAGGGTGCGCGTGACCGTGGCCCATCCCAGAAGTCTAGCGAAGGCCCCGGCGGGTCGCACGGCGGTACAATTCCAGGTCGCAACGCCATGCCTGCAGCCCTCCATCGAAGGTCGCCCCGGTGCCCGCCATCCAGACACTCCACGGTCGTGGCGAGGGCCTGGTGCATCGCGTTCGTCCTGCCGTTCTGCGCGTGCAGCGAGAAGACGACACCGGCCACCGCCGAGCCTTCCAGAGCCGCCGCCATCCAGGCGACATCGACCTCGGACGCCGCGCAGCGCTCCCATCAACGAATGCTGACGACCCTGGCCGCAATTCGCGATCGTACCGACAGCGAGAACAACTGGCTCGGCGGAGCCGCCGCGCGTCGCGCCCAGGCCGAACTCGATTCCCTGCCGTCGACCGCGCCGCCACTCGAGCGCTTCGAGAAACTCGGCGCCGCCGCCCACCAGCAACTCCGCCTGGGCAACGAGAGCGAGGCCATCGCGCTCTACGAAGAGGCGTACTCGATGCTGCCGGCCCTCGCCGGCCGACTGTCGACCATGGACGCGAATCGCCTCGTCTTTCGACTCGGGGTAGCGCAGCTACGCCGCGGCGAGACCGCCAACTGCACTCATCAGTCGGTGCCGGGGAGCTGCATCCTGCCGCTGCGCGGTGATGCGATCCATCGCGACCCGTCCGGCTCGAGAGCCGCCATCACGGCCTTTCGACAGATCGTCGAACACAGCGGCCCCGCCGACCTGATCGGCGCCAAGGCGCTCTGGCTGATGAACCTCGCCTACATGACCCTCGGTGAGTACCCCGATTCCGTCCCCCGCGACTTCCTGATCCCGCCGCAGGTCTTCGATCCCGGCGCGGAGTTCCCGCGCTTCGAGAACATCGCTCCCCGCCTCGGTCTGGACACCTTCAATCTCTTCGGCGGCATGATCGTCGACGACTTCGACGGCGATCTCGACCTCGACGTCATCACTTCGACCTTCGACACCGCCGAATCCATTCGCTTCTTCCGCAGCAACGGCGACGGAACCTTCGAAGATCGCACCGACGAGGCAGGCCTCGCAGGACTCTTCGGCGGGCTCAATCTGATCCAGGGCGACGTCGACAACGACGGTGATCTCGACGTCCTGGTGCTGCGCGGCGCCTGGTTGTCGGTGGCCGGTCGACATCCCAACTCGCTCCTGCTCAATCAGGGAGTCGACGGCGACGGTCAGGTGCACTTCCGCGATGTGACGTACTCCGCCGGCCTCGCCGACCCCGCCTTCCCCACCCAGACCGCCGCCTGGGCCGACTACGACAACGACGGCGACCTCGACCTGGCGGTCGGCAACGAAGACGGCGAGCAGCACTTCGCGGCTCCCTGTCAGCTGTTCCGCAACGACGGCGTCGCCGAGGACGGGATTCCACGCTTCACCGACGTCTCGACCGAATCCGGCATCGACCACCGCGGTTTCGTCAAGGGCGTGGTCTGGGGTGACTACGACAACGACGGCGATCCCGATCTCTACATCTCCACGCTCGGCGGTCGAAACCGCCTCTACCGCAACGACCCCGCTCCTTCGGGCCGCCGCTTCACCGACGTCGCTGAGAGTTCGGGCGTCGCCACCCCCACGGACAGCTTCCCCGTCTGGTTCTTCGACTACGACAACGACGGCTCCCTCGACCTCTACGTCCCCTCCTACCGCGGAGTCGTGGACGGAGTCGCGGTCGTCGCCGCCAGCTACTTCGGCGCTCCCATTCCATGGGAACAGAGCGCCCTCTACAAGGGCGACGGCCGCGGTGGCTTCCGCGACGTGGCGCGAGAACTGGGAATCTCCCGATTCCACCAACCGATGGGAGCCAACTTCGGCGACGTCGACAACGACGGCTGGCTCGACGTCTACCTCGGCACGGGCTACCCCGACTACGAGGCGCTGATGCCCAACGTGCTCTACCGCAATCTCGAGGGCCGAGGCTTCGTCGACGTCACCATCCCCGGTGGTTTCGGCCACCTCCAGAAGGGACACGCCATCGCGTTCGCGGACTACGATCGCGATGGAGACCAGGACGTCTTCGCCCAGATGGGGGGAGCGTTTCCAGGCGACCGCTTCCGCAACGCCGTGTTCGAGAACCCCGGCTTCGGCAACCACTGGATCGGCATCCAACTCGTCGGGTCGACCACCAACCGCTCGGCGATCGGCGCCCGTATCCGGCTCGAGATCGACGAGGGCGGCAGATCCCGGACCGTCTTCAAGCACGTCAACTCGGGCGGCAGCTTCGGATCCTCACCCCTCGTCCAGCAGATCGGAGTCGGCGCTGCCGCGACCATCGAGCGGATCGAGGTCTGGTGGCCGACCAGCCAGACCCGTCAGATTTTCGAGCAGGTCGCTGCCGACCGACGCTACCGCCTGCTCGAAGGCGGCGAACTCGAACTGCTGCAGGCCTCTCCAGCCGAGCGCTGAGGCCTTCCTGCCAACGCCGCCAGGCCGCCGACTACCGTGGACTCACGACGACCGGCCGGCCTGCGAACCCGGGAATTTGACATGAGCGGGAGGAATCATCCAAGATTTCGTCAACGAAGCACCCATGCACATCTCTACATCAGATGTCTCCATGGCGTTCTCCGGAGCTTTGGGCGGCTCTCGGAGAGCGGGTGGGTTGGGTCCCGCCGAACTTGTGGCTCGCCCAGGAAGGAGGTGATCCAGTGGATTTAGAGAAACACGGCTTGTCGGAGGTGGCTGCCCCGTAGCAGGTGATCCCGACCATCCTTGGCGAGTTCTCGAACTCGCTCGTGGCAATGGACCGACTCTCCTGACGGGGAGACCCATAGCCACCTGAGCACAAGCCAATACCAAGGCCCCGATTCCTTCCAGGGATCGGGGCCTTTCCTCGTCAGGACGGGCGAAGCCGGTCAGGCAGCGGCCGACCGAAAACGGCAGGTCTCAGGGCAGGACCGAAACGATCAGGGCCGTCGGGCGCTGGGCGTCGTGGAACACCTGGTTGCGTGCCACCCTCGGCGCCAGCGTCTCCTCACCAGGAGGCTCACCGGTGTTCGGGTTGATCTCGAAGCGGGGGTAGTTGCTCGACGCCACATGCACGGCGATCCGGTGCCCCTTCTCGAACGTGATCGCCGAATACCAGAGATCGACGTCCATGCGGGTCGGTTCACCCGGAGTCAGCATACAGACGTCCTTGCTGCGACGTCCGCAGCGGTAGCGAGCGCGTTGGGCGGTGTCGAGGACCAGGGCTTCGTAGCCGTCAGGATAGACGTCGACCACCTTCACCATGAAGTCGGTGTCGGGGCCGTCACTGGCGGCCCACAGTTCGAGATCGATCTTGCCGGCCACCACCAGGTCCTCGTTCAGGGGTTCACTGACGAAGCGCAGATAGTCCGGCCGATCGCCGATCTCACGCTGGTCCTTCGGGCCGAGCGGCAGGGTGAGGTTCAGGCCTCCCACCGTCGGCACCGGGTTGGTCGGATCGTGGCTCCACGCCGTCGAACTGCTCGAAGCGGCGGGCGGATCGACGCTCAGGCCTCCCCCATCCGTCAGATACAGACGTTGGGGGCGCGCTTCGGGTGGCGGCCAGGTCGACGCCCGGCGCCAGCCGTTCTTGTCGGAGAAGTGGCCGGTGCGCGCCGCCGCCATCTGGAACCACGTCACCGCAGGTTCTTCCATGATGCCGTTGTCGACGCCCTTGAGCCAATAGTCGAACCAGCGGATCTCCTCGTCCGCATTGCCGCGCAGCCCCTCGGTGCCCTCGTACACCAGGTCACCCTGAACCCGGCCGTGGCCGAACGGCCCCATCATGAGCTTCTGGCGCCCTCTCGCTCCGGGCCGACCCCATTCCTGCAGATAGCGGAAGTTGTCGATGTTGCCTGAAGAGAACAGGTCGTACCAGCCGCCGACGTTGTAGATCGGGATCTCGATTCGGGGTCGAACGAAGATCGTGTCGGTTTCGAGCCACCGGTCGTCGAGCAGAACCCGCTTGCGATAGGCGGTGATCGCCTCCTCCGAGACGCCCTGGCCGCGCATCCAGTTGCCGGTGTCGGCCTCCTTGAAGACGCCGCCGATGAAGCGACCTTCGTAGAACAGGCTCTGGGGCGCCACGACCACGTAGGCCGCCGTCAGATGCGGCGGCGCCGAGGACGCCGCCAGATTGGCGGCGATTCCGAGCGCCGAAGCGCCGGTCATGCCCACCCTGCCCGTCGACCACGGCTGTTCGGCCGCCCATTCCACCGTGTCGTAACCGTCCTCGATCTCGTTCTCGTGCGGGACGTATTCACCCTCGGAGGCATAGCGACCGCGCTGGTCCTGAACGACGTAGACGAAATCGGCCGAGGTGTAGCGCTCCGAGGTCGGCGCCGAGCGCGTTCGATCGTAGGGCGTCCGGCTCAGCACCACCGGCCAGGGTCCCCCACCTTCCGGCAGGTAGATCGTGGTCGCCAGGCGAACACCGTCGCGCATGGGCACCATGGCCTCGAGCGTGCGTGTGGTGTCATCGGCGGCAACCAGAGCGGCTACGGCCTGGGTCGGCGCGCTCCAGGCCGGAACGATCAAGGAGACGGCCAGGAGCGACGTCAGGACTAGGGTCGCGAACGGGAATCGACGGGCCATCACACCTCCTGGCCAGGGACCGTCGCCCGCAGCGACCTTTCGAGTTCGAGGGATCGGTCTTTCAGCGTAACAGAGAGGCCGCCCGCACGATCGCCGGATGCCCCGCGAGCAGGTCCAGCGCCTGCCTCAACAGGCTCCTTCCGGGCTCCACTTTCGGCCAGACCGAGACCCCCGAAGGGTGCGGCAGGGGAACCGCGTCCATGTCGATGCCGTGCAACCGCACTCGATGCAGTCGCCCTACGCTCTCCACCAGCGGTCCGGGCGGCAACACCCGAGAGATCGCCAGCTTTCCGACCGGAATCAGCAACTCGGGCTCGAGGATCTCGACTTCGCGGCGCAGCCAGGGATCACAGGCCTCGATCTCGGCGCGATCGGGAACCCGATCTCCACCTCCCTTCGCCTTGCCCGGAAAGCAGCGACAGACCGCCGCCATGTAGATCGATTCGCGGAACTGCCTCTCATCGAATCCGACCCGCTCCATCCAATCGAAGAGAGTCTTGCCGGCGGTGTAGGCGAAGGGCCTTCCCAGTCTCGCCTCATGCGGTCCCGGCGCCTGGCCGAGCAGCAGAACTCGCGAAGCCACCGATGGCGGCGCAACGACCGCCCCCTCCATCTGGGGACAGCGGGCACACTGCACGAGCTCACGACGGTGCCGCGTCAGGGCCTCGACAACGTCGTCGGGTCGACCCAGGGGAGCACACGGCGAAGAAACCGAAGGCATCCATCCAGTCTAGTCGAGCCGGAAGGGGCGACGAGAGGCGCAGGGGCAGGGCGGTTCGAACCGCGGGGGGAAGGAGAATCGGGAACCGGCGCGAGCCGGAAGGGGGCGGGACGATCGGAAGATCGCAGAGGGAAGGAGAAGGCAGGGCGCCCTCGTCACCCCCCCCGAGGACGGCAACGGCGGCCGTGATCTCCCGGAACCGGGCCTCAGCCCCGCAGGATCCGACGAACGCCCACCGTCAGCATCGGCAGGGCGAGCAGGAAGATGAACCCCCACGCCAACAGACCGTAGCCCGTCGCCACCAGCGCGATGATGCCCACTCTCGAGAGCACGACGGCTCCCACCAGCAAACCGGCAGTCAGGACCGCCCGCCGACGGGCCGTCATCCCCGCAGCCGGCACCACCCAGTGCGGCATGTCGTCCCCATGCCGATCGACCCGCTCGAGCAGAGCGTGAATCGAGCCTACGCTGGTTTCCACCAGGGTCCAGCCGACCACGGCGCCGAAGAAGGGCACCACCCAGCGGCCGCCGAGTCCCTCGAGCATCACCAACCACGGAACCTCGGCCGCGAGAATGCTCTCAGGGGCCCCCATCCGGAGAATGCAGATGAGGGTCAGAACGAAGGGCAGAGTCATCAGGAGTCCCGCGAGAATTCCGGAGATGACTGTCTCCGATCGTCGAGTCTGACGATGCAGTGCGAACAGCGCCGTCGGGTAGACCGACAAGTTGTAGCCGACGTAGAGGGCGCCGGCCAACAACACCGCGCCGAGCGAGGTCGAGGATGACTCCGTCACCGCTTCCGGGGTCGCTTCGCGCCCCCGGATGACCAGCAGGGCGAAGACGACGTAGCCGATGTAGAGGGCGAGCGTGCCCCAGGTCTTGAACCGTTCGATCACTCCTGTGCCGAAGTAGTTGAGCGCTGCCACCACTCCGACGGCGACGCTGATCCCCAGCATCGAGGGGATTCCCAGGGTCTGCTCGAGGACGGTGCCGACCGCCGACATCATCACCGCGATCACCAGCATCACCATGACCACCAGCAGAACGTCGAAGAGCGGCCAGAACGGACCGATCAGTTCACGGACCCACTTCTTGTAGTCGTAGGCCCGAGCCACACGAGCCAGTTCGAAGCTCAACACCGACATGAGCGAAAAGCCGAGGAAGATCACCAGCACCGACCACCATCCCCGACTGCCGAAGCGGCCGGCATACTCCACCACCTCGCGTCCCGTCGAATATCCGCCACCGATGAGTACCGACTGCAGGATGATCGCCGGCAGCAGGAGGGTCTCGAATCGACCTGCCGTGCGGGGCGAAGGGGGGTGGCTCATGGTTCTCCTCGACGCTCCACGCCCTCTCGACCCGGCGACGTTGCCCGCTCTGGGCCGGGGCGGTCGATCGCGCCCCTTCGCGAGTTCGTCCGGAGGCTCGACACCGGCTGTTCGGAATCATGAGAAGTATACTTGGCCACCCCTGACCCGACCGTAGAACCGAGTTCGAGGAACCCGATGTCGTCAGACCCCGCATCGCCAGACCAACCCCACAGCGGAGAGCGGCGAGCGACGCCGCGATCCCCGATCACCGACATCTACGTCGAGATCCGCACGGACGAGGATTCCGAGGATCCGCGTTGGGCGGCGTCCGCGGTCGACGTCAACGAAGGCGGCATGGCCCTGGTCCTGCCTCGCGAGGTCTACCCGGGAGACCGTCTCTACCTGAGATTCCGAATCGGTCGGGGGCCCACGCTCGAGGGCATTCGCGCCACCGTGGTTCGCCAGGACGGCGTCGGCGTCGGAGCCGTGCGATTCGAACTGCTCTCAGAGGCCGCCCGCCAGGCGATCCGCGACTTCATCGCAAGTCGCGGATCGACCCCGCCCACCGGATCCTGACCGCAGGTCAGACGGATTGCTGACCGCAGGTCAGGCGGATTGCTGACCGCAGGTCAGGCGTCTACCCGTGCCGTCGCACTGCCCTTGATGACGACCGAATCGTCCTGGTTGCGGGTC
The DNA here is from genome assembly GCA_942492505.1 of Thermoanaerobaculia bacterium. Classification (GTDB taxonomy): domain Bacteria; phylum Acidobacteriota; class Thermoanaerobaculia; order Multivoradales; family Multivoraceae; genus CALOFD01. The sequence continues at coordinate 35,905 of CALOFD010000064.1, forward strand.
ACCACCTGCAGGTCGACCAGATGCTGGCCGTCCTCTTCGCGGATGTCGGTCACCTTCGCCGTCGCTGTCAGCGTGTCGCCCGGCCAGACCTGGGCGGTGAAGCGGACCCCGTAACGGGTCAGCCTTCCGTCACCGACCCAGTTCGTCAGCATCCTTCCGGTCATGCCCATCGTCAACATGCCGTGGGCGAAGACCGACGGGTAGCCCGCCACCTCGGTCGTGAAGACTTCGTCGGAATGGAGCGGGTTGTAGTCTCCCGACGCCCCGGCGTACATCACCAGCTGGGTGCGCGTCAGGTTCTCGACGATCTGTTCACTGTGCGTCTGCCCGACCGTCAGTTCGCTTGCCTTGAGTGCCATCGTTTCTCTCCTCAGTCCTGCTCGACGACTTTTTCCGGAATCACGCCGACGCCGCGTGCGGTCACCACCAGTTCGCCGTTCTGGTCGCGGTACTCGGTGATCGTCTCCTTGAAGGTCAGCTTGCCCCCTCGACGCCCTTCCTTCTCCCACGACTTTCCCGGCTTGACCTCGACCGACAGGACGTCGCCCGGAGAAAGATGCCGGTGGTACGTGAACTCCTGCTCGGCGTGCAGGCCGCCGCTCGGTCCGCCTGGACTCCCGGCGGGAATACCTGAAGGCGTCTTTCCCGATCCGAACCACGGCTGATCGACCTTCGGTCGCAGAAAATAGTCCGGGTCGAACTGGGCCGATGACTGGGCGAAGGTCGGCGGGGCGATGATCTTGCCCGGCTCGGTGGTCTTCGCGTATTCGGCATCGGAGTAGATCGGATTCGCGTCGTTGACTGCCCGCGCGAACATCATGATGTGGCTGGCTTCCACGGGGAAGGTACGGTCGGCCATGGTCGAAGATCCTCCGTCGTCAATGGGAACGCCGAATCTACCACCGGCGCGGCGGACCGCCGCTTCACGACATGCAGGTGGCACCCCACCGCGAGCGCTCAACGCGAGTAGAATCCGATCATGCCGGAGGCCATCTACCAGGACGAGCTGCTGAGGCGTCTGCCGAAATCGGACCTCCATCTCCATCTCGACGGCTCTCTGCGTCTGGACACCCTGATCGAACTCGCCCGGGACCAGAAGGTCGAACTCCCGTCCGAAACCCCGGAAGGCCTGCTCGACCTCGTCTTCAAGCGGCGCTACCGCGACCTCACCGAGTACCTCCACGGGTTCACCTACACCTGCGCCGTCCTGCGCGACGAAGAGGCGCTCGAACGGGTCGCCTACGAACTCGCCGAGGACTGCCTTGCCGAGGGCGTGTGCTACATCGAGGTCCGGTTCGCACCCCATCTGCACATCCGACCCGGCCTCGACATCACCCGGGTCCTCAAGGCGGTCGATCGGGGACTGGCACGAGCTCGCACCGAACACCACGCCACCGAGGCGGTGCGCAACGGCCTGCAGCCGGGGTTCAACTACGGCATCATCACCTGCGCCATGCGCATGTTCACGCCGGGCTTTTCGCGCTACCACGAGGCGCTGATGGCCGTGCTCGAGGACTGGCCGAGGAACCAGATCTTCGGAGTCGCCTCCCTCGCGCTGGCACGGTCGGTGGTGGCCGCGCGCGACCGCGAAGGACTGCCGATCGTCGGCTTCGACCTGGCAGGAGCCGAAGCCGGCCACCCGGCCTCGGACCACATCCAGGCCTACGCCTACGCCCACAAGAACTTCCTCAAGAAGACGGTCCACGCCGGCGAGGCGTACGGGCCCGAATCGATCTTCCAGGCGATCACCTCGCTGAACGCCGACCGCATCGGCCACGGCACCCACCTCTACGAGGCCGACAAGGTCCAGCACACCGACCCGGAGCGCTACGTCGCCAGCCTCGCGGAATACATCGCCGACAGCCGGATCACTCTCGAGGTGTGCATCACCTCCAACATGCAGACCATGCCCGAGCTCACCCGAGTCGAAGACCACCCCTTCGGACGCATGGTGGGCGATCGGCTCTCGGTCACCCTGTGCACCGACAACCGACTCGTCTCGCGAACCTCCGTCACCCAGGAGATCTCCCTGGCCTGCAAGGCATTCGGCCTGACTGCTGCGGAACTGCGCAACGTCATCATCCACGGCTTCAAGCGCAGCTTCTTTCCCGGCAGCTACATCGAGAAGCGAGCCTACGTGCGACAGGTCATCGACTGCTACGACCGCGTGCTGGCCGAGGCCGGCGCCGAGATCGTCCAGCGCCTCGCCTGAACCCATGAACGTCTCCTACGTACTCACCCTGCTTGGCGAGGATCGACCGGGACTGGTCGAAGCGGTGGCGTCACGAGTCACCGAACACGACGGCAACTGGCTCGAGAGTCGAATGGCCAGAATGGCCGGAGAGTTCGCCGGCATCCTGCGTATCGACGTGCCCCAGGATCGCGCCGAGGCCCTTCTGCACAGTCTGGCGGGACTCGAGCAGTCGGGCCTGCGCCTCATCGTCAAGCAGGCCGACGCCGGGCGGCCGGGCCGGTCGGTCCTGATGCGCCTCGAGTTGCTCGGTCCCGATCGGCCGGGCATCGTCCGCGAGGCCACCCAGGCCCTCGCGGCGCTCGGGGTGAACGTCGAAGAACTGCAGACCGAATGCATCAGCGCCCCGATGAGCGGAGAATCCCTGTTCAGCGCCCGCGCCACCGTCAGTCTTCCCGACGGCGTCGACCGCCACCGCCTGGCGGCCCGCCTCGACCAGATCGCCAACCAGCTCACCCTGGAAATCGAACTCACCCCGGTCGGCGAATCCTAGTCCCCTCGTAGCGCCGTCAGCATGGCGGAACGAGCCGCGCCGAGAGCGCCCGCGAAAGTTCCCAGCTCCGCCGCGACGATCGGAACGGCGCTCCCGGTCGGCCGCCATTCGACCTCCTCCATCGCATCCCGCAGCGGCGAGAAGAGCGAGTCGCCGGCCGCGATGATCCCGCCGCCGAGAACGATGATCTCGGGATCGACCGCGTTGATGATCGACGCCAGGCCGCAGGCCAGCGATCGAATCGCACGCCGCCACAGGTCGACCGCTTCGACGTCCCCGGCGTCCGCCGCTTCGACCAGTTCCCGGGTCGTGGAGAACCGACCCGAAGTGCGGCGCGGCACGCCACAGTCGGCCACCGCTTCTTCGAGACTGCCGGGAGTCGAACAGATGTCGGGAGGCCCGTCGATATCGAGGCAGAGGTGCCCCAGGTGGCCCGCCCGTCCGAGATGCCCGCGCAGCAACTCGCCGCCCACCAGGATGCCGCCCCCGATGCCCGTGCCGAGGGTCAACAGCACCACATCCTCGGCACCGCGCGCGGCCCCCATCCACGCTTCTCCGAGGGTCGCGGCGTGAGCGTCATTGAGAACCGGAACGGGGCCGGAGCACAACTCCTCGAGGGCCTCGGACCAGACCAGTCCCTGCAGGCTCTCCATCCGGCCCTGCATCCAGACGATCTTGCGCTGATCGCGAGACGCCAGACCGGGAGACGACACGCCCACCCCGGGCAGCGGGGCCGACGAGGGCGTCAGCTCACTCACCACGTCACGAACCGCAGCGATCAGTTCGCTTCGCTCCGGCGGCGTCGAGCGCTCCGAGTCCTCGATCACGACCCCGGCATCATCGACGAGCACCGCCTTGATCCGGGTGCCGCCGATGTCGACTCCGATGAACTGCCGACGGTCCATCAGGGATCTCCCAGAAGGTAGCCCGCAGCCAACTCGACGAACGCCGCTGCCTGCGAGTCTCTCCAGTCGTCGTCCCGCCCCAGAGCCTCGGCCATGACTTCAGCCACTCGCGGGGCGATCTCGATCGCGGCTCGGGCGTCGAGCAGCAGGGAACGGCTGCGCCGCGACAGGAAGTCGCCCACTGTCCGCGCCATCTCGTGTTCGACCGCCCAGTGGATCTCCCCCAGGCGCGCAGGCAGTCGCGGATGCAGGAGTTCGTCGCCGCCCGCCACGGCAGCCATCGTGTCGCGCACCGCCGGCGCATCCGCGCCATGGACCGCGAGCGGCCCGAATTCCTCGGCGCTGCGGTGATAGCCGTGCAGGTGCAGATCGTGGGTCACGCAGGGCCGCTCTTCGAGCGCCGCCAACAGAGCGGCCTGGTCGACGGCGTCTTCGGCCATCTGGCGGTAGGTGGTCCACTTGCCGCCCGCCACCGTCACCAATCCCGCCGACGAGATCAGGATCGTGTGATCGCGGGAAATCGCCGCTGAGTCCTGGTCGTCGCTGCTGCCGACCAGCGGCCGCAGTCCGGCGAACACGCTGCGAACGTCGCCGGCCGTGGGGTCCTTCGTCAAGTAGCGCGCAGCATGGACGAGCAGGAACTCGACCTCCTCGGGCAACGCTCGCGGCTCGAGTTGCGGCTCGCGGATCGGGGTATCGGTCGTGCCGACGATCACGCGATCGTGCCAGGGAATCGCAAAGAGGACCCTGCCGTCGTCGGTGTGGGGAACCATGATCGCGCTGTCGCCCGGCAGGAACTCGCGGTCGAGCACGAGGTGGACACCCTGGACTGGGCCGGATCATCGAGGCCGCATCGGGCTCGTCGAGCCGCCGAACGCTGTCACTGAAGACGCCCGTGGCGTTGATCACCACACGAGCCGCCACTTCGATCGACTCGCCGCTCTCCTCGTCGATCGCCCGAACTCCGCTGACCATGCCGTCCTGCTTGTCGAGGCCGACGACGCGGACGTAGTTCAGCACCGTGGCTCCGAGGTCGACCGCGGTGCGCGCCATCGTGATCGCCAGACGAGCGTCGTCGAACTGACCGTCGTGGTAGAGCACGCCACCCCGAAGGCCCTCGGTCTCCAGCGTCGGCAAACGTTTCAGGGTCTCCGCCGGGGACAGATTGCGCGACGCTCCGAAGCCCAGGCGGCCGGCGAGGACATCGTAGAGACGCAGTCCGATGCCGTAGAACGGCGCCTCCCACCAGTCGTAGTTCGGCACCACGAACGGCAGGTCATGGACCAGATGGGGCGCGTTGTTGCGCAACCGGCCGCGCTCCCGCAGCGCCTCGAGCACGAGCGAGACGTTGCCCTGCTGCAGGTAGCGGACTCCGCCGTGCACCAGTTTGGTGCTGCGACTCGAGGTTCCCTGGGCGAAGTCACCCTGTTCGAGCAGCAGGGTTCGGTAGCCGCGTGAAGCGCTGTCGATCGCGATCCCGAGGCCGGTCGCACCGCCGCCGACGATCACCATGTCCCAGGCGGGATCCCGTTCGACTCTCTGCAGGAAGATGTCTCGGTTCATGACTCGCCATCCTAGCGCCGCCCGCCCGCGACCTCTGCGACCCGCCGACCCGGGGTCCTGCCAAAACTACTCGTAGCGCAGCGACTCGATCGGGTCGAGCTTCGAAGCACGCACCGCCGGGTAGAGCCCCGACGTCACCCCGACCACCATGGCGACGGCGCAGGAGAGGACGATCGACAGCGGACTGACAGCCGTCGGCCAGTCGGCGGCCGCCGCGATGGCCAACGCGATCAGGAAACCCACGATCACTCCCACGATTCCACCGAGCAACGAGATCGTGAACGACTCGACCACGAACTGCACCTGGATGTCGCGTTGGCGAGCTCCCACGGCCCGCCGGACGCCGATCTCCCGCGTGCGCTCCATCACCGAGGCCAGCATGATGTTCATGATGCCGATGCCCCCGACCAGCAGCGAGATGCCGGCGATCGAGCCCATCACCAGATTGAACAAACGCTGGGTCTGGCGACTCTGCTCGAGCAGGGCCTGCGGCACGACGACCTCGTAGTCGTCTTCTCCGGCATGCAGATGATCGAGCAGACGCTCGACGGAACGCGACACCGCCACGCTGCGGCTGCCGCCCTCGGCGCTCTCGTCCGGGAGTCAGTTGCAGGACGAGTTCGGAATAGGGCGAATCGAGCGGGTTGCGATCGAACTTGCGCAGCGCCGTGGAAACCGGCACGAGAATGCGGTCGTCCGTCGACGGCGCCGCCGCCTCCTCGTCGTCGTCCGGCCCACCATGGGTGGCGGCCAGGACCCCGACGACTGTCAGCCAGACGTCGTCGACCTTGATCCTGCCGCCGACCGCGGGTTCGTAGGCGAACAGATCCGCGACGACCTTCGGACCGATCACACAGACAGCCGCGTGATCCCGGTGGTCCCGTTCGTCGAGAAAGCGACCCTCGGCGATCTCGACCGGCTCGACCTCGCGATGCTCAGGACCGACTCCAAGCAGGACGGCCTCGGTCGAAACGCCGTCCCGCAGAACCCCCCAGGGCTCGATCTGGATCTTCGGACTGATCCGACCCACGGCGGGAATCGCTTCGCGGATCGCCTCGGCGTCGCGCGGCGACAGGCCCGGAGAGCTCTCCCGGATCTCGTACAGCCGATCGCTGTCGAACTCTCGCGCCTTGAGGATGACGTTGTCGACGCCGAGTCGGCCGATCATCTCCATCGCTTCCCGCTCGGCTCCGGCGCCGATCGACAGCATCGCGATCACCGCCCCGACCCCGAAGACCACACCCAGCATCGCCAGCGTCGATCTCAGCTTGTGGGCCGAGAGATCCGCCAGCGCCGTCAGCAGGGCTTCTCGAAGATCCACCGATCAGCCTCCCGCCTCGAACCCGGACTCGGCCTCGAGAAGCGCCACGACCTCGTGGTCGCCAGGCACGCCCGACGGCCGTCTCGAGTGCCACCACGTCGCCGGCCCCCAAACCCGACTCGACCACCGCCAGGCCCGGCGAGACCGGTCCCAGCGCGACCTCGACGGCCTCGAACGACTCTCCCGATTGAACCCACGCCCAGGTCTTCGACTCCGGACTAGAACACCGCCTGGCGCGGCAACACCAGGCACGGTCACGGCTGCTTCCAGCTCAACCGTGGCACGCAGCCTCCCCGGCCGGGCTTCGCTTGCTCCGATCGGCAGATCCTGAACCAGCAGCCGAACCCCGAAGTACTGCGTTGGTGAGCCGCGAAAGGGGCGTCGACTGACAGCGTCGACCTGACCGACGCTGGCCGAGTACACGGCATCGGAGTGAGCGTCGAGCCGGACTGTCGCTGCCAGACCTTCGCGCAGACCCCCGGCATCGGCCTCGACAACAAAGATCTCCGCATCCATCGAACGCAGATGCGGGAATCTCCAACAACGCCCTGACCGCTCCAGACCTCATCACCAATTCGCGAGGATCTCACCCCGATGCCCCCTGTAGCCAGCTCAGAATGCCACCATGCGGGGCCCGAATCTCGAGGGCGGCGAGTGCCCCACGCGCCTGATCAACGTCGAATTCAGCTCTCCGCCGACGGATGTCGAGCAATTCAATCTCGTGGTCCGAGGCATCGGAACGCACATCGGCAAGTCCCGAGGTCTGCTCCTGTCGCGAGCGCGCCACACCGGCCTCAATCTCTGACTCGCGAATCTCGACTTGCGAGAAGATCTCCTCATCGCTGCGCAGGAAGCGCTCGGCCAGCTCGGATTCGAGACCCGCAACTTCCGAACGGGTGCGGAAGTCGATT